>NZ_CABHXX010000122.1 GCF_902170565.1 Yersinia thracica
GAATAAGCGCGGCGAATCCCAGCACTGGAACAACAAAACGATGGCAAACAAATAAACCAATAATCAGAAACAAAAATCCGCGCCAACAGAACCCCAAACAAAACAACAAAAACCCCCCAAAAACACACCCACCACCCCACAACCCACCCCCACCCACAACCAAAAACACAGCCAACAACACAAGCACACCCACACACCCCACACAACACAAACCCCCCCCACACACACACCAACACCCCCAAAAAAAACCACCAAACCACCCCCCAAACCAACCACAAAACACAACCCACACAACCACAAAAACAACACCCCACCAAACCCACCCCCAACGAAAAAGCACCCAAAAAAAAAAAAAAAAACAACAAAAAAAAAAAAAAAAAAAAACAAAAAAAAAAAA
>NZ_CABHXX010000123.1 GCF_902170565.1 Yersinia thracica
AAACATAATGGGTCGTTAGCTCAGTTGGTAGAGCAGTTGACTTTTAATCAATTGGTCGCAGGTTCGAATCCCGCACGGCCCACCATTCTTTCGCAGTTTGGTTTGAATGTAAGAAGTTGAAATCATCGCATAGATATTCCTCTTCCTGTTTTGTCTAAAATACCTCGAGTGGATTTATTCCACACGACGGGCAGTGAATTGTCATCAAGCAGTAAACATAATGGGTCGTTAGCTCAGTTGGTAGAGCAGTTGACTTTTAATCAATTGGTCG
>NZ_CABHXX010000124.1 GCF_902170565.1 Yersinia thracica
CACGCCCTTCATCGCCTCTGACTGCCTAGGCATCCACCGTGTACGCTTAGTCGCTTAACCTCACAACCCGAAGGTGTTTCTTCTTTATTGGTGTGGCTGCGAACACACTCTGCGTCGTTGTGCAGTGCGCGCAATCCTCATGAACATAGAGTTCACTCCGGTTGCTGTGCGCTGTACGCCTTGCTGAGTATCTTCTCGCTCACACTGCAACAATGATAAACACATTGGCATTGCGATTATTTGAGAGACTCTAATACAGGTTAATCCTTATCTCAGTACTTCTACGGAGAGATAAGTTTCAGCTGTATTGTTTCAATTTTCAGCTTGTTCCAGATTGTTAAAGAGCAATATCGTAAACACGACTTGTGAAAGTCATCTTTACGTTATTTTTTAGTTCATAAAGAACCGGTTGATAATGTCTTTCACACATTATCGGAGTGGCGTCCCCAAGGGGATTCGAACCCCTGTTACAGCCGTGAAAGGGCAGTGTCCTAGGCCTCTAGACGATGGGGACACGAAATTTGACTATCGAAGCATTGCTTCGATAATTTCGTGTAGAGGCGAGAATTTGCCTGCAAATTCAAGCGACTGATGCAGTCAATACTCGATTTCACGGTGCACGTCTCACCCACCTACAGCAGGTTACCTTGCTCATTTACATTCATCAGACAATCTGTGTGGACACTGCGCAATGCGTATCTGAGGTAAGGAGGTGATCCAACCGCAGGTTCCCCTACGGT
>NZ_CABHXX010000125.1 GCF_902170565.1 Yersinia thracica
CATCCCGATGGAGCTGACATCAGTCAGTGATTCGGGTAAGTGAGAGCAGCCAACACACCTGCAATTTGAAAGATGACAACAAACATATCCCCAATAGATTTCAAGATGCAGGAAGGCGGCAAACGAGAGCATCCCGATGGAGCTGACATCAGTCAGTGACTCGGGTAAGTGAGAGCAGCCAACACACCTGCAACTTGAAAGATGACGGGGATATCAGCCAACGCCGGCCTGGTGCAAGTCATGCAGATTAATTGCGCCAACCAGTTTCCCATCAAGGTTAACCACCGGCGCCGCACTGATATGATGCTGATGCAGTGCTTCCAGTGCTTCACCCGCGCGCCATTGTTCTGGTAAGCGGTAACCCGGGCGAGTTATCGCGCCACCGAGCGGCTGTTGCAAAGTGCCGCCTTTAACCAACCAGCGGCGTAAATCACCATCAGTGAATACCCCGACCACCCGTTGATTCGGATCACAAACCGCCACCAGCCCTAATCCGGTGCGGCTCAATTCCAACATCGCTTCCATCACGCTATCGGATTCATTCACCACCGGTAAGCGGTCACCGGTTCTCATTAAATGATGAACTCGGTTGAGCAACCGCGCGCCCAAACTGCCACCAGGGTGTGAGCGCGCAAAGTCTTCTGCATTGAAACCGCGATGGCGCATTAATGCCATGGCCAGCGCATCCCCCATCATCAGGGTATTGACGGCGCTGGATGTTGGCGCTAGCCCCATCGGGCAAGCTTCATGTTCAACACTGATATCCAACACGCAAACCGCCGCCAGCGCTAATGGTGACGCTAAACCGCCGGTAATGGCAATCACGGGAATATGGCTGTCGGCCAGCAAGGGCAGGATCATGTCCAGTTCTTTGGCACGGCCCGAATAAGAGATAAAAATCAGCACATCTTGCGGGCCAATCATGCCCAAATCACCGTGCAATGCCTCGGCTGGATGCACGAAAAAGGCCGGGGTGCCAGTGCTGGCCAGTGAAGCGGCAATTTTTTTACCAATGTGACCGGATTTGCCAATGCCAGAAACAACCGCTTTGCCGGTACAGGCCAATAATAATTCGCAAGCTTGGACAAAATTATTATCCAAACGTGATAACAAGCGCTGGGCTTCTGTTAGCTCAATTTCCAGTGTTTCACGGGCATAGGTAAGTAATGGGTTAGTCATCTTTATCAACCAGAATGATGTTAATGCCCATTTTCTGCAGTTCCTGCAAATATTCGTCGCTAATACCTTTATCGGTAATCAGGGTATCGACGGCACTTAGCGCACAAACGACATTGGGACTTTTACGGCCAAATTTGGAAGAGTCGACCAGCAGAATAATACGGCTGGCGGCGTGACACATAGCGGTGCTGACATGATAAACTTCGTTAAACGTGGTGACACCTGCTTTAAGATCGACGCCATCTGCGCCGATAAAGAGCTTGTCGAAGCTGAAGTTATCAAAGGCAGATTCTGCCAGGCTGCCATGAAAAGAAGCCGAACCTTTACGATAAGTGCCGCCCGGCATCAAGATAGTCTGATCGTTATCCAGCTCAACTAATTCATTGACGATATGCAAGCTGTTGGTCATCACCGTAATATTATTGAATTTAGTCAGATGCGGCACCATTTGCAGTACGGTACTGCCCGCATCAAAAACCAGACTATCACCATCTTTAATTAGCTTACTGGCCGCTTTGGCGATTTGCTTTTTCTTCTCGGTATTAATATGAGTTTTACGGTCGATGGGTTGCTCAACATCATCACGATTTAATACTACCCCGCCATAGGTGCGAATCACCGCTCCTTCATTTTCGAGACGGGTTAAATCTTTGCGGATTGTCGTGCCGGTGGTCGAAAAATGGGCGGCAAGTTGATCAACCGCCGTTTTACCGTGCTGCTGGAGATATTCCAGGATAGCGACTTGTCGCTGCTTTGGTTTCATAACGATTCCTGCTCAAGTATTTCCATTGCCTCTTTTTCAGGCATAACTTTTCACATGAAAAAGAATAACTTTCATTGTGAAAATATCATGATTTCGGTTTAATCGCTAATGATAGTGCAGTTTGACATGCTGTATCCGTAGGGAAGATCACATCCGGGATTAAATCCTGCTGATGTAATCCATGAAGGTGCGGTAATGCGCGTGGGCGGGCAAAAACACTGATTCCGCGCATAATCATGCTGTCACAGACGCGCATATTTTCATCAAAAGCCAGCGCCATCACCACTCTCGGTTTAAAACGCCCGCCAGACCGGCCCACTCCGACCGATTTACTGTTTTGGCAAAGCCTATCAAAAGCACGGTTAAAGCGGTTAATTTGCCACCATCCGAGTAAAATCTGGAGTACCCAGGCGATGATGACAATACTGATCAGTGCTGATGTAGGAGACATCTTCTCTTTCCTCTTCGCCCTTGACGCCGCAGCGGTGTTAGCTGCACTCATGCACCCGAATCACTGACTGATGTCAGCTCATCGGGATTTATTCGTTGGCTGCCTTGCTGCAACGCCAATGGCTTTGAGTCATATCTTTTGCCTTGACGCCGCAGCGGTGTTAGCTGCTCTCATGCACCCGAATCACTGGTGCGAGTCAGTGATTCGGGCTTGATAACTCATTGCTTTAAAACTTATTTCTTTAAAACATCACTTGCCCGCCGGTAATGTTAATAGATTGGCCGGTACAATACGCGGCTTTATCACTGGCGTAGAACAGCAGGGTATTCAAAACATCTTGATAATCGCAGCCGCGTTTTAGTGGCACTTTATCGGTATAATATTTTTCAACTTCTTCCGGCTCAATGCCCAATTTTGCAGCGTATTGCGGTAAAAGTGACTGGAACATCGGCGATTTTAACAGATTGCCCAACATCAGTGAATGGACGGTGATACCGTAATCCGCCAAATCCAGCGCCAATGATTGTGTTAAACCAACACCACCAAATTTCGCGGCACTGTAACCCGAGTTGTGTTTGCTGCCCACTTTACCGGATTTAGAATTGATTTGGATAATACGTCCGGCAATGCCATCACGGATCATCAGGCGGGAGAATTCGCGTGCACATAAGAAGTAACCTACCAGGTTCACTTGTAGTGAGCGGTCAAAATCATCCAGCGGGAAATCAGTGATAGGCGCGGCCTTAGCAATACCAGCACTGTAAACCAACAAATTTGCTTGATGGAAGCGCTGATCGACCGCTTTTGCCAACATCTGTACGCTACTTTCATTGGTTGCATCAACCTGGAAACCTTGTGCGCTGTCGGCACCATATTCGGCATTAATCTGATCCGCGACCAACTGTGCGTTATCTGAATTCAAATCAGCAACCGCCACTTTATAACCTGATTCGGCCAGACCCTGGCACAAAAATGCACCCAAAGTTTGCCCACCACCAATCACTACTGCTACTTGTTGTGACATATACACCTCCAAAATTATCCTTCGTACTTGAAGCCGCAGCGGTGTTAGCTACTCTCACAAACCCGAATCACTGACGGGTGTCAGCTCATCGGGGGTTGTTCACTTGCTGCCTTGCTGCATCTTCAATTACTTTGGCTAATACCCTTGGTACTTGGCGTTGCCGCGGTGTTAGCTGCAACGTCCAATGACGTCGGATATAAATTAATAAATAAATTAACGAATAAATTTCAACGAACTGCCAACAGAAATATCAGTCGGTGTCGGGCCAATAACATGAATAGAACCTGGGAACTCTGGTTGCTCATCACCATTAAATCGGATAGTGATATGGCCCAATTCACGTAGATTTTGCGTCGCCACTTCGCCCACGGCGGTGATGACATAGCGTATCTCGGCTAATTCCATAATGTTGCCTGCCTGTAATTCCCCATCGGTATCGCTGTGCTGGTGGATAAAACAGAACTCTTCAATATCCTTAGGTGCCCCTTCGCGAAAGGTGATGAGCATGTCATCCAGCAGCGCCTCACGGGCGCTGTCTCCGATATTGGTAATGGTTGTCTGATAAATAGTATTCATACGTACATCCTTAACCGTTGAATGTATTACAGAAAATCTAATGCTTCTGTCTTACTGATAATGTCTTACTGATAATGTCTTATTGATAAATAAAGGCGGATGCTGCCCAGGCAATCAATACTGTCGGCGCACCTGTCAGGAAGCGGCCAACCAAGACGGATGGAACACCTACACGGACGGTATCTTGTTTCGCTTCAGCCAGAGACAGGCCGACCGGGATGAAGTCACATGCTGCTTGAGCATTAATCGCAAATAATGCTGGTAGGGCCAATTGTGGTGGGATATTCCCTAAACCAATTTGTACCCCAACCAATACGCCGATAACTTGCGCAATAACAGCCCCTGGGCCTAAGAATGGTGATAACAGCGGGAAGGAACAAATCAGCGCCAAGAGCACTAACCCAATCGGGCTGCTGGCCAGCGGTGTTAAGCCGTGGGCAATAAAATCACCCAAACCGGATGCCATGATGATGCCGATTAATGCCGAAACGAAAGCCATAAATGGCAAAATGGTTTTCAGCACGGTATCAATGGTGTCGCGGCCTGACTGGAAGAACACGGCCACAACAGAACCCATGCCCATGCCCACTTTTGCCAGCAAACCGTCACTTTGTTCGGTGATTTTCTTGGTGGTATCGTAATCACGACCCCCTTTATCAGCAGGGGTTTCCGCCGCTTTGGCTGTGGTTTCTACTGTCGGAGCTGCGGCGGCTGCACTGTCGGTTTTACTGATTTTGTGGATATTCTTTTCACGGACGCCGGAAACATAAATATCTTCCAGAATGTATTTCGCCATCGGCCCGGATTGACCGGTTGAATGGATGTTGACAGTTGGTATACGGCGCTTAGGGTACAAACCACAGCGCAGGGTGCCCCCACAGTCAATAATGGCAATGGCGATTTCTTCCGCTGGCGGCTCGCCTTCTTTGAAGCCATCGACGGCTTCCCAGCCAGTCAGTTCGCTGATGCGGTCAATAATGGCCGGGCGGGTACCGGCGGTGATATAGACAATTTTTTTACCGGGGACGATTGGCAACTCTAATGGGCCACCCCAACCGCCTTCGCCTTTTTCAATCCGGATAAACTCACTCATGATCTGCTCCACACAGTATGTATTTGAATTACATATTAAAGTTGTACGGTACGGTCCAGGCGGATGCCCATTTTGCGTTCGAAAATGGATGTCGTCAGGTCAGTAATCCAGCCGCGGAAGAAGTTGGTAACCATCCCGACCAGGAAGTAGCTCACCGCCAGCGGGCCTAATGGCAGGCCCAGTGTGGTTAAACCACTGGCTATACCGAGGAAGACAAACAACTCACCTGGGTTGATGTGTGGGAACAGACCATTCATTGAGTGACAGCTGTAAGACGCTGCGGCGTAATAGCTTGGTTTGTATTTTTCTGGCATAAAGCGCCCGAGACTCAATGTCATCGGGTTACAGAATACAAAGGTACCAATCACTGGCAGCAACAGATAACGAGAAACAGGGTTCCCCGCGCAACGTTGCGCCAATCGTTCAATTCTGTCCTGACCGACAAATTTGATCAGCGCATTCATGATGACTAACAAACTAATTAATAAAGGTAAAATCCCGGTGACCATGCCAACAAAAACTTCTCCCCCTTTCTGGAAGAGTCCGATAAACCACTCGGCTCCATGGGTTATAAGTTCAATCATTCTTTTTCTCCTGTAATCGAGGTTATGGCTGTTTTTATAAACTTTTGTTATCAAACTCGCTGTTTCAAACGCGTTGTTATCAAAAGAAATTTAATGTTCCGCGTGCTAAAGCGGTTTCAAAATACTGAGAGTTCAGAATGAACTTCAGCATCTTGTTTGTCGCCATGTGCACTACCATAATCATTTTTTAGATCTATTTATTGCATATAGATCACACTTTGAAAGAAAAAGCTTTCAAAGTGAAGATTAAAAATAAAAGAAAATCAAACCGAAATGAAAGGTTTTGAGTGGAGAGAATGTGACAGTCTAAGCTGACGTCGGAGTTGAAATGGAGGATACGGAAGCCGAAATGGGAATAAAATAGAGGATAATCATGGGCTAACTATTGCTAGCCCCGGTGCAGATAGTTAGCCTAGCAGCTCACAATTCGGGGGGAGGCGACATTGGATAGCATTGGGGATTATCTCAATATGAAAGTTTTTTCCTGATAAGGGTTCACCATCCAGATTGAAAGTGATGTCATGGGGGGCGGTGATATCGAGCCAGGGGAGCGATGTTTCAATCACATTTTTGTTTTTCTCACCACTGAAGACGCTGGTCAATAGCGCGGGAAGTAATTCTTCGGCGATCAACAAGCGCAATTGCAACAAACCATCATTAATCAGAGCATCGGGGCAGAGAGGTTGCCCGCCACCGGCTTGTCGGCCATTGCCAATGCCTATCACCAAAGCATCGCCAGACCATTCAAAGCCAGGACCGCGAATTTCACAGCTGTCAGCTTTAATGGTGTCCATGCGCATCAGGCCGTGAATAAAGTAAGACGCGCCACCCAACACCGCCTTGAGTTTGTCCGGCGTTTCGGTCGTTATGCGAGTGCCAAAGCCCCCGGTGGCCATATTGATAAAATAGTGTTTATCATTCACTTGCGCTAAATCAATGGCAACCGCACGGCCTTTCACTGCTAGCTGCAATGCGTTTTCTATTTGCAAAGGAATGCTGCAACTGGTGGCGAAATCATTGGCCGTCCCCAATGGCAGGATACCCAAACAGGGGCGATTTTCCTCCGATAATGTTATCAGTGCGCTGGCGACTTCATTGAGAGTACCATCGCCACCACCGGCAATGACTGTCTCGACCGCCAATAATGCGGCTTCTTCGACATAACGTTTTGCATCACCGTGCTCCCAGGTGACACGAACATGGAGAGTCACATCTTCCTCGCGCAAGTTTTTGACGGCATTGCGAACATCTTGGTTACCCGCTTCTTTACCATTAAGGATAAGAAGTGTCTGTGGCATTGAGGTCATAACTTGCTCCAGTGCGTTTCTACAATAAACTTAACAATAACCCACAGTTGTTTAATTTATCTATCAGATTATTCAATAAATAATTGAGAATATCAGTAATAGCTGACCCTAATAAAATAGTTTTTATTTTTACTGGAATATTTATTTAGCTAAGATAATTTTTATTTGGTGTGGAATTATTCATGGAAGGAGATCATTCTCGTTATTATCTAACAGTATAACAAGAACCGATAATAATAAAAAAATTGGATAAATGGTCTGTAATCAACAGCTTAGAAAGATAAAAAGAAAAGGCCAGCCCAAGGGAGATTGGGCTGGCCAAGGAGGTGGTTCCTAGTCTTGCTGTAAAACTTTTTTAGTTCTTGATTGTACTCGAGCTATCCTACCCCAGTGTTATTATAATTGATGTGATCCATTTCTAATATTTGCTAAAAATGCCATCTGAGCGATGGCATTATTTGGCATTACTGCTTCTTAGGCTTTTTCGTGAGGATTACGGCTATTTGTTCCGTTCAAATTCCGTATCAGTAAGCCATATTCTACATTAATGTCTTCGGGAATCGGCAAATACATGATGTGCCCGTTACCCGGCGCGATATCTGCCGGTTGGCTCTTTTTATCCTGCATACTTTCAAGGGTAAACTGGATATTACCCTGGGGAGTCATCAACTCAACACTGTCACCGACTGAGAATTTATTTTTGACGATGACTTCAGCCAGCCCATCACGGCGTACACCGGTAAACTCGCCGACAAATTGCTGGCGTTCTGAAACTGAATAGCCATAGTCGTAAGTTTGTTGATCTTCATGCACATGACGGCGTAGGAAACCTTCGGTATAACCGCGGTGAGCCAAGCCCTCCAATGTGGTCAGCAAAGTCGGGTCAAAAGGTTTACCGGCTACGGCATCATCAATAGCGCGGCGATAAACCTGCGCGGTCCGGGCGCAATAATAGAATGACTTAGTGCGGCCCTCAATTTTCAGCGAATGCACACCCATTTGGGTCAAGCGCTCCACATGCTGAATAGCACGCAAGTCTTTGGAATTCATGATGTAAGTGCCATGCTCATCTTCAGTCGCCGTCATGTACTCACCTGGGCGCTGGGCTTCTTCTATCATAAATACTTTGTCGGTTGGAGCGCCGATACCCAATGTGGGCTCGACATTCTTCACCGCAATAGGCTGATGAATATGCACGATATTGCCAATATCATCTTCTTTGCCTTCTTGAACATTATATTCCCAGCGGCAGGCATTGGTGCATGTTCCCTGATTCGGATCACGTTTATTAATGTAGCCGGAGAGCAAGCAGCGGCCGGAATAGGCCATGCAAAGTGCGCCGTGCACAAAAATCTCCAGCTCCATGTCGGGCACTTGTGCGCGGATTTCAGCGATTTCTTCCAATGATAATTCACGAGAAAGTATCACGCGGGTCAAGCCCATTTGCTGCCAGAATTTAACCGTCGCCCAGTTAACAGCATTGGCTTGCACCGACAGGTGAATATCCACCTGTGGGAAAGCTTCTCGCACCATCATGATTAAACCGGGGTCAGACATAATCAGGGCATCTGGCCCCATATCAATCACCGGTTTTAAATCACGTAGAAAGGTCTTCAGTTTGGAGTTGTGCGGGGCAATATTCACCACCACATAGAAGCGCTTGCCCAGAGAGTGGGCTTCCTGAATACCTAATGCCAGATTCTCGTGATTGAATTCATTATTACGCACTCGCAGGCTATAGCGCGGCTGACCGGCATAAACCGCATCTGCGCCATAAGCAAAAGCATAACGCATATTTTTAAGGGTGCCGGCAGGGGATAACAATTCCGGTGTAAAAGGCAGATTTGGTGAAAATATTGATGATGAAGATTCTTTTGGTAAGGACATATCACGGCTCTCAGTCTGAGTTCAAGTCAGAACCACGCCCGAGGGAGTGGCTAAAAACCGAGGATTGTAACCTTGCCCATCGTGAAAATCAGCCGTTGCACAATTTTTGTCAGGTTTAAATGATCTGGATCAATATGAGGAGAGAAATGCGCGGTCACTGGCCCCGCGCGAATACATTCTTAGTAGGATAGTTCGGTAAAATAGCGCTATAAAATCAATAAGATTACAGTGTCAGGTCTTTAATGATGGTGGTCGGGCCGTTTTTCACAACAGAAGCAATTCCCTTTTTAGCGGCAGCTTCGGAACTGTAGGATTCACTGACACCAATAACCTGATGGTTTTTCGCTTTCAACACGAAATAGGGCTCATTTTTCGTGTTGAGCTTTAACTCATATTGGCTTTCCAGTGGAGAGTTACTTTGTACCGATGATATGCCGTTTTCAGCGGAGGCTTTGCTGGCATACATCTCACTGGTGAGAATAATTTCGCCATTACTGGCTTTCAGATTGAAATGGTACTGCCCATTCTTTGCCTTTTTAATCTCATAGTGACCGGTGGTCATAATGTTGCTCCTTTGGGTGATATTCCTATTAGAGTGTAGTCAACGACTCATACAGCACCAACATAATGCAAATTAGATTACAGCAAACGGCAGATCTCGGCCTCCCAGCGATACCCCATTCCATAAACCGCGCGAATAAAGGGCTTCTCGCCATCGAGAGCTTCCAATTTGCGCCGCAGATTTTTGATATGGCTGTCGATAGTGCGGTCAGTCACCACGCGGTAATCGTCATACAGGTTATTCAGCAGTTGCTCGCGGCTAAAAACATGGCCCGGTTGGGTTGCCAGGATTTTCAGCAGGCGAAACTCCGCCGGGGTCAGCTCCAGCAAATGGCCCTGATAGCTTGCCTGGAAGCGGGATTCATCAATCAGCAGCGGTGCGCTCTCACTGGGTTGTTCCCGCTGTTGTTGGCAGCGGCGCAGAATAGTTTTGACCCGCGCCACCACTTCCCGTGGGCTATAGGGTTTGCAGATATAATCATCAGCCCCAATTTCTAACCCCAATAGCCGGTCAATCTCTTCCGTTTTTGCCGTGACCATCATGATAGGCACATCGGAAAACCGGCGGATTTCACGGCAAACACTGATGCCATCACTGCCGGGTAACATCAGATCCAGCAATATGATGGCGGGAGGCGCTTGGCGTACGGCGGCGACCACTTCGGCGCCATTGGTGAGCCACTGGGTGCTGTAACCTGCGGCTTGCAGGTAATCGACCAATAACTGGCCGAGCTTGGGCTCATCTTCAACAATCAATACGGTGCCAGACTGGCTGGTAGACTGTAGCTGTTGGTGCATGAGATGAATTACCCTATTGAATGGAATAGCGGAAATACTACCCTAATCCGCAGGCCGCCCATAGGTGAATGTTCGGCACTGATTTTACCGCCATGTGCTTCAACAATATTGTGGCAAATTGCCAGGCCCAGCCCCGAGCCGCCACTGGCGCGGTTACGCGAGCTTTCAGTGCGATAAAAGCGCTCAAAGATGCGTTGCAACTGTTCATCACTCAGGCCCGGTTTAGTGTCCTGCCAGCTTAGCGTTAAGGTTTCTTCTGCAAGCTGAGCGCTGATTTCTAATTGTCCCCCTTCATTGGTGTAGCGCAGGCTATTTTCCAGCAAGTTGTGAAACAGCTGATTTAGCCGGTCGGGGTCGCCAAACATTACGGCTTGCTCGGGCAGGTGAGTGATGATGCGGATATTTTTGTTTTCAAAGCGGCCATGGAAGCTGGCAATAGCAATTTGCAGCAGGCGAGCGGCATCCAACTGGGTTTTACGATAAGCCAGCGCCCCCCGGTCAGAGAGCGAAAGTTGGTGTAAGTCATTCACCAGTTTAGTCAGTATTCCGACTTCAGCTTGCAGTGAAATCAGCGATTCCGGTGTTGGCGCGCGCACGCCATCTTGCAAAGCTTCCAGTTCACCGCGCAATACTGCCAGCGGAGTGCGTAACTCGTGGGAGACATCGGCCATAAAGTCGCGCCGATTTTGTTCATTTTTCTCCAGTGAACTGGCTAACTGGTTAAAATCCTGCGCCAAACGGCCCAATTCATCGCGGCTACTGACCGCCACGCGGGCACTGAAATCACCGGCAGCCAGCCGATGAGTCCCTTCCACCAGACGTTTTACCGGGGCTAACATGCCGCGCGATAAAACCCAGGTCACGGCGGCGGCCAATAAGGTCGACAAGGCGACAATAATCCAACTGGTGCGGCGCTGTTGCTGATCAAAATTAATATCAGCATGGCGAGTTAGTTTTTCCGGTGGGGTGGATATCACCCAGCCCACCACCTGTTTATTCACGGTTATTGCCCGGCGACTGGCCTCTTGGGGTAACTTCCCGGTGTGCCCCACCAGCAGATTATTATGATTATCAACCACCCAAAATTGAGCGCGCCAACCGCGTGGGGGCAAGTTGCGGCTGTTATCACCACTTTGCTCGAGAGACTTCATTATCTGATAAATAACTTGATCATTATTGCGCAGAAAATCCCAGTTACCGTAGCGCTGGTATTGAACTTCAAGCGCATCCCCCAGCATGGCTATCCGCTGCTCATTACTTTGCTTGATATAATCAATAAAGCCGCGCTCGAAACTGGCTCTTATTCCCCAGTGCATAGTGATGAGCACCAGCATACAGGTGGCAAATATCGCCATAAACAGTTTGCCGGTAATGCCGATTCTCATGATATTTCCACCTGTTTTATCGGTTAGCCATTATTCCAGTCTCATCAACGGCTTTTTACTAAAGCGGCTGCGCAGCCGGTCAAAATAGAGATAAACCACCGGGGTGGTATATAAGGTGAGTAACTGGCTCATGACCAGCCCGCCGACAATAGTAATCCCTAGTGGTTGGCGTAATTCAGCGCCATCACCACTGCCCAAGACCAACGGCAGCGCGCCGAATAAGGCGGCCAGAGTGGTCATCATAATCGGCCTAAAACGCAGCAGACTGGCCTGGAAAATGGCATCGCGGGCGCTAAGATTGCCATTGCGTTGTGCATCGAGAGCAAAATCGACCATCATGATGGCGTTCTTTTTCACGATACCAATCAATAGCATAATGCCAATCAGGGCGATGAGGCTAAAGGGCGCATCGAACAGTTCCAGCGCCAGTAATGCCCCGACCCCAGCGGAGGGCAAGGTTGATAATATGGTTAGCGGATGAACATAACTTTCATACAAAATCCCCAGCACGATATACACCGTGGCGATCGCCGCCATAATCAGCCAAAGCTGAGATTTCAAGGTTTCCTGGAACACTTGCGCGGTACCGGCAAACACGCCGCGCACCGTGCCCGGCACCCCCAATTCTGTCATTGCCCGCTCAACGGCGGCGGTGGCTTCAGACAGGCTGCCGCCATCGGGTAAGTTAAATGAGATAGTCGAGGCGGCGGATAAACCTTGATGATTGACCGCCAGCGGGGCATTCGCTGGCTGCCATTTAGCAAAATAAGACAGTGGAATTGACTGGCCGTTGCTGTTAATCACAAACATCTTGTCCAGCGAACTCACATCCTGCGTGTATTGAGGCGCGACTTCCATCACCACTTTGTATTGGTTTAGTGGCTGATAAATAGTGGAAATTTGCCGCTGACCAAAGGCGTTATTGAGCAACGCATTGGCATCAGATACATCAATACCCAGCCGCGCCATGGTTTCGCGGTCGTAGGTCAGCGCCATTTCCGAGCCTTTATCCTGTTGGTCGGAGTTCACATCGGCTAACTCCGGTAACTTGCTCAGGGCCGCCCGGACTTTTGGCTCCCATTCACGCAGAGCGGTTAAGTCATCCGCCAATAACGTATATTGATAACTGGCGTTGGATTGACGGCCACCGACGCGAATATCCTGCACCGGAGAGAGGAACAGACTGGCCCCCGGCTCTTTTGCCAACTTGCCGCGTAGCCGGGCAATCACTTGTTGGGCTGTTTCGCTGCGTTCACTCAGTGGTTTCAATGAGATAAACATTGATCCGCTGTTGGTGCGCGAACCGCCGGTAAATCCCGTCACATTGTCGACTGCCGGATCGGCACTGACAATTTTCATAAAATCTTTCAGTTTTTGCTGCATTGCCTGGAAAGAAATACTCTGGTCGGCTTGAATAAAGCCCATCATGCGGCCGGTATCCTGTTCAGGGAAAAAGGTTTTTGGGATACTGATATAGAGCCAAACATTCAGTGCAATAGTGGAAAGCAGCACGGCCATCACCCAGCGCGTATGGCCCAGCACCCAATTGAGTGAACGGCCATAACCTTGCTGAATAGCCAGCAGCACTTTACCGAAACCGCGAATACGTTGTGGCTGACCGGCCGGACGGGCGCGTAACAAATGGGCGCACATCATCGGCGTTAGGGTCAACGAAATAACTAGCGAGATACCGATAGCCACCGACAATGTGATGGCAAACTCACGGAATAACCGCCCCGGTAACCCCTCCATCAACAGCAGCGGAATAAACACCGCCACCAGAGAAATACTCATCGACAGCACAGTAAAACCGACTTCGCGCACCCCGCGCAGGGCGGCAACCATCGGTTTCACCCCAGCCTCCAGATGGCGAGAAATATTCTCCAGCACCACAATGGCGTCGTCGACCACAAAGCCGGTGGCGATGGTCAGCGCCATCAATGACAGATTATTAAGGCTAAAGTCGCACAAATACATGGCGGTAAAGGTGCCAATCAGCGAAACCGGCACCGCAACCGCGGGGATCAAGGTGGCACGGCCTGATCGCAGGAACAGGAACACCACCAGAATCACCAATGCCACGGCGATCACCAGTGATTGTTCCACTTCATCCAGTGAGGCGCGGATAGTCGGCGAGCGATCTTGCGCAATGTTCAGTTGAATTGAGGCCGGAATAGAGGCGCGCAGAGCCGGGAGTTCGGCGCGAATTCTGTCGACCGTGGCGATAATATTCGCCCCCGGTTCACGGCTGATCACCAATAGAATCGCCGGTTTGCCATCGGACATCCCGGCATTGCGCACATCCTGCACCGAATCGACGACATTGGCGACATCTTGCAACCGCACTGGCGAGCCATTGTTATAGTGAATGATAAGCGGGCGATAACCCTCGGCAGTTTTGATCTCATCATTGGCCTGCACCTGCCAATGTTGCTCACTACTATCAATGGAACCTTGCGGGTGGCGCACGTTAGCCGCGCTGATCGCCTGGCGCACCGCATCCAGTGACACGCCCTGATTGAACAGCGCGCCAGGATTCAGCTCCACCCGCACCGCAGGCAGTGAACTGCCGCCGACCGAGACCTCACTGACGCCCTCGGTCTGAGCAATTTTCTGCGCCAATTGGGTCGAGGCAAAATCATATAATTGGCCCTGACTGAAGGTATCCGAGGTCAACGTCATGATCATAATTGGCGCATCAGACGGGTTCATTTTGAAATAGGTCGGGCGATTGGGCATGCCGGAGGGGAGCAAGCTTTGCGCGGCATTAAGCGCCGCCTGTACATCACGCGCCGCGCCATTAATATCGCGGTCGAGGGAGAATTGCAGAATAATTCGCGTGCTGCCCAGCGAACTGGTTGAAGTCATTTCATTAACGCCAGCAATTCTTCCTAGTGCGCGCTCCAGTGGCGTGGCAATGGATGACGCCATGGTCTCCGGGTCGGCACCGGGCATCGAGGCACTGACCATAATCACCGGATAATCAACCTGCGGCAGCGGTGATACCGGCAATAAACTAAAACCGATAATCCCGCTGAGGGTGATGGCCAGTGTCAGCAGGGTAGTGGCGACCGGGCGTTGGATGAACAGAGCAAAGAATTTCACGGCTGTTCCCGCCCATCCGGCAATTCTGGCGTCTCAATATCTTGATGTTGATAGCGATTTTTGCCATGGGAATTGCGTGCCAGTTTATCAAATAACAGATAGATAACCGGCGTAGTGAACAGGGTCAGCACCTGGCTGACAATCAGCCCGCCGACCATACAGACTCCGAGAGGATTGCGTAATTCAGCCCCGGAACCGGTACTGAGCATCAGGGGCAATGCGCCAAACAGCGCGGCCAATGTGGTCATCAAAATCGGGCGGAAACGCAATAAACACGCTTGATAAATGGCGTCATACGGCGTCATGCCCTGATCCCGCTCGGCGGCCAGTGCAAAGTCGATCATCATGATGGCGTTTTTCTTCACGATGCCGATCAGCAGGATTATCCCGATAATGGCGATCACATCCAGCTCATGACCGGTCAACATCAGGGCCAGCAAGGCCCCGACACCAGCGGTCGGCAGGGTGGATAAGATAGTCACCGGGTGAATAAAACTTTCGTACAACACCCCGAGCACGATATACATCGCCACAATAGCGGCAATAATCAGCCATAGTGTGCTGCCTAGCGCGGCCTGGAACGCCAGTGTCGAACCTTGGAAGCGGGTCATAATATCCGCCGGTAGCTGGATGGCCTGCTCCGCTTGGGTCACGGCATTGACCGCTTCCCCCAGAGAATAGCCCTGCGCCACATTGAATGAGATAGTGGCTGACGGGAACTGATTCAAATGGTTGATAGAAAGCGGCCCGAAGCGCTCTTCAATAGTGGCAATGCTGCTCAGCGGCACGCCTTTACCGTCACTGCCGGTCAGGCGGATATCATTAAAGGCCGCCAGCCCCGGTGTGGCTTTGATATCATGCTCTAGCACCACCCGATACTGATTGGCTTGGGTATAAATGGTGGAAATCAACCGCTGACCAAAGGCGTTATAGAGCGCGCTGTCGATGGCGGCCATGGTGATCCCCAGACGGCTGGCGCTGTCTCGGTCGACATTGACAAAGGCCACTAACCCCTGATCCTGCCAGTCGCTGGTGACATCCTGGAATGGCGCTTGTTGCTGTAATTCACTGACCAGTTTCGGCACCCAGGTGCTCAGTTCCTCCAGTGAAGTGGCTTGCAGAGTGAACTGATATTGGGTGCGGCTCAGTTGGGTATCAATGGTCAAGTCTTGTACCGGCTGCAAATAGAGTTTAATCCCCGGAATTCCAGCCACACTCTGCTGCAAGCGGGTGATTATCTCTGGGATGCGATCCTCTCTGCTGCTCAACGGCTTAAGGTTAATCTGCAACCGGCCATTATTGAGCGTGGCGTTGGTGCCGTCGACCCCGACAAATGAGGTCAGGCTTTCGACCGCCGGATCTTTCAGGATAATAGCGGCCACTTGCTGCTGGCGCTCCGCCATATTACTGAATGAAAC
Source organism: Yersinia thracica (assembly GCF_902170565.1). GTDB lineage: Bacteria > Pseudomonadota > Gammaproteobacteria > Enterobacterales > Enterobacteriaceae > Yersinia > Yersinia thracica. The sequence goes on from NZ_CABHXX010000125.1 coordinate 16,132, forward strand.
AGATTGCGGCGCTTCCAAAGTGCCCTGAATGAGGCCATTGTCCTGCAAGGGGAAAAAGCCTTTGGGCATGAGTAAGTAAAGTAATACTGTCAGCACCAGCGTGCTTAAGGTGACACCCAGAGTTATCCATTGATGATTAAGCACTTTTTTCAGTGCCACCGCATAATGGGCGATGATCCAGTCAAAGAATTTTTCACTGGCGCGCGATAGGCGGTTTTGCTTGCGCAGGGATTCATAACTGAGCATCCGTGCGCACATCATGGGTGTCAGTGTCAGGGAAACCACCGCTGAAATCAGGATTGCCACCGCCAGTGTGACGGCAAATTCACGGAACAGGCGGCCGACGATGTCGCCCATAAACAGCAGCGGAATCAACACCGCAATCAATGAGAAAGTCAGTGAAATAATGGTAAAGCCAATCTCACCGGCCCCTTTTAGCGCGGCATCCAGCGGTTTTTCGCCCTTTTCGATATAGCGCGAGATATTTTCAATCACCACGATGGCATCATCGACCACAAAACCGGTGGCAATGGTCAGGGCCATTAATGTCAGGTTATTGATTGAAAAACCGAGGAAATACATCGCGGCGAATGTCCCAATCAGTGACAGCGGCACGGCAATGCTGGGGATAATGGTGGCCGCTGCATTGCGCAGGAACAGGTAAATCACCATCACCACCAATACAATCGCCAGCATTAATTCAAACTGCACATCACTGACTGAAGCACGGATAGTGGTGGTGCGGTCGGTCAGCACTGTGACATCAACTGACTTCGGCAGGCTTTTGATCAAATCCGGCAGCATTTCGCGAATACTGTCGGCGGTGGCAATCACATTGACCCCCGGCTGGCGCTGGATATTCAGCACAATCGCCTGTTGGGTATTGGCCCAAGCAGCCAGTTTGTTATTTTCTGCGCCCTGTTCGATGGTGGCGACATCCTGCAAGCGCACTGGCGCACCATTTTGGTAAGCGACAATCAGGTCGCGGTAATCCTCAGCGGATTTCATCTGGTCATTGGCCGACAAGGTAACTGAGCGGGTTGGCCCATCCAGACTGCCTTTGGCGGAGTTGACGTTGGCATTGCTGATGGCGGTGCGAATGGTTTCGCTGTCCAGCCCCAAAGCAGCGACTGCCGGTGCATTCAATTTCACCCGCACCGCCGGGCGCTGACCGCCAGAAATGGTGACCAGACCCACGCCGGTCACTTGCGAGATTTTCTGCGCAATGCGGGTTTCGACCATATCTTCCACTTGAGTCATCGGGAGCGCGGTGGAGGTCACCGCCAGTGTCAGAATGGGCGGATCCGCTGGATTCACTTTGCTGTAAATCGGCGGATAGGGCAGGTCATTGGGCAGCAGATTGGTGGCGGAGTTAATCGCCGCCTGCACTTCTTGCTCGGCTACGTCCAGCGGCAAAGTGAGCTGGAATTGTAAGGTGATGACCGACGCGCCCCCAGAGCTTTGTGACGCCATTTGTTTCAAGCCAGACATCTGGCCAAACTGGCGCTCCAGTGGCGCAGTAATAGAGGAAGTCACCACATCCGGGCTGGCACCGGGGTAAAGTGTCACCACCTGAATGGTCGGGTAATCGACTTCCGGCAGGGCGGAGACCGGCAAAGCGCGATAGCCGATAATCCCCGCTAACAGAATGGCGACCATAAACAGTGTGGTGGCAACTGGGCGCAGGATAAACAGCCGTGATGGCCCGCCGCCGGGGGTTGGAGGCATCACTTGCATCAGGATTTCTCCGCCGCTGGAGCTGTGCCAGCCGGTGCATCAGCCGCCGGTTTTCCACCTCGACGTTGTGTGCCTTTTTCGGTCGTAGCTGGTTTTTCTGCCGCGTCAGTTTGAGCAGCCTCTGCTGAACGAGGAGTGACCACTTCAACTTGCAAACCTTCCGTCAGGCGATCAATACCGTCAGTGACCACGCGCTGACCGGCATCCAGCCCGGCGCTGATAACCACTTGTTTACTATCTTGAATTCCGGTGGTAACTAAGTGCTTACTGACTTTATTCTCGTCATTTAATGTCCAGACAAAACTCCCCTCGTTACCCATCTGCACCGCCGCAGTCGGCACCACCACGGCATTTTGCAGTAAATCCACTTTGATACGCGCGTTAACAAATTGATTCGGGAACAGCACGTCATCTTCATTGGCAAAGCGGGCTTTCAGCTTAATGGTGCCGGTGGTGGTATCAATTTGGTTATCAATACTGAGCAGATAACCTTGGGCTAGCATCTGCTTATTGGTGCGGTCCCATGCTTCAACCGGCACGGTAGTCTTATTTTCTGCTGCATTTTTCTGTGCTTGCATAATGGCCGGGATATCACTTTCCGGTAGGGTAAAGACCACATCAACAGGATGTGTTTGAGTGATAACCACAATCGGGGTGGCGGTGCCGCTGGTAATGTAGTTACCGACATCCACTTGTTTTAGCCCGACTTTACCGGAAATGGGCGCGGTAATGCGGCTATAAGTCAGTTGCAGTTGGGCGCTGTCGATAGCTCCTTGATCGGCTTTTACACTGCCTTCGCTCTGGCGCACCAATGAAGCTTGAGTATCCAAATCTTGCTGTGAAATCAGGCCGGTTTTAGCCAATTTTTGATAGCGGGCCAAATCGCGGCGAGCATTGTCTAGTGTGGCCTGGTCTTTGGCTAGTTGCCCTTGAGCTTGGGTCAGTTGAACTTGGTAAGGGCGCGGGTCAATTTCGACCAGTAAGTCACCGGCCTTAACCTGCTGGCCTTCAGTAAAGTGGATAGCCATTAACTGGCCATCAACCCGGCTGGTGACCGTGACGGTGTTCGCGGCAATCACTGTCCCTAAGCCGGTGAGATAACGCGGCACCGCTTGTTCGGTGGCAGTGGCGGCTTGCACTGGAGACATCGGCATATTACGGCGGCTGCCCGCGCGAGCGGAACTGCTTCCTGCGCCATTTTGCTGTGCCCCCGGCGCACTGTTTGGTGGGGCAGCACTGAAATGACGCCAGACAAACACAGCAACAATAATCGCCACCACGATCCCCAATAAAGTCAGTAATCGGGAAGTGCGTTTGGATTGAGCTTTCATGATGCGGTGAGTCCCTTTGGTTTATCTTGTTATGCGCACACAAGTGCAAAAAATAAAAATTCATACCCCATAGATTTCGAGATTCAGGAAGGCGGCAAGCGAGAGAATCCCGATGAGCTTACTAAAGTAAGTGATTCGGGTGATTGAACGCAGCCAACACACCTGTATCTTGAAAGATGACGGGTATAGATATGTTACTAGTTTAGCGGGGATTTACCGGATAAAAATGGAGGAAATATGAAAATATTGTCAGGGTTTGGGGGGATTTGTGTTTTGGTTGATATTTGATTAGATGATCCGGTTCGGTTGTTAGATCACGGATCATTGTTTCGGTTGATAGTCGCTCAGCGACCACTTTACCTCCGTAGCCTCAACCGAGCAGGAGGGCAAGCCGGCCCTCCTGCACCTGCGGCTTGCGCGAAATATTACTGCTATTCGCAGTCCCCTCCGGCAGTCGTTGGCCTTATCGAGCCAGCGCGATTCGCTCCTGCTCAAGCGCGCTTTTCGCGGGCGTCCATGCCCGCTCACTCGGGCCATCGTCTTTGTCGGTAATATTCCTGACTGCGCTCAAGGCCAAAAGCCAATTCAAAACACGGGTTTTGACCTTGATGTTTAAAAGCACATTTGTGCAGCCGAGTGAAGAGTGTAGCAAGGGAAATCCGCCATGGACGGCGGATTTAGGCGTCATGAGCAGGGACGCGAATAAAGCCGTCCCGTCAGCGAAACGATGAGTAAGGGTACCCACGAAGTGGGCAAGCGATATGTGCGTAAGCGCAGGGGTTCCAAGGGGGTTACGCGCTTGTAACCCCTTTGGCGGTTGGTTCATCGGAGATTCAGTGAACAGTGAAATTCTAACAACCGAACCCGATCACTTAATCAACATCAACATCAACATCAACATCAACATCAACATCAACATCAACATCAACATCAACATCAACATCAACATCAACATCAACATCAACATCAACATCAATATAAAAAAATCACCGATAAAGTGTCTGTGCCCAACGCGCCAATCCGGCGGTGACGGAGCCAAAATCATTGCCCCCAACCAGTGGGATACCCGGCAATTGCTGCTGTAAGGCCGCGCGCAGTAATGGCGAACGCGCGCTGCCGCCAGTCAGGTAAATCACGTCCGGCGTGATGTGGCTGGTGGCTAGCGCCAGGCTGACTTGCTCTTGAATGCGTTGCAGGGGGTGGGCGATAGCTTCAGCAAGCTGCTGCTGGCTGATAGTTTGCCCTAACTCCGGCTGAACAAAATCCAGTGCCGCGGCGACTTGTTCTTGCTCAGACAGCGCAATTTTGCTCTCTTCTGCGGCGCGCACCAGACGGTAGCTCAAACGCTGTTGATAGACTTTCAACAAGCGCTGAACTTGCTGTGGATTAGCCGCATCACGGATTAAATCTCGCAGGAAACGGCCATTCACGGTGCTATAAAAATCACTTTGGGCGGGAACATCATTGGTGGCAACCGCGTTCCAGTAGGGCAATGACGGCATCGCAATGCCTTTTTCGGTCTCGCCGCCCATACCAAACAGCGGCATCAGTTGCTTAAACGCCAACATGATATCCAGGTCATTCCCCCCGACACGGCAACCACTGTGGCCCAGCAGGCTTTGCTGACGATCGGCCAAACCTTGCCATTTTGGCCCCATTAATAGCACCGAGCAGTCGGTGGTTCCCCCGCCGATATCCACGACTAAAACGGTTTTTTCACTGGTCAGTGTGGCTTCAAAGTCCAACCCCGCCGCCACCGGCTCAAACTGGAAAGCGATATCGCGAAAACCAGCGCGTTGCGCGGCACGCAGTAAAATTCCCTCTGCTTGTCGGTTGGCTTCTTCACCGCCGGAACCTTGGAAGTTAACCGGGCGGCCAATCACCGTCTGGCTAATTTCTGATGACAATACCGCTTCCGCCTGGCGTTTGATGTGGAACATCATGGCGCAGACTAAATCCTCAAACAGCGCCAACTGTTGCGGTTTCAGCCCATTGGCACCCAGGAAAGATTTAGGCGATTTTACAAAGTAAACTTCTTCGGGATCTTCAATATAGTGAGCCAGTGCAGACAAGCCGAACATCAAGCTGTCGGCGGTCACTGGGATATCTTCTTCGCGATTGAACGCCATGGCCCGGCGTAATAGTTGCTGGTTTTCGTCACTGCCTGTTGGCACCTGCCAATGGCGGTGCAGGCACTCACTTACGGCTTCCCGGGTCGGGGCGCACAGCATCGAGGGCAAATAAACGTCATTATTTTCCAGCACCAGCAATTCGGGCGCATCGTCCCGCATCACGGCAACCGAGCAGTTTGCTGTGCCGTAGTCAAATCCAATGAACATAATTGCCCCCCAAGCCAAATAAAGGGCGCGACTTTACCCCAGAGTGAGCGGCGGGGCAATCGTCAAGTCAGGTTATTGCGCTATTTTATCGCGCTATTTTATCGCGAAATACCCGCTGTTAAGTATCTCGGACAAGGGCTGCGTGCGGCCAATTGTTTCGCCATCGACTAAATCAACACCGATATCAATTAACTTACTGAGGGTCGGCGGTAATTCTGCCGGGCCAGCCAGTGTGGCGATATTCGCCCGTTTTGCTGTGCCGTTAATGATGGATATCAGCACCTCATCCATTTGGTTTATATGAATATTAGCAATTAAATCGCTGTTGAATTTCAGATAATCAATGGTATGCGCCGCTAATAATTCAAAATCATTCAGGTTATGGCCAAACTCTTTCACAATGAGTTTACAGCCCAGTTGTTGTAGTTTGGCGAGGAAATTACCAATCGCAAATGGATATTGCAGCAATGTGGCCTCGTCGACCATCCAATAGAGACTTTGTGGTGGCAGGGGGGTCTGTGGTAGCAATGTGAGCAGTGACTGGCGGAAATCTTCTTTGAGCAGCGCCACTTCTGACAGCGGGATAGCCAGTGCCAGCCCTTTACGCAGTAGTGCTGGGGCGTGCTTCACTAACAGTTGTTCGCAGATCCAATGGTCGATTTCCGGCTGCAAATTATACAATGCCGCTGCTTCCGCAAAGGCAGACTGACTGACGGCAATATCTTGTGGCCGATGAATCTCGAAACTGACTTGATAGAAGCAGACCGATAGCGGCGTTTTCGGCGGCGCTGTCGGGGTCATCTGTAGCAATAATTGATTTTCACGGAGAATACTGTCGACATCTTCTCGGCTGAGCAACTCGTGCTGGCGGGCTAGCAGCTGTTTTTGTCGTGGCTGATAGAGATAAACCTGACCGCGCCCACTGTGCTTGGCGGTATAACAGGCGATATCAGCTTGCGCCATAATTTCACTGCGCTGACTGTTGCTGCTGCTGATTTGAGTGACGCCGGCGCTGGCACCAATACGGTACAGTTTATCTTCCCAGTAGAAATGATAGCCATTGATCATGGATACCAGACTTTGGGTAATGGCTTTGGCGTGAGATAGGGTGCAATTAAGCATCAGTAAACCGAATTCATCGCCCCCCAGCCGTGCGACACAGTCACTATTGCGTAAATGTTGGCGCATTAACTGACTGATTTCTTTGAGTAGCGCATCGCCAGCGGGGTGCCCGGCGGTGTCGTTAACCGCTTTAAAATAATCCAGATCCAGGAAAGCCAGCGCGTGTTGTTGGTTAAAATCGACACTTTTTTGGATAGCCGCTTTTAATTTATTGTCGAAATTAGCGCGGTTTGGCAAGCCGGTGAGATTATCATGTGACGCGCTGTGGCTGAGTTTGCGTATCATCGCGCGCGATTCGCCGACATCCTGGAACACCAAAACCGCCCCGACAATAGTGCCTTCCAGCGTTTTCAGCGGGGCAACAGACTCCTGAATGTCGTAATAATGTCCGTCGCGATGATGCAATACCATCGACTCATTCAGCGAGGAGTAGGGGCGATGGGTGAGACAATGTTCTATTGGATTATCAATTTCCGGCCCATCGACGCCGTCGGTTAGCTTAATAATATGATGCACGGGCTGGCCCAGCGCGATGGTATTGGCCCAGCCGGTCATTTTCTCCGCGACCGGGTTCATAAAGGTGATATTCATATCCTGATCAGTACAGACCACCGCCTCGCCGATGGAGTCCAGAGTGATATGCAGCCGCTCTTTTTCTTCATGCAAAGCTTCGGTCAGATTTCTGATTTCTGTCATATCCAGAGTGGTACCTATCAGGCGCAGAATATCGCCATTTTTGTCGCAAATCATATTGGCCTGATTGCGCAAATGGACAATATCGCCGTTCGGCAGCAACAGCCTGAATTCGAGGCGGTAAGGTTTGCGTTGAGTGAGCGCCGCGCTGTATTCACGTTTCACGCGGTTGATATCATCAGGATGAATGTATTGCTGCCAGACTTTATCATCAACCGGGGTATTGAGCGGGACATGATAAAGCTCATACATCCGCTTATCCCAACTGATCAACTGCTTTCTGAGATCCAATTCCCAGATACCAATTCCGCCGGCCTCATTCGCCAGCGTAATGCGCTCCATCAGGCGGCGATTAACAATTTCGCTCTTTTTCAGGTCATTAATATCTTCGACCTGTGAGATGTAATAGAGCGGCCGTTGCTCATGATCTCGCACCACGCTCACCACCAACAGCGCCCACACGACCTCGCCATCACTGCGGATATAGCGTTTTTCCATCGAATAACTGGGGATGCGGCCATAATACAAATCATCGAGTAATTTTAGGTCGGCGGACAGATCTTCCGAGTGAGTGATTTGCTGAAAAGTCAGTGTGAGTAAGGTTTCCTGACGGTAGCCCAATAACTTGCACAGCGCTTGGTTGACCTGCATCCATTTGCCTTCCGGTGACACCAATGCCATGCCGATGGCCGAGTATTCCATGGCATTACGAAAGCGGTTTTCACTTTCAACGATATGCTCTTTTTCCATGCGGAAGGCATGCATCACCATGGCCATGGCGTGCGGAGGGATCAACACCATCAATAATGGAATAAAGGAAAATGCCTGAACGGATAGTTTGGTATCAACCTGAAGTGTGTACAGATTGAAATTAATCATCATCGCAATCAGTAATGTGGCCAGAAAACAGATGGAAAAGGTCTCCAAACGCGGGAGACGGATAGAGACCCAGATCAACATCATAATGACGAAAGTGAAGGGGAAAGGCAGATAAATCAGGCCGATATAACAAGCAGTCAGCGAGACTATCATCATCCACGTCATATCAAACAGTGCTTTGGTTTTGGTCGCGATATTGAAATAACCCCGGCGATAAAGCAGGCCAACCGGGCCTAAGGCTAACATGCCGATGGCTTCGGACATAAACCACAGGGTCAGCACTTGGGTAAAGCTGCCGTTTTGCGGGGCTAAATACCAAGCCGCTGCCAACCCGCTGATCAGCGGAACCAAAATAACAGTACAAAGAGCGAATTTGAGCCAACTAAAAAGGTTATTAAGGGGGTCTTTGGGCTGCAAAATTTTACGCAGCAACCACGCGCCAGCGGCTGACTCCGCGAGGTTGATGAATGTCAGGGGCAGTGGGAACCAACTGATGCCATATAAAATAAAATTGGCGGCAACAATACATATTCCAGCGGCCAATAATTGCCAAGACCAATAGCGCGCCGGGTGGTGGAATAATGCTACGGCCAATACTGCTGTCGGGAACCATAATGGAGCCAAATTTTCTGACTGCTCAGAAAGGCGGATACAAAAGAGTGCGAGCAAAAACACCACTATGCTGATGATAGTAATGTGAATAATAGCTTTATTGTCAGGAGCTGGTTTTTCGGCTGCACTGAGATCCATATAGCGCCTTATTTTGCTCGCAGGATTTTGATTATGATAGGGAAAACCCATCACATAAAAATATACTGCATTTGAAATGCGGTCATATTCAATAGTTTAGTATAGTTGAGCATGGATGGATGTTATTCGCTTACTCCATGCTCAATTAATTATTTGTTTATTATCATAATCATTAAACTAAGAATAGAGTGGCAAGTCCCAGAAAAATGAAAAAGCCGCCAGTATCGGTGATTGCTGTGATCATGACACTGGAACCGATAGCCGGATCACGGCCTAAACGGGCCATAGTCATCGGGATAATGACACCCATTAGCGCGGCCATTAACAAGTTAAGCATCATTGCCAATGTCATCACGCCGCCCATGGCCGGATCGCCATAGAGCAGATAGGTGACCACCCCCATAATCCCCCCCCAGACCAGGCCATTGATCAGCGCGACACCCAATTCTCTGAACATCAGGAAAGTCACATTACCCTGCTGAATATGGTGCAATGCCAGGGCGCGGACAATCATGGTGATGGTTTGATTACCAGTGTTACCGCCAATCCCTGCGACAATGGGCATTAATGCCGCCAATGCGACTAATTGAGAAATGGTATCTTCAAATAACCCGATGACCCTTGAGGCGACAAATGCGGTGCAGAGATTGATTGCCAGCCATGACCAACGGGTTCGAACCGCGCGGCCTACCGGAGAGAACACGTCTTCTTCCGGGCTCAAGCCCCCCATGCGCCTTAAGGTGGTGTCGCTCTCTTCATTGACCACGTCGACTATCTCTTCGATGGTCAGACGGCCCATCAGTTTGCCTTTGGCATCAATCACCGCGGCACTGATTAAGTCATAACGTTCAAAGGCACCCGCAGCATCTTCAGCTTTTTGCTCCGGCTGGAAAGTGGTCGGGTTGCTCTCCATCACTTGGAATACTTTCGTATCCGGTGAGTTGAGGAGGATCGCGGTCAGTGGCAGCTCACCGAGTAAGGTATTTTTGCGATCAATAACGAAGATTTTATCCGTGGCATCGGGGATGTTTTTCCGATAGCGCAAATAGCGGTGTACCGTGCCGAGGGTGACATCAGCCCGCACCGTCACCAGTTCGAAATCCATCATCTGGCCGACAGTATCGCGACCATATTGGATAACTTCCCGCACTCTGGCCCGTTGATCGGGGTCCAGTGAGGTGAGTAAGCGTCCCATCAAGTTACGCGGCAGATATTCGGCCAGATAAGCCTGTTCATCGACATGCAAGGTGCGCATCGCTTTTAACAGGTCTTTATCGCTCATCTCTTTGATAAGCGTGTCCCACACGGTCTCAGAGACTTCGACCAGCGTTTGTCCGCGTTTCTCGTTTTTGACTAACCGCCACAATGCCAAACGCTCATCATTGGGTAAGGCTTCGAGTAAGTCGGCAAGGTCAGCTGCGTGTAAATCATCGAGCAGCGTTTTGATTTCTAGCGTTTTTTCAGCAAGTTGCTCATCACTGATCTTTTCGCGGTCTTCCTGACGGCCAAGAATGCCATCGACCAAGGCTTTATTATTCAGTAATAAAGAAAGTATTCGATTGCGGATTTCTGCCAGTTTTTTCGCATTATTTTTAGTGCTTTTTTTGGCTGCGGCAGAAAACGAAACCGGAATGATGGGTACTGGCATAATGTTTGGTGTCCGTGTATATGAAACGAGCGTATAAGTACGAAAGTTTAGGGACTGAAGTCAGTTTCATGAGGGCCTGGGAGTTCACCGTCCACGGACTGCTCGACCCGTTGTGCTTCACGCCGCTCTTGATGATGAGAAATAGAGGCGATCCCTGCAAACAATAAGCGACCAAACAGAATGAGAAAGCTCACCAGCAAGATGATTTTGGTTAGTGGTGTCGATGGCCTTCTTTTCATCATTTTTACCCTGCGTCCTTGAAATTGCAGCTTGTTGGGTGTCAGCAACAGTTAGTTGTGCTCAGATTCAGCTTCTTCCGGTGTTTCTTCTTCAATGAGAAGCTTCCAGCCCACCACGTCATCCCAATATGCCTGCTCACGTTCAAAATCGAGTTGCACCAGATTATTTTGTGCCAGATAACCTGCTGGGAAACGCAATGTCCAATGGCTGTCATCAGTTATCAGCCGCAGAGTTTCCGGGGTGGTGGTCGATTGACGCTGATTATTCAATAAAGTACTTAACCGCAATAATTGAATGAGCGGCAAATAATACTTTTTCTTGAATAAATTCAAGCGCGGTAACTCATCAAGCTTAATCCCTTTTCGATGCATTCGCACCAAAGTTGCCAACAGTAATTGCTGTTCCTGATTGAAGCCCGGCAAGTTAGTATTTTGCAAAATATAGGCAGAATGGCGATGCATCCCGCTGTGATTAATACTGAGACCCACCTCGTGTAGCATTGCCGCCCATCTTAACAATGCTTCAAGTTGCGGTTGTACTAGTTTGGTATTTTGCGCCAACCATTGGGTGTAAAGCTGCTCAGTGGTTTCCAGTACCCGGCGCGCTTGTTCCCGGTCAATATTATAGTGTTCTGCTAAGCTTTTGGCCGTGCGCTGACGGATATCCTGATGGCGGAAGCGGCCTTCCATCTCATACAGAACGCCCTCACGCAGCGCACCGTCGGACAAACGTAACTCTTTGACTGCCAATGCATCAAACACACCACACAAGATAGCTAAACCGGGCACAAATACCGATTGGCGATCTTCCGATAACCCCGGCAGACTCAGTGCTGAGAAGTGTTTATATTGCAGCACTTGCTCAACCAGCATTTCGAGGCGCTCTGGGGTGATCAAACCGTCTTTCTCGCCCATTTCCACCAAGACTTCATAAGTGGCTTTTATGGTGCCGGATGCTCCCAGAGCATATTGCCAACCTTGAATTCGATATTGCCAGGCGAGGTTTTCCAACTTTTGCGCGGCGGCCAGACGGGCACGTTTGAAGTTAGTCTTACTGATTTCGCCGTGTGGGAAAAACTGTTGAGCAAAACTGACACATCCCATACGGCGGCTTTCTACCAGCAGAGGTTCAAAATCTTCGCCAATAACCAACTCGGTTGAACCACCACCGATATCAATCACCAGTTTGCGGCCTTTTTCCGGCTGAGTATGTTCGACTCCCATGAAAATCAGGCGCGCTTCTTCCTGACCAGAAATGATTTCGATCGGATAAGGAATAACCTCGGCGGCGCGTTTGAGGAAAGTCTCTGCATTCGCGGCTTGTCGCAGTGAATGCGTACCCACGATGCAGACGTTGTCTGGCGAGAAACCTTGCAAACGTTCTGCAAACAGGGTCAGACAAGCCAGACCCCGTTCAATAGCTTCTTCGCTGAGCATATTATTGCTATCCAGACCATCAGCCAGATGCACGCGCTGTTTTAGGCGGCCTAAAACCTGCAATGCGCCGTTAACGACACGGGCAATAACCATATGAAAACTGTTAGAACCCAAATCGATAGCAGCAATTTCTTGCGGTTTTGTGGTAGTTGAATTGTTGGTTAGCGGCATAGTTTTAGCTCGATGCGTCTGGTTGTTCCAGCGCTTTTAAATAATCATAGATGGCAATCTGTGCACGTACTTTGCGCCTATTTCCACGCGGTACATAACGATTACTCAGTTCTTTATCAATATAACGGGCTTTTACCGTGTCGTTGAATAACAGCTCTAAAATATCCAGCACCCGCTGTTTTAACCTCGGGTCCAGTAATGAAACTGCGACTTCAATACGATAATCAATGTTACGGGTCATCCAGTCAGCGGAAGAGAGATAGACCAGTTTGTCGCCTTTATTCTCAAAAACGTACACTCGGTCATGCTCTAAGAAGCGGTCAACAATACTGGTGACCTGAATATTATCGCTGATCCCCGGGATATTGGGGATTAAAGAACACATCCCACGTATTAATAACCGGATCTTCACCCCTGCACTGGAGGCGCTATATAACCTATCTACCAGCCCTTTATCCACTAAATTATTTATCTTCAGGGTAATACCGGCGCTTTCACCCGCCTGAGCATGAATAATTTCCTGGTCGATCAGTTGATACAGCATCAAGCGCGAGTTTTGTGGTGACACCATCAAATTATCAAATTTGACCGGGCGGTAAGGATTTTCAATAAAGTTAAATACCCGCCGCACTTCATTGGTAATACGTGCATCAGCCGTCAGCAAGGAATAGTCGGTATAAAGGCGGGCGGTTTTTTCATTAAAGTTACCGGTACCAATATGGGCATAACGTACGATTTCCTCGCCTTCAAGACGGGAGATTAGGAATAACTTGGCGTGAATTTTCAGCCCCGGCGCGGAGAAAATAACGTGTACACCGGCGGCGGTTAAGCTTTTGGCCCAATGAATATTGGCTTCTTCATCAAAGCGCGCTTGTAATTCCACCACCACCGTCACTTTTTTGCCATTATGGGCCGCATGGATCATCGACTCGATAATCCGCGAATCTTTCGCGACGCGATAAATATTGATTTTAATGGCTAAAACGCTGGGGTCGAATGATGCCTGGCGCAGTAATTCCAACACATGCTCGAAAGTATGATAAGGATAATACAGCAGCACATCCTGTTCGCGAATAGCATCAAAACCATTGCGGAATTTATCAAACCAAATATGGCGCAGGCGCGGTAAGGGTTTATTCACCAGATTGCTTTTGCCCACATTCGGGAAGCTGATAAAATCTTTGAAATTATGATAACGGCCACCGGCAATAACCGAGTCATCATTAGAAATACCCAGCTTATTGCGCAGTAATTCTACCATTTCATCCGGCATATCGCGTTGATAAACAAAGCGAACTGGCTCAGCCGTCAGGCGCTGTTTTAAGCTTGATGACATCAATTCCAACAAGCTGGATTCCATTTCAGTGACCAAATCATATTCTGCATCGCGGGTCATTTTCATGGAATAGGCATTCAGCGCGTCGTAATCAAAGAAGCCTTTAAAAATTTCATCGAGACAATACCTAAGAATATTATCAAGCAATATCATTGGTTTGCGGCGACGAGGGGCTTCTGGTGGTAAGTTAACGAAGCGCGGCACTTTATCTGAAGGAATTTCTAGCAGGGCATAAGCAATATCCTGACCGCGAATAATTTCTACTGCCAGATAGGTGTAATCGTCTTTTAAGAATTGCACCAGATTAGTGTCGTGGTTAATCAGAATCGGCGTGATGTGCTGGCGCAAATGCTGTTTAAAATATTGCTTTAACCAGACTTGTTGGTTTTCGGAAATTTGCCGCTCATTAATCAGGAAGATTTGATTACGCGCCATTTCCAGCAACAGATCATTATAAAGCCCGTCGAATTCTTGATCAGCTTTCACCACTTTGCTTTGGATTTTTTTAAGCAAATGGCGGGACGTCACGGCAGAGCCTTGCTCCTCACTAATCAGAATGCGCCGTTTCAGATCGGCGAAACGGACTTTATAAAATTCATCGAGATTGTTAGAGTAAATGCCAAGAAACCGCATCCGCTCGATAAGTGGATTGCTCTTATCCGCCGCTTCCTGCAATACCCGCTCATTAAAAGATAACCAACTGAGTTCTTTTTCGGTGTAGAGCTTTTCCTGACCCATTGCAACTCCAGTAAGATTATTGTGGGAGTATCTAGTGTCCTCAATCATTATTGCGAAAGTTTGACAAGAAAGTCCAACAGATATCATTAGTTAACTTTGTGCGTTAATAACGCCAACATAGTCATGCAAACGCCACAAAACTGACATAAGATGCTCGGTCATTCATACCCGTCATCTTTCAACTTACAGGTGTGTTGGCTGCGCTTAATTACCCGAATCACTTGCCGCTTTCCTGAAAATTGAAATTTATAGGGTATGGTATAGACGCGGTTGATTTGATGATATCAACAATAGACGAAATCTGACGTAAGGGCATGGGGCAACAGCAGATTATGCAACAAGCGGGCGTGGTAACAACATCAGGGAGAGATAAGCGCCGGGCTGTCATTGAACGTCTGGTGCGTATGTTAGTGACGGGCAGTGGCCTGTTGGTTTTGCTGACATTAATGCTGATTTTTGTTTATTTATTGTACGCCGCGCTACCTCTGTTTAAGCCAGCTTCAATCAATTTAGATAATCAGTTTGCCGTGGGTCGCACCGCACCCACGATTGCTCTGGGGGTAGGTGCCCAAGGGAAGGCCGGCTATCGCATTGATGATAAAGGAAAAGGCTATTTCATCCGGTTAAGTCCGCAGGGGAAATCTCCCGCTGGGAGCCTTATCAGTGAACAACAGTTATCACCGCCGCCGCTGTCAATCCGCCGCGCTGTGGGTGGGCAACCTTTGTATGGTATTGGCCTGACTAATGGCCGCTTTATGCTACTGCAACCCGATTTTTCAGCTACAACCCCCCGTTGGCAATTTCCGCTGGGTGAGCAGCCGCGTTTTCTGGATTTGAAAGGCCAAAATCTGCGTCATTTGGTGTTGGCTGAACCGCAACCTCAGCACTTTTCTCTGGCCGCCACCACGGATGATGGCCGTTTAATGGCGGGCATATTTACCGCTCAAGGGCAGCAACTCACTGAGCTGACGGATGTGCCCAAGGCCATTGACCAGTTGTTATTGACGCCCGACGGGCGTTTGCTCTATCTGCTATCCGGCCATCAGCTCTATATTTATCAATTTGGCACAGAGCTTACCTTGCGTGAAATTGTCCCTTTGTTGGATGATAAATTGTTGGATGATAAATTGTCGGATAACAAACACTCACCGCAAGGGCCATTGATCCTGTCTTTACTGGCAGGGGGAAAATCACTGCTGGTTCAAGCGCCAGACGGTGTGATTACGCAGTGGTTTGATGTGCCCAAAGAGCCGAACAATCAATATCATTTGACCCGGATTTGCAGCTTTACTCCCGCAAGTAAGGGCTTACTGACGGCTGAAAATGCACGGCGAGTATTTGCTTCATTGTCGCCACAAGGTGAGTTATCGCTCTTTTCCAGCATTCAGTCTGCACCGCTATTACAACATAAACTGGCGGCGGGCATTACCCATGCCGCGTTCTCTCCCTGGGGCGATAGTCTGCTGGTAGAGAATGCAGCCGGTTGGTCTACCTATCAATTAGACAATCGCTATCCTGATATCAATTGGCGCAGCCTATGGCAGCGGGTGTGGTATGAAAATTATCCCGAACCGGCTTATGTCTGGCAGTCAAGTTCGGCACAAGAGAGCTATCAAGCCAAATTCAGTCTAATACCCATCATCTTCGGCACGTTAAAAGCGGCGGGCTATGCCATGTTATTCGCTGTACCCTTGGCATTGGCCGGTGCTATTTATACAGCTTATTTTATGTCGGCGGGCTTACGGCGAATTGTTAAACCGACAATTGAGATGATGGGGGCATTCCCGACGGTGGTTATCGGTTTGATTGCTGGTATTTGGCTGGCACCCATAATCGAACAGTATTTGACCGGTATTTTGTTGTTACCGCCATTGCTGGCCCTGGCGATTTTATTGTGCGGCTGGGGGAGCGCGCGATTGTCGGAGAAAACGCAACGCCAGTTGCCCGCGGGCTGGGATATCATCATTTTGCTGCCGGTTATTCTGTTGACGGGCTGGCTGGCACTCTGGCTGGGGCCGAAATTGGCGGTAGGGGTGCTGGGAGTGCCGTTACATGAATGGTTGGGCGATAATTATTCTCAGCGCAATGCTTTAGTGGTGGGGGTTGCCATGGGTTTCGCCCTGATCCCGGTTATTTTCTCACTGGCTGAAGATGCACTATTTAGTGTCCCGCCATCACTGAGCCAAGGCTCACTGGCACTGGGGGCGACACCTTGGCAGACATTAATTCGTGTTATTTTGCCATCGGCATATGCGGGTATTTTCTCTGCGCTAATGATTGGCTTTGGCCGCGCGGTGGGGGAAACCATGATTGTGCTGATGGCGACCGGAAATACGCCGATTATCGATGGCAGCATTTTCCAAGGGCTACGGGCAATGGCGGCCAATATTGCCATTGAAATGCCGGAGGCCGTAATCGGAAGTGGCCATTATCGGGTGCTGTTCTTGACGGCGTTAGTGTTGTTTTGTTTCACATTTTTAGTTAATACACTCGCCGAATCCATTCGCCTGCGGTTACGTGAACGCTATCAAATGGAGCAAACTGCGTGATGACCAGCTTGACTAAAAAGTGGTTTGCATCCGGTTCGCCGTGGATCTGGCTGACTGCCGGGGCGGTGAGTATCAGCTTGTTGGCCTTACTGGGTGTGGTCTTATTATTGGCTGGGCAGGGGATGCGTTATTTCTGGCCCAGCCCAGTTTACGTGTTCGAACTCAAGCAAACTGCCGCCGGCCCCGTCAAGGTCATTGGCGAGATTTATCAGCAACAGTCTCTCCCACGCCAGCAATTAGAACAGGCGGGCGTTATTTTACCGCCAGAGGCAGGTGCGACCCTGACTCGTTATCTGATTAAGACTGGCAACCGCGAAATACAAGGGCAAGATTTTCATCGGTTGCTGGACACGGATATTCAACAGCGCAGCCAGCCCAAAGATTTGTTGGTGTTAGAAAGACAAAACAATGGCACCGCATACGGTTTTCTCGCCGGAATGCGGGATAACGGCCAGCCCGTCGTGGGTGATAATTTAGCGCAGGAGCTGCAAAAGCGCATTCCGGTGATACAAGCGCTGGTTAGGCAGTCCCAAGATATTCAGTTCCGCCAAATGAATATGCTGAATCAGCAGTTTGAAGCATTGCGGCTACAGAAAAAACGTCTGCAAATGACCCATGATTTTGACAGCAAATCGCAAGACAGAATTGAAGCCGAATGGGGCGAACTCCAGCGTCGCCATCAGGCGATGATGAAAAAATTGCGCGGCCTGCAAACAGACCAAAACCGCTACACTCTGCTGTTGCGGGACATGAATGGGCAAGTTCATCCACTGCCGCTGAGCCAAATCAAGCGCGCCTGGTATCCCAATGATATGAGCCTCTGGCAGAAATTGCGCCATTTTGCGCTGCAAATGCATAAGTTTCTGACCGATAACCCACGTAATACCAACACTGAAGGCGGCGTATTCCCCGCTATTTTTGGTACCGTGCTAATGGTGATATTAATGTCCATAGTGGTCATGCCATTGGGGGTGATTGCGGCGGTTTATTTACACGAATATGCAGGGAAAAATGCGCTGACCCGGATGATTCGTATTTCCGTGGTGAATTTAGCGGGCGTGCCGTCCATTGTTTATGGGGTATTTGGCCTCGGTTTCTTTGTCTATTTGATTGGCGGTTCACTGGATAAACTGTTTTATCCCGAAGCTCTGCCCAGCCCGACATTCGGTACGCCGGGTGTGCTATGGGCGGCATTAACACTGGCTTTATTGACATTGCCGGTGGTGATCGTAGCAACCGAGGAGGGGCTATCACGCATTCCGGCCAGCTTACGGCAAGGTTCACTCGCGCTAGGGGCGAGCAAAGCCGAGACGTTGTGGCATATTGTGTTGCCAATGGCCACTCCCGCCATGATTACCGGGCTGATTTTAGCGGTAGCGCGAGCCGCAGGGGAAACGGCCCCATTGATGCTGGTGGGGGTTGTGAAATCAGCACCGCTCTTGCCAGTGGATGGCGTTTTCCCTTTCCTGCATTTAGAACGTAAATTTATGCATTTAAGCTTCCAAATATACGATATGGCATTCCAAAGCCCCAATGTAGAAGCGGCCCGGCCATTAGTGTTCGCCACCGCGTTATTACTGGTGATTATTGTGGTTGGTCTTAATTTAGCGGCTATTGGTATTCGCCATCATTTGCGCGAAAAATACCGTGGTTTAATGCTATGACTAAACTTTTTAACCCGCAGGATGATTTATGGGACTGTTGATGCCGGATTCGCTGCCGCTATTAGATGTGCAGCAATTAACTCATGAGCAAACTGCACTGGCGGTCAAAAAGCTCAATTTATTTTATGGCGACAAACAGGTGCTGCACGATATTTCTTTTAATGTGCCCAGGCACCGTGTTACTGCGCTGATTGGCCCCTCTGGTTGCGGTAAATCAACTTTGTTGCGCTGCTTTAATCGAATGAATGATTTGCTGGATAACTGCCGCCTCGAAGGTCAGATTTTTCTTGGTAATGAAGCGATTACCGAGAAAAACACCGATGTTGCTGCTTTGCGTCGGCGAGTCGGCATGGTCTTCCAGCGGCCTAATCCCTTCCCAAAATCTATTTATGAGAATGTGGTCTATGGCCTGCGCTTGCAGGGGATCCGTGACCGACGGGTGCTTGATGAGGCGGTCGAGCGCTCATTGCGGGCCGCCGCGTTGTGGCATGAAGTTAAAGACCGGTTGCGTGAAAATGCTTTTCGTCTCTCCAGTGGTCAACAGCAGCGCTTAGTGATAGCCAGAGCGATTGCGATTGAGCCGGAGGTGCTCTTGTTGGATGAGCCGACATCGGCATTAGACCCTATTTCGACACTGACTATCGAGGAGCTTATTACTGAATTAAAACAGCAATATACCGTGGTTTTAGTGACCCATAACATGCAACAGGCGGCCAGGGTTTCAGATTACACCGCGTTTATCCACCAGGGGGGGTTAGTGGAATATAATGATACTGACGCGCTGTTTACTTCGCCACATCAGCGGCGTACGGAAGATTATATTACCGGGCGCTACGGCTGATTGCGCTGATTATAGAGTCATAGCAGCGCATCCTAAGGTGTGAGGTTATTGACAAACCTCTTTTATAGCCCGGAGACTCGCGGTGCGACTGCACCTATGGGCGCTCCGGTCGCTTACGCGACTACGACCCATTCGGCACATTTCCCCGCGAATCAACTTTGTCAGCAGTCTGCCACTTTTCTAAGGTGTTCGCTTTATTTATCAATTGCGATTTAAGTTTATACTTTCATGTGCCGCTCGTTATTTAAGTGACTATTGAATGGAAGTATTAAGTGAAAGAGCTATTGATAACTCAGCCTGATTTTATGGAGACATTTAACTGTGTCGGCACGGCTTGTCGTGAACATTGCTGCAAAGACCAAAATGTCACTCTGGATAGAAATCGTTATCAAAAATATATTAAAAGCCCTTACGCAGATATCAAACGCATTGCCATTAGCCATATTTCCGTTACCCAAGACAGTCTAGCCTCTTGGGCTAATATTCACCCCGACGGCCAGGGGTTTTGCCCCTTTCTTGATGAACAACAGTTATGTCAAATTCACAAACATGCAGGCGCTAATGCACTGAGTCACTGTTGTGCGACTTACCCCCGTGTCGAGCATATTTATAAAAATCAGAAAATCAAAAGTATGTCGCTTTCCTGCCCAGAAGTTACGCGGAAAATCTTATTTTCTCCGGAAGCATTAACATTGCGATTTTCGACTATCCATCAATATGATTATTACAAAGCACCGGATATTATTATTGACCAGCGGCTAGCCAATCGTGCTTGTGCCGCTATTATTGCCGCAAGTGAAGAGACTAATGCTATTGAAGAAAGCCTGTGGGCAATAAACCATTTTTTGCAGATGGACTTAATGGGTTCAGATGCGAATAAAAACAAAATGGACGAGATTGATAGTTTACGTGCCAGGTTAATATCCGCAGTCGCCTCGGGGAAAGCGGCCGATGCTTTAATGGCTATAGATTATTCCCCAGCTATTCGTTGCGAGCTATTAGGTTACTTTCATCATTTTCTGGCACAGATACCCGATATTCGTGGCAAAAAAGTATTGGCAGCCTATGCGAATACTTTGCAGGAAGTTCTCACCGATAAACTGACGAGTCCGAAGAATATTGAACAGCAATTAAGTGATGCCTGGCATCAGTATGCATTGCCATTCTTCATGCAGCACAATTTAGTGTTGCGTAATTATTTTCTTTATCGTATCCATCATGACCAATTAGCGATGGGGGATAAGTCAGCGGTTACTGTATTTAATCTTCAAGTGATAGATTTCTTCTTTCTGAAAGCACTCATTTCAGCCCATGTTAGCCATCACGGAGAGATAACAGAAGATGACGTGATTGGAATCATCTATTCTTACCATGCGTGTTGTGAGTCCAAACATAGTTCAAGCCAGAAGTTTAAACATGATGTTATGGATTTGGCACTAAAAGAAGATTTCCCATTATTATCACTTTTAATCTAAAAAGTAAGGTGTTGGATTTAAGTGTGCGCCAAGTTGTGTCGTTTGTTACTGATATTAATCGCCATAACATATTGGGATCTGTTTAGTGAAATATTTACAAATTATCCAACCGAGTTTTGTTAATAATTTTAGTTGTGTTGGTTCAGCTTGTCGTGATCATTGCTGTAATGGATGGGATATCAGTATTGATAAAAATACATACCGAAAATATAAAAAAAGCCAAAATAAAACAATTAGAGATATAGCTATTAAGAGTATTTCTGTTACACGGGTCAATCAGTCTAATTGGGCTAAAATACGCCTTAAAGAGGATGGCAATTGTCCCTATCTGGATGAAGCCCGTTTGTGCAAAGTTCATAAGAGTTTAGGGGGAGAAGCGCTGAGTGAAACTTGTTCAAGTTATCCTCGTAGTAGCCATCAGTACAAAACAGAAAAATTTAATACTCTTACACTGTCCTGCCCCGAGGTTGCCCGGTTAGTATTATTTGATCCTAATGCGTTTAATATGCATGAAGAAACAGTTAAGCAGCAATACAACTTCAATAAGAAAGAAATTGATGCTGAAGGGCAGATGATTAACTTTTATTGTAATCAATTAATCATGATTTCTGGCGACAATATTGACGAGAATATTTATGCAGTGAATCTCTTTATTCAATGTTTCCAAGACATTGATAAAGATGCAGAGGATAAAGCACAAATAATATCAACTCTATATGATGCTATCTGTGAAAAATTAACTTCTGGCGATATAGCACAAGAAATGGCGACTATTCCGCTTAATGCTAATGCCCGCTGGCATTTTCTGATGATGTTTCAACGGCGCACCGTTTCTGCGTCGAAAGTTCGCGGCCAAAAAACGCTTTTCAATTATATGGCTTTTTTGATTCATCATTTAATGAATGATGTAGATGTTAATCAGCTAGAGGAGCGTATGGAACTGCTGAGTTCCACCTGGAAAGAGAGAGTTTTACCTCTACTTAATCAACATCCCCATATTTTGCGTAACTTTTTCCAGTACAATTTTTACCATAATCAGTTTGCACTTAATAAAATAGAGACGATCGATAAAGATTTTTACGCTTATATCATTGATTTTTTCATTATTAAATCGGTGATCAGTGCTTTCGTTATCTATAATAATACTCTGAGTGAAAATGAC
>NZ_CABHXX010000126.1 GCF_902170565.1 Yersinia thracica
AAATAATACACTAGACGATGCGTGGCAATCGTTATTTAATTGCTTATCGCCCACCATTTTATTTTAGATTTTAATTGTTTTTCTATCTTATGTTGTTATTAATAAGATTATTTAATTATCAATTTATAAAGCCTGGTGATATTTATAATTTTTATTAAATAGGGGAATTAAGATGAATAAGGACTGGCATAGACAAGAAATATTGGCCGCTATACGAAAAAAGAAAGGCTCTCTTTCAGCATTGTCACGAGAGAGCGGGCTTTCCCCCGGAACATTAGCTAACGCACTGACACGCCCGTGGCCAAAAGGTGAAATGATTATCGCGGATGCTATTGGCATTACTCCACAAGAGATATGGCCCAGTAGATTTATCGATTATCGCGGACGTAGCATTATTCGAAGAATAAGGAAAGTCTAGGAGAATGAAATGATGAGTAACTCGTTGATAGATATAAAGTATTGTTATGTGAAGAAGATAAATAATTATGTCCCTCAAAGCTTCTTTGAATGTTCGTGATCTTTCCCTTTAATTGAATGGAAAGAAAAATATAAGAGGGAATGTAAAATGGGAAAAAAACTTATAGACTCACTGGAAATATTAATAAGATTTTGGGAACACAGTTCAGAACCTTGGGCAGTAAAAGATAATCAATCACGATATATTTACGGAAACAATAGGTTGCATAAGTTATTAACCTTACCTGATGGGTTTAATCTGGAAGGGCGAACGGATGGGGATATTCCTGCACCAATATCAGAGTTTGAGGTTGAATTTCAAAAACATGATCGTCAGGTGGAATTGTCACAAGATCGTATAACAGCGGTTGAAATACATGCGTGGGATGGGCTTTCATATTTCACTCCATATTTCGTTGATAAATATCCATTAATAGATAGTAACGGTGTGTCTCAAGGGGTTATTTGTCATGGTAGGCCGGTAGACGATATAATATTAACCTATTTAAATAAAATAAAAGTACCCACGTCGCTTATATTTACTCCACCGTCAGAGGCATTCACAAAAAGAGAGTGGGAAGTGTTGTTTTATGTTTTGCATGCTTTTTCAAGTAAAGAGATCGCTAAAAAGCTCCATCTATCACCCAGGTCAGTCTGCAATATAACCCAAAATATCTATAGTAAGGCTGGAGTTACCAGTAAAAAACAGGTCATAGAATATTGCTATGAAAAGAAGATTAATAATTATGTTCCACAAAGCTTTTTTGAATATTCAGGTTCTTTCCCTCTCATTGGAGGGCGATTAAAATCATAAGGAATCAATAATGGAAAAAACATTACTAAACTCACTAGAAATGCTAATAAGATTTTGGGAGCGCAGTTCTGAGCCTTGGGGAATAAAAGACAATAAATCGAGGTTTATCTATGCAAATCATAGAGTTAATAAATTATGGGACATACCAGATAACTATTGTGTTGAGGGGCGACTAGATGGTGAAATTCCCACACCTTCAGCAGATTTTCAGACTGAATTCCAGGCGCATGACCGTCAGGTTGAGTTATTACAGGAGCGTGTTACATCCGTTGATATACAATTGTATGATGGGAATTCATATTTCACGCCTTATTTCTGCGATAAATATCCATTAATCGATAAAAATGGAGTTTCCCAAGGAACTATTTTCCACTGTAGGCCAGTGACCGATATCATACTCACGCGTTTAAATAAAGTAGACGTCCCGACGTCACTTATGTTTACTCCGCCATCAAAATTGTTCACAAAAAGAGAGTGGGAAGTGTTGTTTTATGTTTTGCATGCTTTTTCAAGTAAAGAGATCGCTAAAAAGCTCCATCTATCACCCAGGTCAGTCTGCAATATAATCCAAAATATCTATAGTAAGGCTGGAGTTACCAGTAAAAAACAGGTCATAGAATATTGCTATGAAAATAAGATAAATAATTATGTCCCGAAAAGCTTTTTTGAATATTCAGGTTCTTTCCCTCTCATTGGAGGGCGATTAAAATCATAAGGAATCAATAATGGAAAAAACATTACTAAACTCACTAGAAATGCTAATAAGATTTTGGGAACACAGTTCAGAACCGTGGGAGGTAAAAGATAATCAATCAAGATATATTTATGCAAATTCTAAATTCAATGAATTTTTAGATTTGCCTAAAAAATACAATGTGGAAGGGCGGTTTGATGGTGAGCTTCCTACTCCGGTCTCAGAGTTTGAAGTAGAATTTCAGAGGCAAGATAGGCAGGTGGAATTAATACAGGATCGTGTTACATCGGTTGAAATACATCTACTTAATGGACTTTCCTATTTCACTGCTTATTTTTGTGATAAATATCCTTTAATCGATGAAAATGGCATTTCACAAGGAGTTATTTGCCATGCCAGACCGGTGCAGGATGTCATATTAACTCATTTAAATAAAATAAAAGTACCCACGTCGCTTGTATTCACCCCTCCATCAAAATTATTTACCAAAAAGGAATGGGAAGTATTATTTTACATTTTACACTTATTTACCAGTAAAGATATTGCTAAAAAACTCCATTTATCATCTAGAACAGTCAGTAATATTACCCAGAAAATATATGATAAGGTTGGTGTTTCCAGTCGGCGGCAGATAGTGGATTATTGCTATGAAAATAAGATAAATAATTATGTCCCGCAAAGCTTTTTTGAATATTCAGGTTCTTTCCCACTTATGTAGGGATAGGCTGCTGCGCCGATTACATGAAATATTTAACGTAATCGGCGGTTATTACTCTATGGCCATTTGGTAAGGCGGTATTAACTGCCCTTATTGCCCTGCTATGACATGCACCTCGCCATGCTGCATTGTCTGACTAACTTGCCGCCCGTGGCTATCAGTGGCTTGCAGAGAGCCATTAAGAGTAGGTTTCAATGGCTTATCTGTTGCCAAGTTACCTTTTACCTGCAATTTCAAATTACCCAGCCCTTGCAGCGGTAATGTTGGCCAGCCCCAATTTTGTAAAATGTTAAGCTCGACAGAGCGGCCAGTCAGCGCGAGTGAGAAGGTTCTGGCTGGTGTTTGGTCAATCGTGGCGTTGGCCTCCAGCAATCCCTCTGTGGTGAAAGCACTTAAATCACTCACTGTAATTTGTTGTTCATTAGCGCTTAGAGCTAATGATGGGCGGCGGACATCGTTTTTATTAAAAGTCGCATTCCCAGCATTCAACATTAATGAGCCAGACCACACTCCCCACTGATGATTTTTGGCGAGCAGTAAATTAGTCCCCGCCGCATCCAGTGACGTCATTTGGAATGGGAAGTCTGGGCTGATATCAATTAACAAGTTACGGTTAGCACTTAACTTGCTGATATAGACCTCGGACAACCAGTTTGGCAGTGTTCGCTGCCATTGCTGCCTCCAGTCAGTGGGGAGGGTATAAACCAGAGCCACCAGTGTCAGCTCGTCGAGTTGTAGGCGGTGGGTATCCCGCGCCCAGTTCCCCTGAGTTCTTAATAGGCCATCTTGCCAACGAGTGGAGAACTGGTTAATTGCTACCCCTGCTGGCGATAATGCTAATGTCGCGATAGGGTCAATCAGATGAATATTACCTTTAATAATGTCACCGGCATTGAGGGATAATTCCCCATCATCACTTTGCCAATCACCTTGCTTAAACGTGATATTTTTAAGGGTGAGATCTAAATCATTAAACGCCCAATTCTGCCCTTCAACCCGCGCATCAATTAAATCAAAGCGTTTCAGCGTAATGGGCGGAAGTTGTAAAAATGTACTCCAGACATCTTCTAAGGCTGCAGAGGTTTGCAGGCGAATATTACTCAAGCGCAAGCTTCCGACCAGCCAACTTCCGTCAGCGGATTGACTGGCATTGCCAGTCAGTTCACCTTGCGCGATATCAGTCCCGAAATTATTCAAAGTAAGAGTGTTTTTCTGTATTGAACCTTGCAGATACAGTTTTTCAGCGGTAATGCCATTGATGGTCAACGAACCCGCGCTGAACTGAAATTGGGCATTTTCACCCAGACTATTACCGGGGAGTGGCTGCCAAGGGATCAGCCCGCCATTGACTTGTTGCCCAGTCACTTTCCACTGACCAGCCGTATTTTGCGGCTCAATAGTGGTATTCAGCACCATATTGGTCAGCCGCAAAGTATCAGCCTGCAAGGGTAGCGGTGATGTGCTGTTATTGAGGGTTAAACTACCATTTTGCAAATTAAGGCTGAGAAAATGGCGAGGTTCGGTCAGTTGTTGCCAGCTCAGACCCAATACGGCCTGCTGAGCAACAAGAAATGGGGGTTGATTGGCCCGCCCTAGCGTGACATCAGTAAAGCTGACTTGCCCTGCTTGTGACCATGAGTGGTCTATTTTCCCCAGAGAGAGGCGATATTCACTGTTATCACTGACCCAACGGCTTAACCAACCAGCAGCCCAGCTAGTTTGAAGCAGTACATAGCACAGCACTGTAGACAGTACTAATAGCAGTAATAACGTTAGCAGCACTTTCCCGAGAAATTTCATTCGGTATTTCCACGCCTGTCTGTATACGGAACTCTGTTTATGCCGCAAATTGTCCATTAGCTCAATAGACAATCAGTTATCGAAGCATAAAAAAATGGCCGGTGTCGTTTCCGACCGGCCATTTCAGTGACGTATTAGCGTAAAGATTATTTTTCTTCTGGGAAGAGTAAGTTAAGTACGATGGCCGTAATACCGCCAGCTGCAATTCCAGAAGAAAGCAGGGTTTTGATCCAGTCAGGTGCAAACTGCAAAATCAGTGGTTGCTGTGCCACACCCATACCGACCGCCAATGACAACGCCATAATCATAATCGCACGGCGGTTAAGGGTTTCGCGAGAGACGATTCGCACACCGGAAGCGGCAATGGTGCCGAACATAACGAGAGTTGCACCGCCCAGCACGGGTTCTGGAATATGCTGCACAAACCCAGCCACAGCAGGGAATAGGCCCAAAACAATCAGCATCAGTGCGACCACAAAACCGACATAGCGGCTGGCAACACCGGTCAACTGGATAACTCCATTGTTTTGGCCAAAGCAGGAGTTAGGGAAAGTGTTAAACACGGCGGAAAGCATGGAGTTCAAGCCATTTGCTAATACACCGCCCTTGAGGCGCTTCATGTACAGCGGGCCGCGAACCGGTTGCTCTGATACATCCGAGGTTGCGGTGATATCCCCGATGGTCTCAAGTGAGGTCACCATGAAGATAAGCATCAGTGGTACCAGCAGGTTCCAGTCAAAAGACAAACCATAGTACAGCGGAGTTGGGATGGTAATCAGGGCGGTGTCTACGACTGGGCGGCTTTCAGGCAACATGCCCAGCGCCCACGCCAACAGGTAACCCACCGCCATGGCGATAACTAAAGAAGCCACTCGTAGATACGGATTGCGCTGGCGGTTCAGTAAAATAATGACTAACAGCACAGAGCCGGCTAATAAGAGATTTTTAGGTGAGCCAAAAGTATGGTCGCTCATCGCACCATAACCGCCACCAATAGATGTCAGTCCAACTTGAATCAATGACAGGCCGATAATCATCACCACAATACCGGATACCAGAGGGGTGATAATGCGGCGCGCCAGATGCAAGAAACGGGAAAGTATAATTTCGGTACAGGACGCAACCATCAAGGTACCGAACAAGGCCGCCATCATGGTCGGGATATCAGCCCCACCATTTTTCAGCGCCAAACCGCCCATAATCAGCGGAGCAACAAAGTTAAAACTGGTGCCCTGAATGGATAACAGGCCAGAGCCCACCGGCCCCCAGGTTTTAATTTGCAGCAGCGACGCCAGGCCGGAGGCAAACAGTGACATGCTGATAATGCGCTGGGTATCTTCCGCTGGCAGCCCTAGCGCCTGACAAATTAGCAGGCCGGGGGTTATCACCGCGACAAACATAGCCAATAAATGTTGGCATGCGGCAAACAAAGTTTGGGCGAGTGGCGGGCGGTCTTCTAAACGATAAATGAGTTCGCTGGGGCGAGTTGTTGTTTGCTGCGGTGCATCAAGTTCGGCGGATTGCGTAGACATGGAGTGGCATTCCCGGATCGGCAAAGAGGGCATTTTAATGATCCGCCTCACAAAAGCAATCGGTTGCGCTGTGTTTTCTTAAATATTCTTGTTTGGCGCTAGTTCATATTTTTCTTTTACTAAACTTGTAATTGAGAGGTTTTTTTCTTCTAATCCTCTTCTTACTGCTTTGGCGTTTATTAAGGAACTGTCTAACGTCATATTTTTATTCGATATTTTAATCGCATGGAGTACCAAGATGTTTCATCTCGATACCTATGGCACGCTAGTCGCGGCCTGTCTGGTTTTATTGTTAGGCCGAAAACTCGTACAAACCGTCCCTTTTCTAAAAAAGTACACCATTCCAGAACCCGTTGCTGGTGGTCTGCTGGTCGCTTTCATGATGCTGCTGATGCAAAAGACCCTCGGTTGGGAAATCAGTTTTGATATGTCGCTGAAAGACCCCTTGATGCTGGCATTCTTTGCAACAATTGGCCTGAATGCTAACTTGGCGAGCTTACGCGCCGGAGGCAAGGCCTTGAGTGTGTTTGTCTTTGTGGTCGTTGGCTTGCTACTGATGCAGAACGCGATTGGCATTGCTCTCGCGAAGCTGATGGGCCTGGATCCACTAATGGGCTTATTGGCAGGTTCAATTACGTTGTCAGGTGGACACGGTACCGGTGCAGCATGGAGCAAAGTGTTTGTTGAGCGCTATGGCTTTGAAAATGCAACTGAAGTTGCCATGGCTTGTGCAACCTTTGGTCTTGTTTTGGGTGGGTTGATTGGTGGCCCAGTTGCTCGCTATCTGGTCAAACACTCTTCCACACCAGATGGCACCCCAGAGGACAGCGAAGTCCCTTCCGCTTTTGAAAAGCCTTCTGCGGGCCGCATGATAACTTCATTGGTGCTGGTCGAAACCATCGCCATGATTGCGATTTGCCTGATGGCTGGCCAAGTAATTTCTGCTGCGTTGCAGGGCACGATGTTTGAATTACCGACCTTTGTCTGTGTGTTATTCGTCGGGGTTATTCTCAGTAACACACTCGCGGTAATCGGCTTCTATAAAGTCTTTGACCGCGCAGTTTCGGTGTTGGGGAATGTCAGTTTGTCACTGTTCCTGGCAATGGCTTTGATGAGCCTGAAACTGTGGGAACTGGCTTCACTGGCATTGCCGATGTTGGTTATCTTGTCGGTACAGGCATTGGCGATGGCGCTGTACGCTATCTTCGTCACTTATCGGTTGATGGGTAAAAACTATGATGCGGCAGTGTTAGCAGCGGGCCATTGTGGTTTTGGTTTAGGTGCGACACCGACGGCCATTGCGAATATGCAGGCCATTACTGACCGTTTCGGTCCATCACATTTAGCTTTCTTGGTGGTGCCGATGGTCGGTGCGTTCTTTATTGATATCGTCAATGTGATCGTGATTAAGCTCTATCTGTTACTGCCAATCTTCCCGGCGGTAGTGGGATAATTCTGTTGTAAGGTAATAGTATTAAGGGGCGGACAAAACCGCCCCTTAATCATCAAGCATTGGTATAACGCGTTCGCTCTGGTAGCCAGCGTTCTATTAATGCCCGTGCATGCTCAGGATATTGTTGATGTAGGTGGCGAGCCACTCTTTGCACTTCTGGAATCATGGCCTGATCACGCAGTAAATCAGCCACTTTAAACTCGGCACTGCCGGTTTGGCGCGTCCCTAATAATTCGCCGGGGCCGCGTATTTCTAAATCCCGCTGGGCGATAACAAAACCGTCATTACTGTCGCGCAACACTTGCAAACGCATCTGAGCCGTTTTACTCAGCGGTGTTTTATACAGCAGAACACAGTGTGAAGCGACGGCACCACGGCCCACGCGGCCACGTAACTGGTGCAATTGCGCTAACCCTAACCGCTCCGGATTATCGATAATCATCAAACTGGCATTCGGAACATCAACGCCAACTTCAATCACTGTGGTGGCAACCAATAATTGCAATTCACCCTGTTTGAAAGCCAGCATAACCGCCTGTTTTTCTGGCCCTTTCATCCGGCCGTGTACCAAACCGACCTTAATCTCCGGCAAGGCGATTTTCAGCTCCTCGCAGGTGACTTCAGCGGCTTGAGCTTCCAGCATCTCAGATTCTTCAATCAAGGTGCAGACCCAGTAAGCCTGTCGGCCCTCTTCCAGACAGGCATTTTTCACCCGCTGAATCACATCACTGCGGCGAGTATCTGGAATCGCTACTGTCGTGACCGGGGTTCTACCAGGAGGCAGTTCGTCAATGACCGAGGTATCGAGATCCGCATAGGCGGTCATCGCCAAGGTGCGCGGGATGGGGGTTGCCGTCATAATCAACTGGTGTGGATGGAAGCCTTGCTCCTCGCCCTTTTCCCATAATGCGAGCCGCTGATGAACACCAAAACGATGCTGCTCATCAATAATAACCAGAGCTAATCCTGAAAACTGCACTTGTTCCTGAAACATGGCGTGAGTACCCACGACCATGGAGACCTGACCGCTGGCCACGGCTTCTTGTTGTGCCAGCCGTGCTTTGCCTTTTTGTTTCCCGGCTAGCCAGCCCACTTGTAAACCTAACGGCTCCAGCCATTGGCGGAAAGTATTGGCATGCTGTTCAGCCAATAACTCAGTGGGAGCCATCAACGCGACCTGCTTACCATGGGCAATAGCACGTAGTGCGGCCAGTGCGGCAACCAGTGTTTTTCCCGAGCCTACATCCCCCTGAATCAGCCGCATCATGGGGAAATTATGTGTCATATCTTGCTCGATTTCCGCCACAACCCGCTGTTGGGCTTGGGTTGGCGTGAAAGGCAGTGCCGCAAGAAAACGTTGTTTAAGTTGTTCTTCGGGCAATAAGGATAACGCCCGATAACTTTGTGCTCCCGCCCTGACCGCCAGCATGCTGAGGTTATGGGCCAGCAGTTCTTCCATTATCAGCCGCCGCTGCGCAGGATGCTTGCCCTGTTCTAAATCGGCTAGTTGAATATCTGCTGGTGGGCGATGCAAAGTATGAATGGCTTCTGGCAGGCTGATCAGCGAGCGGCTCAATTCAATCGGCAACAATTCGGCAATGACGCTGGAATCTAGCATCGCCAGAGCTTGATCAATAAGTTTACGCAAAGTCGCCTGACGAATACCTTCCGTTGTGGGGTAAACGGGGGTCAATGACTCTTGTAATTCAACACCGATATTTTCGCCATGCACCCGATACTCTGGGTGAATGATTTCAGGGCCAGTATTACCCCGTTTAGCTTCGCCATAGGCAATCACATGTTTACCCGGCGATAAGCTATTTTTCATTGCGGCATTGAAGTTGAAAAAACGCAGAGTGAGCACACCGCTACCGTCGCTGATTTGGCAGGTCATCATGCGGCGGCGACCAAAACTGATATCAGAGCGGAGAACTTCACCTTCAACAGTGACGGAAAGGCCGGGCAACAAATCGCCAATTCGGTATAGCCGTGTGCGATCTTCGTAACGTAGCGGAAGGTGAAGCAGCAGGTCTTGAATGGTTTCCAGACCCATCTTAGCCAGTTTTCCAGCCTGACTCGCGCCAACACCGGAAAGTGTACTGAGGGGTACGGCATCCAGTAGGCGGCCTTTCATTTAAGACTCCGTGGATTGCATGGCTGACCACCATTGCGCATCAGCGATAACCTGGCCTTGCTCATCAATATGAGGTTGGGGAAGCCCTTTGCGTTTAGCCACTTGCGCCAGCACCGGGTAGCCACCTTCAAATAATAGCCGCTGTTGCTCATCTTCTGACAAAACACTCTGTGCTCGCTGATACATGCCGGCGTTTTGCCGCTGCCGCTGGGCTTCATACAAAATGAGTGCAGAAGCGACTGATACATTCAGGGATTGCACCATTCCGATCATCGGAATAATGATGTCTTTATCAGCCATTGCCAAGGCTTCTTTAGATATCCCCGTTTTTTCCTGCCCCATTAAAATACAGGTTGGGCGAGTATAATCAATTTCACGAAAATAAACTGCTTTATCAGATAGATGCGTCGCGAGTATTTGCATACCTTGCGATTTTAGATGAGTTATAGCATCGGTAATATCAGAGTGTGTTTTTACCTGAACCCAGCTGTTGCTACCGGCAGCCGAAGAGAGCCGCGTGTACATTTCAGTGGTAGGCCAAATCGCGTGAATCTGATGAATGCCGACGGCATCAGCAGTGCGAATAATCGCGGAGACATTATGAGGTTTATGTACTTGCTCCAGACAAACCGTCAAATCCGGCTGCCTGGTAGCAAGCATTTCACAAATCCGCGCATAGCGTTGAGGATTCATAGGCGTTAATTACGGTTACGGCTGACTTTGACCACATCTGGCATGATACGAATCTTACGCATAATGTTAGCCAGATGGACTCGGTCACGAGTAGTCAGGCGAATAAAGGCGCTGTATACCCGGCCATCTTTCTCTTCAGTATTCAGGCTTTGAATATTAGATTCGGCCGCATTAATTGCCGCAGTCAGATTTGCCAAGGCACCTTGCTGGTTGAACATATCGACTTTAATTTCAGCAATAAACTCTTGCTCAGTCTCTTGATCCCATTCAACCGCCATAAACTTCTCTGGCTCTTTTTGGTAGCCACGGATATTACGGCAGGATTCATGATGGATAACCAAACCTTTGCCGGGGCTGATATGGGCGATAATTGGGTCACCTGGAATTGGACGGCAGCACTTGGCAAAGGTAATCAGGACGCCATCGGCACCTTTAATTGCCAGGTTACGGGTACCAGAAGTTGCCAGCGTGGATAGGTCACCCAATAGGTTTTTCGCCACCACCACACTCATTGCATTACCCAGCCCAATTTCCGCCAGCAAATCATCCAGCGTTGCCAACTTCATACGATCCAATTCATGTTTGATATTTTCTTCAGAAATATCAGACAGTTTTCGACCATTTCCTAAAGCATGATTCAGTAACCGGCGACCAAGGCTTACCGATTCATCACGTTTAAGGTTTTTCAGCAATTGACGAATTTTGGCGCGAGCTTTCGAGCTGACAACAAAATTCAGCCAGGCGGCATTCGGTCGTGCACCCGGAGCGGTAATTATCTCAACAGTTTGGCCACTGCTGAGTGACTGAGAAAGCGGATAGGGCTGGCGGTCAACGCGCGCGCCGACACAAGCATGGCCAATATCAGTATGCACGGCATAAGCAAAATCGACAGGTGTTGCACCGGCCGGTAATTCAACAATGCGCCCTTCCGGGGTGAAAACGTAAATCTCATCAGGGAACAAATCAGATTTTACGCTTTCAATAAATTCAAATGAGCTGCCCGCGCTTTGCTGTAATTCCAGCAAGCTTTGCATCCAGCGCTGAGCGCGGATCTGTGCGGTGGTACCGGACTCACCTTGCTCTTTATAAGCCCAGTGTGCCGCAACCCCCATTTCGGCCATTTGATCCATATCTTCAGTACGGATTTGTACCTCTACCGGAACTCCATGAGGGCCGATTAATGAGGTATGCAACGATTGATAGCCGTTAGCCTTAGGGATAGCAATATAGTCTTTTACTCGGCCAGGGCGGGGTTTATACAGGCTATGAGCTTGCCCCAGCACGCGATAGCAAGTATCGACTTCTTTAACGATAACCCGAAAAGCATAGATATCCATGATGGAGTGAAAACGCTGCTCCTTCAGGTTCATCTTGCAATAGATGGAATAGAGATGCTTTTCTCGACCACTGACGCGGCAAGGTATCCCTGCTTCCGTCAGACGCCCTTCAATTTCCGCCAAGATTTTTTGGATCATCTCTTTGCGGTTACCACGTGCGGCTTTCACCACTTCTTTAATCACGCGGTAGCGATTGGGGTAGAGCGCTTCAAAACCCAACTCTTCCAGCTCGGTTTTTAAATGGTGAATACCCAACCGGTGGGCCAGTGGGCTATATATTTCAAGGGTTTCGCGGGCAATACGGCGACGTTTATCCGGGCGTAAGGAACCCAGCGTTCGCATGTTATGGGTGCGGTCAGCCAGTTTGATCAAAATGACGCGGATATCCTGCACCATCGCCATGATCATTTTGCGGAAGTTCTCCGCCTGGGCTTCTTTCTTATCGCGGAAGTTCAGTTTATCGAGTTTAGAAACGCCCTCGACCAGCTCGGCTACGCTTTTCCCAAACAACTGCTCCATATCTTGATAGGTAGCAGGGGTATCTTCAATGACGTCATGTAACAGCGCCGCCATTAAAGTTTCGTAATCGAGCCGCATCTCCGCAAGGATACAGGCCACAGCAACCGGGTGAGTGATATAGGGCTCACCACTGGAGCGTGTCTGACCCTCGTGAGCATCACGTGCGACAAGGTATGCCTGTTTGAGGCGCTTAATCTGCTCCTCTGGCAGGTAACGTAGAATCAGCAGATTCAGGCTTTCAAACAGGTACAAAGTAGACTCGCTGTCTAATTAACGACGACCTTCAGCAATCGCGGTTACCGCTTGGATCTCTGCGGCTTCCTGCTCTTGCTGTTCTTGGCGTTCACGTACATCGAGAATCTGATTTGTAATCAGGCCTTCTTCGATTTCGCGCAGCGCAATCACAGTAACTTTATCGTTTTCTTCTGGAACCAGTGCGTCTTTACCGCCGGACTGGATTTGACGTGCCCGACGAGCAGCGACCAACACCAGGTCAAAACGGTTACCAATTTTCTCTACAGCGTCTTGAACAGTTACGCGTGCCATAATTCTGCTACTCCACAGGTGACGAAATGACTGGGCATGATACTGAAACTCTGTTCAGTCTGCCAATAATTTGGTGATTAAAGCGTCATGCCGCTGTTTCTGGCGGCCTAAACGCAGTCGTTCAGCGCGAATAATGGTTTTCAGATCAGACAATGCCAGATTGAAATCATCATTCACGATTAAATAATCATATTCTGCGTAGTGGGTCATCTCCGCGACAGCTTGCGCCATTCGCTTTGCAATAACCTCCTCGCTATCCTGCCCACGGCCACGCAAGCGGCGATCCAATTCTTCTTTGGATGGGGGCAAAATAAAAATACTGCGCGCGGTTGGCATTTTTGCGCGAATTTGCTGCGCGCCTTGCCAGTCGATATCTAAAAACACGTCGACACCGGTTGCGAGAATCTGCTCAATCGCCAGACGTGAGGTGCCATAGTAATTTTCAAAAACTTTGGCATGCTCAAGAAAAGCATCGTCATCAATCATCTGGCAAAACTCTTCCTTAGAAACAAAGAAGTAATGCTCGCCGTGATTCTCCCCTGGACGTATAGCACGTGTGGTATGAGAAACAGAAACCTGCGTGTCGTACAAAGGTTGTGTTTTTAACAAAGCCTGAATCAGGCTTGATTTCCCTGCCCCACTAGGTGCAGAAACTATGTATAGCGTGCCTTGAACCATGATGACGTTTCAGTTGATTAGGTTGATATGTAGAAAGCAGAAGTGTGAATCTCCGCACAGTATACACGGCTGTAACGCGTCATGCAGCGTTACAACACATTTCACCTCAATGTTTCGCCCATAAACAGCACGTTTTTATGATTTTGCGGGGAGCATTGCGTAATTTCAGCATGTTGCAGCAAGTGCAAAAGTATTATTCGGTCACCTACGCATTTAAGTTTTTTCCCCTTCGACGGACGAGCCATTTCAGGTTTTACTGCCCGCCAGCAAAGGGAGGTACTGATGAATGCGCAAAAAATTGAAAATACTAAGCCTACTGACATTTGGTTTTATAAATTTGGGGGCCAGAGCGGAGTCTGTGTGCCCTGAATGGTCAGAAGAAAGAATGTCAGGCGAAATTAATCTTTTGGATAAGCAGCTCCTTCAGTGGGATTTGGCGTATCACCAGCAAGGTATTAGCCTGCTTTCTGATAATATTTACGATCAATTGCAGGACAAATTGCATGGGTGGCGATTATGTCATGGGCTACCGGATACGAAGAATAGTACGTTGATAGCGGGTAACGGGAAGAGTCCTCATCCTGTTGCTCATACCGGCTTAAAAAAGCTTAAAGATGAAACTGCACTTATTGACTGGATGGCGGGGCGGAAGAATCTCTGGGTGCAGCCCAAAATAGATGGCGTTGCGGTCACATTGGTTTATCAGGCTGGAAACCTGACTCAAATTTTGAGCCGAGGAAATGGCTTGAAAGGTCAGGACTGGACGGATAAAGCACCGCTTATTTCTGCTATTCCTCAATATATTGCCGCAGCGCCCCCTTTGTTAACTCTACAGGGGGAATTATTCTTACAAATGGAGGGACATCAACAAGTGCAGTCGGGAGGTGTCAATGCCCGAGCTTCAGTTGCAGGCGCACTGATGCGCAAGTCTGCAACCCCATTGCTGGCCAAATTGGGTATTTTTATTTGGGCATGGCCGGATGGGCCAAAAAGTATGAAGAAAAAAACCGAATTATTAAAAGAAATGGGATTTCCTTTAACTGCTTATTACAGCGAACCCGTTTTTTCCAGTCGCGATGTTGCTCACTGGCGAAAGCTCTGGTTTCAAATGCCGCTACCTTTTGTGACTGATGGCGTGGTCATCCGCCAAGAAGATGAGCCAGCAGGGCGTCATTGGCATGCAACACCAGGAAACTGGTCTGTGGCATGGAAATATCCACCTCCCCAGCAAATAACTGAAATCAAAGATATCCATTTTACGGTTGGTCGTACCGGTAAAGTTACCGCTATTTTACAGGTTGCTCCGGTAAAAATTGATGACAAATGGATTCGTAGAGTAAATGTTGGTTCTATTGCCCGTTGGAAACAGTGGGATATTGTGCCGGGTGATCAAGTCACTATCACATTGGCTGGGCAGGGGATTCCACGATTGGATCATGTTATCTGGCGAGTAAGCCAGCGCCACGAAATTACCCCACCTGCTGCAAATAAGTTCCATCAGTTAAGTTGTTTTCGCCTTTTACCACCCGAGTGTAAACCCCAATTTCTATCTCGCTTAGCATGGCTTAGTAGTGCTAACGGGCTAGATATGCAGAATGTGGGAAGTGGGCTTTGGCGAGAGCTTGTCCATCATGGGCTTATTAATAGTCTGGTCGATTGGTTATCACTGTCTGTAGAACAAATTGCGGCAGTTCCTGGTATTGGGCAAGGTCGAGCAGAGAAAATTTATCTGCAATTTCAACGCGCCAGACAACAGCCTTTTCCTCAATGGTTACAGGCTTTGGGATTCCCACAGGCGATACCTATTGATTCTCAGTGGCGCTCTTTACAGCAACGGAGTATTGCCGAATGGCGCTTAATATCAGGTATTGGGGCGGTGCGGGCGAAACAAATTAATCATTTTTTACATCACCCAGAAATCCAAACGATGGCTGATTTCTTATCGCAACAGGGAATTACAGGGTTTCGGCCCGAAGAGTAATCTCCGGGATTAGCTTAATGTTCTGAATGTTCATATTTGAATACGGGCAGGCCAAGGCGGAATCTCAGTGCCAGCAACCGTGCGCTTAGCCCAGTGACCAGTGTAATAATAATAACCCAGTTATGGGATAGCGGCGTGTATTGCTGTAGCGCTATGTAGATCCACGCAGCAGCAAACGAGATACCGGCATAAATTTCTTTCTGAAACACTAATGGAATGCAGTTACAGAACATATCGCGCAGGACACCGCCAAACACGCCGGTAATCACAGCGGCTATGGCCGCAATAATAGTGCTGTGGCCCATATCGAGGGCGATTTGTGCGCCAATAATAGAAAAAACAATCAGTCCGATGGCATCAAGCACTAAAAACAAATGGCGCAAATGCTTCATTAACGGAGCCATCCAGGTTGTGACGATCGCAGCAACGGCGACAATCACAATATATTCGGGGTGCTTAACCCACCCAAGCGGATAGTGGCCCAGCAACATATCTCTGACTGAGCCGCCACCGATAGCAGTTGCAGATGCAATGATAATGACGCCAAACATATCCATCTGACGGCGGCCTGCAGCCAGTGCACCAGTCATGGCTTCAGCGGTGATACCGATAATATAAAGAACACTGAGTAGCATATTGGATGTAATTTCTTAAGGGCGGCAAAGGGGGGCAGCTTAGTCACTAAGCAAAAACGTCGCGACTGAGATTTTCTAAACCATGTATTTCAAATTATTTAATTTAATTGAAATATTAATTATCTTATTGATGTTTTTATATAAAAAAAGAATTGTCGTTTTATTGGTCATTAGTTATTTTAGGGTGAAAATCAGTTATTAAGATAGAGTGAGAGAGCTAAACGGTCATTTGACGATCATTCTACTTGATTGCAGAGTAACTCATCGAGTGGTAGTTTTTATCTCTATTTTATCTTTTATTTCAGTGGGATTTTTCATGGGTAAGTGTGTTAGTTCGCGCCAATATCGGGCGGTGTTCTTAGCTGGTATGGTAGCTATCGGTGCATTGCTGAGCGGTTGTATTGATAGAACGGGTCAAGCCAATACAGCAACAGTAACATCTCCCGCCTGTATTAAAGGTGAACCGATGACACAAACAACTCTCTTTTTCGGTTTGAACCGTCCTCATGGCCCAGCTATTTCCACCACTGAATGGCAGTCTTTTGTTGATAATGATGTAACCAGCCGATTCAAGGATGGCCTGACAGTTATTGATACTAAAGGGCAATGGTTGGGAAATGATGGCAATGTGGCTAAAGAAAATAGTAAGGCGTTGGTGCTTATTCATAAAGATGACAAAGAGAATGCAATAGAAGCGCTGCGTTCCCGGTATAAACAGCAGTTTGCGCAAGAGTCTGTTATGCGTGTTGATACTATAGTATGTGCTGATTTCTAACGGTAAATATTGAGTTTGAGCTTTATGGCCTTTTATCTCCCGACAGGAAGTAAAAGGCCTGTAATATCATTAACTTCATATGGCTAAACCGTGTTTTTGTTACAAGACCAGCCCGGCAATAGCAGCAGAAAGTAAGCTAACTAAAGTTGAACCATATACTAGCTTTAATCCGAATCGTGAAACGACATTACCTTGCTGCTCATTCAGCCCTTTAATGGCACCAGCAACAATCCCAATAGAGGCAAAATTAGCAAAAGAGACTAAAAATACAGAAAGAATACCCAAACCTTTCGGCGACATTTCGGCTGCAACTTTTTTCAGCTCAATCATGGCAACGAACTCATTTGCCACCAGTTTGGTCGCCATAATACTCCCTGCATGCAAAGCATCTTGAGCGGGAATGCCAATCAGTAGAGCCAGTGGATAAAATAGATATCCCAGTACGCCTTGGAAACTGATGTTGAATAAGGTGCTAAATAAAGCATTAATGGCTGAAATTATAGCAATAAACCCAATTAACATTGCGGCTATAATCATAGCGATTTTAAAGCCAGCCAGAATATATTCTCCAAGCATTTCAAAAAAACCTTGATCTTCATGAAGCTTATTTAGCTTTAACTCAGGTTCTTCTGTGACAGTGTAAGGGTTAATAATAGAAAGTATAATAAAAGTACTAAACATATTTAGTATGAGTGCTGTTACTACAAACTTTGGATCGAGCATGGTCATATAAGCACTGACAATCGACATGGAGACAGTCGACATCGCAGTGGCCGCCATGGTGTACATTCTGCGCGGCGAGATATCGGCAATAATGCCTTTATAGGCAATGAAATTCTCTGACTGCCCCAGAATTAATGTGCTTACGGCATTAAAAGACTCCAGCTTACCCATACCATTTACTTTGGATAACAGGGTGCCAACAATCCGTATGATGAGCGGTAATATGCGAAAATGCTGTAAAATACCAATCAATGCAGATACGAAAATAATTGGGCAAAGAACATTCAGAAATATAAACGCCAAGCCTTGCTCATTCATTCCACCAAAAACAAAACTGGTGCCAACTGAAGCAAACTTCATCAAGGATTCGAATAATCCAGCAAAATATTTTATCGCGCCTAACCCACTTTCTGAGTGTAAAAAGAAATAAGCCAGTAAGATTTCTATAATGAGTAACTGAAAAATATAACGAAGTTTAATGTTTTTACGGTCGTGGCTAGCCAGTAAAGCCAATACTGCAATAGCAATGAGTGCCAAAAGAAAGTGCAGAATCTGCAGCATAAAAAATCCGTCAGGGATAAAGATTTAGCCAGCATTTTATCCATATTGGCAGATTTTTTTCATCTGAAATTCGATCTTCTTGAAAATATATATTCTACTTATTCCCTAATAGCGCCTTAAATATTCCGGTTGTTTAAATTTTTACTGCTTTTTTCATCATTTATCCATTGGGTGACTCACTATTTATCTGCCCACTTAAGTTGCCACCATTAAGGCAAATGTAGCACTTCCTCAAGAAGGCTGAGGCGATAGCACCATCTGTGTTTAACTCACCCATAGGATAGAATATGAACATGATTAATCTCCCTAGTTGCCGTTCTTTTACTGAAGCCGGCCATTTATCTCAAATATCGGCTTATTACGAAGAAGGTCGCAATACCATGTGGATGTTGCTGCGTGCTCATCCTCGCCCCTGTTTTAATCTGGAGTTAATTGAAAATATTATGACATTGGTGCAGGCCGCTAAAGAATCAAAATTACCTATCGATTTTTGGGTAACCGGCTCAATGGTGCCTAATATATTTAATGTAGGGGGGGATTTAAACTTTTTCGCCCAAATGATCAGAAATCGTAAGCGGGAAGCGCTAATGGCCTATGCTCGTGCTTGCGTAGATTGTGTTCATGCGGCTTCTCGCGGGTTCGATACTGGTGCCATCTCTATTGCAATGATTGAAGGAAGTGCATTGGGAGGAGGATTTGAAGCGGCATTAGCGCATCACTTTGTATTAGCACAGACGACCGCCAGAATGGGATTTCCGGAAATTGCATTTAATTTATTTCCGGGCATGGGGGGATATTCGCTGGTTGCCAGAAAAGCGGGTATGAAAGTGGCAGAACAACTGATTTGGACTGGCGAATCCCATGCTGCGGAATGGTATGAGAGCCGTGGATTAATCGATAAGTTATTTCAGCCGGGGGATGCCTATCTTGCGACACGCACATTTATAGACACTATCAAGCCTAAACTAAATGGCATACGAGCTATGGTTCGAGTGCGACAGCGTGTTCTACAATTAACGCGTTCTGAATTAATGGATATTACAGAAGACTGGGTCGATTCTGCATTGTCTATTGAGCCGAAAGATATCGCCTATATTGAACGGCTGGTTATGTTGCAAGACAGACATGCTTCAGGAATACCGAAAGCTATATAGTTTTTGCATCTAATCCAGTGAAAGGTGAGGATGTTGTGTTACCAGCCAATGCTCCAGTTCATCTGCGGGCATTGGCTTAGCATAAAGGAACCCTTGTTTTTCATCAATCCCAATAGAATCCAGAAATTCCTCTTCCTCTTTAGTTTCCACTCCTTCGGCAATTACTTGCATTTTAAGTGCCTCGGCGACAACGATAATGGCTCGAACCAGAGATTGTGAAATAGGATTAGTATCAATATGGCGAACAAAACTTTGATCTAGCTTAATGGCATCAATAGGGATGCGCGCTAACTGAGAGAGTGAAGAATAACCCGTGCCAAAATCATCTAAGTGAACTTGAGCACCTAAATGGCGTAGCTGTTTCATTATATTGATAGCAGCATCTTCATTATCAATTAAGCAACTTTCCGTTAATTCAACATCGACCAAGCTAGATTCCAGTTCGCTGGCTTCGAGAGATTCAATAAAGCTGGTAACGATAGCCTCATCCATCAATTGTCGAGCAGAAACATTGACTGCAACTCGTAGGTTAATTCCGCGTTTTCTCCAATCGACGGCTTGTTGCATCGATGTTTGCAGTACCCATTTACCTAGTGGTCTGATAAGTCCGGACTCTTCGGCATAGGAGATAAACTCCAGAGGAGCAATTAAACCTCGTTCAGGCGATAACCATCTGACGAGTGCTTCTACACTGTGCACTTTTCCTGTTTTAGTCGATATTTTGGGCTGGTAATAGATCTGTAATTGGTGCTGTTCTAAACCCTTGCGTAAATTGGTATCGAGCCAAACATATTCGGATACTTTTTTATTCATTTGCTGCGAGAAAATTGAATAGGTTTGTTTTCCATGTTCTTTTGCAGTGTACATAGCGGTATCTGCACTGCGAATAATATTTTCCAGTGTGTCGCCATGCTCAGGACATAATGCAATACCAATTGAACAGCCGGTATATACCTCGATCAATCCAACCCGGAAAGGCAATTTCATGCGGTTAAGAATTCTCTGCGTAGTTTTTTCAAGCAAGTTCATGGTGGCATTTTCGACCAAAACAATAAATTCATCACCTCCTAGCCGTGCAAGCATTTCGTTGTCATCCAGGCAACTTAAAATTGCCAGAGAAACATCTTTCAGTAATCGATCACCAAACATATGGCCGTAATGGTCATTCACTTTTTTGAAGTTATCGAGATCGAGATAAATAATACCTACCGAGGTGTCACCACGGGTTTGGATTGCGCTGTTTATGCGTTCATGAATAGCATGGCGATTAGGTAAACCAGTAATCATATCGGTATTAGCC
The DNA here is from genome assembly GCF_902170565.1 of Yersinia thracica. Classification (GTDB taxonomy): domain Bacteria; phylum Pseudomonadota; class Gammaproteobacteria; order Enterobacterales; family Enterobacteriaceae; genus Yersinia; species Yersinia thracica. Next base: position 20,504 of record NZ_CABHXX010000126.1, read on the forward strand.
AGAATCCTAAGGCGCTCTTGAGCGCGTCTCTCTTTGGTAATATCAGTGCCAGAGCAGATGAGATAGCGCTCATTTTTACCGCTACCACTGTGAACAAATTTATTGCGGAATAAAAATAGGCGCTTTCCTTTGACAGTGTTAACCCAACGTTCAGCTTCATAAGATGCACCTCGCTGAAAAAACCCCTCAATATTCTTCCGTGACGACGCCCCTTCCTTGGCTGTCATAAATAAGTCATAGACATTTTTACCAATAACATCTTGCTCTTTCTTACCGGTATATTCTTCACTAAGGTGGTTAAATCGTTGTACGCAGCCATCTTTATCAAGAATAACAATCACTGAATTAGCTTCAGAAACGACCTGCTCTGCAAAGGAAAGGCCTATGACCAAATCACGAGCTACAGATTCAGTATCAGCATAGGCTGAGGCAGTACCTCCCCATTCTTTCTCATTAATTTTGCGGCCGACAAGATGTAGATGAAGGGGGTGACCATAAATTTCAATTTCAATATCTAAACTTGCAGTAATTCCGGTTAATCTTCGGATTCTCATTGTTTGAACTGAATTAAGGGGTATTGCGATATTTGTTGCCCCTTTAATTGCAGATAACTCTAAAGCTTGGCTATCAAAAGCAAGCCGCCAAAATGGGCTATGAGTACCAAAGTAAGTACTGAGGATCGACGTGTCTTGGTTTTCGAACATATGCGATCCCCTAAAAGTGTATATGAGTCTTTTACTTACCTTAGCCAGAAACTCAGAAGGCTCTATTCCTAACCCTCCCAGTGATGATAATCATCCTGACCTGTAGAACATGGCTCTATCCAGATCATCCACCGGATAAAGTATATGTGTAATTTATTCATACCAGATCGTAGATAGTAGCGATAATCATATTAAATGCTTTTTCTACTTTAAGGTTGTGATGAAAGTTAAGCATGAAAAAAATAAAAGACACTATTTTTTATATTGTTATGTTCATTTAGGCTAAATCCTAAAATGAGGAAAGAGGGATGAGAAACGGTTTACTGGGGTTGTAATGGGGGATAAGTAGGGTTTTTAGCGAGTTAATGATGGAAGTATACCAGTGGTAAGTAATCTGGGTATTCCATTTTGAAATAAGATGAGAATACCCAAGGTAAATCATGATTATGGTTTTTCTGCGATTCTTTTCAGATACTCATTATTTTTGAATGCAATCATGATCATCTCAAAACCAATACGGGAACTAATGCCACCGCCGATGATGATGGCAATCCCTATGAAGAAACTGCCAAACATCGCCAGTACGCCGGATACAATGATGCCAAACAGTGAGAGCCAATATAAAATAGTAAGAATTTTTGGTGTCAGCATTGAATCAAAATAAAGCACATTCTGCATCAGTCAGTACCGCGGCACCGTATTTCAGCAGTTTTTCTCTTGGGGCCATATGCCCATACCACTCATCC
>NZ_CABHXX010000127.1 GCF_902170565.1 Yersinia thracica
GCACCCAATACGGCGTGTGCCATGGCATTGGCCGCTTGATTATCGCCGGTGCTTTTCTTAATCACTTCAGCAAGATACGGCGCGGAGGCACCTGCCAGCGCTTGTGCCATATTCCCGCCAGCCAGACCCTGGATAGCGGCGGTTGCCGCCTGTATTCCCTGTTGCAACGCGCTGCCAGTGCCGTAAGGGGCCATGGCGGTATTGCGTATCTGGTTGGTCAGTTGTTCTTCCGTCGGCGTCAGGTTACCTTTTTGGGCCAACGCCTCTTTCGCCGCCTGAATAGCAACCGGGTCTTTCAGCGCTTTTTCTTCCGCTATTTTGCCCTGCGTACGCACGATATCACTGACCTGACCACCTATCTCACCAATCAGCTGTGCTTCTTTGAGGCGGTTTTGCTCTTTCTCTTTATCAAATATCGGGCCGATGCTGCC
>NZ_CABHXX010000128.1 GCF_902170565.1 Yersinia thracica
ATTCTATTTTATTAAATGAGATAAAATAAACATTTCCATTGTCATGATTAAAAACACGAATGCCGTTTTCATAAAGAAAATAGGTAAATATTGGACTTTCGTATAAACGCGAATAAAGTAATAGGCTTAATGAGATGCTGGCAATAGCAACGCATAGCATTGAAAGGATTGAAGGTGTTGAGAAGATAGATGTAGTCATTGATAAGCTAATTACTACAAAGCTCAATCCTAATATAAATACTATTATGCCAATAGTTAATTTTGAGTTTTTATTTCTCAACTCATGGCGGCTAAGTATTTTTCCTTCGTCGATCATAATATACTCCATCCGGCCGCTAAGAGGATATTTCACTTGGTTATTATTGAATTACATTAATACTTTAGGCTCTTTATCAAGAGGGTAAATGAGCATTTTCCTAAAGTGATTTAATGAAGATTTATGGAATAGAAGGGTATGAGCCGTTGAGTCAGGATGGCATCTTGACTATAACTGCCCATGGAGAGGTGCTGATACATTTTAACAGCATAAATGAGATAACAAGCTAAGTGTGATGCCTTTCACGAGGCTGACTTACAGTGTAAGATGCGTGCATATTTATGTGGGTAGTTTTGGGTTTGAGTCCATCGCTGTGTCCACCAATAATTAATTAAAGACAACGACTAGAGAAAAATTCATATAAATGAAGCACATAAGAAACTTTTCTATTATTGCCCATATCGACCACGGTAAATCGACACTGTCGGACCGTATTATTCAGATTTGTGGCGGTTTATCTGAGCGAGAAATGGCCGCTCAAGTGCTGGATTCTATGGATCTGGAGCGCGAGCGTGGCATTACCATCAAGGCACAGAGTGTGACGCTTGATTACCACGCAAAAGATGGTCAAACCTATCAACTCAACTTTATCGATACTCCCGGTCACGTTGACTTCTCTTATGAAGTTTCCCGCTCGTTGGCGGCTTGTGAAGGGGCTTTATTGGTGGTTGATGCAGGGCAGGGCGTTGAAGCGCAAACGCTGGCAAACTGCTATACGGCGATGGAAATGAATCTGGAAGTTGTTCCTGTTCTGAACAAAATCGACTTGCCTGCGGCAGATCCAGAGCGCGTTGCTGAAGAGATTGAAGATATCGTCGGTATTGATGCGACTGATGCAGTGCGTTGCTCAGCAAAAACCGGTGTAGGTGTTCCTGATATTCTTGAGCGACTGGTGCGTGATATTCCGCCGCCTCAGGGCGATCCAGATGGCCCGTTGCAGGCACTGATTATTGACTCCTGGTTTGATAACTATCTGGGCGTAGTATCATTAATCCGTATCAAGAATGGTTCGTTGCGTAAAGGCGATAAAGTTAAGGTTATGAGTACCGGGCAGAGCTACAACGCTGAACGCTTGGGTATCTTTACACCAAAACGTGTTGATCGTGACGTACTGAATTGCGGCGAAGTAGGCTGGCTGGTCTGTGCGATAAAAGACATTTTGGGCGCGCCAGTCGGCGATACGCTGACATTGGCCCGTAACCCGGCTGAAAAATCATTACCTGGTTTTAAGAAAGTCAAACCACAGGTTTATGCGGGTCTGTTCCCGATTAGCTCCGATGACTATGAAGCTTTCCGCGATGCATTAGGCAAGCTGAGTCTTAATGACGCCTCTTTGTTCTATGAGCCAGAAAGTTCTACAGCACTGGGCTTTGGTTTCCGCTGCGGCTTCCTGGGCTTACTGCATATGGAAATCATTCAGGAACGTTTGGAGCGTGAGTACGATCTGGAACTGATCACTACAGCACCAACGGTGGTGTATGAAGTGATTACAACGGCTCAGGAAACGGTTTATGTCGATAGCCCTTCCAAGCTGCCAGCATTGAATAACATTGAGGAACTGCGCGAACCTATTGCTGAATGCCATATGCTGTTACCACAGGAATACTTGGGTAACGTCATTACATTGTGCATTGAAAAACGCGGTATGCAGACCAACATGGTTTACCACGGCAACCAAGTGGCGCTGACGTATGAAATTCCGATGGCTGAAGTGGTGCTCGATTTCTTTGACCGCTTGAAATCCACATCTCGTGGTTATGCATCATTAGATTACAATTTTAAACGTTTCCAGACTTCCGACATGGTGCGTGTTGATGTATTAATCAACAATGAGCGAGTTGATGCGCTGGCACTCATTACTCACCGTGATAATGCGCAGTACCGCGGCCGTGATCTGGTTGAGAAAATGAAGGAACTGATTCCACGTCAGCAATTTGATATTGCGATTCAGGCGGCTATCGGCAACCACATCATTGCTCGCTCGACTGTGAAACAATTGCGGAAAAACGTATTGGCGAAGTGTTATGGCGGCGATGTTAGTCGTAAGAAGAAACTTCTGCAGAAACAGAAAGATGGTAAAAAACGTATGAAGCAGGTCGGTAACGTTGAATTACCGCAAGAAGCTTTCCTGGCTATTCTGCATGTCGGAAAAGACAGTAAATAAGGAGTTTTGATGGCTAACATGTTTGCCTTGATTTTAGCGATAGCAACGTTGGTGACTGGAGTTATCTGGTGCTTCGAGCGGTTTAAATGGGGGCCAGCTCGTCAGGCGAAAATTGCGGCTGTTAACGCCCAAACTGCGGCTATCAAGGCGCAAACCGGAAGTGCGGTAGATAACAAGACACTCGCACCAGCTGCAAGACAGCCTGGCTGGATTGAGACTTGTGCTTCAGTCTTCCCGGTGTTAGCTCTGGTATTTATCGTGCGTTCGTTTATTTACGAGCCTTTCCAGATCCCATCTGGCTCGATGATGCCCACATTATTGATCGGTGATTTCATTCTGGTAGAGAAGTTTGCTTACGGAGTTAAAGATCCTATTACGCAAACTACGCTGATCCCGACCGGGCATCCGAAACGCGGTGATGTCGCCGTGTTTAAATATCCGCTAGACCCTCGTTTGGATTATATCAAGCGTGTGGTGGGTTTGCCGGGTGATCGGGTAAGTTATAATCCAATCAGTAAAGAAGTGACGGTTCAACCAGCTTGTAATACAGGGACTTCTTGTGACAGTGCATTACCAATTACTTACAGTGCATCAGAACCAAGCGATTTTGTACAAACATTCCGTTATAGCGGTAATGGTGAGGCCTCTGCTGGTTTCTTCCAAATTCCGTTAAATCAGGCAGTGCCCGATGGTGGAGTACGTCTACGTGAGCGGACCGAAACCCTCGGCCCGGTTGCTCATCAGATCCTCACAGTGCCTGGTCGCCAAGAGCAGGTTGGGGCTTATTATCAGCAGCCTAATCAGCCGCTAGGTGTGTGGGTTGTGCCAGAAGGTCATTACTTTATGATGGGTGATAACCGGGATAATAGTGCTGATAGCCGTTATTGGGGCTTTGTGCCAGAACGTAATCTGGTGGGTAAAGCCACGGCTATTTGGATGAGTTTTGAAAAACAAGAAGGTGAATGGCCAACGGGTGTGCGTTTAAGTCGTATTGGTGGAATTCATTAATCTATATTGAGTCATTGAAGTGACGGCGGGGGATAAATACGCTGTCACTTCAAGTCCGCAGGGCATTTAAACGCAGCATTATATTTCCACTCGTTGTAGAATAACCTTTCGAGCGATAACAGTTGGCTCTTTTATGGGGGCCACTGCAAACGAAACAGTTTTGTTTTGGTCATCTTGGCCAATCAGACCTGTTCCGTATGCTGTAGTTTTTGACGCATTCTTGATCTATTGGTAACTCATGAACCCCATCGTAATAAATAGGCTACAGCGGAAGCTGGGCTACACTTTTCAACAGCAGGAGCTCTTGCTGCAAGCACTGACTCATCGTAGCGCCAGTAGCAAACATAATGAACGTTTGGAGTTCTTGGGTGACTCTATATTAAGTTTCGTTATTGCCAATGAGCTGTATCACCGTTTTCCCCGTGTTGATGAAGGGGATATGAGCCGGATGCGAGCGACATTGGTCAGAGGCAATACACTAGCCGAAATGGCCCGTGAGTTTGACCTTGGTGAATGTTTGCGCCTTGGGCCGGGTGAATTGAAAAGTGGTGGTTTCCGCCGTGAATCAATTTTGGCAGATACGGTCGAAGCCTTAATCGGCGGTATATTCTTAGACAGCGATATTCATACGATTGGACGGCTGATTCTCGACTGGTATCGCAGTCGGTTAGACGAAATCAGCCCAGGTGATAAGCAGAAAGATCCCAAAACGCGCTTGCAAGAATACTTGCAGGGCCGTCATCTGCCATTACCCTCTTATCTGGTTGTGCAGGTTCGCGGTGAAGCACATGACCAGGAATTTACTATCCACTGCCAGGTGAGTGGCTTGAATGAGCCGGTAATAGGCACCGGCTCAAGTCGCCGTAAAGCTGAGCAGGCGGCAGCGGAAGCAGCGCTGATAAAGTTGGAGCTTGAATGAGCGAAGTAGAAAAAACGTATTGTGGTTTTATTGCAATTGTAGGTCGCCCGAATGTGGGTAAATCTACCTTGCTGAATGAATTGCTGGGGCAGAAAATCTCCATCACTTCACGTAAACCGCAAACCACACGCCACCGTATTATGGGGATCCATACTGAAGGGCCTTATCAGGCTATTTATGTTGATACCCCAGGGCTGCATATTGAAGAAAAACGGGCGATTAACCGTTTAATGAATCGCGCGGCAAGCAGCTCTCTCGGTGACGTGGAATTAGTGATTTTTGTGGTTGAAGGCACTAACTGGACTGCTGATGATGAAATGGTGGTGAATAAACTGCGCAGTTTGCAGTGTCCAGTATTATTAGCCATTAACAAAGTCGATAACGTTACAGACAAAACGAAACTGTTACCGCATATCCAGTTCTTAAGCCAGCAGATGAATTTCCTGGACGTTGTTCCTATCTCTGCTGAGAAAGGGATGAATGTGGACACCATCGCCAGTATTGTGCGCAAGCATATGCCGGAAGCGGTACATCACTTCCCGGAAGATTACATCACTGACCGTTCCCAGCGTTTTATGGCGTCAGAAATCATTCGTGAAAAGCTGATGCGCTTCTTGGGTGAGGAATTACCTTACTCGGTGACAGTTGAAATTGAACAGTTTGTACCCAATGAACGCGGTGGCTATAACATCCATGGGCTGATTTTGGTCGAGCGCGAAGGCCAGAAGAAAATGGTCATCGGTAATAAAGGTTCAAAAATCAAGACTATCGGTATCGAAGCCCGCCAGGACATGGAACAGATGTTCGAAGCCAAAGTGCATCTTGAGCTGTGGGTGAAAGTGAAATCAGGCTGGGCAGATGACGAACGTGCATTGCGCAGCTTAGGCTATACCGACGACCTGAAATAAGGCTCGCCGATGGAAGGTTGGCAACGCGCATTTGTCCTGCATGGGCGACCTTACAGTGAAACCAGTTTAATGCTGGATTTATTCACTGAGGGGGAGGGCCGCATGAGGGTGTTGGCAAAAGGTGCGCGGAGTCGCCGTTCCAATCTAAAAGGCTGCTTGCAGCCTTTTACGCCATTACTGGTTCGTTGGACTGGGCGTGGTGAAGTAAAAACATTGCGTAGTGCCGAGCCGGTTTCTCTGGCTCTCCCATTGACCGGCTCAATGTTGTACAGCGGCTTATATGTCAACGAGCTGCTCGCGCGCGTCCTCGAACACCAAACCAATTACTCCGCTCTATTCTTCGACTATCTGCATTGTTTACAATCATTGGCTGGTAGCGATGGCTCCCCTGAATATGCTTTGCGCCAGTTTGAATTGGCGATATTGGCTCATCTTGGTTATGGCGTTGATTTTCTTCATTGTGCGGGCAGTGGTCAGCCAGTTTCTGACTCCATGACTTACCGCTACCGCGAGGAAAAAGGATTTATTGCCAGTTTGGTGGTTGATCACTACAGCTTTACCGGCCGCCAATTATTGGCTCTGGCTAACCGTGAGTTTCCTGATGCTGATACGTTGCGTGCAGCCAAGCGTTTTACCCGCATCGCTCTGAAACCTTACTTGGGGGGTAAGCCCTTAAAAAGTCGCGAACTGTTCCGCCAATTTGTGATAAAACCGCCAGCAGAGCCATTGCCTTAGTATCTACAACCCACTGTTTATATTGTGGTTTACCAACTTTCCTTTACTGTGCCTATCCGCTGCCCACTGACTCGGTGTAAACTGCCAGACACTTACGCGTTTATTGGCAAGCATTCTTGCATGCCTATTAATCTATCAAAGATGCATCCATACCTGGAGGGCTGTCATGGCTGATTTGTTGCTGGGCGTTAATATTGATCACATTGCGACATTACGAAATGCACGTGGGACCATTTACCCCGATCCTGTTCAGGCAGCTTTTATTGCAGAACAAGCCGGTGCTGACGGTATTACCGTCCATTTACGCGAAGATCGCCGCCATATCACGGATCGGGACGTGCGTATTCTGCGCCAAACCATCCAAACCCGCATGAATCTGGAAATGGCTGTCACCGATGAAATGGTGGGTATTGCTTGTGAAATAAGCCCACACTTTTGCTGTTTGGTACCGGAAAAACGGCAGGAAGTCACTACTGAGGGTGGGCTGGATGTTGCAGGTCAAATTGATAAAATGACTGTCGCGGTGAGACGGCTTGCTGAGGCCGGTATTCTGGTTTCACTGTTTATCGATGCTGATATGCGCCAAATTGATGCCGCTGTGACTGTCGGGGCTCCTTACATTGAAATTCATACTGGCGCATATGCTGATGCTTCTTCAGATTTGGCCCGTCAGGCTGAATTAATGCGGATCGCCAAAGCGGCGACCTATGCTGCCAGCAAAGGGCTGAAAGTTAACGCGGGTCACGGCCTGACTTATCATAACGTCCAACCCATTGCCGCCTTACCAGAGATGCATGAGCTAAATATTGGTCATGCAATCATTGGTCAGGCCGTTATGTCGGGGCTTGCTGCTGCTGTTACCGATATGAAAGTATTGATGCGAGAAGCGCGTCGGTAATGGCTATTATTGGGTTAGGTACTGATATTGTTGAGATTTCTCGGATAGAAGCCGTGGTTGAACGCAGTGGTGATAAGCTGGCCCGGCGTATTCTCAGTCCATCGGAATGGCAACATTATCAGCAGCACCAACAGCCAATCCGTTTTTTGGCCAAACGTTTTGCCGTTAAAGAAGCTGCCGCTAAAGCATTCGGCACCGGTATCCGTAATGGTTTGGCATTTAACCAGTTCGAAGTCGTTAACGATGCATTGGGTAAACCAACGCTACGTTTGCATCAACGTGCGGCAGAATTAGCGGTTGAACTCGGGGTTAAATCTTTGCATGTGACCTTGGCAGATGAGCGGCGTTATGCTTGTGCAACTGTAATTATCGAAAGCTAAAACTCGTTATTGCCACCAAGACGCAGTGAACGGGAATGAAAGGGTGTGTATGAAAATACCGCCCTTTTTTGTTTTGATTCTATCCAATCGTAACTCCTCACTCTCATACTTTTCTCTTATTCCCAACCTGGGATTTGTGTCCTTTGTTCCTCCCCACCGGGTGAAAACTCACCGAGATAAATCTTAATTTTGCGATCTGCCCGACAAGTTGGTTAACCAATACTTCATTTGGTCGCCCAATTGGTGGTACTTGTAATACCAAATTGTTGGGCGTCACAGACAGTTTGTTCATGCGAATACAAAATTAAAACAGAAATAGCAGTATGACGGCGATTTTCGATCAACAAAAAATCACTAAATTTGGTCTGACCAATATAAGAATAGTGATACTAGAAAAAATTTGATGTTTCATAACTGGGGAAAATAAAAGATGGAATGGATTAATATCCTATGGGTGGTATTGGGCATTGGCTTAATGCTAGTGCTGAATATACGCTATCAGATTAATTCAATGATTGCATTGCTGTTAGCGGCTCTGTTAGTGGGCACTCTCGCTGGGATGGATCTGCTCAAACTTCTGCATACTATTAAAGCGGGGTTTGGTGGGACGCTCGGTGAACTGGCAATAATTGTCGTATTTGGTGCCGTGATCGGCAAGTTAATGGTCGACTCCGGCGCTGCTCATCAGATAGCCCAAACGCTCTTACGCCGATTTGGTCTTAAGTATGTCGAGTTTGCGGTCATCATCATTGGCCTGATTTTTGGTCTGGCGATGTTCTATGAAGTTGCCTTTATTATTTTAGCGCCATTGATCATTGCTATTGCCGTTGAAGCCAAGATCCCATTCCTCAAACTGGCGATCCCGGCAGTCGCTGCCGCGACCACGGCGCATTCCCTTTTCCCACCACAGCCAGGACCCGTTGCGCTGGTTAGCGCCTATGGTGCTGATATGGGAATGGTTTATATCTATGGGGTTTTGGTTGCCATTCCTTCTGTTATTTGTGCGGGTCTGATTTTGCCGAAGTTTCTCGGTAATTTGGAGCGGCCAATTCCAACTTTCCTGAAAGCAGAAAATCCGCTTGATGAAAACAACTTGCCGTCGTTCAGCACCTCGATTCTGGTGCCGCTAATCCCTGCTTTCATTATGATTTTTACCACCGTTGCCAATATCTGGCTGGTGAAAGGGACGACGTCGTACACCATTCTTAACTTCTTGGGTTCATCACCCATTGCCATGTTTATCGCCATGCTGGTTGCCTTTGTACTGTTTGGCACCGGGCGCGGTCATAAAATGGAATGGGTCATGCACTCATTTGAAGGGGCGGTGAAAGGCATAGCGATGGTCATCTTGATCATCGGTGCGGGCGGGGCGCTAAAGCAGGTCATCATTGATACTGGCATTGGCGATACCATTGGTATGTTGATGTCAGCTGGTGGGGTGTCGCCTTACATCATGGCCTGGCTGATTACTGTGCTTATCCGCCTGTCAACTGGGCAGGGCGTGGTGTCGGCAATGACTGCCGCAGGTATTATTGGTGCCGCAGTTATGGACCCAGTAACACATACTATTACCTCAGTCGATCCGGCACTGTTGGTACTGGCAACGGCAGCAGGTTCTAATACCTTTACTCATATTAATGATGCTTCATTTTGGCTGTTCAAAGGGTATTTTGATCTGTCGATTAAAGACACGCTGAAAACCTGGGGCTTGCTGGAGTTAACTAACTCAGTGGTGGGCCTCGCAATGGTATTGCTGATTAGCCTGTTTGTTTAGTACGGATTTGAGTTGATTATATTATCAGTGCTTCAGTGGAGGCACTGATAATTCAGCCATAAAAATCAGAGACGATCGGCGTGATGCAATTGGACAAACTTGTCCCACAGCTGTTCATTAGTTTCTACCCAAGCTGGATCGATAGAAATCGTATTATCGATAGGGCAGACCAACTGACAAGTTGGGGTTTCGTAATGGCCTACGCATTCTGTACAGCGCATCGGGTCAATTTGATAAATTTCTGCACCCATGGAAATTGCCTCGTTAGGGCATTCCGGCTCGCACATGTCGCAATTGATGCATTTACGAGTAATCAACAGGGCCATGGTCTCTCTTACCTTAGGTCGGGTGTTCTTAACAGCGGAGGATTATACCCCTCTGATGTCCTTAGACCAGTTTTTTCACCAGCGCCGCACTGTACTTAATATGCTCCTGAGCACTTTCAAGGTCTTGCTGGATCATTGCCATAAATAGCAGGTCAGTCAGCGCGTATTGGGCGGTGCTCGACGAAATAGCTGCGCTGCGAATGGCTGGCTCTTCCGAAATAGTATACAAACAATGGTCAGCCCGCTGCTGCAAGCTATTTGGAGTAAAACTGGTCAGCGCCAGCACTTTAGCACCGCAACGTTGTGCTTCTTCTGCCGCCAGATTCAGCTCACGACGCTCTCCGCTAAAGGAGATAGCCAGCAGTAAATCTCGGGTATCCAAGGTCTGTACCGCAGCCAGTTGTGCATGCATATCTGTTTCAGATACCGCCATAACGCCTATTTTTAATAGTTTATGTGCAAAATCTTTTGCCACTAAGCCAGATGCCCCCAGGCCGGTCAAAATAATCCTGCGTGCCGCCCGTAGCATCGCCAGTGCTTCTGCTAAGCGCTGCTCGCTATTGATATCCAGAGTCGCTCGTAGCGCGGCAACTTTTTCGGCCAATAACTTTTCACCCACGGTTTTTAAACTGTCGGTACTCAAAATTTGGTTGTGGAGAGTGACGGCCTGCTCAGGAGTGGCCACAATCTCACTCAATGCTTGTTTCAGTGCTGGGAAACCTTTATAGCCCAATTTTTGGGCAAATTTGACCACCGCAGATTGGCTAACACCAGTTTGTTGTGCCAGCTTTTGTGAACTGAGGTGGCGAGCCTGCTCGGGATGAGTCAGCAGAAAATCGGCTAACTTACGATCATTTTGTGCCAGCGTTGGATAGAGCTGACGAATGCGAAGAAGACTACTCATAAATCAGTTCCTGAATATGGGAGGCTATTCTGCCAAGTTGGTTAATAATACCCATAAATAATAAAATCAAAGGCCAAGTGCTGGAGCATAACATCTTTTTTTTGTAAGAGTCCGGTGAATAGGTCAAGAAATCATCCACTTTTACTCAGATTCAATGACGCTAAATCACTACGAATAGACCGTCCAATAAGGAAATTTAATTTACAGTTAGCCGTTGTGGGGCTGGTTGAATATTAAATTCTCTTTATAGATTAGTAATAAACGGGTTTAATCAATTGCAACTCAACAGCAAGGCTTATAGCATGCTTGGCATTTGTTACTCCTAGTTTTCTAACCGCTCTCCCCATATGGTGTTTTACTGTGGTGGGTTGTATTCCTAAAATAAGAGCTATTTCTTGATAGGATTTACCCACACTTGCCCAATAAATAATCTCATTTTCACGCTTTGAAAAAATTTCGTTTTTATTCATTTTATAAAAATCATTAGTGCTATTAACATCGTTATAAAGTGAGGTCAGTTCTTCATGAGTATTCATTAATAGCAACTGGATATTACCTTTTTCCTGATCGAACTCTTTTTCCACATCGACATCTTTGCCTATCATCAGAGAAAGAACGACTAAGTTTGAGTTTTGATCGTGTAGGACAAAGGTATATCCATTAATAAAATCATGCTGCTTAGCCAAATCAAATAATTTGGGTGACTTTAATATAATATTTTCGTTCCATGAGAATGGCATAACACAGCGTGCTGCCGTGAGAAGAACGGGATCTATAAACTGAAAATTATTCTTCGTGTAAAATTCGAACCATCTTTTCCTATTTGAAATAACCGTGAAATCAGACGGGTTTCTCTTGTTCATTATTGCATATGCATATTTGATATTGTTGTATTTTTCGAGTTTTCGTTCAAGTTGTTTCTTTATGCTAGAATTAATTAATTGGTTTTTGAAAAATAATTTATTCAAGGTCCATCTCCTTAAT
>NZ_CABHXX010000129.1 GCF_902170565.1 Yersinia thracica
TGCCCCGGCCGCCGCACCTTTCGCATCACCACCACCAATTTCAGCCGCCACGCCCGCCACGACTGCATGACTCAGCGCTTTACCCGCGCCCCCCAATACGCGGCCATTGTCACCGATAAGGTTCGCCCCTTCGGCATGTAACTGACCGCCTATATTGGCTAACAGTGCGGTGGTAAAATTATCTTTAAAACTGCCGCCGTTGATGCCGGTATTCAGGCTGGAACTGATAAGTGACTGGCCAGCTACCCGCTGCGCGACCTTGCTCCAGTCTCCATTGCTCAGGCGCGGTAATTTAGCCGCACTGACACCGTCGGCGGCGGTATCAAAGCCCATCAGGGAATCAAACCCGCTCAATGCGCCCCCCACTGCCATTGAAGTCACCAGGGATTTCACCGACTCTTTACTGCCCAAGGTGCTGAATGTTTTAGATAAATCGCCTTTATGTTCAACTAACGCCACCGCCGCCTGTGCGGC
>NZ_CABHXX010000130.1 GCF_902170565.1 Yersinia thracica
GTTCTAGGGAGAAGGAATTTTTGTGATGCTAGATTTGTAAAGCCGTTTAGCCAAGATGATATATATTTTTTATATTGATAGATAATGGATATGAATTATATTATAGTTATATTCTCTATTAACGGGTGGTTTAAATGTATGTTGATTTTCATCGACACCGAGTATACAAACCCTTCAGTTCCAGAGTTAATCAGCATTGGTATGGTTTCCGAGGATGGTCAGTACCAATTTTATGCTGAGCTTGATGATTTTGACTCAACTCTTTGCAATAGATTCGTTACTGAAAATGTATTACCTCAACTAAATTTTACATATAAAATGTCAAGACAAGAGCTAACAAATAAATTGTACTCTTGGTTTTTAACCCTGCCTCGTTCAATAACAATATGTGCTGATGATTTTCTTGATGTAAAATTATTAACGGATCTTTTTGCGGAACGACCTCTTAATTTAAATGCTGGCTGGTTTGATTTAAGACACCTTATTAATACAAGTATCTATCACGATGCTGTTTGCCATTATCATGATAAATATGGACCTTGGCATCATGCACTAAATGATGCCAAGGCTCATCGCATTGGATGGCTGGCTTGGATGGACAATAGGAAACGGAAATCTTTCTCAAAATAATGAAATTATTAAAAATAAGAAATTAATATTTTATGTATGTTATACAATGATCCACCCTAGATAAGGGACTTAAGATATCTAGTTAACAACCCTGTGAGTTTTGATGAGGATATCCCTATGGTCTACAACTTTCAGTGCTGAAGTTAATATTTTCCTATCAGGTTTTAAAGCAAATTGCGAGCATTTTTTATATCACGTAAATTACCTCCTGTCGGTTTATCATTCCAGCCCTTACCATGTATTTCTCTTCTAATATTCTCAGCACCGAACTAATTCGCATAATGTATCGCTACGAGGATTTCCGCCTTATCATCGGTGTGTAGTCTCTCCGGTCTTTAGTACCACAGCTAGAGATTACATCAATTACTAAACAACTTGGCACCAGAAGAATATAGGCTGATAAATAATCAGGGTGAGATATCAAAAATTATATGGAACTAAAGTCAGTATTTTTACAGTAATCCTGCTCAAACTGGCGAAGAGTATCCAGAAATTTCTGACGTGATATTTTTCTGCTCTAGGAACGGAGCCATCAACTATTCAGACACAAACTTGAAAAACGGATTTGGCAATATCGATACCAACAACTCTGATCGTGTTCATATGATGTTACTCCCAGATTAATGCAGTCAGTAAAAGTATGGTACTGGCTACTTTAGAAGGGGACGTCCATCACATTACTATATTGTTTTATTAATCACATTGTGACTCATAAAGAATATTACAGGCTCACCGATTACTACCGGAGAACTCTAGAATGACAACAAATAGTTATGAGGTTGCTTTAAATGCAATGACCACATTGATAAATACAGTGCCCTTGTTAGGGGGAAGCCATAGCTGTGAAGACTACGAGCAGGCTCTCGAGATGGTAGATCGACTAATCGGTACCGACGAGAAGAACCCGCTGATCGACCTGTTGGCTAAAAAATTGCTGATTATGAAAATACCGCCCCCGAATTTGAGGCATTTAACGCGCGTATAGCTGAATTACCGCAAGAGTTGGCGATACTACACTTGATAATGGATCAGCACGGGCTAAATCAAAGAAGTTTTAAAGAGGAGATTGGTGCCCGTTCTTTGGTCAGTATGATCCTGAAAGGAGAGCGTAAGCTGACTTTGGATCACATGAAAGCTCTTTCAAAGAGCTTTGGGCTACCAGTTTCTGCCTTTATTTATGATAACATATGACGTTTAGAAAAATAACATCGCTCTTTGGTGGTCAGAAACTGGCCACGTATACCTGCAATAACCCTGCCGTGCTCACAATAAGATTGTGTCGCATTAAGGTGGAGTCCGATAACATGCCGTTTTTTCTGATGTTACCTGCTTATGTCTTTAATCCTAAAAGTTTTCAGTCGGCTGCATTACCCAGCTGATGTTATTGCTCAGTGTGTTAGCTGGTATCTCGCTTACTCACTGAGTTTACGTAACTTGGAAGAGATGATTGCAGAGTGTGGAGTTATCGTTGACCACTCTACACTTTACCGATGGGTTATCCGTCAGTGCCGGTGTTGGATAAAGTATTTCGCTGGCATAAACGTTCTGTAGGGTGTTGATGGCGAATGGACGAAACCTACATCAAAGTTAAAGGGCCGTGGAAATATCTGTACCGTGCGGTCGATACTGCGGGTCAAACCGTCGACTTCTTGCTGACAGCCAAACGGGACGCGGCAGCTGCATTACGCTTCTTTCACAAGGCCATTCGACACTACGATAAACCTGAGATAGTGACCATTGATAAAAGTGGTGCTAACACGGCAGCGCAGACCACACTTTCAACACTGACAAGCCAGAAGAAACATGATCACTATCAGGCATGACAATCTATATGAATAATCGGGTTGGGCAAGATCACCGGAATATCGAACAACGGATACGGCTGATGCTGGGATATAAATCATTTCGTCGGGCTTAGACGATATTGGCGAGCATTGACAGTTAGTGCATATGATACGTGAAGGGCAATATCAGCACCCACACGGGGAAGATTATCCCCGACAGAGCAATTTTATTTGTTGGCTGCCTAAAAGATCGGCAGCGCAACTTTTGCTGACTTGCCTACGCTAATGCGACAGAGCCATTTTTATTGAGTAACATACAAACTTTACCATTTAACATTTTGAAAATATGGGCTAATTGTTAACGAAAACTTGCGAATCTCCCTGTACATCAGCTAATGTATAAAACTGATATTTTATGTAATTTAATGGGGTTACCTATGGTATATCAGGATCCGTTGCCAAAACTTATCGTAAAAAAATCAACGCTATTAAACGAGAATCAGGGATTTGTAATCCCACTTTTGGAAGAAATTGAACCAGATGTTTTTAAACCTATAAGTAGGCAGGATTATCCAAGCGATATACTGATTACAAAGGGTTTTCCAAGTGTTGACGAACGTTTTGGAGTAACTGATTTATTCGTATTAGCTGCCCACTCTTACGATGAGACGAAAAGTATAAAGGATGGAAAATCACGATACTGGGCAATGGGCTCTGATGCAGAAAATCTTGCTCAGAATACGCTATTACCAGTATTAGAAATTAGTCTGCCGGATAAGCAAAATGGAATGTTGCCGCAGGATGTTATTCCGTTAAAACAACCATTTTTTATTCTTGATGGTACGGATTTATATGGCCCACTAACTAGTACTCAAAATGATGACAAACGTTATATAATTGAACCTCATGTCCACTCATTGCTAAGTTATGGAAAAGGTTTTTTAGGATGCTTCAAAGTTAGTGATTTAGAAAAAGCACTTGTTACAGTTATAGAAAACAATGTTGAAACATTATATGTATCGTCTTTCAAGACTATTTCAAAATATAAATCAAAAAGTATTGACTATCTTTCTGACGATCAATTAATTAAAGTTGTTAATGCTCAAGGTTTTGGCAAAAAAGCACAGGCTTTAGGAAAAAAAGAAGCCCAACGTCTCCAACAAATAATTGCTGAAAGTGAGAAAACCAATCAGATTTTTAAACAATATGAAAGAGTTGAACGATTAAAAAATTTACTAGATCGGTACTTGTCAGAGTCTGATATTGGTTATTCCTTGATAAAGGAATATTTAAACACGAATGCCGGAATGCGTTTTTTAGAAACGTATATCGAAGATAATAAGTCTTCACTCTTGCAAGAACATTTGGAAAAAGTAAGAGATGATGTTGAACAAGAGGAAAGTCGAATTCGTTCCAGCCTGAGTCGTCTTGAAGAGACATTAGTTAGTAAAGAAAATCAGCTACATGAATATGAACAAAAAGTTGAAAGTAAGAAGCGTGAAGTCGAAAATAAAATCGCTGAATTTGAAGCTGAAAAAGAAGATGCTATAAAGAAAAAATTAGAAGAAAAACAATTAAAACTTTCAACTGAAATTGACAAAGCTAAAGAGAATCTATCCCAAATAAATATAGATATAGAAAAAAGAGCAAATTTACTTAATATCGCTAATGAGGCTGTGCAATTAAATAAAAGAAAAGACTATCTTGAAGAACATAATATGCTTCTCAAGTCTACTGCTGATGGATATCAAGATGTCTTAAGAACTACAAACAATCAAGATCTTGCTAAAAAAATTGGTGAGATGGAAGCCATCAATAAAGTATTAAATGGTCAGTCCTATCTTGATACGACAATGTTTGATGCTAAGCCTGTTGTATTTACTAGCGATGAACCTGAGCGAGTCGAAGATCTGATTGATTGCTTATGCTCCAAATTTTCCGAGGATGGTGGTAGAGATTTCTCTCAAGAGGAAATGACCAATCTTATAGTTTCAATTAATCAATCTTTCCTTACAGTTCTTAGTGGTCCCCCTGGGACTGGGAAAACATCAACTGCTACGAGACTTGCTGAGTCCCTGCATCTAGGGAGCCCCGCAGGCGATAAGAATTTTTTGTTTGTGCCAGTCGGGCGCGGTTGGGTATCAAGCCGGGATATTCTAGGTTTTTATAACTCTCTGAAAGGTGTTTACCAAGAATCACGTACAGGGTTATATGGTTTTTTACAGCATAAGAGTAATGGTGCTCAAAAATTAATACTTCTAGATGAAGCAAATTTATCATCAATGGAACATTATTGGTCTGATTTTATAGGGCTATGTGATGCTGAATATTGCTCAAGGGCGATAGATACAGGAATACCAAAAGATGATCTAAGATTCATCAATATTGATAATTCCGTTAGGTTTATTGCAACTATAAATAATGATTCAACAACTGAACGATTATCTCCTAGGCTAATTGATAGGGCTCCTATAATAAACTTAGATATTTCTAATGATATGGCGCACAATTTTGCTGGAAAAAAATTGGAAGGGACAATAAGAACCGAGACTTTGAATAAACTATTATCCCCTCGAGAAGACATTGAATTATCAAAAGCAAATGACTTAATATTAAATCGTATTATTGAACATTTATCAAAAAGAGACTCAAAATTAGGGAATTCAGTTCATATTAGTAAACGAAAAGTTAATGCCATTACGAACTACTGTTCCGTTGTTAGCCCTATTTTAGATAATGAAATTGCGATGGATTTCTCGATTGAACAACATATATTACCTCATATAGAGGGTTATGGTCAGGGCTTCAAAAATCGGTTAGGAGAACTATCGGATATTCTTGGACGTTCTTACCCTAGGTCATCCGCACAATTAGAACGAATTATTACTACTGGAAATGAGTTTACGAGCTCTTTCTCATACTTTTAAGTTCGGGATGCGAACATGCAACTTGATATTATAATACTTTCAGGTGATCGTAGTGGGTTAGTAATAAATTTGGGTGAGCTGAGTTCACACAGTTCCATTACTTCATGGGTAAAGGAAAATGAAGCATTAGAGTTGCGCTTAGAAGTTATAGGTTCGTATTCAGAAGCTGAAATAGTGTTATATGACCACCAGATAATAGCAACAGAAATCCTCGAAGATGAAGGGCGTACTGTTTTTGTTTGGAAGCCTAAACGTAGGTGGGGTGAACAGTATGAGTACTTATTCTTTAATTATTTTGGCATTGCAGAGTTTACGGTAAAACTTTTTAGCCATTCTTTCATTGATCCTGATTTCATCAACTTCCAACCTATAGAGGTACTTGCATCTAAAGCTAATGCTAAAAATGTAGAATATATGTTATCTTATTTGGCAAAATTAAATGATGATGAACTCCATTCTATTTTCCAAACTACAAAATATAACTCGGGCTTTAAGGATGGAGTAAACTCCCCTCGAAGTAATTTAGAACGATTGGAATATGCATTTCAACTTGTTTGTACTTTATTACCAGAGATTTTGAAAAAACCCATAACTAAACTTTTACCTATTCAGAAGATAATTAGCCCTAATGACTATAATGTTTTTGATGATTCATCATTAGGTTGGCTAATGTCAAACCTCTCTGTATTAGATGAGTGCGATGATATAAATCAATCCCATTTAATATATGGCACTAGAATGTATAGAGCATCTTCTCTTCAAGTATCTGAACTTGAGGAAAATACCGATGTTTATGAAAACTGGGTCGTTCATGGTTTCTTAGACCTTTTGATTGTTGAAATTTCCAATCAAATTTCCTCATACGATAATATTTTTCCTCAATCATCTAAATTATCAATCCCAAAACCAGATGGATACTCTTCATTTTTTGATCAAATTAACAAATTCAGAAAGAGTTTATTAAATAGTCAGATAACAAGATGTGAGAAGTTAGCTAGCTCAGCAACAAAGTTAAAATTTCATTTAGATAATTATCTTCCTGTTAGTCAAGTATTGAAACAAAGGCCTATCCTTACTCCAAAGGCGGCGGCAAATACCGCTTATCGTTCAATTTTTATTAATTTCATCAATTGGTTTGAAAAAAGCGCTCCTGATTGGTCAGTTTATGAAAATCTATTTGCGATAAAAAGTATTCCTATTTTATTTGAATCATACTCTTTTTATAGAGTAGCAGAGACGCTATCTGGTATTTTTGATGGTAAACAGAAAATAGGTAATTACTGGGAGGATAGTGTTGGAAATGAAATAACATTGTTCCGTGAGCCTATTTACTGGATGAATAAAAATCGGAATATAGCAGATTCGCTTTTTATTAACACTGAAGGCCTTTCTTCCACGAAAGCAGGCATTCGAAAGCGAGACTATTCACATAGATACGCTCATCGAAGTCCAGATATTGTTATTGAGATTAAATTATCTAATGGTTTTCGAAAGCTACTTATTTTAGATGCTAAGTACACTAGCGCTAAATTGGCTGTAGATAAACATTTGCCTGAATGTACAATGAAATATGTTCATGGAATACACTTGAAAGGGAGTGGGGCAACGGTTGTTGATGCATTTACTATATTATATCCAGATGTGCAGGGTAATTTATATAGCTTTCATTCTTTTGAACATGATGTGTTTAGCGATAATCCAGTTACCCCATCATTGCAATGTGTTGGGCTGGAGTTAAGTGAGTCAGAACATCAAGATAATTTATTTAAAGTGATAAACGCTACTCTATTAAATGCACTACGTCATAGTTATAATAGTGAAGATATAAATAAATTAGAAAAAAAAGTAAATTAAAGATACTGAGTTCAGATAAAATATCTAGACCCACTGTTATTGGGAAATATTGAGTTAAAGTTTGGGAATAAGTAAAGAGCATAAAGAGCGTGAGGCACCCATGCTCTTATGACGCTATAGCTAATTTTGAATTGTATCGTTCTGTCTGATAAGTGTAAGTGTCCGGCGAACTCATATTACCAGCAAAACTCAGTTGCCACATGCTGCCCTCATTCAATACAACGAATCTGAGGTGAAATATGGCAAAACGGTATTCTCACACTGAGCGGCAACAACATCTCGACACCTGGCAACAGAGCGGATTAACCAAACAGCACTATTGTCAGCAACACGATTTAAACCCGGCCACCTTCTATTACTGGCAATATGAGTTCACCGGACGCTTACGCAGTATCTGTAAGTACTGGATATCGGAATGCTAGAGGAGCCGCTTGTGAAGCCATTTTTACGATAATGGATAACAGTCAATTAGGGATATTCTTGTAAACAATGGGAAATAGCAATATTGCCAAAGTAAGAGATTTTTACTATCAAAATGAATAAGCCTAATATTAAACTAACAAGCGGACTTTAGTTTCAGGGGATAACTAAATGAGAATATTCAATAGTCTAGGGTGCTAACTCCAAGATCATTAGCCAATGGAATCAGCATCTTTCTGTCTAACGGCCAGTTATCTAACAGCTTATTTTTCTTATATTTAAGCATCCAATAAATAAGTAAAACAGTGCTTTGTTTATAGAGAGCGCCATCAGTATATTTGGACTTAATAATTTCTGGGATAACTTTATTCTTTCTCACAAATATCTCAATCTTTCCAATCAATTCTGAATCTATTAAATCTTCAAATTCATCCAGAATAGTCAGAATCGATTTCTGAGTCTCGGCTTTTATTCCTGTAAAACTGTAATACAAAGCATCAAGTTTGGAAATGATACCTAGTTCTTCTATTGCACCTTGATTAAGCTCTTGACTTACCTGAGTAAAAAAATCATCAGTTGTTTCTATAAGGGCCATACACTTAGCAACAGTCCTGTGAACTTTTGGTTTTATCGCTGTTTTAGCCTTATAAATAGCATCATGAGTTAACTCAGCATGTGCATGCTGAAGTAACGTTCTAATTTGAACTTCGCAGGGGATATCAATTGGGATATCAACAGAATTAAAGGTTATTGCATGTTTAGGCCGCAAGACAAAATGAACTGATTGATAAGTAAATAATAACGGAGCATTTTCTTTGTCTATATTAAAATGTTTACAGGCATCGAATGACCAAAATTCAGACGATTTTATGATATCACATATAAGCTCAATATCTTCAATGACAAGTACTACAAACCGTGCACCTACTTTATCCTCAATCTCATTGTATGGGTCAGCGTAATGCTTACCAGCGCGATAAAATGCTTTGTCGATTAGTGACTTTTCATCTTTTAACCGATGTTTGGCAGGCAATTTGAGAAAGGTATCTAGATCCTTACCTCTCTCCTTTATAGAAGAAGTAATTTCTTGAACAATAAATTGGCCCCAAGATTTATAGACAGACTCTTCTTGGAGCCATTTTGCTTGAAATTCAGCTTCGGTCATTCCTGCGTCACTATTTTGTCCTTGATAATCACTTGTGTCCACTCCGCCGCCACCCCTGATTCATCTTTGTCTCCATCTATTGTTGTCATGATTATCAACTCCTTGAAGGACTCTGACGGAGCGGAGATTTTAACATTCTTACTGAAGCTAACTTTTCTGAACTTCAGACTACCTGAAATGTGTTCAATATCTTTGGTAAAAGAAGCCGTCGGAATGCCAGCGTTTTCCATATATTCAGAAAAAGCATCCTGAACATCTGATTCAAAATATGTTGCACCAAAATCAGCAGTGCCAATAGAAGATGAGGTATCTACCTTGAGATAAGTTGTTAGGGCATTAATATAATCACTCTTCTTGGATTCAGGTACATCTAGTTCGGCAATGAACTTCTTAGTTTCATCATAAAATTGTTTAGTAGTTCTCGCACTCGTTTGGGGATATCCGCAACCGAGGAAGTCAGCATAAAAATATTTAGCAGCAGCTTTTCCTCCTGTTTTACTTATCTGAGAATCAGATACCATCACAACCCATTTGTCATTTAAGTTGCTATAGGGTGAATCATAGACATCCTTTTCAAAAAAACCCGCTGTTTTATATAGCCTAGAGCTAGGTGTTAAGAGTACTTCTTCAACATACTTCAATGATATTTCACCCGTTTTGTCATCAACTTCTTTTTCATAGGCACTGTGTGTTTCTGCTTTGATAATTCCTAAGAAATTTTTGGCTGGATGACCTTGGGTACCAGTAAATACAACTACAATTCCACCCGGTATTGTTCTGATTTGCTGGGCATCTGAAAGTGATGTGGCAAAGTCGTAAGATGACACTGCGAAAGTATCATCAGCTTCCTCTACAGCTCTTTCAACAATCAGAGGAAGATCCTTAGCTTCTTTTTGATTGGTAATTTCCATTTGTACTGCCCGCGAGCTTGACCCCAGAGCCTCAATAACTCTTTGTTTGAAAGTTTCCATTGCTTCATAAGAAAAACGGGTAAAATCTCGGCTTTGCATTGGTTTTTTTTTCTGGCCTTCAGCGTCTCTTTGGTAGACCTGATGGATGATGATACGGTCAATATTTAAATTTAATAACTGCATCTCATTACCTTGTAATAATTTTTTATCCTGAATTCCAATAGGGAATAGATTAGGATAATTTAACCCTGTTTACTACATATACCATTGCCTTTTGATATGGGGTATAGATATTTTTCTACGTATATCTATGAGTGGGGGTGCTAGAAACAAAGCGAAATTGTATACGTTTCGTTAAACCAGTTGTGATTATTCATCAAGGTGGCCGTCAGCAACATAATGGCCACTACGTCTAATTTATGACTGAAAAATCGCAACCCACAACCATGTTGGACACGGTGCTTTAAAGATTTTTGGTTCTGGCATGTGACTTTTCCAGCGTGTTAGCTCTGTTTATAAGAATATTGTATCAAATTACAGGAATCAATTTACCCAGTTAACAGACAAACTTTATTGTCTGATTTGCCCATAGGGGACAAACATTATTGTTCTTACACACGGCTGTGCAAAAGTAAAGCATCAATACTGTACTCAGCAGCTAATGCTGCTAGAGCAAAAAAGGTAGTCAGGAAGCTGGCTGATTTTCAGTTAGCTGACAGAAATCGCTGTAAGTTATAAACAGTATTAGAATTATGATGTTCCATTATATTTTCGTGCAGATAAATACAGGGATATTGAAAGTGGTAAAGACATACCCATCTCCTTGCTGATAAATCCGGATCCGTAATCCTCTATCTTTAAAAAGATAAAAATCAGGAACTAACGAAACCAACATTCTAGCCTGGTCATCGCTCAACGCTGAGTTTGTCGATAGCATGATAATTTCATTACCATTACGAGTATAATTAAATAATAACTGTTGCGATATTCTCTGGGTTCTTTCTCCTAATTTACTGAGTTCTCCCACTACGGCGACTTCACCATGATCGCCGTCAAAAGTGTATTTAGCCTGTGCGTTGAAGTTTGTTCCACTAGATATGATGTTGATTCGCCCCCGACAAGAAAAGTGGTCTGAATTATAGTGATGAACTACCTTTGCAATAAAGGGAGAAAAGGCGAGCATGATTAAAAAGGCGAACAGGATAAGCGTTTTTTTACCGTTCATTTTTACGCTCTACAATATACAACTTCGTTAAACATGATGAAGTATTGTTCACGTTTTTATCACAAATATGGATGAGTGAGCGTGTTCGGAATATATTCATTGCGATGTAGGCTACCTGTCCGGGTTGACAACGAATATCTCTTTTTTGGATAAAATTTAGATACTCGTCACGTGGCCACAAAATAGATGAAGTGCTGGCATATACTTTACAGTGATTCATTTCCCCAATTTGCTGATAATTTGAAAAAAAATCTGCATTTTGACTTGTATCTTCACGGAGGTTTAACAAAAGAAAAATAAACAAACTTAATAGGCAGAATATGAGAAAAATCTTGATATATAAAATTATATGATTGGAAACAAAGGGTACGGGTGGTGGCTGTATTTCTTCATCAATTTTTTCGGGAGTAAGTGTATCTGTTAATGCTTCGTTGGCGATGTGACTTGTTGCATCTTGAGTTGCCTCCGCAGTAGATTCAGAGTTTTCTTCACTGGGGTATGTTACCGTACCTGTAAATCGAACCCCTTCCTTTGGGATAGTCTTAATAATATTTTCTTCAATACCTGAAGTTGCCAACGCCTTACGTAATAGATGTATATTTTGAAAATAGGTATTGGCATTAGCAAACTGCCCTTTACTTTCCCACACTTCATAAACAAAATCACTCTGACTGATAACGCTTCCCTTGCGTTGCAATAGTAATAATAAACATCGACTAACAGGCACGTTCAAGGAAACACTAGACCCTTGCTGTCCCATTGGTTCTAATCGATGCTCTTCAGAAAAGAAGCAAACCTGTCCATTAATAATAAATTTAGTGTGCATTTTTAATACCCTGACTAAAATTAGAACATTCTTTTGTGTATCAATGCTACTTTATTCATTCAAGTGTAATTCAATATTTTATGAC
>NZ_CABHXX010000131.1 GCF_902170565.1 Yersinia thracica
CTGACCTACTCCGCCGCCGGGCAAAAATTGCGGGAAGAAAGTGGCAATGGCGTGGTGACCCAATATCGCTATGAGGCTGAAACTCAACGCCTTATTGGCATTAAAACCACCCGTCCGGCACTGAAAGACCGGCCAAACCTGCTGCAAGACCTGCGCTACGATTATGACCCGGTCGGTAACATTCTCGCTATCCATAATGATGCCGAAGCCACCCGTTTCTATCGCAATCAGAAAATCGTGCCGGAAACCACTTACCGCTATGATGCTTTGTATCAATTGATTGAGGCCACTGGCCGTGAATCTGACAACAACGGCGCACAAAATGCCCATCTTCCGGCGCTAAGTTCACTCACCGACGGCAACCAATATGTCAATTACACCCGCCGTTATACCTATGACCGCGCTGGTAACTTACTGAAAATACAGCATACCGGGGCCAGTCAGTACAGCACAAATATCACCATTTCCGATAGCAGTAACCACGGCATTCAGCAGCAGGATGGCGATGGGTTAACTGCCGCCGATATCCGCAGCCAGTTTGATACCGCCGGTAATCAGCAGCAATTACAGCCCGGCCAGCCACTGCAATGGGATACCCGCCAGCAGTTGCAGCAGGTCACCACCGTCAGACGCGGGGCTGAAAATCCCGCCAATGATGACTATGAAAACTATCTGTATGCCAGTGACGGCATGCGGGTGATGAAGCAAAGCATTCAGCACACCAACAGTACCCGTCAAACCAGTGAGGTCATTTACCTGCCGGGACTGGAACTGCGCACTCAATACAATAACGATAATCTGACGGAAGATTTTCAGGTGATTACCCTCGGCGCTGCCGGGCGGGCGCAGGTGCGGGTTTTATTGTGGGAAAAAGGCCAACCGGAGGGCATTGATAACGGCCAATTACGCTACAGTTTTGATAATCAAATTGGCTCCAGTTTATTAGAACTGGATAATAACGGCGATATTATTACACAGGAAGAATATTACCCATTCGGCGGCACGGCGGTATTTTCCACTCGCAACACCCTGGAGGCCAAATATA
The DNA here is from genome assembly GCF_902170565.1 of Yersinia thracica. Lineage (GTDB taxonomy): Bacteria > Pseudomonadota > Gammaproteobacteria > Enterobacterales > Enterobacteriaceae > Yersinia > Yersinia thracica. Next base: position 1,046 of record NZ_CABHXX010000131.1, read on the forward strand.
AAACC
>NZ_CABHXX010000132.1 GCF_902170565.1 Yersinia thracica
ATATAGCATTGACGAATTTTTTCAAAACAAAAAATGATTTATATCAATACGCCAATGACCATAATGTTTAAATGGTTATTGTCAACTTTACCCATGCAGATAATCCTTTTAAAATAATTAAGGATATTATCAATATCAAAAAAGCCATTCCAACAGTTAAAGTATTTGTGTACACCGGAGAGAAAAACTCAATATTAATCAAGCTATTATTTGATATAGGTGTCAATGCAATAGTTTCACGCAATGAGTCAGCGTCTCAGCTAGCTGATTTTGTTCATGACGCGATGCAAGGTGAATTTGTCTACAGTCATCTTTACATTGTTAGTCTCATTAGGGATAACTTAAAGATGCTGACAGATCGTGAGTTAGATGTTTTGATAGAACTCTATAATGGATTAAGTTTGACCTTAATATCTAAAATGTTCCATAAAAGTATCAAAACAATCAGTAATAACAAACGCAGTGCAATGAAAAAATTAGGGGTAAGTGGTGCACTTGAGTTGGCATTCATATAATAATTATTAGCATCGACAAACTAAATAAAGTTAAATTTCTAAAATTTTTTTTAATTAATCTTCGACATAAAGTCTATTCTTATACTGTGGTAATACGAATTGCTCATGTATTTATTTTAAATTTTTAGCGATAAATCTGAATTATTACTTCGGAATAATCTGAAATGGCTAACCGTCATTAACCATTTTAGAGGGCGGGTTGCAAATAATCAGGCGAGGTAATTTTACGCAGAGGGAAACACCCAATTTTGCTGCGGCTTTGGTAAAACTACGTTCTCTGGCAACCATTAGAAATGAAAATAAATCGTTAAAATTCTCTTTTAGCATCTTGGTTCCCGCAGGTTAGCACTCAAGTTTTCAAGTTTAGCTCAATTTATGAATTGAATTCATATACTCATGCACATTTCCCCCTCTAATACTCTGTATAAGCATTTGCTACCTTTTCTGTAATCGGCATTCACATTGCTGAATGTCTTGTGGTGGTAAACAACGGCGGACAGGAGCAAAGACAATGCAAAAGCGCACACTCGGTCGCAGTAACCTTGAAGTGTCAGCAATGGGCTTAGGTTGCATGGGAATGAGCTTCGGTTATGGCCCGGCAACCGATAAACAGGAAATGATTTCATTACTGCGCAAAGCCGTGGATCTTGGCGTGACATTCTTCGATACCGCAGAAGTCTATGGGCCATACACCAATGAAGAATTGTTGGGTGAGGCGCTGGGCCCTTTGCGCGATAAAGTGGTGATTGCCACCAAATTTGGTTTTCAGGCCGATCCTAATGGTGGGCCAAGATGGGTGGGTTTAAACAGCCGACCTGAACATATCAAAAAGGTCGCGGAGGCCTCTCTCAAGCGCCTGAAAACAGATGTTATCGATCTGTTTTATCAACATCGTGTCGATCCCAATGTGCCCATCGAAGATGTGGCTGGCGCAGTACAAGATTTAATTAAAGAAGGGAAAGTTAAGCACTTTGGTTTGTCTGAGGCGGGAGCGGCAACCATTCGTCGAGCCCATGCAGTTCAGCCAGTCACCGCGCTACAGAGTGAATATTCTTTGTGGTGGCGGAAACCGGAGCAGGAAATTATCCCTACACTAGAGGAGCTGGGGATTGGTTTGGTGCCCTATAGCCCGCTGGGTAAAGGTTATCTGACGGGTAAAATGACGGAATCAACCGAGTTTGCCAGTGATGATTTTCGTCGCACTTTGCCGCGTTTCACACCGGAGGCATTAAAGGCCAATCAGGGGCTGATTACGTTGATTCAGGATGTGGCACAGCAAAAAGGCGCGACACCGGCACAAATCGCGCTGGCCTGGTTATTGGCGAAAAAACCGTGGATTGTGCCGATCCCAGGGACACGTAAGTTAAATCGGCTGGAAGAGAATATTGGCGCTGCCAACCTGGAGTTGACTGCCGCGGATCTTCAGCAAATTGACAGTGCTGCTGCGAAAGTCACATTGGTCGGCGAGCGCTATCCTGAGGCGCTGGAAAAACTCACCGGACTTTGATCTGTCACCTGAACACTATCAGGAATAACGGTGAAATTGCTCGTAGCGTCTACAGTTATGTAGTCCATGTTAAGTCCGGCAGCTTTCGCCGGCGTGGATGGAAAAAGTCAGCGACGAGCAATATCAGAAATAACTTCGGAGGAAATATGGCTCAAGGTATTGAAAATAAAGTTGTGGTTATCGCTGGGGCCAGCAGCGGCCTGGGCGAGGCTTTGGCTCGTCGCCTGACAAAAGATGGCGCAAAAGTGGTGCTGGGTGCGCGCCGCATTGAGCGGCTGGAAAAATTGGCCGACGATCTATCATTGAATAAAGCTGCCGTAGTCAAAACGGATGTGACGCATCCGGATCAAGTTCAGGCGCTGGTGGACACTGCGGTCAGGCTTTATGGCCGCATAGATGTGATGGTGAATAATGCCGGGCTAATGCCACATTCACTGTTGGAACGGCGCAAGATTGATGATTGGAATGCAATGATTGATGTGAATCTGAAAGGGGTTCTTTACGGCATCGCAGCAGTGCTTCCTTATATGAAAGAGCAGAAAAGTGGGCATATCATCAATACTTCCTCAGTGGCGGGCCATAAAGTGAGGCCGGGCAGTGCTGTGTATGCGGCGACCAAAACCGCTGTTCGCGTGATTTCCGAAGGGCTACGTCAGGAAGTGAAGCCGTACAATATTCGGACGACCATTATTTCTCCCGGTGCGGTGAGTAGTGAGTTGGTGGACAGCATCACTGAAGCTGATGTCGCGGCAGGTATTAAGCAATTTTATGACGAAGTTGCTATCTCCGCTGATGCATTCGCCAGTGTTGTGGCCTTTGCTATCGGCCAGCCGGAGGATGTGGATATTAACGAAGTGTTATTCCGCCCGACGAAACAAGAGCTTTGATAAATACTTCGCATCTCTTTTCAACGCTCATAATCCCGGAGATACACCATGACAATGAAAGTACTCGGTTATGCTGCTACATCAGCAAAAGTTCCGCTGGCCCCCTTTGAGTTTACCCGTCGCGCTCCTCGCCCAGATGATGTGGTGATGGAGGTGCTCTATTGCGGTGTTTGTCATTCTGACCTGCATCAGGCGCGTAATGACTGGGGATTCAGCACCTATCCTATTGTGCCCGGTCATGAAGTGGTGGGGCGCGTTACGGCGGTCGGCAAGGATGTCACGAAGTTTAAAGTGGGCGATTTTGCCGGTATTGGTTGCATGGTGGATTCCTGTCGCCACTGCAACCCGTGTCAGCAGGGATTAGAGCAATATTGTGAAGAAGGAAATGTGCAAACCTACAATGGTATTGACCGTCATGATCATCAGCCAACCTACGGCGGTTACTCGCAAGCTATTGTCGCATCACAAGATTTTGTATTGAAAATGCCCGCCGGTCTGGACTTGAAAGCTGCTGCGCCGCTGCTGTGTGCGGGTATTACCACCTGGTCACCACTGCGCCATTGGAAAGTCGGAAAGGGTAGCAAAGTGGCTGTTGTGGGGCTGGGTGGATTGGGCCATATGGCACTGAAATTGGCTAATGCGCTCGGCGCTGAAGTGACACTCTTTACCCGCTCCCCCAATAAAGAGGCGGATGCCCGCCGCTTAGGTGCGCATCACATTGTTTTATCTACCGATGATGCACAAATGGCCGCGGCCAAAGGGCAGTTTGATTTGATCATTGATACTGTGCCTTATGTGCATGATATCAATGCATACATGCCGACGCTGAATGTCGATGGTACATTAGTGTTTGTCGGTTTCCTCGGGGATATCAGCCCGATGGTGAGCACCTTACCGATGATTTTGGGGCGGCGTTCGGTAGCGGGTTCCTGCATCGGCGGTATTGCGGAAACCCAGGAAATGTTGGATTTCTGTGCTAAACACGGTATTGCTTCAGATATAGAAATGATTAATATTCAGGATATTAACCACGCCTACGAGCGTATGCTGAAAAGTGATGTGAAATACCGCTTTGTGATTGATATGGCGTCATTGAAGCCGTAAGAAGCTAAAATTGACCGGGTGAATACCCGGTCATTCAGGTAAATCAATCAGCAATGCCCGCAGGACGGTTTCTGCTTTAATCACTAAATGCTGTTCTTCTTGTACAAAAGCCCCGTCACCGCAGGTCAAGCGCTGAGCTTCGCTCACTTGTGGGCCTTTCACTTCGACCGTCCCGTGAATAGATTGCAGATATGCCCTCGGACCGTGCAAATCAATTGTATATTGCTCACCGGCTGCTAAATCTAAATGATGAATCCACACTTGCTGGCGCAGCTTCAGGCTACCTTGCTCCCCATCGGGAGAGGCCAATAACCGCAATGACTGAGAGCATAAAGACATGCCCTGAGCGGGGTGGCTTTCTTGTTCCGGGCAAGCATTGAGCCATAACTGAATGCGGGTTAATGGCTTGTCTACACTCAAGTTATGCTCGCTATAGCTAACACCCGGTTGGGTAGAAAATAGCAAAACATCGCCGGTTTTGCCGCGCACATGGTTGCCCAGACTATCGCGATATTCGGCTTCACCTTGTAAAATCAGGTTGAGAATATCAACTCGTGGATAGGTTCGCGGCTGGAATGATGCCCCCGGCGCTAACACTTCCTGATTCAACACCCGCAGTGAAGCATAGCCGAGTAATTTCGGGTCAAAATAGTGGCCGAATGAAAAGGTATAGCGCGCTTGAAGCCAACCAAAGTCAGCTTGCCCGCACTGTTTTGCTGTTCTGCATGTGATCATGATTGCTCCCATACCCGTCATCTTTCAAGTTGCAGATGTGTTGGCTGCATTCGCTTACCCGAATCACTTACAGGAGTAAGCTCATCGGGGTTATCTCGCTTGCCGCCTTCCTGCACCTGGAAATCTATAGGGTATAATTTTTCGACATTAATCTGTAAACAAATGGTAAGCGTCTGGACGGCAGATTGTTAGCCAGTTAATCTGGTCGCTATATTCAAATTTCCTGATTGAGAAAATGATGGCCAAAGATCGGGCGCTAACGTTAGAAGCATTGAGAGTGATGGATGCCATTGATCGCCGTGGTAGTTTTGCCGCCGCAGCCGATGAATTGGGGCGAGTACCCTCTGCGCTGAGCTACACCATGCAGAAGCTTGAAGAAGAGCTTGATGTGGTGCTGTTCGACCGTTCAGGGCACCGCACCAAGTTTACCAATGTCGGGCGCATGCTACTGGATCGCGGGCGAGTATTGCTGGAAGCGGCAGATAAGCTGACGACCGATGCCGAAGCATTGGCACGCGGCTGGGAAACCCATATCACCATCGTCAGCGAGGCATTGTCTCCGGCGTGGAAACTGTTCCCGCTTATCGACAAACTGGCACTCAAAGCCAACACTCAGGTTTCTATTTTTACCGAGGTATTAGCCGGAGCATGGGAACGGCTGGAGCAGGGGCGGGCTGATATTGTTATCGCGCCGGATATGCATTTTCGCGCATCCTCGGAGATTAACAGCCGCAAGCTGTACAAAGTGACCAGCGTTTATGTGGCCAGCCCGGATCACCCTATTCATTTGGAACCGGAGCCGCTCTCAGAGCTAACTCGGGTGAAATATCGTGCCGTTGCCGTGGCAGATACCGCCCGCGAGCGGCCGGTTATCACTGTGCAATTGTTGGATAAACAGCAACGGCTGACGGTCAGCACCATTGAAGATAAACGGCGGGCACTATTAGCTGGCTTAGGGGTGGCGACCATGCCTTATGATATGGTGGAAAAAGATATCGAAGCCGGGCGCTTGCGGGTTGTCGGGCCGGAATACAGCCGTGAGGCGGATATCATTATGGCATGGCGGCGCGACAGTATGGGCGAGGCTAAGTCGTGGTGTTTGCGCGAGATCCCTAGGCTGTTTGCTAATAAATAAACGGCTACTGCGCGTGTGTATTTTGGGCTTGGGCTGTGCTCGCCATCCTCACGTACTCGGTTTTATAAAGTCAAGTGTACGTTCCGGTGGTTGTGCGCAGGCCGCACCCAAACTACTTTCGCTCGCAACGCTTTCGCAAAGTTAACAGCTACCGCGTGTTAACCTGTTAACTAAGCGAAACGCGTATCTCGTCCATGTGGCTCCAGCAGGTTTTGCTGTGGGCCGATGGAGATAATTCCGTAAGGATTTATGGTGCCGTGGCTGCGGTAATAGTGATGGCGGATATGGTCAAAATCCACTGTTTCGGCAATACCCGGCATCTGATAAATATCGCGTAAAAAGCCGTATAAGTTGAGATAATCGCTAATACGGCGCTTATCGCACTTGAAATGCGTGACATACACCGGGTCAAAACGTACCAATGTGGTCCATAAGCGTAAATCTGCTTCCGTCAGCTGGTTACCGGTCAAATAGCGGTGTTTCCCCAGAATGTGTTCCAGCTTATCCAATGCATCAAACAAGGTGCTGACGGCTTCATCATAGGCTTGTTGTGTGGTGGCAAAGCCCGCTTTATACACGCCATTATTGACCTGATCGTAAATCCACTCATTGATATCGTCAATCTTGCCGTGTAATGCGGGAGGGTAATAATCGCCCGCTTTCGCGCCAACCCCATCAAAAGCACTATTGAACATATGAATGATATCGGCTGACTCATTGCTAACAACAGTTTGTTGCTGCTTATCCCATAACACCGGGACGGTCACGCGCCCGCTATAATGGGGATCGGCACGGAGATAGAGTTGATAAAGATAATCGAGATGATAAAGCTTATCGCCAGTGGTGGCAGGGAAATCATGACCGAACGTCCAGCCGTTTTCCAGCATCAGCGGATGCACCACAGAAACTGAAATCACTGATTCCAGACCTTTCAAGGTGCGCATCAGCAAGGTACGGTGCGCCCACGGGCAGGCGAGAGAAACATACAAATGGTAACGATGTGCTTCGGCTTTAAAGCCAGCCTTACCCTGCGGGCCAGCTTGACCATCAGTCGTCACCCAATTGCGGAACTGTGAGTTACTGCGTTTGAAATGGCCCCCGCTAGATTTGGTGTCATACCAAACGTCTTGCCAGATACCCTCTACAAGCTGTCCCATTTTATGTTCCTCTATAAAAAATACGCCCTATCTAATGATAGGGCGTTATTCATTAAAATCGCATATTCATTTCCGCGACTGCGCTTACCACTTCTTACCCAACAGGCGGTCGATACTGAAACCACCTGGGCCAGCTACAGCCAGTACGATGAAACCGCCAGCGATGGTCAGGTTTTTCATAAACATCAGTTGGTTAACGCCTTCCGCAAAGTTAGTGTGGAAGATCAATGCAGTCAAAATAGTGAAACCGGCAGTAAACAGTGCAGTGGTGCGGGTCAGGAAACCAAACAGAATGGCCAGACCACCACCAAACTCCAACAGAATCGTCAGTGGCAGGAAGAAACCAGGGACGCCCATTGCTTGCATATATTGCTGAGTACCGGCATAGGCATCACCCATTTTGCCGTAACCGGCCACAATAAACAGAATTGGCATCAGAATGCGTGCTACCAACAGGCCAGTATTTTGTAATTTGTTCATCGACGACTTCTCCAAAAGTGTTTTGTATTAATGCCTGGCATCTGCTGGCGTTAATTTTTATACCCGTCATACTTCAAGCTGCATGTGTGTTGGCTGCTTTCGTTCACCCGAATCACTTACCTGAGTAAGCTCATCGGGATTCACTCAGTTGCCGCCTTCCTACAACTTGAATTATTTAGGGTATATATGATTGTTTGCCGGTGTATTTATGCAAACGCCCTGAGTTGATGAGAGAATGTTAGTGGAGAAGTTGATAAGTTGTTAGCAAGTAAAACTGTCGGTTTTTATCAAAAAAACTGAAGAGGTAGAAAATAAAAGCCGAAAAATAACCGACTTAGAGGCAGTGATCGGGGAAAGTAAGTAACAACTGATGAGAGGATAGAGAATGCCGCAAAGAGAGTTTGCGGCGGGTTAGCGTAAGAAAAAAGTATTGCGGAACAATTGGACAGTACCCCATGCACTGACAGCTCTGCGCGACCAGCGGATAAATTTGCTGGGGTGGCGGATACCGTAAAGTGCGACCAGACTTGACCCCACCATCAGATATTTCCGCATACTGACGATTTTTACCCAGCCCCGGTCATAAGGTGCAGTGACTTCAATCCAATGCGCAGCGCTGTTAGCGAGATCCAGACGTTGCTGCTGGATCTCCCGTAACAATGCGGCCTTTTCCTGTGCTAATTGACGTCGGCTCAACGCTCTTTCTCCAATAATTCGCGGTCCGTTTCCAGTTGCTTACGGGTTGAACCCAGCAGTGTGGAGCGGCGCGCTTTGGTGAGTGTCCAGATAACACCGATGATTGCCAGCGCTAATAGCACGGCGGTTGTCGACCCCAGCGCAACTAAACGATAAGCAGGATCAATCGCCCATATCACTAACACCAGCAGACTCATCAAACCGAAAGCGGTCAATAGCAGAGTAATCCCCGCCATCATCAACAACTGAATCAGTGTTGCCTTTTCTTCTTCCAGTTCAATCGCCGCTAGCCGGACACGGGTTTCAACCATACCTACCACAATAGTGGCGATGCGGTGGACAGTATCGAGGACCCCTTTTCCGGGGCCCTGAGTTTTAGGGAGTTCAGCCATAATCAGCGGCGAGACAACAGCACGCCTAACACCACGCCGACAGCAGCACCGATGCCTACGCCAGCCCAAGGGTTGTCATGGACATAGTTATCAGCTTTATCAGCAATTTCTTTGGTTTGGGCTGCAATTTTATCGCCAGTTTCGCTTAGGCGCTCACGTGTATCTTTCAACGCGCTTTCCGCTTTAGCCCGCAGCTTATCTAACTCAGCTTTTGGCTTATCGGTCGAAGATTGCAGCACTTCTTCCAAAGTATCTGCAAGTGACTTAAGTTCAGCGCGCAAATGTTCAGAGGTTTTATCTTGTGGCATGTAATAGCTCCTTAACATAACTGAGGTGAATATCTAATCTAGTGAATTTGTTGGAAAGTTGATAGGTTAATAATCCTAATAATTCACTGTGTTTGTATTTAAACCCGGAGTCGCTATTTCTGTGCCTGAGCGTGCTTTAACTCAGCTTGCGCCTCCGCTAACTTCTTCTGTTTATTGGCAATTTTCCCAGCATCACCTTTTTGCTGAGCCTCTTTGAGTTCTTGCTTACGTTCAGCGACTTTGTGCTGCTTTTCTTTAATTTTTTTCTGCCGTTCAGCTTTTAGACTCTCAACAGTACAATTATTTTTAACTTCTTTCAGCGCTGTTTCAAGACCTGCGGCGCGGCGAGTATTGCCATGCTGTTTGGCATAATCAATCTGCTGTTGGATCTCTTTGGCTTTGGTGTCGCATTCATTAGTTTGGGCGACGCTGTGAAATGCAATCATCGGTAATACCAACAAGAGAAAAACCCGTAGTGAAAAAACGGGACCTAACAGCACAGTACGTAACAACATGGTATTGCTTCCTTTTACAGCAAGAATCGGGGGTAAAATAGGTTGCCGTGAATGACTAAGCATAGCGCTGAATGATGCGATACCCAAGTTTACTACGGAATTTTTATAGATTAATCATGAATCAGCGGAATAAATAGGGAATAACGATGAGCTGGTGACGGGGAGATAACTCCCCGTAGTGCAGATTACCCTACGTTTTGTAGGTTATTTCTGAAGGCAGGCAATAAACGCTGACGTTTCTTTGATTCACTGGTCACAATGACATAACCGCTGGGCAGGATATCCTGCAAAACTTCGATAGCTTCTTGTTGCTGTTCTGGCGACTCAAGGCTCACCACCAGGCTGTCATTCTCCGGAGTGATGCTTTTAATGCGAATCCCCCGCTGATCTAAGTGTTGATACAGATAAAAGCCATCGGGTAACGACAGCCCTTGCTGGTTAGGCCGAATTTTCAAGGCACTTTCTGTGCGCAAAATCATGGGCGTAAACAACAATGCTGCTAATAATAACACTGCCACGGGCAGGACAAGATAGAGCCAAACCGGGCGGCTAAAACGGCCCCTAAGGGTAATCACTCTGGCTTACCTTTGTCATTGCTATTATTGGCGGGAGGAGCACTTTTCTTGCGCCAAAGCACATATAAAGAACCAAATAAGCCAATCACCAAGAGTGCCAGAGGCAACAACATCAGGAAGAACATGACTTCATCTTCGTATTTCAGGAATACCGGTGTTTTGCCAAAAGCAAAGCCCATGGTGGTTAGGATAAGCACCCACAGCAACCCACTCATCCAGTTAAAGAATTGAAAGCGGGTATTGCTCAGGCCGGAAAGGCCCGCAATTGTTGGCAATAAGGTGCGCACGAATGCCAGGAAACGCCCGACCAATAGTGCGGATAAGCCATGGCGGTGGAACAGGTTATGTGCGCGCTGATGGTAATGGGCGGGTAGGTGGGATAGCCACCCTTGCACCACTTTTGTATTCCCCAGCCATCGGCCCTGAATATAACTGACCCAGCAACCCAAGCTGGCTGCGGTGGTCAATACCACAATGGTCACCGGGAAACTCATGGCCCCTTTTGCAATCAAGACGCCCACCAGAATCAGCAAGCTATCGCCCGGTAAAAAGGCGGCTGGAAGTAAGCCATTTTCCAGAAAAAGTATCACAAATAGCAGGATGTAGATGGCCCAGACCAAAGATGGGTTCGCCAATGTCTCGTAGTCTTGTGCCCATAAAGCATGTAAAAGTTCTTTAATGATATCCATCTGGTATTCCTAAAACGTCATTGTTTGTTGTATGCATCGTTATGGATATAAACACGATCATAAAAATATCTGATGGCTTTTCGTGTTTTAGCGATGGTTTTGATAAATGAACCAGAGCAAACCAATTCGCTGATATCTAAAGATAAATTGACTTCTTATTTTGATGCCCACGTATTACGACAACAGAGAAAGCATCACGCCATAAGGTGGTAGGTAAGCATCCCGCTATATTGAATATTACTCTCTTTCCAGCCACCCACACGATTTTGCTGTGTCGATGCATAGAATATCCAATTGGAATAGTTCAGTAGGGGCAGTGATTGCCGCAGTTGTTTATAGATATCATCCGCCCGGCTAGTGCGAGATATAGCCAGATGTGTGCCATGCAAAATGTTATTGGCGAATGAAGGATTAACAGAGCCGGTAAGTTTAGCCGCACCCAACCGATTTTTTATGGCGGTTTTTTTAGCGGGCATACCCATCAGACGCAATTGAGAGTAAAAGGCTTTCTTTTGCAGGTGCAGGTATGACGAAAATACATTTACGGATGAGGAGGTGCCGCTGACGGAGGGACAGTCAAGCGCGGGTAACACTATACCTGGTGAGGGATGCGTGGACGATAGCAGGCTGCCGGAAGCCGAACCGACCCAGCCAGCCACTGCAATAAACAGAGCAAACAACCAGCGCATATATTTGCGTTTCGCTCCCCAAGCATCCGAATAAAAAAGTGCTGTCACTTTAGCAAAATAGCGGGATATGAAACAGGGAAATATGGATGCTAATTGAGTGCGATTTAAGCAATAGTTAAAAAACAGGCCTAATACTGACATTTGCTGACAGAACTCGACATTTACTGACTACAATGCAGCAAGAAGAGTGCCCCTCGTACTTGAAGTTGGCAGTATCTGTTCGTCGGCCCATCCTTGGGCATTGCCGCTATCAGCCATGGTCAAATCGACTTTTGGCGAACTTATCACTCTAATAACTTATTTAAGTGATTCGCTTGCTTGCGGCTTATCTGTAACGCTCAAACCAAGCTCTTTGGGGATATCGAGATGAACAACCGGGTTTTCGGTGAATAAGTAGCGGTCTACATTAAACTCGAAATCATCCGTCGTGGCCCGGAACAGCATTTGTTTGGTATTTTCCAAATGTTGCCACATGGCGAGCTTACTGGCGTAAGGATCTTTGCGCATCAGGGCCTCGAGGATCCGGTCGTGATCTTCGCACCAACTCTCGATCGACTTATCATCAATATGCTCGTGCAGTTTGATCCAGTAAGGGTTATGTACCCGTTGGCTCCACATTTTTTCGACAATGGTTGCCATAGCGGTGTTCTGCGTCGCCAGCGCCACTTGCACATGGAATTTCAAATCCCATTGCGAGTCACGAAAACGATCTTCTTGCCGCGCATGTTTTTGGATCTCGATTAATTGCACGATATCCTGACGAGTCACTTGTGTGGCCGCAAATTCAGCAATGTTACTTTCGATCAATTGACGCGCCTGTAACAGCTCAAAAGGGCCTGCGGTGGCAAATTCAATACCCTGGTTCGGCATGACCAAGTGCTTTTGCTGATTCGACATCACATGGATGCCGGAGCCTTTGCGCACTTCTACATAGCCCTCCACTTCCAACATGATAATCGCTTCACGGACCACAGTTCGGCTGACATTCATTTCTTCGGAAATGTAGCGTTCTGCGGGCAATTTATCGCCCACCTGATAAACACCGGCTTCGATGCGCTGCTTTAACTCTGCGGCTAACTGCTGGTACAACCGTCTGGTTTCTGTGAATTCCATGATTAAGGCTCTTGGGATCTAGGATCAATTGAGGCAGCAAATTTTGCGGCTCATTTTGTCTGGAAGGCATGATATCCCGTAGGAGATACAATTGGACTTGTTATACCACTTATCCCTATTGGGTTCTAGTTATTGCTATCACAGTTATGATGGAAAATGTGCAGAAAAGGAGGGCGGGTCGGGGAGAAAAAGCCCGGCAAATATCGCCGGGCTGGTGGTGTCTGGAGCTTAAAATCTTGGATTAGTTCTGTCCGGCTGGCGTTTGTTGTACCGGATCGATAGCGGGTTCGACAGCCGAGCGGTTTTGCAGCACCGTCCAGATAACCACGACTGCCAACACGTCAAATACGGCGAGTGCGGCAAACAGTGGGCTGAAGCCCATAGTATCAGCCAAAGCACCCACCACCAGGGCAAACATGGTACTGGCAGTCCAGGCTGCCATCCCCGTCAAGCCGTTGGCGGTGGCCACTTCGTTACGCCCGAAGACATCCGAAGATAGCGTAATCAGCGCGCCAGACAGTGATTGGTGAGCAAATCCCCCGACACACAGCAGGGCGATAGCCGCGTAAGGGCTGGTGAACAGGCCAATCATCCCCGGCCCAATCATTAACAAACCGCCCATTGTGACCACTAACTTACGGGAAACAATCAGGTTAACTTTGAGGTATTTCTGGAACAATGGGGGCAGATAGCCCCCCAGAATGCAGCCCAGGTCGGCAAACAGCATTGGCATCCAGGCAAACATGGCGATTTCTTTCAAGTTAAAGCCGTAAGCTTTAAACATGAACAGTGGGATCCACGCGTTGAATGTGCCCCAAGCGGGTTCTGCCAAGAAACGTGGGATTGCAATCCCCCAGAACTGGCGATTACGGATAATCTGCATTGCAGACATCTTTTTGGAGTTAGCAGTAGAGTGCTGCGCTTCTTGGCCACTCAAGATGTACTCACGCTCTTCATCAGACAGTTTTTTCTGATCTTTCGGGTGTTTGTACAGGATTAACCAAGCAATGGCCCAAATCAGGCTAAGCACACCGGTAATGATAAATGCCATCTGCCAGCTGTGCATCACGATAGCCCACACCACTAATGGTGGTGCAATCATGCCGCCGATAGAAGAACCTACGTTGAAGTAACCCACGGCAATGGAACGTTCTTTTGCGGGGAACCACTCACTGGTTGCTTTCAAACCCGCAGGGATCATCGCGGCTTCTGCTGCACCCACAGCACCACGAGCGATCGCTAAACCACCCCAGCTGCTGGCTAATGCGGTACTCATACAGAATATGGCCCACATGACGGCAAACATGGCATAACCGACTTTCGTCCCCATCACATCCAGAATATAACCGGCAACCGGCTGCATCAGGGTGTAAGCGGCTGAATAAGCGGCGATAATATAAGAATATTGCTGTGTCGTGATATGTAACTGCTCTTGCAACGTTGGTGCGGCAACGGCAATAGCGTTACGTGTTAGGTAACCTAATATAGTGCCAACGGTAACCAAAGCGATCATGTACCAGCGTAAGCCTTTAATTTTACGCATCATTTGTAACTTTCTCCCAGTATTAGATTACTGCCATGAAACGCCGCCTGTCGTGACGTTTCATGGCGCAATGTGGCCCAATCCGACATTGCAGTGCATGCGGTGGTGCCTGGTCTTTCTTATTCATGAGTTGAGGCTGGCGTGCTGGCGGTCGCTTCAACTATTTTAGGTTTCCCTTCCTATTCGAGGCCGCAGTGCTGGTACGGCGCTCATTTTTTGTATACCTATACCCATTTGAGTCAAATCAATGCATTTACTTGAACATGGCTAATGAGATGACTGATGGCGACGCAACAATAACTTGTCATACAGATTTAAAAGTTGAGTGATATCACAAAAACCACTTTTCAATTAGGGAATAATAGAACCCAGCAGACTTAGTGCCGAAAGGGACTAAATAGACTATAAATGTTGAGTATTTGTTCTTTTTGTTAGGTTTTTGCGATCTTTATCTATAAAAAATGCTGGACGATAGATGAAATTGGTGTGATAACTTCGCGATAACAGAAAGCAGAACTCTAAGATGTTTCAAGTGAGGAACCTAATATGTCGCAGTTTTTGACCGAAGACTTTTTGCTCGACACTGAATTTGCCCGCCGTCTGTATCATGACTACGCAAAAGATCAGCCGATATATGATTATCACTGTCATTTACCCCCAGAACAGATCGCAGAAAACACCCGCTTTAAGAATATGTATGACATCTGGTTGAAAGGTGACCACTACAAATGGCGAGCTATGCGCACTAATGGTGTCGCGGAGCGTTTCTGTACCGGTGATGCCAGCGACCGTGAGAAGTTTGATGCTTGGGCTGCAACGGTTCCTCATACTATTGGTAACCCTTTGTATCACTGGACGCATCTTGAATTACGCCGTCCATTTGGTATTACAGGTAAGTTATTGTCCCCTGCTACATCAGACGAAATCTGGCAGCGCGGTAACGAATTACTGGCTCAGGACAGCTTCTCTGCACGCGGTATCATGCAACAGATGAATGTTAAAATGGTCGGTACTACTGATGACCCGATTGATGACTTGCGCCACCATAAAGCTATTGCGGCTGACGGCAGCTTCAATATCAAAGTGTTACCAAGCTGGCGTCCAGACAAAGCTTTCAATATTGAAGCCGCAGGTTTCAACGATTATATGCAACGCCTGGAAGCTGTCGCTGACACTTCGATTAACCGCTTTGCCGATTTGTGTTCCGCGCTGAACAAACGTATGGATCATTTTGCCGCCCACGGTTGTAAAGTTTCTGACCACGCGCTGGATGTGGTGGTTTACGGTGAAGCCGATGAAGCGACTTTAGACGGCATTCTCGCCCGTCGTTTGGCCGGTAATCAGCCAGGCACCGAAGAAATTGCTCAGTTTAAAACCGCGGTCTTATTATTCCTGTCTGGCGAGTATCATCGTCGTGAATGGGTGCAGCAGTATCACATCGGCGCATTGCGTAATAACAACAGCCGCATGTTCAATCTGGTCGGGCCGGATATCGGCTTTGACTCCATCAATGACCAACCCTTAGCGCAGCCTTTATCTCGCTTATTGGATGCACAGGGCCTGCGTAATACGCTGCCAAAAACCATCCTTTACTGCTTGAATCCACGGGATAACGAAGTGATCGGCACCATGGTAGGCAACTTCCAGGGCGAGGGTACTGCCGGGAAAATGCAGTTTGGTTCTGGCTGGTGGTTCAATGACCAAAAAGATGGCATGCAACGCCAAATGACCCAATTGGCCCAGCTTGGTTTGTTAAGCCGCTTTGTTGGGATGCTAACTGATAGCCGCAGCTTCCTGTCTTATACCCGCCATGAATACTTCCGTCGCATTCTGTGCCAGATGATTGGGCGCTGGGTCGAAGAGGGTGAGGCTCCGGCAGATATTGAGCTGCTGGGTTCCATGGTGAAAAACATCTGCTTTGATAACGCCAGGCAATATTTCGCCATCGAGCTGTAATCACCAAACTGTTTTAGTGATGAATATCCGATAACAATCACGGGGCTGAATGCCTGCCCCGTTGTATGCCCTATGAGGTGAATCCTGATGCAAACTTTGAACCGTCGTGACTTTCCTGGCCGTAGCCACCCTGACAAAATCATTCAATTCGGTGAAGGTAACTTCCTGCGAGCCTTTGTTGACTGGCAGATTGATTTACTGAATGAGCACACCGATCTGAATGCCGGGATCGTGGTGATCCGCCCGATCGACACCGATTTTCCTCCTTCACTCAGCACGCAGGATGGTTTGTACACTGCGGTGATCCGCGGTCTGAACGAGCAAGGCGAAACGGTGCGTGAATCCCGTCTGATCCGCTCGGTTAACCGCGAAATCAATATTTATCGTCAGTTTGATGAATATCTGGCGCTAGCCCGTGACCCTAATATCCGCTTTATGTTTTCGAATACCACTGAAGCCGGCATTGCCTGGAACGAAGCGGATCAATTCAGCGATGCGCCGCCAAGCTCTTTCCCCGCGAAATTGACGCGTTTGTTATTCGAACGTTTTGAGCATTTTGCGGGTGCAGCGGATAAAGGCTGGGTGCTACTGCCTTGCGAACTGATTGATTATAATGGTGAAGCTCTACGTGAGTTGGTGCTGCGCTATGCCAGCCATTGGCAATTACCAGCAGCATTTACTCAATGGTTGACGGAAAACAACACTTTCTGCTCAACATTGGTTGACCGCATTGTGACCGGTTATCCGCGCGATGAAGTGGCTGCACTGCAAGCAGAACTGAACTATCAGGACAGCTTCCTGGACACGGCTGAATACTTCTATCTGTTTGTTATCCAAGGGCCAAAAGAACTGGCGCAGGAACTTCGCCTTGATAAATTAGATCTGAATGTTCTTATCGTTGATGACATCAAGCCCTATAAAGAACGCAAAGTGGCGATTCTGAACGGCGCGCACACTGCACTGGTGCCGGTCGCTTATCTGTCTGGGTTGGATACTGTCGGCCAAACCATGGATGACGCGCAAATCAGCCATTTTGTCGAAAAAACGATGACTGAAGAGATTGTTCCAGTACTGGATTTACCGAAAGATGAGTTGCTGTCATTCTCTCAGGCGGTACTGAGCCGCTTCCGCAACCCGTTCATTCAGCATCAATTATTGTCTATTGCCTTGAATGGCATGACAAAATTCCGTACCCGTATTTTGCCTCAATTGCTGACTTATCAACAACAGCAAGGCAAATTGCCGCCGCGCCTGACCTTTGCTCTGGCCGCTTTGATCGCCTTTTACCGTGGTGAACGCGATGGTCAAACTTATCCACTACAGGATGATGCTCACTGGCTGGAACGTTATTCCACCCTGTGGAATGGGGTCAAAAACGGCGATATCGCGCTGGCAGAGTTAGTTAACGGCGTGTTGTCTGATGCTACCCACTGGGGTCAGGATCTGACGGCTGTCCCACAGCTGGCAAAGCAGGTGACAGAACAACTGCAAACCATTATTGACAGTGGTATGAGAGTTGCTGTCACGGCTTATATCTAAGGGTCTAATTATGCAAAGTATTATAAAAATTCACCCGCTAGATAATGTCGCCGTCGCACTGCAAGATTTAGCCACTGATGAGGTTCTCGAAATCGGAGAATTCAGTGTTAAGTTGGCTCAACCAGTCGCTCGTGGGCATAAATTTGCCCTGACAGCCATCGAGCCGGGACAAATGATCGTTAAGTATGGTTTGCCGATCGGCCATGCATTAATGCTGATCCAACCGGGCGAACATATTCATTCGCAAAATGCCAAAACCAACCTCAGTGATCTGGACGAGTATCAATATCAGCCAGAATTCAGTGAGTTACCACCACAAATGGCGGATCGCGAAGTACAAATCTATCGCCGGGATAATGGCGATGTGGGTGTGCGTAACGAACTGTGGATCATCCCAACTGTGGGTTGCGTGAATGGGATTGCCCGCCAGATCCAGCAACGCTTCTTGAAAGAAACACAAGATGCGGAAGGTATTGATGGCGTCTATCTGTTCAGCCACCCATTTGGCTGTTCACAGCTGGGTCAGGATCACGAAAACACCCGCACTATGCTGCAAAATATGGTGCGCCACCCCAATGCTGGCGCAGTGCTGGTGATTGGTTTGGGCTGTGAAAACAATCAGGTAGACGTTTTCCAGACCACGCTGGGGCCGGTTGATGAAGAACGCGTGCGCTTTATGGTTTGTCAGCAGCAGGATGATGAAGTTGAAGCCGGTCTGGAGCATTTGCATGCTTTGTATCAGGTGATGCGCCATGACCAACGGGTGCCGGGTCAGTTGAGTGAGCTGAAATTTGGTCTGGAATGTGGCGGTTCTGATGGCTTATCAGGCATTACCGCTAACCCATTACTGGGCCGCTTTTCTGACTATGTGATTGCCAATGGCGGGACATCCGTCCTGACAGAAGTGCCGGAAATGTTTGGGGCAGAGCGGATTTTGATGAGCCGTTGCCGTGATGAAGCAACATTTGAAAAGACCGTTAGCATGGTCAATGACTTCAAACAGTACTTTATCGCGCATAACCAGCCGATTTATGAAAACCCATCCCCGGGCAATAAAGCGGGCGGCATCACCACGCTGGAAGAGAAATCACTGGGTTGCACCCAAAAAGCCGGCCAGAGCAAAGTGGTCGATGTGCTGAAATATGGTGAGCGCCTACAGCGCCCAGGGCTGAATTTACTCAGCGCCCCGGGTAATGATGCCGTCGCCACCAGTGCATTAGCGGGCGCAGGTTGCCATATGGTGTTATTCAGTACCGGCCGTGGCACACCTTACGGCGGTTTTGTGCCGACAGTTAAGCTGGCAACTAACAGTGAACTGGCCGCCAAAAAGCCCCATTGGATTGATTTCGATGCCGGTAAACTGATTCACGGCACGCCAATGGATACATTATTGACAGAGTTTATTGATTTGATAGTCGCCATTGCCAATGGTCAACCAGCACGCAATGAAGTCAATGATTTCCGCGAACTGGCAATCTTTAAAAGTGGCGTCACCTTGTAAAAGCTATATATTTTGATTAATATGAAACGGTGTTTTATTATTTTTAATGAAATGCCGTTTGCTTATTAATTGGTACGGTCACCGTACACCAGGACACTCCCCCATGACTTTCTATTGGTTTGCTCAAGCCGTTGGCGTGCTGGCATTTTTTGTCGGTATCACCATGTTCTTCAATCGTGATGAACGGCGTTTTAGACTGCAACTTTCCGCCTACAGTGCCATTATTGGCTGCCATTTCTTCCTGATGGGGGCCAGTGCTGCCGGCAGTAGCGCCATGCTGAATGCGCTGCGAAATCTGGTCGCGGCTAAAACCCGCAGCAATATTGCCATGTTAGTGTTTATCAGTCTGACATTAGCTTTTGGTATCTGGCGTATGCAGCATGCGGTCGAGATATTGCCGATTTTCGGCACCGTTATCAGCACTTGGGCGATATTTCGCACTACTGGCCTGACAACTCGCTGTGTGATGTGGGTATCCACCGTATGCTGGGTTATCCACAATGTTTGGTTGGGATCTATTGGCGGTTCATTGATTGAAGGCAGTTTCTTGCTACTTAACGGCTTTAATATCATTCGTTTCTATCGTCTGCAACAGCAAGGGATAGACCCTTTTCTGGTAGAGAAGAAAGTGGCAAAAGAAGAAACGGGAGCCAGATAGCTCCCGCTATTTTATCAGGTTACAATTTAAACGCTTTTACGGTTTGCCAGCGGATCAGGATCCGCCAGTCTGGCATCGTCGGCTTGACATGCTGCGGCGGTAAACAGGACGTCAGTTGAGGAGTTCAGCGCGGTTTCAGCTGAATCCTGCAATACGCCAATGATGAAACCAACCGCGACCACTTGCATGGCGATTTCATTTGGAATGCCAAACATGCCGCATGCCAGCGGGATCAACAGCAGCGAGCCGCCCGCCACACCCGATGCGCCACAGGCACAGACCGCAGCAACCACACTTAACAGCAGAGCAGTGGGTAAATCAACGGGAATACCTAAGGTATGAACTGCCGCCAATGTCAGCACGGTGATGGTGATCGCCGCACCTGCCATATTGATGGTAGCGCCCAATGGAATGGATACCGAATAGGTATCTTCATTCAAATTCATCTTTTTGCACATTTCCATATTCACGGGAATGTTCGCGGCTGAACTGCGGGTAAAGAAAGCGGTAACGCCACTTTCGCGCAAGCAGGCAAACACCAATGGATAAGGATTGCGGCGGATTTTCCAGTAAACAATCAGTGGGTTGACCACCAATGCGACCAGTAACATACAGCCAATCAACACCACCAACAGTTGTGCGTAGCCCAGTAACACGCCAAAGCCGGTTTCTGCCATGGTGGAGGAAACCAGACCAAAGATACCCAGCGGTGCAAAGCGAATAACCACCCGTACCACTTTGGTTACCGCGTCAGACATATCATTAATCAATGCTTTGGTGGTATCAGCGGCATGACGCAAAGCAATACCTAAGCCCACAGCCCAAGCCAGAATGCCGATATAATTGGCATTAAGCAGCGCATGGATTGGGTTAGCAATGATGCTGCTCAACAAGCCTTTCAACACTTCGGTAATCCCACTCGGTGGGGTGATATCCGCAGTATGAGTGGCCAGGATCAGGGTTGAGGGGAAAATAAAACTCACCACCACGGCAATCAGTGCGGCAGAGAATGTACCCAATAGATACAAAAACAGAATAGGGCGGATACTGGTTTTTTGGCCTTGCTTATGATTAGCAATTGAGGCCATGACCAGCATCAAAACCAGAACTGGGGCGACCGCTTTTAATGCACCCACAAACAAAGTCCCCAGCAAACCCACAGCCAGTGCGGCTTGAGTGGAGACTAGCGCTAAAATAATCCCGGCAATCAAGCCGACCAAAATCTGTTTAACCAAACTGCCGCGGATAATAAATCCGATAAAGCCAGACTGTGTCTTTTCCATAGTTTCCAGTGATACCTCTTCCCAAGTTAAACTTGTTTTATTTTTTTGCCTATTTAACACTCAGCCGGAACGGGGCTTAGTGTTAAGTTTGCACACCTGTAACTTAGTATTATTTGTAACTGGGTGTGTTTGCTTTGACAGTATAAGGGAATCTATTGAGCAGGAAAGAAACAATCAGCAAAATCCAATGTGGATCAAATTTGCATAACATTTTGTTTACATTTGTGTGATGGCAATAACATTTGGCTGTTGACGAAATAAGCGAGATAAATACGGGGCCATGACTGCCCCGTATAATATATTGTATCGCGATATTGACTATTTATGAGCAGTCTTATCTGCTGCTAAACGCTTATCTGCACGATGATTTGCCCACGCATTAATTAACAATGTTAGGGCCAAAATGCTGGCTACCACACCTAATGAAATGCCAATAGGGATATGGAACAGATCGATAATCATCATTTTGACGCCGATAAAGACCAAAATTACCGATAAGCCGTATTTCAACATTGAGAATCGCTCAGCCACGCTTGCTAACAAGAAATACATGGCGCGCAGGCCTAGAATAGCAAATAGGTTAGAGGTCAAAACAATAAAAGGATCTGTGGTGACGGCGAAGATAGCCGGGATACTATCAACGGCAAAAATTACATCGCTCAGTTCAACCAGAATCAATACCAGCACCAGCGGCGTAGCGTAAAGCAGGCCGTTTTTGCGCACGGTAAAGCGGTCGCCATGTAATTCGTCAGTCATGCGCAGATGATTGCGAATCCACCGCACCAGTGGCTTTTCGCCGATCGGCGTATTGTCTTCTTTCGCCAATGCCATTTTGATGCCGGTAAACAAGAGGAAAGCACCAAACAGGTACAAAACCCAACTGAATTGCGACACCAACCAACTTCCGGCGAAGATCATGATAGTACGCAGCACGATCGCACCTAATACACCGTAAATCAGCACGCGGCGCTGCAAATTGGCAGGAACAGCAAAATAGCTAAACAGCATCAGCCAGACGAAGACGTTATCGACGGCGAGTGCTTTTTCAATCAGATAGCCGGTCAGGAAAGCCAGCGCTTGCTTGTCGGCGATTTCACGGCCCATGGTCTCGGTCAGATACCACCAGAAACCGGCATTAAACAGCAAAGACAAACCTACCCACACCAGCGACCAACAGGCGGCCTGACGTAGAGTCATGGTTTGTGAGCCACGACGCCCCTGCAACAATAAGTCGATGGCGAGCATAATTGTCACAACAACGGCAAAACAACCCCACAGTAAGGGAGTACCCACGGTATTCATCATTAAGGAACCTCATAAAACAAAAACGGCCAACGTCGGAAGACGCCAGCCGCTATGTCTGAGCTGCAAGCAAACCTCGCCTTCCGGCAAGGTCTCACTTACAACTCAACTAATGTATACCCGTCATCCTTCAACTCGAATTATTTCGGGTATGGAAGCATCTAAACAGATGCTCGAACATTAATGAGGTGCCCGGTAACCGGGTGCTTTCGCACCGTAATGACGGCAGACCGGCAATGAAGTTACTCCCCTTTGCCGCGCAAAAATAATTCAAAATAGCCCGCAGGTCAATCATTGAAACAAAAAATCATTTCACCGCGGGTGGTTGGGAGTCCGCCGGGAAGATAACGCCGGTTTGGCGGCGGATCTCCGTCTGGATTCGTGACGTCAGCAATGACAACTGTAAACCATCGTGCTCTACCTGATGAGTTTCAATCAGATTGGCAAAAACCTCGGCTTCATACAGCATAGTATTAATATGCTGAGGCTGCGTCAGGTCTTGTGAGTGACTACCTCGAGGAGTAAAGGCTACGGACAGACATTCAGAAATGCTTTCGATAACCAATGAGCCATCTTCGCCCTGAATTTCACTGGGAATATCCGATTGGCTCACTTTTGAGTGAATAATAACCACATCGAAATCACCATAATTTAGACAAACAGTGCCGTGGGCATCAACACCACTCGGTAATAAGCTTGCGCTCGCGAGCACGGATTTAGGCGCTCCCCATAAAGCCAAAGCACTTGCCAGGCAGTAGTAACCGATATCCATAATCGAACCATTCGAAAATGCAGGATTAAAGGTATTCGGGTTTTCACCATTCAGATAGCGCTGATAACGTGATGAATATTGGCAGTAATTGATAAAGGCTTTACGCAACTTCCCCACTCGCGGTAGAGATTGTTTTAATTGAGCAAAATTAGGTAGGTAGGCCGTTTTAAAGGCCTCGAATAGCACCACTTTATGTTCGCGGGCACAGGCAACTAAAGCTTCAACTTCTGCAAAATTAGAAGCCAATGATTTTTCACAAATGACGTGTTTTTTATGACTGAGGAACAGTTTAGCTTGAGGGTAATGCAAAGAATTTGGGCTGGCGATATACACAGCATCAATCTGATCACTTGTTGCCATTGCTTCAAGATCATCAAAGCATTCAGTAGCGTTATAATCATCGCCAAACTTTTTGGCTTGCTCCCATTTACGGGAGTAAACAGCAACCAGTTTCATTTTGCCACTTTCGTGTGCGGCATCAACAAAACGCGCGGTGATCCAATTGGTGCCAATAACAGCGAAACGAATCATAGTGAACTCCATTCCTACAGAAGAAAAACACATTGAACCGCCCCGCTATTAACGGATTGGTTTTTATAGCGAAATAGGCAAATTAAAGTCTAGTAAATTGTGCCAAACAGATCCAAATGTGTCAGATAGAGGCGTGTATCAAACTCTAACTGATGATATTGCGGCTCCATATGGCAGCATAAACTGTAGAACGCTTTGTTGTGATCTTTCTCTTTCAAATGTGCTAATTCATGAACCACAATCATTTTCAGAAAGGCTTCAGGGGCATTTTTAAACACCGTCGCCACTCTGATTTCCGCTTTGGCCTTTAATTTGCCGCCTTGCACTCTGGAGATAGCGGTGTGCAGGCCTAGTGCATGTTTCATGACTTGAATTTTACTGTCATAAGCCACTTTGCTTAACGGCTGAGCATTGCGTAGATATTGGTTTTTTAAATCAATCGTATATTGATACAGCATTTTGTCTGTATTGTAATCATGAGGTTGGGGGTAACGCTGGCGCAATACATTGCCCAACCGCTGTTCATTAATGAGTTGGTGTACCTGAGACTGTAAATGTTCGGGGTAACCGTGCAGATAGGTGAGTTCCTGCATATGTATTTGCTCTGGTTGCCAATGGCTCTGTGTATATTGACGCTGATAATAGCGTTTTTCAGAGGGTTAGACAAAAGGCGATTATTTGAACAAAAATAATTAGCTTAAATAGAAATTGGCGGCTTATATAAAATCCCGCAGTCTAAACGGAAAGTTACCCATATCGGCATCACTGTGACTACATTTTGCCGATATGGATATTTTCAATTTAATAGGGAAAACGAGTTAAATATTGCCAGCTTAGAAACGATAATTCATCCCCACAGTGGCTTGAGTATCGCTATAGTTGTGCCCGCCGAATTGATGGCCTAAATAAGTCCACAACCGTAGGTTACGGTCAATGTTAGCTTCAATACCTAGCTTAAGGTCAGCAATATTATTATTTCCTTGCGGAGAAACATTGACACTCGCTAACTCTATTTCGTCCTGTACCCGCCGCGGGTTGGTATAGGCTCGCGATAATTGAACCCCTTGATTGACACGGCTATGGATCCAATGAGCTTCAAAGGAGGGGCTAATTTGCAGATTTTTGACCGATGATAAGGTATCAATATCGAACTCAAGTACCGTGCGCATCCCTAATTTAGTGGTCACCGCATTGTCTTCTTCGACGTTAATGAGTATTGCATTAGGCTCTTTATGCAGTAACCCACTAGTACGTTGCCACATGACTTTTGCTCTAGGCTGTATCGAAAGCTTGGTATCGGCTGTTTCGAGCAGTTGAATTTTGTAGCCGGTTTCCAGTGCGCTAGTAAACAGGTAAGATTTGTAATTCGCAGCAGTCGTGACATTTGGCGCTTTAACTTGATTATTAAACCAACCGTATTGCGTCAGGAGGTCAATGTAAGGCCCAAGCCGGGTCTGGTTATCAGCGTACCAGATACTGTATAAACCGAGATTATAACCATCAACAGAACCCTGAGCCTGGTGGTGAGAGGATGTAGAATGGCTGTGGTTGGTTGATTTACCAAAACCTGCGGTTATCCCTAAAATCCCTTGGTCATCTCCACCGCTGCTCCATTTGTTTACGGTTCCCCCAAGTTGGATAGCGTAGCGGTTACTTTTCGTCCGTAATTGGTCATTGCCAGAGTTAAAGCGGTTTTTGGCGCCTGAAGTGTTGAGCCACAGACTACTGACTTTTTCCTCGCCTGTTACTGGGTCAATGTATCGAGTTTCTCCCTGACGATATTGTAAGTCATCGGTAATAAACATCTGTTGAGCCGCTATTTGGTTAGCAATATAGCTACCGACTTGCGGATTGTGACCAATGATGGGCGCGGGTTTAGGGACAACTGGTTTCACTGCCGCTGCTTTTGCTGCTGCTTTTGCTGCTGCTTTTGCTGCTGCTTTTGCTGCTGCTTTTTCTGCCGCTGCTTTTGCTGCTGCTTTTTCTGCCGCTACTTTTGCTTCTGCTGCCTTGATTGTTGCGTTACCAAATACGGATTCTATTTCCTGATAGACGTCGTTCACCACAGCAGTGGGCAAGATATTATTTAATGGTTCAGTTATTTTCCGTACTAGTGTTTTTTCCTTTTCTATCTCTCCGTCATGGAATTTATCTAGCACTTGCATAATTATTCTGTTTTTGTGTGCGGTCAGTCCTATTTCTTTGTTCTGCCGCGCCAGTGCTTTTCTTATCTCTCCATACGCCTGTTTTACTTCTTGGTCCCAAGATAGTGGGTTTTTGCCTGTTTCCAGTTGTTCCCATTCATTTCTCTTTCTCAGTTTTTTTATCTCTTTCCGTGTTGTTATTATCAGAGGTTTATTGCCTGATGCGCGTGCCTGCTGTAATTCTTGTAACAGTGTTGCAAGTTTCGAAAGCTTTGGTTGTTTTGGTGGCTCCAGTTTAACTAATCCTATCAGCCTTAGTTCGTTGGCTAATGAGTCTGAAAGTAATTGGGTAATTGTTGAGTGTTGAGCAGCTGATGCAATTATTTTGGAAGGTAAGCGTGTTTCAGCATATCTTCCATTCTCTATTATTGCCCTTGCTAGTTCTCGATTGGCGGCGATTTCGTCCTTGTTAAAGTTAAATTCACTAATAGCTTCTGGTAGGGCGGTACCCGCTTCTAACATATTATTTATGTAACTAATAAATATAGGAATATTTGTGTGTGGATTGTGGTTATCAGGGCGGTGTGGCTCATCACCCCAAATGAGTATATCTGAGGATCTTTCTCGTTGCTGAGGAATACCCTGGCCAGGAATTAAAGGGGGCGGTGGTGTAAAAGTCATGGCTGTATCTAAAATAGGGGCTTTATCATTCGCCCATGCCACCGTGCTACTGAATACTAACAACAGGACACCGATGGCTTTGGCACATGGAGATAAACGATATTTGGCATGATTTGAAGATATATTCTGGGTACGGCCATTTGGCTGAATAATATTTGATATATACATTGTCTACTTACCTTCCTGGTAATTAATGTTCAAAATTTATGAATGACATAAATATGATTTCTGGCTGTATATTCAGGCCAGATATAAGATGAGATTTTTTATGATTTTAACCTTTTAAAATAAGATAAATAAAAACAAAATAAGAAAAAATTCTTATTTTATTCGTTTTGTGAATGCATGCTAATAAATATAACGCCATATTTTGATGGGGTATTTTATGTTGAACCCATCCAAATGGAGTTAATTGCTAATGAGTTGGCATAAAACTAAGATTTGGTAATGATTAGCGTTGGGGTAAAATACACGCTTCATTAAGCGCTTTTGAGGCGTTTGTTAGCCTGCTTTCCCGGCCAGAGCCAGGAATTTTTTCCTTTTTGTCGGTCTTGGTTTCGATAAAACGGCATTTAAGCAAAAAAACATTTTACTGAGCGCCCGTTTTAGGGGATAAACAGCCCAAATTTATTATTTATCATAGTAGCCAGGAGCGGTGATGAGCCAACTCTTACTGGGGACAGAAAGCCTTGAGCTTGAACGTTTTCCCCCACAAGAAAATTCCAACACCTTACAGGCGTGGGAAGCGGCAGATGAATATCTGCTACAAAACATTGATTTAAGCCAAATTGATGGCCGTCCGGTGCTGGTGTTTAACGACCAGTTTGGTACGCTGGCCTGTGCCTTACATGCCCATCGTCCATTCAGTGTCAGTGACTCTTATATGAGCCAACTGGCGACGGCGCATAATTTGCGTTTAAATCATTTAGATGAAGATGCTGTCACCTTGTTGAGCAGTATGGATGCTTTGCCTGCGGTCCCTAAGCTGGTGGTGATTAAGATCCCTAAAGCATTAGCGCTGCTGGAGCATCAATTGCACGCTTTACGCCGTGTCGTTGAGCCGGACACGGTGATTATTGCCGGGGCGAAATCCCGCGATGTGCATAATTCTACCCTGCAATTGTTTGAAAAAATTCTGGGGCCGACCAAAACGACTCTGGCATGGAAAAAAGCACGGCTGATTCACTGTGAAGTGGCCGATATTCCACCGTCAGAAGCGCCGGAAACCACGGATTGGCCATTGGCAAACACTGAATATGTTATCCATAACCATGCGAACGTTTTTTCGCGCAATAATTTGGATATCGGTGCGCGCTTCTTCATGGAAATCTTACCTTATGATGTCGAAGGTAAAATAGCCGATCTGGGCTGCGGTAATGGGGTGGTTGGTTTAATCGCGCTGGAGCAAAACCCGTTGGCAGAAATGTTATTCGTCGATGAATCCTACATGGCGGTGGCGTCCAGCGAGCTGAATATCACCTATAACCGCCCGCAAGACTTATCGCGCTGTGAATTTATGGTGAGCCATGGTTTGGCTGGTGTGGAGCGCGAGAGCTTACAGCTGGTGCTCTGTAACCCGCCATTCCATCAACAACACGCAGTCAGTGACCACGTGGCCTGGCAGATGTTTTGTGATGCCAAACGTTGCTTGAAAGTGGGCGGCGAGCTGATGATCGTCGGGAACCGCCATCTGGATTATTTCCACAAACTAAAACGTTTGTTTGGCAACTGCGAGACACTGGATTCCAACCAGAAGTTTATGGTGCTTAAAGCGGTGAAAACGGCCTCATCACGCTCTGAGGGCGGGGGTAGCGGCAGTCTCGACATGTCATATAGCGATTTCTAATTATCCTTTGTCCTGGAAGCCACTGGGTTGTTAGCGGCGCGCACTCACCCAAATCACTGACTTGAGTCAGCTCATCGGGATTAATGAGCCTCGTCCCTGAGGCTCACCCTTCGGGCAGCATAAATGCAGTTCAAATCTGTTCCCGACCGATTTGTTGTTTACTTGCTGCCTACCTGTGGCTCCAATGACTTTGGATATATCTTTTGGGCCTGAAGCTGCGGGGTATGGTATTTGCCACACTCCGCTGCTGTGATCCCTATATAGTCAGTGCCAAACGTGTTCCTTGGTCAATCGCTCGGCGGGCATCCAGCTCGACGGCGACGTCAGCCCCGCCAATCAAATGCACGGTTTTGCCCATATCCAGTAGGGGCTGATGCAATTCTCGACGTGGCTCCTGACCCGCACAAATAATAATGGTATCGACAGGCAGGCAACTGGCTTGTTCCGCCCGAATGATATGCAAGCCCTCATCATCAATACTTTCGTAGCTGACACTGTTGAGCATCTTCACGCCACGCATCGCCAAACTGGTGCGGTGAATCCAGCCGGTCGTTTTCCCCAACCCCTCACCGACTTTGCTGGTTTTTCGTTGCAATAGAAATATTTCTCGCGGTGATGGATGGACTTTGCCTCCCTCTGGGGATAACCCGCCGCGATGCGCTAAATCTTGATCAATGCCCCATTCGTGGCTGAATGCGCGGCTATTCAGACTGCTGGAATCGCCAGATTGGCTGAGATATTCGGCGGTATCAAAGCCAATTCCGCCTGCACCAATAATGGCCACCCGCTCGCCGACCGGTTTTTTATCACGTAATACATCCAGATAGGTCAGCACTTTCGGATGTTCAACACCCTTGATAGCGGGCAAGCGCGGCTGAATGCCACAGGCGAGAATGATTTCATCAAAATCAGCCAGTTGCCCGGCCTGTACCGGGGTATTCAATTGCTGGATAACACCATGGAGCACTAATTGGCGGCGGAAATAACGCAGTGTTTCGTAGAACTCCTCTTTACCGGGAATTTGCTTGGCAATATTGAACTGCCCGCCAATATCTGTCGCCGCATCAAAGAGTGTGACCTGATGACCGCGGCTGGCCGCGGTGACAGCAAAAGCTAATCCGGCAGGGCCAGAGCCGACCACCGCGAGCCGCTTCGGCGCTTCTGTCGGTAATATGGGCATTTCAGTTTCACGGCAGGCGCGAGGATTCACCAGACACGAAGTCAGTTTGCCGTCGAAAATTTGATCCAGACAGGCCTGATTGCAGCCGATGCAGGTGTTAATTTCATCCGCCCGATCCTGAGCCGCTTTTTGCACAAAAGCGGCATCGGCGAGGAAGGGACGGGCCATTGACACCATATCTGCACAGCCGTCAGTCAGCACTTGCTCCGCCACTGCGGGGTCATTAATCCGGTTGGTGGTGATCAGCGGAATGTTCACTTTCCCCATCAACTTACGGGTCACCCAACTGAATCCGGCGCGTGGCACCATGGTGGCGATAGTGGGGATTCTGGCCTCATGCCAGCCAATGCCGGTGTTAATCAGGGTGGCACCGGCTTGTTCGACCGCCAGCGCCAACTGTTCAATTTCATCCCAACTGGAGCCGTCCTCGACTAAATCCAGCATCGAAAGGCGGTAAATTAAGATAAAATCAGGGCCGGTCGCCTCTCGAACTGCCCGCACGATCTCAACGGCAAAACGCATTCGACGCGTAAAGTCACCGCCCCATTCATCATTGCGATGATTAGTTCTGGCGGTAAGAAATTGATTAATCAAATACCCCTCAGAACCCATGACCTCGACGCCGTCATAACCCGCCTGTTTGGCTAATCGCGCGCAGTTGGCGAAGTCAGCAATGGTTTGCAGCACTTCGTCGTGACTTAATGCTTGCGGCGCAAAAGGATTAATTGGAGCTTGTAATGCTGAAGGGGCAACTGGCTGTTTTTGATAGCTATAACGGCCAGCATGTAGAATTTGTAGCGCGATTTTACCGCCGGCAAGATGCACCGCATCCGTCACGATTTGATGGTGTGGCACTTGTGTGGCGTCATTTAGCACCGATGCGCCCTGATACACCACGCCCTTTTTATTGGGAGCAATGCCGCCAGTGACAATCAAACCGACCCCTCCCGCTGCCCGCTCAGCATAGAACGCGGCCAGGCGCTGTGGGCCATCGGGCAATTCTTCCAGTCCGGTATGCATCGACCCCATTAATACGCGATTTTTCAAGGTGGTAAAGCCAAGATTTAGGGGGGCGAGCAGGTGAGGGTAAGCTAACATTGCAGTCTCCATTATTGTTATTTCTCTCCGCCACGGTTGAGTTCAGTAAGTGGTCGGATGAGATTTTTTATTCAAATTTAGACGGTGCAGTGCAGCTTGGGAAATCACAATGTGCTGATTGTGATAGCCGTCATGAATATGACCGCGTTTTATTCAGTGGTTACAAACCTGGATAGCCACTGAAACGGGGTATTGGATGGTAATAAACTCCAGACCTACCAGGCAAATAACGTATTTGGGTAACCTGCCTGTATTTATTGGGGGTAATTAATTCGAGTATCAATAAGATTTCGAGAACATGAAAATATTTTCTGGTCAGCGGTATCGCCGTCCGCAATACCGCTTAGGGATAAATGTGAATATTAGCGTTTATATAAACTCGCGATCATAAAGCAGCCAAGTGAGCTGAATAACATCTCAATCCCGACCAAAGTGGTGACCATGGTTATCGATATCAACGGCCCGGCACTGACCAGTAGATAGGTAATGATTAGGTCCAATATACCCAGTAGAATTTGCAGCCATGCACCCGGTAACCCCCATGTTCTATAGCCGGTTATCAGCCGCATGATGCCACCAAAAGCAAACAGCACCGCTAATACTATCGCCAGACTAATCATCCCCACTGTAGGATTGGTAATGAATACATAACCCATCACTATGTATGCCACACCCAGCAATATACCAGTGACCATCGGCCAAAGGTTATGAGTGCGGTTGGCTATCATCCCAACTATCATCGCAATCCCGCTAAGCAGCAGTAGAATACCGATGATAGTGCTCAGAACGGCCCCGGAAGCTAATGGATTCATTAGGCAAAAAATCCCGCCGAGTAGCAGCAATACAGCAATAATTCGCATAATAAGCTGCTGTTTTTTTAACGTTTTTTCATCAACGCTTATAAGGTATTTCCGATCTATATTCAGCATAACAATAACTCCTGTAAGGTCTGAACTCATTTATCGATAACTATCATGAGTATAGGTCGAACAAAAGATACATAAATAAAATTTATGATATTCAATTGATTATACTGTGGAATCTTTCCTGTACGTCAGATGTAAAAACAGTATTGCCACGGCACTTATTATCGCACCAAGAAGACAGACACCTGACCATCCAGCATGTGAATATACCCATGTTGTGCTTATAGCCCCGATGGCACTGCCGATTGAGTAGAACAGCATATAACCCGCGACCAAACGGCTTTGGGCATCAGGCCGTAGCGCCAATATGATGCTCTGATTGGTGACATGTACTGCTTGCACCGAAAAATCCAATATCACCACGCCGATAACCAACCACCAGAGTGAGTGGGGCAAAAATGCAATTGGTAGCCAGGAAAACAGCAGCGCCAAAGCAATTTGTGTTGTTTTCCGCCCCAGCCCCCGATCCGCCAACTGCCCGGCGCGGCTTGCGGCTAATGCCCCCGCGATACCTGCCAGCCCAAATAACCCTACCTGGCTATGTGATAGAGCATAGGGCGGGCTGCTCAGCGGCAACACCATTGCCGTCCATAACACACTAAAAGCCATAAATATCAGCAATGCCAGAGTGGCCCGTATGCGCAGTTCGCGTTCACTGATAAATAACTCGCACAGTGAAAACAGCAGTTGCCGATAGGATGATGGCGCTGATTTAGCTGCGTGCGGCATGACGCGATAAAACATAACCGCCATCAATAACATCACTGCCGCAGAACAAAAATAGACAGAACGCCAACCCGCAAAATCGGCCATGGTACCTGAGATAAAGCGCGCCAGTAGGATCCCCAGAACAATACCGCTGGTGACCTGACCCACGACTTTGCCTCTTTGCTGCTCGGGTGCCAGTGCAGCCGCAAAAGCCACGAACACCTGCACCACCACGGCCATCAAGCCGATAATCAGCAGTGCCATCAATAACAGTGAAAAAGTGGGGGCAAGGCTAACTAAAATCAATGCCATAGCAGACAGCAATAACTGCCCGATAATCAATTTCCGGCGATCCCAAAGATCACCCAACGGCACAATAAATATCAGCCCCAGGGCATAACCGGCCTGTGTCAGAGTCACCACCAAACCAATCGCCGACGGGCTAGCGTTGAGATCTGCCGCCATGATATCCAGCAGAGGTTGAGCAAAATAGACATTAGCAACAGCCAAGGCCGATGCCATAGCAAAAAGCAGCACCATGATTGAGGTGAGGCGCGGTGCAAACTCGGTTGTTGGCAAGTGCCGGATACTGCTTTTTTCTGCTTCTTTGGTGATGGACATAAAGCTGCCTGATGGTTTATCTGGTTTCAAATTGAAACCACTTAATTGATTTTTAACAGAGGTGGTTTTAATATGCAACTAGTTTTTCCCACGATGATTCGGAGTCAGAAAATGTCCAAAATGCGTGAAGCTCGGGTAGCAGCAGAAGAATGTCCTGTTGCCAGAACACTTGAGATCTTGGGAGATCGCTGGTCGTTAATGATCATTCGTGATGCTTTTGATGGAATTCGCCGTTTTGGTGAGTTTCGCAACAATCTTGGGTTGGCGAAAAATATCTTGGCGGGCCGTCTGCGTGATTTAGTAGAACACGGAATTTTGAGGGTGGCTCCCGCCTCTGATGGCAGCGCTTACCATGAATATGTGCTGACAGATAAGGGGCGTCAATTATTTCCGATTATTGTCAGCTTGCGGCAATGGGGTGAGGAGCATCTATTTTCTGCGGGCGAAAAACATTCTATTTTAGTTGATAATTTGAGCGGGAAACCTATCAGTAAACTGGCGGTATCTTCACAGCAAGGTGAGATCTTGGATGCCAATGATTGTCATCGAGAAAAAGTGATTAAGCACTAAAATAAGGATGATGGAATTACCCTCTAATAGTGTCTGAGAAATAGGGCATAATTTATAGATTGTCAAATTTTCATAAATTTTCTAAAAAATAGAAAATAGGCTACAAATAATAATGTAAGTATCCTTTTTCTAAAAAACATATTTAAATTTATAGTGGCGCATTTTTTTTCCAGTGCTAACGTTTTATAAGCATGTGAAATCATAATAGTGCTCGGACGATGTATTGTTTCGCCACCAAATATATATCAATAATAATCTTAATTTCTATAGTTATTTGATTTCACTGACTTTTAATTGATCGTTTGTCTCAATTAGGATAGGGGTAGGAAATGACTAGAAAATCTCTGGATGATTATCGCTCTACGTTATTAGATTCTCGCTTTGGCTCTCAAGCAATTCGTAATATTTCAGAAAATAAAAAGTTTCCTAAAGAGGAAATGCGCGAGGATATTGCTTTTCAAATCATAAATGACGAGCTATTTCTTGATGGTAATGCGCGACAGAATCTCGCAACATTTTGCCAGACGTGGGACGACGATAATGTTCACAAGCTGATGGACCTGTCGATAAATAAAAACTGGATTGATAAAGAGGAATATCCACAATCGGCGGCAATAGACATGCGTTGTGTCAACATGATGGCCGATTTGTGGAATGCACCTACGCCAAAAGGCGAACAAGGAGTAGGGACGAATACCATTGGTTCTTCAGAAGCTTGCATGCTGGGTGGCATGGCGATGAAGTGGCGCTGGCGCAAAAAAAGGGAAGCGGCAGGTAAACCCACTAATAAACCTAATTTTGTCTGTGGGCCGGTACAAGTTTGTTGGCATAAATTTGCTCGTTATTGGGAGGTCGAAATACGCGAAATTCCTATGATCCCAGGGAAATTATTTATGGACCCACAGCGGATGATAGAGGCATGCGACGAAAATACTATTGGTGTTGTGCCGACTTTCGGTGTGACTTACACCGGCAATTATGAATTCCCCAAACCGCTACATGACGCACTGGATAAGCTGCAAAAAGATACCGGCCTTGATATTGATATGCATATCGATGCGGCGAGTGGCGGCTTTTTAGCGCCCTTTGTTGCGCCGGATATTGAGTGGGATTTTCGCTTGCCGCGGGTGAAATCAATCAGCACTTCCGGGCATAAATTCGGATTGGCGCCTTTGGGATGCGGTTGGGTTATTTGGCGTGATGCGGCAGCCTTACCTGAAGAGCTTATATTTAATGTCGATTATCTTGGCGGTCAGGTCGGCACTTTTGCTATCAATTTCTCGCGCCCCGCAGGGCAAGTTATTTCCCAATATTATGAATTCATACGCTTAGGGCGTGAAGGTTATACCAAGGTACAAAGCGCCTGTTATCAGGTGGCAGAATTCCTAGCCAAAGAAATTGCACCACTTGGGCCTTATGAATTCTATTGCAGTGGTGGCCCGGATGAGGGCATTCCTGCCATCTGTTTCCGCATCAAAGAGGGGGCAAAAACGGGATATACCTTATATGACCTTTCCGAGCGTTTGAGGCTACGTGGCTGGCAAGTCCCAGCATTTACCTTGAGTGGGAAGATGTCGGATATCGTGGTCATGCGTATTATGTGCCGCCGTGGATTCGAGATGGATTTCGCTGGGCTGTTATTAGACGATTTTAAATCTTCACTGAAATACCTAAGTGAACATCCATCCCTTGGGGGCGAGGCAAGTCAGAATAGTTTTAATCATACATAAACCGGATGGCGGTTTTATTCTGATTTTTAACCTCTAGATCAAGGCGGCGTTATGCCGGTGAATAAGGTGGATAAATTATGTCGAATAATACTTCCGGTACAGGTAAATCCCCTGTCCCAGTCAAAAAGCTGAGTATTGCTACACTGGCAATTATGAATATTGTCGCCGTCGTCAGCCTCCGGGGATTGCCCGCTGAAGCTGAATATGGCCTGAGTTCAATTTTCTATTATCTCTTTGCCGCAGTATTTTTCTTAATTCCTGTCTCACTGGTGGCGGCGGAATTAGCCACAGGTTGGCCGGAGAAAGGGGGGGTATTTCGCTGGGTTGGCGAAGCATTTGGTCCCCGGTTAGCCTTTCTCGCCATGTTTATGTTGTGGATTGAGGTAACAGTCTGGTTCCCTACCGCACTGACCTTTGCCGCAGTATCACTGGCCTTTATCGGCCCTGAACAACGATGGGACGAGGCCCTGTCTGCCAATAAATTCTTTGTCTTGGGAATAGTGCTATTTATTTATTGGCTCGCGACCTTTATTGCTTTTAAAGGTGTAGATACCTTCGCGAAAGTTTCAAAATGGGGCGGTGTTATTGGGACTATTATTCCTGCGATTATTTTGATTGTGTTGGGTTTCTCTTACCTCATTGGCGGCGGAGCTCCACAAATAGATTTAGCCTGGGATAAAGTAGTTCCTGACTTTTCCAACTTTGATAATGTGGTGCTGGCAGCCAGTATTTTCTTGTTCTACGCCGGTATGGAGATGAATGCCATTCATGTTAAAGATGTTGATAACCCTAATAGAAATTACCCCATAGCCATTATGTTGTCAGCTGTGGGCACGGTGCTTATTTTCGTATTAGGAACTTTAGCAATTGCCTTTATTATTCCACAATCTGAAATTAGCCTGACGCAAAGTCTGTTGGTGGCCTACGACGATATGTTCAAGTGGGCGCATTTGGAATGGTTGGGGCCAGTGGTGGCTTTTGCGTTGGCTATTGGGGTCTTGGCAGGAGTCGTGACTTGGGTTGCCGGCCCGTCCTCGGGTTTATTGGTGGTGGCGAAAGCGGGTTATTTGCCGCGCTGGTGGCAGCATACCAATAAGAATGGCATGGCGACCCATATTCTACTGTTACAAGCGCTGCTTGTTTCTTTGTTGGCGATACTGTTTGTGGTATTACCTTCGGTGCAGGCGGCATATCAGATAATGAGCCAGATGACGGTTATTTTGTACCTTATTATGTATATGCTGATGTTCAGTTCGGCTATTTATCTGCGCTACAGTCAGCCGAATCGCCCTCGGCCATATCATATTCCCGGTGGGGGGATGGGTATGTGGATCATTGGCGGCGCGGGGCTTATTGGCTCAATTCTAGCATTCGTATTTAGCTTTATTCCCCCTAGCCAAATCTCCGTGGGCAGCCCAACAGAATATGTCGGCATCCTGATCGCCTCTACATTGTTCTTTGTCGCATTGCCATTCTTGATTTATATCGTCCGCAAGCCTCATTGGCGTGATGCAAATAGTGATTTTGCACCATTTACCTGGCAAGCAGAAAATAGTCACCCGGGGATCCCGAGTACTTCGGCGATACATACTAATGATGTCACGGCGGCGGCAATTAAAACTCCTGTGACGGGCACGCCGAGAAGTTAATGTCCTTCCTCTCTGTATGCAGGGTGGCTGTGGCCCCCTGCTCAATAATATAAAGTGTTGGAGTCAATGCTATGACTATTAACCTGGCTCGCCTGAATCAAGTTATTAAAGATGCCCATTCGCAATATTCCGTACTCGCTGGTGGGGAGAATGCCAGCTATATTCCCTATCTGGCCAGTGTTCCCAGTCAGCTTGCCGGGCTAGCTATTGTCACTGTTGATGGCGATATTATTTCACAAGGCGATGCTGATTTTCGCTTTGCTTTAGAGTCTATTTCGAAAGTCTGTTCTCTTGCTTTGGCGCTAGAAGATATTGGCCCACAAGCCGTACAGGACAAAATAGGCGCAGATCCTACCGGTTTACCTTTTAACTCGGTGATTGCGTTGGAACTGCATAATGGTAAGCCATTGTCACCGCTGGTTAATGCGGGGGCGATGTCCACAGTGAGTGTCATTAAGGCCAGCAGTCGAGAAGATCGCTGGGCGCGTATTTTGGATATTCAACAGCAACTGGCGGGTGCGCCAATTGCACTTTCGGATGAAGTTAACCATTCAGAACAAACCACCAATTTTCACAATCGGGCTATTGCCTGGCTACTTTATTCAGCCGAGGCCATGTATTGCGACCCGATGGAAGCTTGTGACGTCTATACCCGCCAGTGTTCTACCTTATTTAGTACCATTGAACTGGCAACTATGGGAGCCACTTTCGCGGCGGGCGGCAGAAATCCTGTGACCCAAAAACAGGTGCTGACGGCCTCAAATATGCCCTTTATTTT
Source organism: Yersinia thracica (assembly GCF_902170565.1). GTDB lineage: Bacteria > Pseudomonadota > Gammaproteobacteria > Enterobacterales > Enterobacteriaceae > Yersinia > Yersinia thracica. Next base: position 37,514 of record NZ_CABHXX010000132.1, read on the forward strand.
GGCTGAAATGACCATGGAAGGGATGTATGGCAGCTCGGGTGATTGGGCTTATACCGTGGGGTTACCGGGGAAAAGTGGTGTTGGCGGCGGAATCTTGGCGGTCGTGCCGGGTGTCATGGGGATTGCCGCATTTTCGCCGCCCCTAGACCCGGTAGGGAATAGCGTCCGCGGCCAAAAAATGGTGGCGTCGGTAGCTCAACAGTTGGGATATAACTTATATAAAGGCTCGCTTTTGTAACGGCTCGCTTTTATAACGGATAGAGACCCTGCGGTGTGCAGGGCCAAATCAATCATCGCAATTAGCTTAAATCAATATTTTTATGACCGAAAAACCATGTCAGAATAAAGCCAGCAATATATGAGATCAGTAGACCGGCCACATAAACCAGCATCCCGGCAAAAATCCCTTGGGCTGAAGTCATCAGCGGAATAGAGACTAATCCTGATGGGCCAAATACAGTATTCAAGCCAACCGGCAGCCCCAACCAGGCAACCAAACCAATAAAGAAACCGCCGACCGCGCCGCCGACACAAGCAGTAATAAAAGGCTTCAGGCGCGGTAATGTCACACCATAAATAAGCGGCTCACCAATTCCCAATAACCCCGGGAAAATGGCCCCTTTAATTTGTGTACGCAGCACCGAACCTTTTGGCGAGCGGGCATAAAGTGCCAGCGCCGCGCCCACTTGGCCCGCACCGGCCATGGCCAGAATCGGGAATAATGAGTTAAATCCTTGCGCATCCATTAAGGCGAAATAAACCGGAACAAACCCTTGGTGGATACCAAACACCACTGCAATCAGGAATAACCCTGCCAGAATTGCGGTGCCGAACGGGTTACCATTCAAATGCATAAATAACCAGGACATGCCCTTAAACAGCTCGCCACCCAGCGGCATAATGACCACAAAAGTGATGGCACCGGTAATCAGCAAGGTTATTGATGATGTCAGGATCATATCCAGATTATCAGGGATGAAGCGGCGCACTTGCCGCTCAATCCATGCACCCAACATACAGGCCAGCAGGACACCGATGATATTGCCGCGAGGGTCAATCGCCAGACCAAAGAAGTTGTCCATGCCGCCGTAGTAGCCGACAGTGCCCTCCGGCACATAGCGCAAAATAAAGAGTGAAGCGATAATTGCGCCGTTGACCCCAGTCCCGCCAAAGGCTTTCTGTGTATTAAAGCCAATCAGAATGCTCAGGAAAGTAAACAAACCGATGCTGAATACTTTCATGTAGGCAATCAGTGCTGCCAACCACGGAGATTGAATCACGCCATCCAATGCCAGTGTTTGCTGGAGCAAGGTCGCTATTCCCAGCAATAATCCCGCTGCAATAAACCCCGGAATGAGTGGGGTAAAGATGGTGGCGAATTTGGTCAGAAAATTATGAACCGCGCTTTGTTGTTTCGCTTTCATTTGTTGCTTTTTCTGGCCGGCGAGCACCTGCAAATCAACATCATTATTATTTTCAGTAGGTTGCTGCGGTTCAGAACTCAGTATCTTGTTCATCATTTCGCTGGCTGTTTGGGCTTTGCCCGGCCCAAGAATGATCTGTAATTGGTCATCGCCATTCACCACCCCCATGACGCCGGGGATTTTTTTTAAGCTTTCATGTTGTATCAGTTGACGGTCTTTTAAAGTGAGACGGAGCCTCGTCATACAGTTTCCGCAGACGATGATATTCTGACGCCCACCAATGAAGAGTAAAATTTGATCTATCGTGGTGCCCGTTATTTTCGCCATGGTTATGCTTTAATCTCCTGTAGCGCTTTGCGAATAAATCCCTTATTTTTGTTGAGGATACCGGCTGCTTCCTCCGCAGACATACCACTCAGGATCATCATAATGGCTGTTTTACAATGGCGGTTACATTCATTGAGCGCCTCTTGTGCATCCTCGGGGGAGCATTCCGTCGCCTGAACAACAATATCGACCTGGCGCTGCACCAGTTTGGCATTTGTCGCCTCAACATCCACCATCAGGTTGCTATAAACTTTCCCACTACGGATCATCGCGCCGGTCGTCAGCATATTCAGAATTAACTTTTGTGCAGTTCCGGCTTTCATTCGTGATGACCCGGTGACAACTTCCGGGCCAACCAAAGGCTCAATGGCGATATCTGCTGCGTTCCCCATTTCGCTGTTTTGATTACAGGAAATGGCCACTACACTAGCCCCTACACGCCGCGCATAGGCCATGGCCCCCAGCACATAAGGTGTGCGGCCACTGGCTGCAATTCCCACTAACACATCGCGGGCATTAAAATTGAGATTACGCAAGTCTTGCTCACCCATTTCACGGCTATCTTCTGCATTTTCAACCGCTTGTAGAATGGCCGTGTTTCCGCCAGCAATCAGGCCAACCACCATTTCTCGTGGTGTCCCGTAAGTTGGCGGGCACTCACTAGCATCCAAAATCCCCAATCGCCCAGAAGTCCCCGCCCCACAATAAATCAATCTGCCGCCATGCACGAAAGCCTCTGCGATAAGAGAGACCGCTTGGGCGATTTCGGGCAGTTTTTCCTCCACGGCGAAGGGCACTTTTTTATCCTCATGATTGATAACCTTGAGTATCTCCAGTGTTGATAGCGTATCAATTTGAGAACTGGCGGGGTTTCGGCTTTCCGTAACCATTGAGCTTAGATTAATCTTCATGGGGACTTCCTTTTATTTAAATTATCGGCGATGTTAAGGAATTATTTATTTATTAAACGTGATGATTATCACGGTAAAATCTATTCTAATTACTGGGGTTATGAGGAATAAGTACAGATAAAATAGAACAAATAACTAAATTATCTTCATTACTTTTATGCAGTTACACCTGAGTCATAAAAGGTGCTTGCGCTGGAATAATCTATCGTCTTTAACGGGAACCTTTGATGTCGATTTTAAATGAAATAACTTGGTTACTACCTGAATTGGCTGAAAATCAGCAAAAAATAGCGAAATATATTCTTGATAACCCGGAATCCATACTGAGTATATCCTCCTCCCAATTCGCAGAAAATGCAGGTGTCAGCCAATCAGCCATTGTGAAATTTAGTCAGAAAATTGGCATGAAAGGCTTTCCAGCACTAAAAATCGCCATCAGTGAAGAATTAAGCAAGAATAATTTATTTAAATCTTACCCACATAAAGCTCTGCACAACTCTATTTCGTCAGAAGACTCACTGATGGTGATGGCGCAAAAGCTGGCACATGAGAAGACGGCATCGATTATGGAAACAACACGGAAAATTAATTTCTCCGTTTTTCAGCAAGTAGTCTCGCTCATTAATGCAGCTCAGCGAGTACAGATAGTGGGTATTTGGGGATCTGGGCTGACAGCAAAAGATCTGAGCTATAAATTGCAGAAAATAGGCATAATGACCCTGGTTGAAGCCGACCTCCATGTACAGATTGCCGCCGCACTCACTCTCACACCTAAAGATGTGCAAATTGTTCTTTCTTTTACTGGCAGAAGAAAAGACATGAAAATCGCAGCAACAGTCGCCAAAGCTCAGGGGGCAACTGTCATTGCCATTACTGGTAGTAAAGTATCTCCGTTGGCTAAAATTGCAGATTATGTCCTTGAAAGTATTTCAGATGAAAATGAATGGCGCAGCTCTTCAATTTCTTCCCGAACGGCCCAAAATACACTGACAGACCTCATCTTCCTGGCATTGATGCAGCAACGAAAAGAAATGGCCAAACCCTTGATTCTGAATGCGAGCATGACAATAAATAATCTGGATGATTAATGTACCAGTCTCTCAATTCATAAAACGTAAGGAGAGAACTAAAGTAATATATTTTAATTCTCTCCTTATCCAGTGTTATGGTTATTTTCCTATCTCGTCAGAAATATCCTACGTACCCAATTGGCCATTTTATTATTATAAATAGAGTAATTTTGTAATAAATATTCCTGATGGTGAAAAATTATTCCTGACTTTATCGCCTTATATAGTGGTATTTCTGAAATGAACTGTAGGAAAATAAATGCTATTATTCTACTTGAGGTAAAAAGTCGAATCAATCAACTGTGATAATTGTCACTTTATTATGTGCGCTAAAAAGTAAAATCGCTCGGCAAACATAACTAATGGAGGAGTTAATGAAAAAAACAATATGTGCGATTCTCTTATTTAGCACCTGTACCTATGCAGCGGTTATTCCAGACTCACAACTCAAAGAAATGTGGTTATCTCCTAAATTATCCACTGAAAAAATCATTGCTAAAATGAGCTTTGAAGAGAAATTAGGGCAAATATTGATGGTTGATATTCGTTCTTGGAGTCATACTGATAACAGTGATAAAACTGCATTTATTGAAATTAATGATACTGTCAGTAATATGATTCGCGATTATCATTTAGGTTCTATTATTCTTTTTCGTGAAAATTTGATTGATACGCCACAAACAGTAAAATTAATTAATAATCTTCAGAAAGCACGCAGTAATCTCCCTCTATTTATTAGCACCGATCAAGAAGGGGGTTATGTCACCCGTCTACAAGTCGGTACTGAAATGCCGGGTAATATGGCATTAGGCGCGACGGGATCATCCAAGTTTGCTCAGCAGGCTGGAAGTATACATGGTTATGAATTATCCAGCCTGGGTTTTAACTTTAACTTTGGTCCAGTAGTTGATGTTAATAATAACCAGAATAACCCTGTTATTGGCGTACGTTCTTATTCAGATGACCCGGTTCTGGTGGGAGAATTAGCTCGTAGTTATATCAGTGGTATCCACAAATACAATGTACTCACCTCACTCAAACATTTCCCAGGCCATGGCAATGTCACTTCGGATACGCATTTTGCCTTGCCGACTGTCAATATTGATAAAGCCGCCTGGCAGCAGGTCGAACTGAAACCCTTTGTCGAAGTCATGCCAGTGGCTGATGCCATTATGACTGCCCATGTCGTCGTGCCAGCCCTGGATAATTCAATGCTGACAAATATCAAGGGGGAAAAAGTGGGCACTCCAGCGACATTATCAAAGCCAATTCTAACTGATATATTACGCAATCAGCTCAAGTTTGGTGGCTTGATCCTAACAGATGCTATGGATATGGGCGCGATTACCAGTAATTTTGACAGTCATTGGTCTATCAAGCAGGCCATTATGGCTGGCAATGATATTATCTTAATGCCAATGGAAATTAAGAGCAGCGCCAGTATTGAGAAACTCAATGCACTTTATGATTATTTAAAAACCGAAGCTGCAAAAGATCCTGAGCTTAATCAACGTATTGAGAATGCAGCACTGCGGGTAATTTACACCAAACTGAATAAGCGTATTTCTTCGGAACCTCATGATGTTGCTATAGCAGAAAAGGTCGTCTCATCCAAAACTCATAAGGACATTGAGAATTTTATTTCTGAGCAGGCTATTACACTGATTAAGAATGATAATGTTCTGCCTTATCAGGTTAAGCCACAAAATAAGATAATGGTATTCTCTGACGAGAAACCACGCAATAAACTCATTACTAAGCATCTTGATGATATTGCTAATGAATTTCAGGTTAATTTTTCCGTTAACAGTAAAGTCATTAAGTTGGATAAAAACGATGTAACTGCTGAAGAAATAGCAAAGAAAATAAAAGATCAAAACTTTATTATTCTTGCGACTTACAATCTTAAACTTGATCCCATTAATGCGCAGCGGGTTATAGATGAAGCGAATAAAGCTAACATTCCTTTGGTCGTGATATCCAGCCGTAATCCTTACGATATTGCCTATTTGTCCAGAGTAAAGGCCAATATTGCTATTTATGGTATCACTGGGTTCGATGTGACCAATAATGTACGAAACAGTTTGGAAACTAATATTCGCAGTGGACTAAGAACATTGTTTCAGGGACCAAAAGGGAAATTAGATGTACTGGCCGAACCTCATGGTAAATTACCAGTAGATATCAAAACACCTGATAATAGCCAGATACTCTATCCACGTGGTTATGGACTAACGACGTTATAAAAATAGCGGAAGGTATAAATGAATATCTTAAAAGGATTTGTGGTTTTCAGCGCCCTAACACTGTGTATACCTGCATTAGCCGATGAATTTGAAACTGACTATGACCAAGAGATTCATAAATTAAATAAGCGAATACAACAAATAGAACTGGAAAAAAGAGAGGCCCAGGATAAATTAAAACAAAAAGCTTGGAACTTCGAAACTTATATAGGTGCAGAGCAAGAAATAGACAGTGATAAAAGTTGGAAATTTATTAAAGGTAGTATGGCAACCTCGCCTTATGTCGGAGCCTATATTTATCAAAATGACTCATTGTGGTTATATGATGTGCAGTTTTTAAAAACATATCTAGATAATAATCCCGAGTATGATCGTACACGTTGGCAGGCAGGAGTAACCAGAACTTTTCCTTTCACCTATGATGGTAAGAGCGGTAATACAAAATTGCGTTTAGGTTATCGTAATGATAATTGGCATTATCCTTCAATAAATAATCCGGCATTAGCTGACCTTGAATACAAAGGGGATGTTCGTAAAGGTGAAGAGCGGCATGAAATTTGGATCCGTCCGCAGGCGTATTATAAATATTCTGAGAATCTAAGTTTTAATGCCAGCTTCTCATTCCGCCTGATTGACCGTAAATTGGACTATGCTCGTGCCAAAGGAAAATATGGGGTATACAAACGAGATTGGAGCCAAATAAATGAGCATTTTGTCGGCGCAAATATCACCTTTAATCAGAAAAACTCACTCTGGTTAAACTATTTGTACATTGATGAGCAATTGGTCAATACGCTTTATAACAAAGAGCATTTCTTATGGGGCATTTATCGTCATAAGTTTGATAATGGTCTTCTGTTTATGCCTTATACGCGTCTGGCTCTGGTTAAAGGTACACAGAGTTTCCGTGATTCGAATAATCATGAAACGGTGTATAAAGAAAAGAATCGTAGCCGCTATGGTTTACAGGTGCTTTATCCAGTGACGAAGCAAACATCAATATTTGCCGATACCTATTATCGTCCAGAGAAAACCTGGACGAATAGCAACAAAACCAGTAACAATTTTTGGTTTTGGGCTGTGGAGCTAAGACATAATTTCTGATATTGATAATATATATCAGAACATTAATTTATTCATTGTGAGAGACAAAGGATGAGGTATTTCCTGAAAATATTACTATGTCTATGTTCATTATTTATTATCAGCACTGGCTATGCTAGCGCTACCCAAGAAATTATTTTAGGTGTTGATCGGGAAAATATTTATGGGCCACTGTTAAAAAATAAACGAGTGGGTTTAATGGTCAATCAAAGCTCGATTAACAAGGAAGGGCGTCATACCATCGACAAATTGTTATCTGAGCAAGATAAATTCCATTTTACCGTAAAAAAGTTATTCTCCGTTGAGCACGGTATTCGTGGGAATGCAGATGCCGGATTAGGGGATGATAATCACATTGATAAACAGAGCGGCCTTCCCATTATTTCTCTATATGGGAGGGATAAAGACGGGCGCGTGCGAGCACATCCTACTGAAGCGCAATTATCTGATGTTGATATCGTTATTTATGATTTACAGGATGTAGGTATCCGCTATTTTACCTATACCATTTCTATGCATCATATGTTGGAAAGTCTGCAAAAGTATCATAAACAATTTATGGTATTTGACCGGCCGAACCCGCTCGGAAATCATGTCTATGGGCCTATTCTTGAAGAAGAGAATATTTCTGGTATTGGCATGCATCCTATCCCGATGGTGCACGGGCTGACGTCTGGGGAGTTTGCCAGCATGATAATCAATGAGGGCTGGTTAACGCATTTCAATGATTCTAGTTGGCAGGCATTTGGTATTAAAGCTTATCAGTTTCCACCTGAGAATTTGACTGTTATCACCATGGGAAATTATACACATGATTCACCATATTCATTGCCAGTAAGGCCCTCACCAAATTTACGCAGTGATCTGGCGATTCAGCTTTATCCCTCTTTGGGATTATTTGAAGCAACCAGTGTCAATATGGGACGCGGTTCCGCCCATCCCTTTGAGCAATTAGGTTTCCCATCCCGGCGGTTTTATATTAACACCTGTTATCACGTCGATATTAACCAGCAGAAAACCGGGTGGCCGCAAGCGGGTAAAGAAGTGTGCGGCGAAAAATTTGCTGCCGCCAATATAGCCGACTTTAAGCCGACAATACGTTACTTTGTTGAATGGTGGTTCAAATTTAAAGAAGCGGGTTATTCGATGGTTATTTCTCCACAGATGGAGGCTAATTACCTGGATTATCAGGATGATTATTTTTTAATTCGCCCTCTTTGGCTAGCAAAATTAACGGGCACACGTCATCTGGTTAAGTTAATGGAAGAAGCCGGTGAGAAGAAATTGACTGTCGATGAGACTGTGAATTATCTGGAATCTCACTGGCAGCCCGACCTAGATAATTATCTGAAGTTACGCGAGAAATATAAAATATATCCTTAAATCCTATCATTCTTCTTTGACGTTTGAGGTGCCAGTGAAAGCGGCGCCTCTTTTTTGTGACTATTATCTTGGGTAGCGTAATCGCTCATTCAAATTTGGTGGCCCTGAGTGACACAGTTTAAACGAAGCCTGCGAAAGCAGTTTTTTCACCTCGATTAACCGATCACTAGAATACCCAGCGACATTTTAACTAGTAAAAAGGCCAGCTCGAGAGTTGGCTTAATATTCGTAGTACAGACTTTATACAGTAAAAATGATATAAATAGACCAACAGACAAAGGGAATATAAGCAGTAAAGAGACTATTTTCATATCAGTCTATTTTTGATAGAACTGCTTATAATAAAGGGAAGAGGGATATGTATAACTCAATAATCATTAGTAAAATGCAAGCCGACAATATTTTTGCTCTACGGCTTGAGCAGGCATTGCAAGGAGTTAAAAAACAGGTTTTGGAGCAGGCGAAACTTTTAGATATGGGGATAACCCGACTGAGCTTTTACGCATCGTGTTTTACCTCAAATTATCAAGATGTATGCGCCAGTCAGAAGCAAGAAGACATTCGTTTCATGGAAGCTCTGGTCCAGTTGTTAAAGCATAATGATATCATTCGTGAAATGGTCGCTATCTATATAGACCAGTTTTTAAAAGGTGTTAAAGAAGAGCGCATTCCCAAAATCCAAAGATTGCTCAGTAAAATGGGGGCTGATATTGCTTCCACATCAATGAGTAATCAGGCATTCAGCAGCGCTATAACTTCATCAGTCTATTACAGCGTGAGTATGAAGATATCAATAGACAACAAGCTGAATAAGATTTCTGCCATTGCAGTAACTGCTACGGGATTGTATGGGCATGTACAACAAGCTGCCAGTGCCGCCCAACGACTGAAAATGCGAAACATGCCTTATTATTTTGCGTTATATAGTCTGAAACTGGAAATGTTATATTTTCTTATAGAGCCTGTCATAAGCAGAAATGACCATGTTATTAGACCATTAATGGCAACGGATAGCGAAGTAGCCTTAGCAATCATGAGAATGATTCGTTAATGAAAAAGTTCTTCAAAGATTGGTTAGGAAGGCAGCTCCGATATTTTTTTACTGCCTATGTGCCAGTTATTTTTATCATTATTTTTGGCATGCTGGCAGTGTCATACTGGCCCGATTATGCTTGGGGTTCTACAGTTATCTTCGCTATTGCCGTTCTGGCTGTGACGTTCTGGCTTGTATAGTCAATAAATCATGTCAGGCAGGCCAGCGATACTCCAATGCCCCTTAGCATGATTATCCTGCTTTAGTCGCGTCAAAGCCCTCCTGTAGGTTTTAGCCTTGTGTATATTGATAACTTTCTAAATTCACCACGATTTCCGATTCTTCAACTTTTCACTTTAAAGCGTTCGACCATTGGCTACCTGCATCGCCATTCTATCGCCATTGCCATTTCAATCAACAAAAAAGCCAACTCGAAAGTTGGCTTAATGTGCTGATTTTAAAGCTAGAATTTGGTGGCCCCTACTGGACTTGAACCAGTGACCAAGCGATTATGAGTCGCGTGCTCTAACCAACTGAGCTAAGGGGCCAGACTTGGGCGCTGATTATACGGTAGTTTTTATCCTGCGGTCTAGAGCTGAAGAGTTAGATGGGTGTTTTCTGCGCAAATTTAAGGTTTTTTACGGACAGAGCAGAGAATGGTGCGCCGAAATGAGCTTGATAGTCTGAATTTTAAACTAAAAAAACCCCGGCATGCCGGGGTTTTTTGTGTGCTTGTCACTGCAACCGACGATTAATCGTCCAGGAAGCTGCGCAGCACTTCAGAGCGGCTTGGGTGACGCAGTTTACGCAGCGCCTTAGCTTCGATCTGACGGATACGTTCACGGGTGACGTCGAACTGTTTACCCACTTCTTCCAGAGTGTGGTCAGTGTTCATATCGATACCGAAACGCATACGCAGAACTTTCGCTTCACGCGCGGTCAGGCCCGCTAACACGTCGTGAGTGGCAGAGCGGAGACTCTCAGAGGTTGCAGAGTCCAGCGGCAGCTCCAGAGTGGTATCTTCAATGAAATCACCCAGATGTGAATCTTCATCATCACCGATTGGAGTTTCCATTGAGATTGGCTCTTTCGCAATCTTCAACACTTTGCGGATCTTGTCTTCCGGCATCAGCATGCGTTCAGCCAGCTCTTCCGGTGTTGGCTCTCGGCCCATCTCTTGCAGCATCTGGCGCGAAATACGGTTGAGTTTGTTAATAGTCTCAATCATATGCACCGGAATACGGATGGTACGCGCCTGGTCCGCGATAGAGCGGGTGATCGCCTGACGAATCCACCAAGTCGCATAAGTTGAGAACTTATAACCACGACGGTATTCGAATTTATCTACTGCTTTCATCAAACCGATGTTACCTTCCTGAATTAAATCAAGGAATTGCAGGCCACGGTTGGTGTATTTTTTCGCAATAGAGATAACCAGACGCAGGTTAGCCTCGACCATTTCTTTCTTGGCGCGACGTGCTTTCGCTTCACCGATAGACATACGGCGGTTGATATCTTTCACTTGCTCAATAGTCAGGCCGGTCTCTTCTTCGATCTGACGTAATTTCTGCAAGCTACGTTGGACATCGTCCGAAACATCTTTCAGTTTTTCAGACCATGGTTTGCCCATAGCCACTGCTGCTGCAAACCAGGTATCACTGGTTTCATTGCTGGCAAACAGGGTAACGAAGTTTTTCTTCGGCATTTTGCACTGTTCAACACACAGTTTCATGATGATACGTTCTTGAGTACGAACGCGGTCCATCATGGCACGCATGTTGTTGACCAGGTAGTCGAATTGCTTCGGTACCAGGCGGAACTGTTTGAACACTTCAGAAAGATTCAGAATCTCGGCAGCAGCACTGGCGTGGCTACGGCCATTTTTCTTGATTGCCATGCGTGTGTTTTCATACTGTTCACGCAATTCGCTGAATTTCTGGCGTGCCAGCTCTGGATCGATGCTGTTGTCGTCTTCTTCTTCTTCGTCTTCATCTTCTTTGTCGTCGTCGTCATCCCTCTCTTCAGTGGATAATTCAGAACCAACGTGAGTCGCCGTCGGCGCAATATCTTCTTCAGCATTGGGATCGACAAAACCGTTGATTAGGTCGGATAAACGGGCTTCACCCGCTTCGACGCGATCATATTGTTCCAACAGGTAAGTAATCGCTTCAGGGTATTCAGCAACAGAACACTGCACCTGATTGATACCGTCTTCAATACGTTTGGCGATATCAATCTCGCCTTCACGCGTCAATAGTTCAACGGTACCCATTTCGCGCATGTACATACGCACCGGGTCGGTAGTACGCCCGATTTCGGATTCAACACTGGACAACACCTGTGCAGCAGCTTCAGCCGCGTCATCGTCGGTATCAGTGGTGTTCTCGGCCAGCATTAAATCATCGGCATCAGGGGCTTCTTCCAGCACCTGTATGCCCATGTCATTAATCATCTGGATGATGTCTTCGATCTGATCGGAATCGACGATATCTTCCGGCAGATGGTCATTGACCTCAGCATAGGTCAGATAGCCTTGCTCCTTACCACGGGTGACAAGTAGCTTCAGCTGTGACTGCGGGTTTTGCTCCATAAGACGGTATCCACACTTCAGAGTATTTGGGTTGGTGTCGGTCGGCGAAACCGCCAACAATAGCATTTGGGGCTTTTTTTTGTCGCCGTGGCCCGCTATGACGGCATATTGTGGGGATTTTCCCCCACATTTATCGGCAATTAAGCCGTTAGGTGATTCATTTTTTTCTGGCTAACGCCAGATTCAAAGACCAAAGTTCTTTACGTTCTTCGGCGTTTAATCCATGTGTACGATCACGCGCTATGAGTGTTTCCTGACGTTGCTCCAATATGGAGTCATACAGGCTGGTTAGCGTGTCGACAAAAGTCTGTTCAACCATATCCTCAACAATCATGTGGTTCCATGTTGCGAGAGTTTCAAGCTGTTGGCTGAATTTATTATCACGATACAGTTCTAATAACTGCCCGGTTGTCAGCCCTGGTTGAGCCAAACAGGTTTCAACCAATTCTATAAATAACGGCAAACCCGCTAACTTAGCTTGCACTACGCCCTGTAATGATGGGATGAGTGTTGCGAGTTGCGGATTTTGAACCAGTAGCCCTATAAGTATACGCATGGTTGTGCGTTTTAGCTGGGGCGGCTGATAGCTATTTGTATTTCTGGCCTGACGAGGCATTAGCTTATCTAAGTTACCTTCGTCGATAATGCCTATTTTTTGACCCAGCTGATCACGCAGATAAAGCCATAGTGCTTCGCCAGGTACTTGACGAATTAAAGGAAGCGCTAGAGTGCTTAATTTGGCTCGCCCGTCTGGGCTGCTCAAATCCACTTGTGGCATCAATGTTTCAAACAAGAAAGTTGAGAGTGGCTGCGCCTCCTCCATCCGCTGTTCGAATGCATCTTTCCCTTCTTTTCGCACCAGAGTATCTGGGTCCTCACCATCAGGCAAAAACATAAAGCGTAGCTGACGCCCATCATTTAGATAGGGCAGCGCTGTTTCTAATGCACGCCAGGCCGCATCTCTACCTGCACGATCGCCGTCATAACAACAAATTACGTTATCTGTAGCGCGGAATAATAATTGAATATGTTCCGCGGTAGTCGCTGTGCCCAGTGAGGCAACGGCATAATCAATACCAAATTGCGCCAGCGCCACCACATCCATATAACCCTCAACCACGAGTAACCGTGTTGGGTTAGGATGGTTCACCTGCGCTTCATACAAGCCGTATAACTGGCGGCCCTTATGAAAAATTTCTGTTTCCGGGGAGTTGAGGTATTTCGGCACTCCATCACCCAGAATTCGCCCACCAAAGGCGATTACCCGCCCGCGTTTATCGCGGATAGGGAACATGACGCGCTCACGAAAACGATCGTAAGTCCGCCCTGTATCATTAGTCACCAGCATTCCGGCATCGTTCAGCGCGGTACGGCTTTCACCATCGCGGCCAAAACGTTTTAAAGCATTGTCCCAACCAGGGGGAGCAAAACCGATAGCGAAATGTTGGATAATTTCTTCACTCAAACCGCGACGTTTAAGGTATTCGCGTGCCTGATTGGCGGTTTGGCCCTTGAGTGACTGTTGATAGAAGGCGCTCAGGCTTTCCATCAGTTGATAAAGACTTTGTCGTTGATGACGTTCAATCTGGGTGGTGCCAGTTCCTGCCTCGTAAGGCACTTCCAGCCCATACATAGTGGCTAATTCTTCGATACTTTCGACAAACTCCAGTCTGTCGTAATTCATCAAGAAATCAACAGCATTACCATGCGCACCACAGCCGAAACAGTGATAAAACTGCTTTTCGCCGTTAACGGTGAATGAGGGTGTTTTCTCATGATGGAACGGACAGCACGCATGATAATTTTTGCCTTGTTTCTTCAACTTTACCCGAGCATCGATAAGATCGACGATGTCGGTGCGAGCCAGCAAGTCATTGATAAATACACGTGGAATTCGTCCGGCCATAAGCCCCTATTCGGTCAGTCCATAAACGAGAACAAGCCGCGCATTCCTTTCGGAAGGCACGGCCTTCGTATGCAACTACTCGATCTGCGCGTTCTTAGAACATAAAAAAACTACGCGATGGGGTTACCCCCGAAGAATTAATACAGACGAGTGCGGCGTGCGTTTTCGCGAGCCAATTTCTTCGCGTGACGTTTTACAGCAGAAGCTTTAGCGCGTTTACGTTCGGTAGTCGGTTTTTCATAGAATTCACGACGACGAACTTCAGCTAAAACACCCGCTTTTTCACAAGAGCGTTTGAAACGACGAAGAGCTACGTCGAATGGCTCGTTTTCACGTACTTTAATTACCGGCATGTGCCTCTCACCTCAATAGAAATCGGTTTGCTGCTGGCCAATCGCCAGCCTTCTCAAAATGGTGCGGAATTTTACTTCAATGGATGCTGCTTTGTAAAGCACCACAGCAAATTGAAACAGGCACGCCCCTGTGATGTCGCCCCCGTTCTTTACAAGAAAGTTGGTGCCAAGGGTGCGACGGCCGCTGATTATATACTAAACAGGGCCATTTATCGAATTTATCAACATTATTTTCAAATGTGACAACTATCAACAACATTCATGATATCAACGCGCCAAAATGCCGTTTTTCCGTTCAATTTAGGATCAGAAATCATGACGGGCGACAGGGTTATGCTAAACTATCGGCCGCACGTGAATGATGGGAAATGTAATGCGAGTTTTGGGTATAGAAACTTCCTGCGATGAAACCGGAATTGCAGTGTATGACGAAGAAACCGGTCTGTTAGCTAACCAATTGTACAGTCAGGTTAAATTGCATGCTGATTATGGCGGCGTTGTCCCTGAGTTGGCTTCCCGTGATCATGTGCGCAAAACAGTGCCATTGATTCAGGCCGCATTGAAAGAAGCCAATTTGAGCGCCCAAGACATTGACGGCGTGGCGTATACGGCAGGCCCAGGGTTGGTCGGTGCATTGTTGGTCGGTGCCACTATAGGCCGGGCATTAGCTTTTGCCTGGGGCGTTCCCGCCGTGCCTGTTCATCATATGGAAGGCCACTTATTAGCACCGATGCTCGAAGATAATGCACCGGAATTCCCATTTGTCGCGTTACTTGTCTCCGGAGGTCACACGCAATTAATCAGTGTGACCGGCATTGGTGAATATCTGTTGTTGGGCGAATCTGTCGATGATGCGGCAGGCGAAGCCTTTGATAAAACAGCTAAATTACTAGGTCTGGATTATCCCGGCGGGCCAATGTTGTCGCGTATGGCCCAGCTTGGCACTGCGGGGCGCTTCACTTTCCCGCGGCCAATGACTGACCGCCCTGGACTGGATTTTAGTTTTTCCGGCCTGAAAACTTTTGCTGCGAACACCATTCGTTCTAATGGCGATGATGACCAAACTCGTGCCGATATTGCGCGAGCTTTTGAAGATGCCGTGGTTGATACACTGGCTATCAAATCCAAACGCGCTCTGGATCAAACGGGTTTTAAACGCTTAGTGATTGCTGGCGGAGTGAGTGCTAACCGCACTTTACGCAGTAAATTGGCTGAAATGATGCAAAAGCGTGGCGGTGAAGTGTTTTACGCCCGGCCAGAGTTTTGCACCGATAATGGCGCGATGATCGCCTATGCTGGGTTGATTAGGCTGAAAAGCGGTGTGAATAGTGAGTTGAGTGTGTCGGTCAGGCCGCGCTGGCCTCTTTCTGAATTACCGAAAGTCTGAGTGGGGCTGCGGCTGTGTTGCCGCGTCATTCTGAGTGCTAGATATCGAATGGCTGTTCGGGGCTGCGGCTGTGTTGCCGCAGTCATTCAAAATACTCATGGACGAGAGTCCACTCCGTTTTTTCATTCCTTTGCGCCTTGCCTCGCTCCCGCTCAGTCATTCTGGGTTCGGTGGGATGGCGAGGTAATTGGGTAAAACTAATCTTCTTTCTCTTCTTTCTCTTCTAATTCTGCGGCTTCTTCGGCGGGCGTTTTCTGCTTTTTCTTTCTGAGCTTATCCCAAACTTTACTTTCTTTGCCGCGCCATAAACGCTGAATATTATCGTGGTGGCGCATCAGAATCAGGCACGAAAGCATGGCGACAGGAAAGGTGAATTGTGGTTTGAACCACCAGACGTAAAAGGGGGCAATCAGGGCGCTGATAATCGCGCCTAAAGATGAATAGCCGCTCAGTAAAACCGTCAGCAGCCAAGTGCCGGCCATCAAGCCAGTCAAATCCCAGCCAATGGGGGCGATGGCACCAAATGCAGTGGCGACGCCTTTGCCACCTTTAAAGTGGAAAAATACCGGATAAATGTGGCCAAGACAGGCTGCAATAGCGGTAAGACCCAGATACAGTGGCGAAACGTGCAGCAGATAAGCTATCCAAACTGGCAACATGCCTTTCAGCACATCGAAAATCAATACTGTGGCGGCGGCGGTGCGGCCACCGATGCGCAGCACGTTAGTGGCACCGGGATTGCCGGAACCATGCTCACGCGGATCTGGTAGCTTGGCAACCCGGCACACCAGAACAGCGCTGGAAATAGAGCCACACAAATACGCGAAGATAATCATGCCAAGCGCGATAGCACTCATAACACCGCCCTGTTGAATAATGGTCGTTTTAATCGCAACATCAGTGGATAATACGCATATTCGGCTGGAAGTGGTATCCGGCGGGCATAAAAACAGAGAATGACGTGATGGACATCGTATTTATTGAGGAACTCAGTGTCATAACCACCATCGGTGTTTATGACTGGGAGCAGACAATTCAGCAGAAGCTGGTGTTCGATATCGAAATGGGCTGGGATAATCGTAAAGCCGCCGCTAGCGATGATGTAAATGATTGCCTGAGCTATGCAGATATTAGTGATGCCGTTATCAAACACGTAGAATCTCAGCGTTTTGCGCTGGTCGAGCGGGTCGCTGAAGAGATTGCCGAGCTATTGTTACAGCAGTTTAAGTCACCTTGGGTGCGGATTAAGGTGAGTAAACCGGGGGCGGTCGCTCAAGCGCGCAATGTCGGCGTGGTGATTGAGCGCGCTCAGCGGCCTCACTGATTTTTATTACACCACGACATAAAAATGTAACGCAGTATAGATAATGTGGCCTGAATTATTGATTAACGTGATATTTTTACATGCTGAAATTGAACGGCATGATTTTGTTAACGGCCAATATAATTTTTCACATTGCCGTTTTTTTGTGGATTTCTATAGCCTAAATAATTCAAGTGCGGGAAGTCGGCAACTGACTGGAGTGACAAATCTGCCGGGAGCAGATTTGAACGCTGCTGGCAGCGGCCTCGCAGAGGCGAGGCCCATGGACGGGCCGAGTAGCGAGGGCAGCCAACGCACATGCAGCTTGAAGTATGACGGGTATATTACAGGGCATTGGGTATCGTAGATGACGGATATGTATTCGCTGTTTGTAGCTTTTGTTTTGGGCGTGGTTGAAGGGCTGACTGAGTTCCTGCCGGTTTCATCTACTGGGCATATGATTATTGTCGGTGAGCTATTGGGCTTTACCGGCGACAAAGCAAAAACCTTTGAAGTCATTATTCAGTTAGGGTCGATTTTGGCTGTGGTGGTGGTGTTCTGGCGGCGCTTATTCGGGCTTATTGGTATCCATTTTGGCAAAGTGCCTCATGAGGGTAAAACCAGCGGGCACCTGACATTGGGCCATATTTTACTGGCAATGATCCCTGCGGTCGGTTTGGGGTTGGCTTTCCACGACGTCATTAAATCGTTATTTAATCCGCAAAGTGTCATGTACGCCTTGGTCGCTGGCGGCTTGCTCTTACTGGCAGCAGAGTGGTTTAAACCTAAAAATCCTAAGGCCATTGGGCTGGATGATATTACCTATCGCCAAGCCTTTGCGATTGGTTGCTGCCAGTGTTTGGCATTATGGCCGGGTTTCTCGCGATCCGGTGCAACAATTTCAGGTGGGATGTTGGTCGGTGTGAACCGCTATGCGGCCTCTGAATTTTCCTTTATTTTGGCCGTCCCAATGATGCTTGGGGCCAGCGCTTTAGATTTGTATAAAAGTCTACATTTCCTGAGCTGGGGCGATTTGCCGATGTTTGCCGTCGGGTTTATTACTGCATTTATCGTCGCACTGATTGCTATCAAAACCTTCCTGTCACTGATTAAGCGTATCTCTTTCGTGCCTTTTGCGATTTATCGCTTTATTGTCGCGGGAGCGGTGTACTGGGTCTTTATGTAACGGTATTGTGGTTGCGGAATATAAAACGCCCTGAATAATCAGGGCTTTTTGTTTTTATAGCGAGGTAATGATTTAGGGTGAAATCACTTCTTGAGTTTGTTTCCATTGGGCTAAGGCTTGTTGGCGACGGCGTTTCAGTTCATCTCGAATAGCCAAACCTTGCAGCCCACTGGCGACCACTTCTTGCACCGACACTCCGTTGGCAATATGGTATGCCGCGCGTAAGTAATCGCCCTGCGGATAAGGGTTTTCTTCAAATCCGGTGCGACCCCGGGCATCGGCCTCGCTGGTCATTATCATCTGCTCAAGGCGCTCTGGTTTGCGCCAGACATCAATAGCATCGAACAGTTTAAGCAGAGTTTCAGGGCGGAGCTTATTCACTGTATGAATGAGATCATGGTATTCCGCCACTAGTTTGGCTAAATCACGTACTGGATTCGGTACCCGTAAACGCTGGCATAGCTGCTCGACTAATTTGACTCCCGCAGGGCCATGTCCATGATGATGGGGCCAAAACTCTTTCGGTGTCAGTCCTTTACCTAAATCATGGCAAAGTGCAGCAAAGCGCACGTCAACTTCAGGGCTGAGTTGAGCGGCAATAGCTAGCGTCATCAGAGTGTGGATGCCGGTATCAATTTCCGGATGCCATTTTTCTGGTGCAGGCACACCAAATAGGCGCTCAATTTCGGGGAACAGCACAGCCAGTGCACCGCAATCGCGTAATACCTGAAAATAGATCTGCGGGCTTTGAGTTTTCAGTGCTTTTTCAGTCTCTTTCCACACTCGTTCGGGTGTTAGAGCCGAAAGTTCGCCACTTTTGGCCATTGAGGCCATCAAGAATTGAGTCTCTGGCGCTACAGTAAAGCCCAAGTGGGCAAAACGAGCGGCGAAACGGGCGACACGCAAAACACGCAATGGATCTTCACCAAAAGCATCAGAGACATGGCGTAACACGCGGTTCTCTAAATCTTGTCGGCCATTGTAGGGATCAAATAATTCCCCCTCATTACTGCGGGCAATGGCGTTGATGGTCAAATCGCGGCGCAGTAAATCTTCTTCCAGTGTGACATCGGGGGCGGCGTAGCAAGTGAAGCCGGTATAGCCCTGGCCTGATTTACGTTCGGTGCGGGCCAATGCATATTCTTCATGGCTGACGGGGTGAAGAAATACCGGGAAATCTTTACCGACCTGCTGGTAGCCCTGCGCCAGCAGCTGTTCTGGCGTAGCGCCCACCACCACCCAATCCTGCTCGGTGACCGGTAGATTTAATAGGCTGTCGCGTACGGCACCGCCGACCAGATAGATCTTCATATTAACCCTTTGTTCTTGACGTTGTAGCGTTGTTGGCCACTCTCTTTTACCCGAATCACTTACTTGTGTAAGCTCATCGGGATTCATTCGTTTGCCGCCTAGCTACAATGCCAATGACTGTGGGTTACCCTTTGTTCTTGACGTTGTAGCGCAGGTGCAAAAGACGATTTTATATCTGGTCGCTAAAATGACCAGTCGTCAGTTCAGTATAGTTGGGAGATTTAAACCAATTAAACAGGCTACCCTGACAGATAGCCTAATTGTTCATTCTGGACGCCGGTAAGGCTATCAGTTCATCCAGCGATTGTTCTTTTTACGGCTGGGTATCAGATGTGGCAGCACTAAACCAATCAGCAGGCCAATACCGGCAACACCGCCGCCGTACATAAACCATTGCAGAATAATGGTGCGCTGCTTGTCATCCAATTGCAGATTCACGGCGCTGACTTTCTTCTGAGCAACGATTAACTGGTTTTTCAATGACTCATTTTCTTTTTGTAGTTCGGAAATCACACTGTCGCTGGCAGCCACTTTTTGTTGCATTTCTGCGGTGCGCTGATTCCAGCTATTATCAATATTAGCCAGTTTATCTGTCAGTGTTTTGACCTGTTGTTCAAGGTCAGGAACCCGGACGCGCAAGCTGGGGGTTTCGCTCAATTGATCCAGTGGGATCCAGGTGGTTTTACCTTTGCTGTCGCGGATTTGGCCGTAATTTGTGCTGTCATTAACGCTTATCAGGGTAACTTCATCCCCACCTTTTAGCGTGCCAACAATACGGTATTGGTTACCGGGGCCGCTATGAACGTAGGTATCCAGCTCATCAGAGATGTAGCGTTTTTCTTCAGCGTAAGCGCCCAGGGAAATACTGAGACTGAGCACTGTGAGGCAAATTAGGCGTAATTTCTGCATTAGAGAGTCATTTATGAGTGAATTTATGGGACGATAGTAGTGTGTTCAGTTTGCCGACGCAACGCATAAACCGGAATGAGAACTATCTTACTCTCATAGGCAGTGCGGCTTGGGCTCTTTTTTTGTTTATTTTAACCGCGCTGAAAATTTGTCTTATGAAGCCTTAGGATAGACTTGTGAAAACAGGTTAAAATAGAGTTTGACTCAGGGCTGCCGCGTGCGTGTTTTTTTGTTTTAAAGCAGAGAAATTGGTGTAAAACAGGCAAATCACGGCGAAAGAGGCATAATGCCCGTAATCTCGCAACATACCGGTGTGAATGAAATTATGACCGTTGAAATAGAATTAAAATTTATTGCTACTCCTGCGGCCATTGCCGCTTTACCGGAGCGAATCACCTCTTGGCAAAGCCAGCATTTTGCGCCGCAAACTCTGACGAATATCTATTTTGAAACGGCGGATAACCGTCTGCGCCAACATGATATTGGCTTACGGATTCGTGGTTATGATGGCCGCTATGAAATGACGGTTAAAACTGGCGGTAAAGTTGTCGGCGGTTTACATCAACGGAATGAATATAACGTTGATATTGATAACGATAAGTTAGATTTAGCGCGTTTCCCTGCCGATATCTGGCCGGAAGGTTGGGTGGTTGACGCGCTACAAGCCGAGTTGCAGCCCTTGTTCCGTACCGATTTTACTCGTGAGAAGTGGGTAATCACTTACGGTGAGAGCGAGATAGAGCTTGCCCTTGACCAAGGTACGATTTCTTCTAAAGCAGCCGATGGTACCAATGAGTTGTCAGAGCCACTGAGCGAAATTGAGCTGGAACTCAAAAAAGGTAATCAGGCCGATTTACTGGCACTGGCGGTTGAGTTGGCACAAATTGGCGGTTTGCGTCAGGGGAATTTGAGTAAAGCGGCTCGCGGCTATCATTTGGCACAAAGTAATCATTTGGCACAAAGTAATCATTTGTCTCAAGGTCAGCCACCGCGTGAATTGCGCCCATTATTAGTCTTGCAGCCCGCGCCGAAATCTACCGTCGAGCAAGGTATGGTTGCTGGGCTGGAAATGGCGTTGGATCACTGGCAATACCACGAAGAGCTATGGTTGCGCGGTGAACCAGCAGCTAAGACCATGATTATTGAAGCTTTAGGCATGGTTCGGCAAACCTTGGCTATTTTCGGCGGATTGGTGCCACGTAAAGCCAGCACCGAATTACGCGCTTCATTGTTAGCGCTAGAACCCCAGTTAGAGGCAAAAAATGCCGAAGCTGAGGTCATCTGCTATAGCGCCGATTATCTGAAGTGTAAGTTAGCGCTCACATCATGGCTGGTGACATCTGGCTGGCGGCCATTTATGGATGAGAAAGCGTTGGCTAAATTCAATGGCTCATTTAAACGCTTCTGCGACATCATGCTCAGCCGCAGTGCCGCTGATTTGAAAGAGGCCTTTGGTCATAATCTGGATGATGATGGCTATGTGGCACAACTCCCGCGTTTAAACCGGCAGATCATGGCGTTCCAATTACTCTCTGGCTTCTATCCACAAAATGAATGGCATCCATACATTGATGGCTGGTTTGGTCTACAACTGGCGATTATGGAACGGCAGGGTCACTGGCGTGATACCGCCCGTAAGGAAGCGTTGTCCCAGCCCGCGTTTTGGTTGAATGGGGCTGCTAGTTAATCGATAGCTGCTGGTTAATTGGACAACGATCAGCTGGCCGGATGTTTGAGGAGTTTTATCTTTATATGTTGCCACTCCCTTCGGAATTACAGATTCAGGCGCTGAATATACAGCAGCGCTTTAATGAGTTACCGGCTCCGCCGAGCTTGCGTGAAGAAGATATTGCAGTATTGGCGTTGAGTGATTTTGTCAGTGACATGTTACTGATTCACCCTGATTGGCTGGATGAGCTGCATCAGCAGCCGCCACAACCGCAGGAGTGGCAATTTTATCCACAATGGCTCAGTCAGGCACTGTCCGAGGTGCAAGACGAAACCGCGCTATTAGCGGCGCTGCGGCTATTTCGTCGCCGGGTTATGGTGCGCATTGCCTGGTCTCAGGCACTGGAAACCAGCACTACGACGGATACTTTGCAACAGCTCAGTTGGCTGGCTGAAACCGTGATTGTTGCTGCGCGCGATTGGTTATATCAGGCGTGTTGTCGCGAGTTTGGCACGCCCTGTAATGCGGATAATGTGCCGCAACCCTTGCTGATTTTGGGCATGGGAAAATTAGGCGGCGGTGAACTGAATTTCTCGTCGGATATCGATTTGATTTTTGCTTACCCGGAAAACGGCCAGACCCATGGCGGGCGGCGGCAATTGGATAATGCCCAGTTTTTTACCCGCTTGGGCCAACGGCTGATTAAGGCATTAGACCAGCAAACTATCGACGGTTTTGTCTATCGTGTGGACATGCGTTTACGGCCATTTGGTGATAGCGGCCCACTGGTGCTGAGCTTTGCCGCACTGGAGGATTATTACCAAGAACAAGGGCGCGATTGGGAGCGCTACGCCATGGTGAAGGCTCGCCTGATGGGCGGTGCGGAAGACCATTACAGCAAGGAACTGCGCCAAACCCTACGGCCCTTTGTTTTCCGCCGTTATATTGATTTCAGTGTGATTCAGTCATTGCGTAATATGAAAGGGATGATTGCTCGTGAAGTGCGCCGGCGCGGTCTGAAAGACAATATTAAACTGGGTGCGGGTGGAATTCGTGAAATCGAGTTCATCACCCAGGTATTTCAGTTGATTCGAGGTGGCCGCGAACCGCGTCTGCAACAGCGCGCTTTGCTGCCGACCTTACAAGCTGTGGCAGAGCTAGGGTTATTGCCGGAACAACAGGTGGCTGCGCTCAGTGGCAGCTATCTGTTTTTGCGCCGTTTAGAGAATCTGTTACAAGCTATTGGTGATGAGCAAACACAAACATTACCCAGTGACGCGCTAAATCAGGCCCGATTAGCTTGCGGTATGGGCTATACGGATTGGGCTGCTATGAGCGCCGCGTTAGAGCATAATATGCAAGCGGTGCGCTTGGTATTTGATGACCTGATCGGCGACGATACTCCCGATATTGGCGAAGATCCTTGCCATGGTTTGTATAAAAGTTTGTGGCAGGATGCATTGGAAGAGAGTGATTTAGCCCCTCTGACACCGCATTTAGATGAAGCGGCGCGCCGCCAATTGTTGACCACTATTAATAATTTTCGCCATGATGTTGATAAGCGCACTATTGGCCCGCGTGGCCGTGAGGTGCTGGATCAATTGATGCCGCGTCTGTTCGCTGAAGTCTGCCCACGTCCCGATGCTAATGTTGCCCTCAGCCGCCTGATTCAATTGTTGCTGAGTATCGTGACCCGCACCACCTATCTGGAATTGCTGGTTGAATATCACGCGGCACTAAAACATGTTATTCGCTTATGTTCTGCCTCCCCGATGGTCGCCAGCCAGTTAGCTCGCTACCCGCTGTTATTGGATGAATTGCTCGATCCCCAATCTCTCTATCAGCCGTTGGAACCCAGCGCTTATCGTGATGAATTACGTCAATATTTGTTGCGGGTACCACCTGATGATGAAGAGCAACAACTGGAGGCATTACGCCAGTTTAAACAGGCTCAACAATTGCGTATCGCCGCCGGAGATATCACCGAGGCGCTGCCGGTAATGAAAGTGAGTGATCACTTAACTTATCTGGCGGAGGCCATTATTGATGCGGTTATCCAGCAAGCTTGGGGGCAGATGGTGGCGCGTTATGGTCAACCCAGCCATTTGCAGCAGCGCGAGGGCCGTGGTTTCGCCGTGATTGGTTATGGCAAATTGGGGGGCTGGGAGCTAGGTTACAGCTCAGATTTGGATCTGGTATTCCTGCTCGATTGCCCGCTGGACGTGATGACCGACGGCGAGCGCAGCATTGATGGCCGCCAATTCTATTTGCGTCTAGCCCAGCGCGTAATGCATTTATTCAGCACTCGCACCTCATCAGGGATTTTGTATGAAGTTGATGCGCGGCTAAGGCCATCCGGGGAAGCGGGTATGCTGGTGAGCACGGTCGCGGCTTTCGCTGATTACCAGCAAAATGAAGCTTGGACGTGGGAGCATCAAGCGCTGGTGCGCGCCCGCATTGTCTATGGTGACCCTGAGTTGCACCAAGAGTTTGATGCTATTCGCCAACATATCCTTTGCCGCCATCGCGAAGACCCGCAATTACAGCAAGAAGTGCGCGAAATGCGTGAGAAGATGCGCAATCATTTGGGCAGTAAACAGCGCGATATCTTTGATATCAAAGCCGATGAGGGCGGGATCACCGATATTGAATTTATTGCGCAATATTTGGTGTTGCGCTATGCCGCCAGTGAGCCGCGTTTGACCCGCTGGTCTGATAATGTGCGAATTTTCGAGTTAATGGCCAATTACGACATTATGCCGGAGGCGGAAGCTGCGGCATTGACTCGCGCTTATGTCACCATGCGTGATGAGATTCATCATCTGGCCTTGCAGGAGCAATCAAGCAAAGTCTCCGCAGATAGCTTTAGCGCAGAAAGAGCACAGGTGGCCGCCAGCTGGCGTAAATGGTTGGTTGCCGCGCCGACAGGCGCATAGACTCCAGTTATTAGCGTAGATTCCAGTTATTAATAGTATGCAAGGTGTCTGTGATATTATCCGGCACCATATGATAAACACAAAATTGGAGCGAAGGGATGTGTGTTTTCGGGGTTAATAACAGCTCACCTTGGGGGGCTAACGTATGAAAGTCACGCTGCCTGATTTTCACCGCGCCGGTGTTTTAGTCGTTGGTGATGTCATGTTAGACCGTTATTGGTATGGCCCAACCAGCCGGATTTCACCCGAAGCACCGGTGCCGGTGGTCAAAGTTGATACCATCGAAGAACGCCCTGGTGGTGCCGCGAACGTCGCGATGAACATCGCCTCCCTTGGCGCTATCTCCCGATTAGTGGGGTTGACCGGGATTGATGATGCCGCGCGCGCACTGACCAGCAAGCTCAATGAAGTGCAGGTGCGTTGTGATTTTGTTTCGGTGCCCACTCACCCGACTATCACCAAATTGCGGGTACTTTCCCGTAATCAGCAGCTCATTCGCCTGGATTTCGAAGAAGGTTTTGATGGTGTTGACCCTCAACCTATCTTTGAGCGCATTCAACAAGCGCTACCACAGATTGGCGCTCTGGTGCTGTCCGACTATGCCAAAGGCGCACTGAACAGTGTGCAGGCGATGATCCAACTGGCGCGAAAAGCCAAAGTTCCGGTGCTTATCGATCCTAAAGGCAGCGATTTCGAACGTTATCGCGGCGCAACCTTGCTGACACCTAATTTGTCCGAGTTTGAAGCGGTGGTCGGTCATTGCAAAAATGAAGAAGAATTGGTGAGCCGGGGTATGAAGCTGGTGGCCGATTTTGAGCTTTCAGCTTTACTGGTCACCCGCTCTGAGCAAGGGATGACCTTGCTACAGCCGGGCAAACCGCCATTACATTTGCCGACTCAAGCACAAGAAGTATTTGATGTGACCGGTGCCGGTGACACGGTTATTGGGGTGTTGGCTGCTGCATTGGCGGCGGGAAATACACTTGAAGAATCTTGCTTCCTGGCGAATGCCGCTGCTGGCGTGGTGGTCGGTAAATTGGGGACGTCGACAGTTTCTCCAATTGAGCTGGAAAATGCTATCCGTGGTCGTGCTGAAACAGGTTTCGGCGTGATGGATGAGCAACAACTGAAAAAAGCGGTGGCGCAAGCCCGCCAGCGCGGCGAAAAAGTCGTGATGACCAACGGCATCTTTGACATTCTCCATGCCGGTCATGTTTCTTACTTAGCCAATGCTCGCAAGCTGGGTGACCGCCTGATTGTGGCAGTAAACAGCGATGCTTCCACCAAACGATTGAAAGGTGAAAAACGCCCCGTAAATCCATTGGATCAGCGCATGATTGTCTTGGGCGCACTGGAAGCCGTGGATTGGGTGGTGCCATTTGAAGAAGATACTCCGCAGCGCTTAATTGCCGATATTTTGCCGGATTTACTGGTGAAAGGCGGCGATTATAAACCGGATGAAATTGCCGGTAGCGCAGAAGTGTGGGCCGCAGGGGGCGAAGTTAAAGTGCTGAATTTTGAAGATGGTGTTTCGACCACCAATATAATTCAGTCCATCAAGAATGGCTTGGGTTAAATACCCTTCGTCCTTGAAGTTGCGGGGGTGTTAGCTGCGTTCGTTACTCGGCCCGTCCATGGGCCTTGCCTCTGCGAGGCCGCTGCAAGCAGCGTTCAAATCGGTTCCTGACCGATTTGTCACCCGAATCACTTACTTGAGTAAGCTCATCGGGGTGCGTTTGCTTGCTGCCTACTCGCAACAGCAATGACTTTGGGTATTCAGTATATCAATATAGAAAAAGGTGAGGATGTGGGTGGACTAAAACAGGAGTTGAGTCTGGCACAGGGAGTCGGGTTGTTGTCCACCTCATTGCTGGGAACCGGTGTTTTTGCTGTGCCAGCACTGGCGGCAATGTTGGCGGGGGCGGATAGTTTATGGGCCTGGCCGCTATTGATAGTGTTGGTTTTCCCGATTGCTATCGCCTTTGCTGCTTTAGGTCGCCATTTCCCCAGTGCCGGTGGCGCGGCCCATTTTGTTACCATGGCATTCGGGCCTAAACTTGGGAAAGTCACCGGTTGGCTCTTTTTGTCCGTCATTCCTGTCGGCTTACCTGCTGCGTTACAAATTGCGGCTGGTTTCTGGCAAGCCACTTTTGGCTGGAGTGATAGCGGGTTATTAATGGTGCAATTGGCGACCTTACTGATTATCTGGCTGTTGGGGACTCGCAGTGCCGGTTCTAGTGCTAATGTGCAAACATTGATTGCCTTGATGGTTATCGCACTAGTGGTGGCTATTTGGTGGCAGGGCGACATTCAGCTATCACAGATACCTTGGCCCGCACCGCAAGATATTTCCCCCTCAAATATGTTCAGCGCGCTGGCCGTGATGTTCTGGTGCTTTGTCGGGCTGGAAGCTTTCGCACACCTGGCGACAGAATTTCGTCATCCAGAACGTGATTTTCCGCGCGCCCTGATGGTCGGATTATTGGTCGCCGGGGTGGTCTACTGGGGATGCACAGTGGCGGTACTGCATTTCCATGCTTATGGCGAGCAGCAAGCAGCCGCTGCTTCATTGCCGGGAATTGTAGTGCAATTATTTGGTGAACATGCGCTGTGGATTGCCTGCATTATTGGTTATTTGGCCTGTTTTGCCAGTGTGAATATCTATACTCAAAGTTTCGCCCGCATGGTGTGGTCACAGGCGCAGGTGCGCCCACAAAGCAAGCTGGCGCAGCTGTCTGTCGGGCAAACACCGGTGAATGCACTTACGGCAGTGGTCGGCAGTAGCCTGCTCTTTGCATTGCTGACTTACTGGCTATCTCTACCATTGGATTTACTGATTGTTTATGCCAACGGCATTTTTGTGCTGATTTATTTGTTGTGCATGCTGGCGGGTATTCGCTTATTAAGTGGGCGCTCGCGGGTGATGTCGGTGATTGGCAGTATTCTGTGTTGTGTATTGTTGGTGATGATTGGTTGGAAAAGCTTATATGCCTTACTGATGTTTGCACTGTTGTGGATGCTGATGTTCAGACGGCGAGGGTCAGTCATACCACTATAAAAAGGGCGCCACACGGCGCCCTAATGATAACTGGCGACTAATTTATACTTACTCGCCCGTTTTATCATTAATAGCGGTTGTTGCATCAACGGTGGTCGGAGCATTGTTGAATTTGGCTTCCAGTTCGCCCATGCGTTGTTCCAACAACGCCAGTTTTTCTCTGGTGCGTAGCAATACTTGAGTTTGGACGTCGAACTCTTCACGATTAACCAAATCCAGGCGGGTTAACTGCGATTGCAGCACTAGCCGAATTTTTTTTTCGACGTCGTCCCCGAATTCGCGAATACCTTTCGGCATAGACTCATGCACCTGGCGGGCGATTTGTTCAATTTTTTTCGGGTCAATCATGGTATTTCCCTAATTAGATGTGAAGTTACTCTTACTAGTGTAATGCTTGCTGCCGAATGTATAAACCTCCGCACATCACCATTTTGGTAATTGCTCCGACGAATCAATAGCGTTATAGTCATAGGGCTTATTCTCAGGGCGGGGTGCAAGTCCCCACCGGCGGTAAATTGTGTTGCGGCATTTCGTGTCGTGGTGCAAAAGCCCGCGAGCGCTCACGTTGTTTCTCTTATCAAAGAGAGCAGGGTAGAGGTCAGCAGACTCGGTGTAATTCCGGGGCCGACGGTTATAGTCCGGATGGGAGAGAGTAACGGTATCTGCCGGGCTTATAGCCCGCTTGCGTTATTTCGGCTATTTCTATTGTTAGATGAAAAATGGCCCTTTACTCCTCAAGACCGCCCTGATTCTGGTAATCCATAATTTTAATGAGGTTTTTTACCATGAATCAGACCCTTCTATCAGATTTTGGCACGGCTGTTGAGCGTGTGGAACGTGCTATTGACGCGCTGCGTAATGGCCGTGGTGTTATGGTGCTGGATGACGAAAATCGTGAAAACGAAGGCGATATGGTTTTTGCTGCTGAAGCAATGACTGTAGAGCAAATGGCACTGACTATCCGCCACGGCAGTGGCATCGTGTGTCTGTGTATCACTGATGAACGCCGCCAACAGCTTGATTTACCTATGATGGTGAGTAATAACTCCAGCCAGTTCCAAACGGCATTTACCGTGACCATTGAAGCGGCTAAAGGCGTGACGACCGGTGTTTCTGCGGCTGACCGTCTGACGACTATCCGCGCGGCAATTGCTGATAACGCGAAACCTGCTGACCTTAATCGCCCTGGTCATGTATTCCCGCTACGCGGACAGCCGGGTGGCGTATTATCCCGCCGTGGTCATACTGAAGCTTCTATCGATTTGGCTACCTTAGCGGGCTACAAACCTGCGGGTGTATTGTGTGAACTGACCAATGACGACGGTAGCATGGCACATGCGCCAGAAGTGATTGAGTTCGCCAAATTACATGATATGCCAGTGGTGACTATTGATGATTTGTCTGAGTACCGCCAGTCTCTAGAAAAAAAAGCCAGCTGATTTCTGATGGCAATATCAGCTGATATTGCCTCTGGATAACGTGGTTTACACACCGGGTTGCTATCACTCTATTGAATAGATCGCCGCCCGGTTATTTTGTATTTCCCCCCATCCTTGGTATTTTTCCGCTACAGTCCTCTTCAAATTTATTGAATATCTTCATCATTGTTATCTGGCTGTGTAATGAAAAAAAAGCGCGTAATGTATTTCTTATGATTTAAGCGCCACACTTTTTCTTAACAGTAAGGATTATCTATGAACACCTCTCGTATGCCTGCACTGTTTCTTGGCCATGGTAGTCCGATGAATGTATTGGAAGAAAACAGTCACACTCAGGCATGGCGTGCGTTGGGTGAGACGTTACCTCGTCCTAAGGCGATTTTGGCCATTTCTGCTCACTGGTACACCCGTGGCACAGCGGTAACGGCGATGGAAAAACCTCGGACGATCCATGATTTTGGTGGCTTCCCGCAGGCGTTGTTTGATACCGAATATCCGGCCCCAGGCTCTCCAGAGCTGGCAGCCCAGATTCAGCAATTGTTGGCACCTATTGTCGTGCGAGCGGATACCAGTGAATGGGGACTAGACCACGGCAGTTGGGGGGTGTTGATCAAAATGTACTCTGACGCGGATATCCCAGTGGTGCAATTGAGTATTGATGGCACCCAACCGGCTGCGTATCACTATGAATTAGGGCGTAAGTTGGCGGTGCTGCGTGAGCAGGGGGTCATGATTGTCGCCAGCGGTAATGTGGTGCATAACTTGCGTATGGTGAGATGGCAGGGCGAAAGTAGCCCTTACCCATGGGCGGAGTCTTTCAACCAATTTGTGCGGGATAACCTGAATTATCAAGGTGATAACCACCCATTGGTCAATTTTATGCAGCATGAAGGGGCTGCATTGTCCAACCCGTCGCCCGAGCATTATCTGCCATTACTGTATGTATTGGGGAGTTGGGATGGTAAAGAGCCGATTTCGATCCCAACTGATGGGATTGAGATGGGGTCGCTGAGTATGCTGTCGGTTAAGCTTGGTTAGCATTGACGTATAAAAACTAAAATCAGTGAGCCAAGGGTTGATCACTCCTACGGGTATTACGGCCCT
The DNA here is from genome assembly GCF_902170565.1 of Yersinia thracica. Lineage (GTDB taxonomy): Bacteria > Pseudomonadota > Gammaproteobacteria > Enterobacterales > Enterobacteriaceae > Yersinia > Yersinia thracica. Next base: position 68,163 of record NZ_CABHXX010000132.1, read on the forward strand.
AATGGACTATTTCCCCTTGGCTCAGCTTTATTAGCAATTTTAAGGTATTAGCCTTTCGGCTTATTCTGTCGCAGTCTTAACCCAAAATGATATGCGGGTAAAAACGTGACAGATCTTGGGTAATCAATTCGCGATCTTCGCGCAAACCAATACCACAAGGCTGATCATTCACCAGCCAGCTACCAATCAGGGTATAGCTATCGCCGAACTTAGGTAACGGATGGAATTGCTGAACAATCATACCCTCCTCACCATATGGCCCATCAACTCGCGCCACTTCTTTACCGTTTTCCACTATCTGAATATTGGCACCTTCCCGCGAGAATAGCGGCTTGGTGACATAATGATCCATAACTGGATGGTCATCTTCAGCAAAATAAGCAGGCAACAGATTAGGGTGATTTGGGAACATTTCCCACAGTAACGGCAGCAGGGCTTTATTGGAGATAATGCTCTTCCAAGCCGGTTCCAGCCAGCGTACGCCAGCATCTTCCAATTTAGTGGAGAACATTTCGCGGAACATAAATTCCCACGGATAGAGCTTGAACAAATTACTGATAACCTGATTATCCAAGTCGGTAAATTGCCCTTTTTCTCCTAAGCCAATTTCTTCCATAAATATGAATTCAGTTGGCAGACCGGCTTCCAGCGCGCAATCTTGCAGATATTGCACAGTACCACGATCTTCTTCACTATCCTGGCAGCAAGCCAGATGCAGCAAGCTAAAACCATGGTTATCGCGCAAATCAACAAAACGCTCAATCAGCTTCTCTTGCATGCTGTTGAATTGGTCAGAATCCTGACTCAAATTGCCTGCATTGATCTGGTCTTCCAACCATAGCCATTGGAAAAAAGCGGCTTCATATAGTGAGGTTGGTGTATCTGCGTTGTTTTCCAGCAGCTTAGCCGGATTTACACCGTCATAGGCCAGATCAAGGCGCGAATAGAGTGAAGGTTGATTAGACTTCCAAGAGCTACGAACAAAATCCCAGCAATGTTTCGGAATGCGGAATTTTGCCATCAGTTGATCGCTATTAACTACTTTTTCAACCACTTGCAGACACATCTGATGCAACTCTGCGGTGGTGTCTTCCAACTCTTCAATTTGTGCCAGTGTGAATTCGTAATAAGCATCTTCACACCAGTACGGCTCGCCATACATGGTGTGGAAACGGAAACCAAATTCGGTGGCTTTTTCGCGCCAGTCCGGGCGTTCGTTAATCGCTAAACGTTTCATTAATCAGACCTTAGCCACCCATGCTGCGCGTGCTGGTTTTGGATGATGTCGCGGCACTACGTTGCATAGAGGATTGTTTAGCTACTGACTCACCAAAACCGCCACGGGTGATGGTATTGGTCACCGCAGGTTTCGGCGCCATTGCGGTTCTTGGTACTGTCATGGTGCGGCCTGTGGTGGCTGAACCAAAGTTTTTACCGGTTGCGTCGACAAACTTGCCATTAGCCGGGCTATTCGGTGCTTTAGAGGTAAACAATGGCTGGCTTGCACCACCGCCCATCATGCGGCCCATCATATAACCGGCCATCAGTGGCATCCACATGCTGCCACTTTGCTGCGGTGCTGCTGCTGTTGTTTCAGAAGATGATGAAGAGGTTGGTACCATACCGGCTTGTGCAGGCGCTTGGGTACACTGTGATTCACCAAATTCAGCCACGCAATCTTCACGGGTTGAGTATTTCGGTGCAGTTTTAGCCGCTTCCTGCAACGCAGTGTTGTATGCCGTGGTACATTCCGCGCTCTTGGACGGATTTGCCGCAGAGCAATCATCAGCATTTTGATACAAAGAGACGGTTTCATCGGTTTTTTCGCAGCCAGCCAGCATAAATACAGCACTGACAGCTAAAGCTACTGGCGCGAGGCGGTAGCTGCGCCAGGATTTACGGAAAGTCTCTTGATTGATGTTTTGAGTCCGTTTCATCATTATTTGTCTCATTTCCGGGCGTTCAATGCCCTTTCCCAGTAAGTGTCCTAAGAATAGGGGAAATGTGTACGAAATTAAAGCTTGAGGGACGATGAGGTGCAGACTTTACAAAGCTATACGAAATGCTGCGAGTCACTTCGCTTTTTTCATTGACGAAAAATGCTGGGGAGTAAAAAGGAGGGGAATAAAAAACCGGGCACAGCTTGATGCCGTACCCAGTGAGTTCACATTCGTAAAAATCAGTTACGGAATGGGTTGCTGTTACCCGCAGCAGCGCTGGTCGGCTGGCTAACAGTTGTTGCACGCGGTGTAGCCCGAGTGCTGGTGCCATCGGCATAAGCATTCTGGTTAGCATCATCCGGTGCCAAGCTGGTGGCAGATGTTGGGACTGGTTTATCCAGTACGCCATTCAGGGCCATCAGATCGTTCATATTCAATGTACCCAGTGCTGACTGGATATTTAATTGGTTTATCAGGTAGTTATAACGCGCATCGGCCAATTGCTGCTTGGATTGATACAAGTTAGTCGTTGCAGTCAATACATCCAGAATGGTACGCGTTCCTACTTGATAACCTGCTTCCATTGCATCTAATGAGCTTTGGTTAGAAATAACCACTTGCTCATAAGCCTTAATGCTGCTGATGGAGGCTGAAATATTATTGAATGAGGAGCGTACAGTTTGCACCACACTACGGTGTGCGCTTTCCAACTGCTCACTGGCACCGACGAAATTGTATTGTGCCTGTTTCACTGAGGAATTAGTCGCCCCACCACTGTACAGCGGTAAGCTCAGTTGCACGCCAATTTTGTTCTGACCCGCATCCATATTTACTTGCTGGGTGCTTGGAGTGCCGCCGCTGTAGCGAGTATTGGTGACTGAAGTTGATGCCGTCAAATCGATAGTTGGCATGTAGCCTGTTTCTGCCGACTTAATTTGCTCACGAGCCAAATCTTGGCTCAAACGAGCAGAAAGCAAAGAAAGGTTACGTTTTTCAGCTTCTTTCAGCAGGTTAGTGACGGCTTGTGGGCGTTCAGTCTTCAAACGAGAAACATTGAGTGATGCCAGTTCTGGGTAGTAAACACCGGTAATTTGGCGCAAGTTTTCCAGCGCATTATCGAGATTATTACGGGCCGTCACTTCCGCTGCTAACACTGTATCGTAGCTAGCACGGGCGTTTTGCACATCAGTAATAGCCACTAAACCCACATTAAAACGCTGGGTCGTTTGGTCTAACTGGCGATACACCGATTGTTTCTGCGCTTCAGTATAAGACAGACTATCAATGGCTCTGAGAACATTAAAATAGGCAGTTGCCGTGTTCAAGATCAAAGCTTGTTCATTGGTCTGGAACGTCACGTCCTGAATACCCGCGGCCTTCTCTTGTAAAGTCAGAGCGCGCCATTTAGACATGTCGAAAATGGTTTGAGTCAGTTGTAGAGAGCCTGATGTTGCATTGCTATCCGGGCTGTCAGAGGCATCGCGGAAACCATTAGTGTGGGTGTAACCGGCACCTAAACCAAGCTGTGGTAACAGCGGGCTGCGAGCTTCATTAATTTTTTCGTATGCAGCATCGCGATCAGCCGCTGATTTGCGTAAATCCGGGTTACTATCCCTGGCTTGCTTATAAACTTGCAGCAAGTTCTCTGCCTGGCTCATGCTACTGAAACCAGCCAGACTCAGCCCGATAAGAAGGGGGAGCAGTTTCTTCATTTGCAGTCCTTGTTGTGCAGCAGTTGTGCGGCAATATTACTATGGTAGCTGTCGATAGACGAATTGTTGCCGATTCTATCAGAGTCTGCCAATGGGATAAGGTGGCTGATTGTGCCATCTCGCCTAAATTTACTTAAATCTATCACAAAGCTAAATGACTATTCAGACAACTAACCTGTATCACACTATTTTTGTCAAATAATCTTTATAAAACCGCCTTTATAAAATTGCCAACCTCTATTAGCCTGACTGGCATTCATGCTGTCATTAAAAGTCACTATTCAGGCTAGATACTCAAGTAAGGAAAGAAGCGATGACATCAAAACAACCCTCACCGGTGACCTTCGGCAAGAAGGATGTGGAAATTATTGCACGTGAAACGCGGTACAGGGGTTTTTTTTCACTGGATGTGTACCGGTTTCGCCATCGTTTGTTTAATGGCGAAATGAGTGGGGAAGTTAAACGCGAAATTTTTGAGCGCGGCCATGCCGCCGTGCTATTACCTTACGACCCGGCGCGCGATGAGGTGGTGCTGGTTGAACAATTACGGATTGCCGCCATTGACAGCAGCCGGTCGCCTTGGTTATTAGAAATGGTGGCCGGGATGATTGAAGAGGGCGAAACCGTCGAGGAAGTGGTACGTCGCGAAGCTGAAGAAGAAGCGGGAATTCATGTTGGTCGCTGTAAACCGGTGCTCAGTTATTTAGCTAGCCCTGGTGGCACCAGTGAGCGCTTATCTATCATGGTCGGGGAAGTTGATGCGACGACCGCGAGTGGGATTCATGGGCTGGCCGATGAAAATGAAGATATCCGGGTGCATGTTGTCAGCCGTGAGCAAGCTTATCGTTGGGTTGAAGAAGGTGTTATTGATAACGCAGCCTCAGTCATTGCATTACAATGGTTGGCGCTGCACCATCAATCGCTAAGAGTTGAATGGCGGTAATTAAGAAAGAGAGAAAATAATGAGCAAGCGCTACACACCTGATTTTCCTGAAATGATGCGGATATGCGAAACTAACTTCGCGCAATTGCGTCGTTTGATACCGCGTGTCGATGAAGTGGGTGAAAGCGTGGCTTATCAGGTCAATGGCGCCAGTTATCAACTGACAATTATTGAATCAACCCGCTACACTTCTGTTGTCGAGATTGTGCAAACTGAGCCAGCTATCAGTCATTGGAGCCTGCCATCTATGGTTGTGCGGCTTTATCATGATGCGCAGGTCGCGGAAGTGTGTGCCAGTCAGCAGATCTCCCGCTTCAAAGCAAGTTATGATTATCCGAATAAAAAGTTGCATCAGCGGGACGAAAAGCATCAAATTAACCAGTTTCTTGCTGACTGGTTGCGCTATTGTTTGGCGCATGGAGCGGTGGCAATTCCGGTTTGTTAGACAGACTTATAGCTTGGCCTACAGAGACGTGATGAATCTGGTTGGGAAAGGTGCAAAAACAAGGACACCATTTGGAAAGCCTGTTTAAACTGCCTATGGCGAGTGGGGCCAGGGTTAGAATTTTACAAATAACAGATACCCACCTCTTTGCGGGGGAACATGAGACCTTGCTGGGTGTAAATACTTCTCGCAGTTATCGCGCTGTGTTAGATGCGATTATTGCTGAGCAACACCCCTTTGATCTTATTGTTGCGACCGGTGATTTGGCCCAGGATCATTCCGTTGCTGCTTATCAGAATTTTGCTGAGGGCATCTCCCGTTTGCCAGCGCCTTGTGTCTGGCTACCCGGCAATCATGATTTCCAGCCCGCGATGGTCGATGCTTTAGCGAATGCCGATATTGCACCTTCAAAGCAGGTTTTGGTCGGTGATGATTGGCAAATACTGTTATTAGACAGCCAGGTTTTTGGTGTCCCTTATGGTGAACTGAGTGACTATCAATTGGAGTGGATGGAACGCTGTCTGATCGCGTACCCAGAACGCTACACACTGATATTATTGCACCATCATCCGATACCATCGGGTTGCACCTGGCTTGATCAACATAGCCTACGCAACGCGCATATGCTGGCGGCGGTGCTGACTCGTTACCCGCGTGTGACCACCTTGTTGTGCGGCCATATTCATCAAGATTTGGATCTCGATTGGTATGGTAAGCGCCTGCTGGCCAGCCCTTCTACCTGTGTGCAGTTCAAACCGCACTGTACTAATTTTACACTTGATACTGTGGCACCGGGATGGCGCTACCTCGACTTACTGCCTGATGGAAAACTTGAAACTGAGGTTCGCCGGTTAGCCAGTGATGAGTTCTGCCCGGACATGGACTCGGATGGTTATTGAATGAGTACGCTTCTATATATTCACGGCTTTAATAGCTCACCCAGCTCGGCCAAAGCAACCACATTCAAAAGTTGGTTGCAGCAACACCATCCTCATATTGAGATGCTGATACCGCAATTACCGCCTTATCCGGCGGAGGCCGCAGAAATGCTGGAAAGCATCGTAATGGATAAAGCCGGGCAATCCATCGGCATTGTAGGTTCTTCCCTTGGCGGTTATTTTGCTACCTGGCTTTCCCAGCGTTTTAGTATTCCCGCGGTGGTGGTTAACCCGGCGGTGCGGCCATTTGAGCTGCTCAGCGATTATCTGGGGGAAAATGAGAACCCCTACACTGGGCAACAATATGTGTTAGAGTCTCGACATATTTATGATCTGAAAGCCATGCAGATTGAAAAGTTGGGATCACCGGATTTACTCTGGTTATTGCAACAAACCGGGGATGAAATCCTCGATTACCGTCAAGCGGTTGCTTATTACACCCCTTGTCGGCAAACAGTAGAATCAGGTGGGAATCATGCCTTTGTCGGCTTTGATCATTATTTCTCCCCGATTATAACTTTTTTAGGGCTGGCGACCGCTTAATATGGCGGTTTAAGCATCACCCGATACAGTAGGTTTTGTTACTGCAGTGGGTATTGAACCGCGGGCTGTGATGGCCTGTCGGGCATGTCACCGCTAGCCTTCCAACCATTAGCCGAATATTAATCAAACCATGACTGAATCCAGCTATAACGCTGATGCCATTGAAGTACTCAGCGGTTTAGAACCAGTGCGTCGTCGTCCGGGAATGTACACGGACACCACGCGGCCAAACCACCTTGGTCAAGAGGTGATTGATAATAGCGTCGATGAAGCACTGGCAGGCCATGCCCGCCGCATTGACGTCATCCTGCACGCCGATCAATCACTGGAAGTTATTGATGATGGCCGTGGGATGCCGGTTGATATCCATCCAGAAGAGGGTGTTCCTGCGGTTGAGCTGATTATGTGTCGTTTACATGCAGGCGGCAAATTCTCTAACAAAAACTATCAGTTTTCTGGTGGTTTGCACGGTGTGGGTATTTCGGTTGTTAACGCCTTATCCAAGCGGGTAGAAGTGACGGTGCGCCGTGATAGCCAAATCTACAGCATCGCCTTCGAAAATGGCGATAAAGTGCAGGATTTACAGGTTATCGGCACGTGCGGTAAGCGCAATACCGGGACCAGCGTACATTTCTGGCCGGATGTTTCTTTCTTCGATAGCCCACGTTTCTCTGTGTCTCGTTTGTCACATTTGCTGAAAGCAAAAGCGGTACTGTGCCCTGGAGTAGAAATTGTCTTTAAAGATCAGGTCAATAATACTGAGCAGCGCTGGTGTTATGCCGATGGTCTGACTGACTACCTGATGGAAGCCGTTAACGGCTTGATTACCTTGCCAGAAGTGCCGTTTGTCGGCTCTTTTGCCGGTGATACTGAAGCTATTGACTGGGCGCTGTTATGGCTACCGGAAGGTGGCGAGCTGCTGACTGAAAGCTACGTCAACTTGATCCCGACCATGCAGGGCGGCACTCACGTCAACGGCTTACGTCAGGGTTTACTGGATGCAATGCGCGAATTTTGTGAATACCGCAATATTCTGCCTCGGGGCATCAAACTCTCGGCGGATGATATCTGGGAGCGCTGTGCTTACGTGCTGTCAGTCAAAATGCAGGACCCACAATTTGCCGGCCAGACGAAAGAGCGACTTTCCTCACGTCAGTGCGCGGCCTTTGTCTCCGGCGTAGTAAAAGATGCTTTTAGCCTATGGCTGAATCAAAACGTGCAAGCGGCTGAACAGTTGGCTGAGTTGGCTATTTCCAGCGCCCAGCGCCGTATGCGTGCGGCGAAGAAAGTGGTGCGTAAGAAGCTGACCAGTGGCCCAGCATTGCCCGGCAAACTGGCAGATTGTACTTCGCAAGATTTGAGCATGACTGAACTGTTTCTGGTGGAAGGGGATTCTGCGGGCGGTTCTGCCAAGCAAGCGCGTGACCGTGAATATCAGGCGATCATGCCGCTGAAAGGCAAAATCCTGAATACTTGGGAAGTCTCTTCCGATGAGGTGCTTGCTTCGCAGGAAGTCCATGATATCTCAGTTGCTATTGGTATTGATCCAGACAGTGAAGACCTAAGCCAACTGCGCTACGGTAAAGTTTGTATTCTTGCGGATGCGGACTCCGATGGTTTGCATATTGCCACCTTACTGTGCGCGCTGTTTGTTCGCCACTTCCGCGCACTGGTTCGCAATGGCCACGTGTATGTGGCGATGCCACCTTTGTATCGCATTGATTTAGGTAAAGAAGTGTTTTATGCACTGGACGAAGAAGAGAAAGCCGGTGTCCTGGAGCAACTGAAACGTAAACGCGGTAAACCGAATGTGCAGCGCTTTAAAGGGCTGGGTGAAATGAACCCGTTGCAGTTACGTGAAACCACTCTTGATCCTAATACCCGCCGCTTGGTGCAGTTGACCATCGGTGATGACGATATTGATAAAACAATGGCCATGATGGATATGTTGCTGGCGAAGAAACGCTCTGAAGATCGCCGTAATTGGCTACAAGAGAAAGGGGATACCGCCGAGATCGAGGTCTGATCGATGACAGGATTTGATCGATGAAAGTGACGTTAGAAGAGTTGCAGGCGTTTACCTCGGTCGTCGACTGCGGCTCAATCACGGCGGCTGCGGAGCAACGCAGCCAGACCGCATCTGGTATCAGCCGGGCATTGAGTCGGTTGGAACAGAAACTGGCGACCACTTTACTGCGCCGTACCACTCGGCGGCTGGAGCTGACGGAAGAGGGCGAATTGTTCCTCAATCATGCGCGGCAGATCCTTGGTGCGGTCGATGATGCTGAAGAGCAAATTGCTTTACGGCGACTGAAACCGGCTGGGCGGTTGCGGGTGAATGCGGCAGCGCCTTTTATGCAGCATGTGATTGTGCCGATGATCACCGGTTTTCGAGCGCTATATCCGCAAATCATTCTTGAGCTGAATACTGACGACCTGAATATCGATTTGCTAGAACAACGAACTGATATCGCGATCCGCATTGGCGCGCTGCGCGATTCAACTATCCATGCGCGCCTGTTGGGTGCCAGCCGGGTGCGCATTCTCGCTAGCCCAGATTATCTGCAACGCCACGGTACTCCCCATACGATTGACGACTTGGCAAATCACAGTTTGCTTGGTTTTACTCAGCCAGAGTTCCTTAATCAGTGGTCACTACCTCATTTACCGGGCGGGCGTTCGTCAATCATTCCTAATCTGGCTGCATCCAGTGGTGAAACACTGCGTTTATTGGCTTTACAGGGCGAGGGGATCGTTGAGCTCTCGGATTTTATGACTCGAGAGGATCAACTGGCGGGGCGCTTAGTCGAAGTGATGGCCGATCAAACTCTGGAAACCTGGCAGCCGATTAACGCGGTTTATTATCGTAATACTCAGCTTGCCGCGCGCATTACCTGTTTTTTGGATTATGTCAGTGAGCAGATCAAGTTGCAGGGTCGTCATTGGCTTAGGGATCCCCTTCGCTCTTGAAGCTGCAAGGGGGTTAGCTGCGCTAGTTACTCGGCCCATCCGTGGGACTCGTCCATGCGAGGCCGCTGCAAGCAGCGTTCAAATCTGTTCCCAGCAGATTTGTCCCCCGAATCACTGACTTGTAGTTGACCTTACATGAATAAGCTCATCGGGATGGGTTTACTTGCCGCCTACCTGCAACTCCAATTACTTTGGGGATTAGTTGGTTAAGCGTTATCAAGGATATGAATGTTCACATCCAGTACATCATCTTTAATCACTTCACGATGCTGATGCATATGTTCCATCTGCAAATGTAACTCCAGATGATGAACACTTTGCCACTTTTCTAGCATGAAAATAGAGTCTGGCGAGTTTTTTTGCCAATCAAGCTGAGTCGGCACGTCAATCATTGGTACATAGCCACCACAGCCTTCTTCTGCCAGTACCGCTGGTATTAGCTTCTCAATTGCATCCAACACTGCATGGCGACGCCCTGGTTTGACCTTTATTTCTGCAAAAACAGTAATCATAGCTACCCCAATTTAAATGTGATGGTGTGATATCAAACAGCTTGATGCTTAAAGTTGTCGGCCAAATGCTGACGATAACGGCTAATATCACCTTCAATATCTGGTTGCTTAATCACATCATTACACATAAATGTTGGCAAAGGTTCCATTCCAAGGAATTGATTTGCCTTATGGAAATGCAGGTAAACACCATCAACACCAACCCCTTCAAAGAACTGATTCGGATCAGTAAAGGCCTCAAGTGGTGCATTCCAGGTCACTGAAAGCATGTAGGTTTTACCCTGAATCAAACCACCAGAACCATAGCCCTTAGTGGTATCGGAGCGCGTGCGGCCATCACTTTGGTACAGGCGGCCATGGCCATAGGTAAAGACTTCATCAATGTATTTTTTCAAAATCCATGGTTCGCCCATCCACCAACCCGGCATTTGATAAATAACGGTGTCAGCCCACAGATAATTCTCAATTTCACTTTCAATATCATAGCCTTGGTCAACAGTGGTTATTTTAACCTGATGGCTATTTTCTGGTAGAAAATCGGCAGCTACATTAGTGAGAGTCAGATTGAGCGCCCCTTTGGAGTGCGCAAATTCTTTCATTGCGTTAATAATCAGTATGTTACTCATTGATATACCCTTTTAAAGCTATACCCCTATTTCAATAATAGAGGCATGATGCTGCCTAACTCGGAATACTGAGTATGCTAATGGTTTCATTACCAGAGAAAAACACACAATGCTGCATAACACTATTGCTTAATAAGCAACAAAACGCCTCAATTAAACCGTTTTAGCTGCGAACTTGCGAAGCTCCCCGCATTGAATTTCATATCACCGAAACAACAGCACAACAGTTTTGAGGCAGCTCGCAGAATGTAGTTAAAACCTAGCCTCGTATAGCTGCACACCGAGTTATAGCGGTACACTGCTTGCCTATCAGCGACATTCGTTTACTCAGGTCAGCGCCATTATGTCCCCTCATACTTTGCTCGTAATTGATGATGACGAAGAGATCCGTAGCTTGCTGACGGAATACTTCACCAAAGCGAATTTTCGTGTGCTTTCGCTACCTGACGGCGAACACTTGCTGGCAACATTGAAGCAGGAATCCGTGGATTTAGTCATTTTGGATGTCATGCTGCCCGGCGACGATGGCTTCACTCTTTGTCGTAAAGCACGGCAAGTATCGGCGGTGCCGATCATCATGCTGACAGCGGCATCTGATGAAAGTGACAAAGTGATTGGGCTGGAGTTGGGTGCGGATGATTATCTGGCGAAACCCTTCAGCGCCCGTGAGCTACTGGCACGGGTTAAGGCATTATTACGTCGTAATCAAATAGTACAAAGTCCCGGCACGGAGGCGCGTTTTTTGTGCTTTAACGGCTGGAAACTGGATTTAGTCCGGCGAGAGCTTATTGATCCGCAAAAGCAGAGTGAACCGCTGTCGGGGATTGAGTTTACCTTGCTCTCGTTATTTTTGCGCCATCCTAATCAGATCCTCGACCGAGACCAGATTTCTGAGATAACCCGCCGTCGGGAAAATAACCCGCTGGAGCGGGGGATTGATGTACAGATCAGTCGCTTGCGTCAACGCCTGCAAGATAGCCAGCGCTTGCTGCTGCGCACTCTGCGTAATCAGGGCTACATGCTCTGTTGCGATGTCACACGTGAATATTGATTCGGGCCGTTACATCCGCTGGTTGCAGAACATGTTTCGGCCACTGTGGCCCCGCTCACTGCTGAGCCGCATGTTATGCATGTTGGTCATTGCCCTGTTGCTGGCAGAAAGTATCTCTGGTTCAATTTGGTATCGCCAGTTTAGTTTACGGAATCAGGCCAGTCTGGAAAGTACGATTAAAGGGCTGGTGCAGGGCATGCTGACCAGCTACAACTTTATGTCCTCCCTCCCTTATAACTATCGTCATTTAGTGTTGCAACAACAGCTAGCATTAGGAGGATCGCAGTTTTTTATTTCGATCAATAATCATGTGTTGGATGAAGTGCAATTACTCAGTAGCCAAGCGGCCAAAACAGTTGTCTCGCAAGCAAAACAGGAACTGCGAACACAACTAGGGGAACGGCAGGCGGCGATTATTTCGTTGACACCCGCGGATCAACTGAAAGTTTTCAATGCCGGAGTATTGGTAGAAAATTTGCCCCCCGCATGGGCGCGCTTCGGTATCACGACATCCCACAAAGATGCGCCGGTATTAGTCATTCAGTTACAACTTAATGCCCATGAATGGCTGTTTCTTGCCGCTCCTCTGCCGCCCCCTTATGACCAGTTGGAAAGCCCACTATTTAGCTTACGTCAGGTGGGTTTTACCTTGTGTAGCTTGCTCTTGGTTCTACTTTTCACTTGGTGGTTGATTCGTCGTGAGCTGAAGCCATTAGCGCGGTTAGCCCATGGTGCGCTCGAGCTCAACAGTTCCTTGGACAGTGAACCTTTACCGGAAGAAGGCAGTGCCGAGCTGGTGACGGCTACCCGCTCTTTTAATCAAATGCAAAGCCGCCTGAGAGCTTATCTGCATAACCGCGAAATGCTTTTTACTGCTATCAGCCATGACTTGAAAACCCCGCTTACACGGCTGCGGCTGCGGGTCGAAATGCTGGAAGATGACAAATTGGGGAAAAAGTTTGAGCAGGATGTTGCAGACTTAGAAATGATGGTCAAAGGCGCACTGCAAAGCATGAAAGACACTGATTTACATGAAAATATGGAATCCATAGACATCATGAATTTACTAAGAAAAACGATGGATGCCTATCTTAATGTCAATGTTTCCGGTAAAGCCAGCCCCATTTTTGGTCGCCCGCTGGCGATTAAACGGCTACTGAATAATATCGTGGAAAATGGGCTAAATTATGGTCGGCGGGTAGAAATAGTTCTCTCAGACCATAGGGATTACATCATGCTGTTTGTCCGCGATTTTGGCCCAGGGATCCCCGAAGATCAGTGGGAGAAAGTCTTTAAGCCCTATTATCGTTTGCAGCAGGACAATCGTGGCAGCGGATTAGGGCTGGCTATTGCACGCAGCATTGCCAGAGCACACGGTGGCGAAGTGGCATTACGCAATCATCCCGCCAGTGGCCTGATAGTGGAAGTCCGTTTACAACGCTATAACTGAGTCTATTCCCTATGTTGAAGACGCTATTTCTCATTCCTTTACTGCTGGTCACGACCCATGCTGCTGCGGTAAATGTTGAAGTTTTGCACTATTGGACCTCGTCCAGTGAGCAGGCGGCACTGCGCTCGGTAAAACAAGCGCTGGCCGAAAAAGGGGACAATTGGCAGGATTTTGCTATAGCCGGTGGTGCAGGGGAGAGCGCCTATAGTGTTTTGCAAACCCGTGCTATCGCCGGTAACCCGCCAGGGGCCGCACTGCTTGAGGGGAAGGCTATTGAAGAATGGGCCAGACTCGGTTTCCTCTCCAGTCCTTATACACTGGAGCAAACTATTGAGTGGGATCAGGTGTTGCCTCCCGCCCTCAAAGCTAATATTAAATACCACGGTGAATATGTCGCTGTACCAGTAAACATACATCGAATCAATTGGATGTGGATTAACCCCAAACCTTTTGCCAAATTGAAATTAGCTGTCCCTACCACTTGGGATGAGTTTTTTGTTGTGGCGGATAAGCTACAAGCAGCGGGGTACATTCCATTGGCCCATGGTGGGCAGGCATGGCAAGACGCCACCGTGTTTGAGAATCTGCTATTAGGCATGGAAGGCAGGGAATTCTACCGTCAGGTGTTTATGGAACAGCGTAGCAGCGCAATCACGAGCGCGAAGATGATGCTGGTGCTGGAAAAGTTTCGCCAGATTAAAAGATATATTGACCCAGATGCCGCTAATCGTCCGTGGCATGAGTCGGTAGAAATGTTGCGCAGCGGCAAAGCTGCGATGATGATTATGGGTGACTGGGCTAAAGGCGAAATGATGCAAGATGGTGATCGCCCCGGCAAAGAGTTTTTGTGTGTGTTGGCTCCCGGCACTCAGGATTATTTTATTTATAACACTGACAGTTTTGCTATTTTGCAGCAAAACGGCAACCCGGTGATGGTCTCTGGTCAGCGCCATTTAGCTGACGTACTGATGGATAAACAGTTCCAGGTGACTTTTAATCAATTAAAAGGCTCGATCCCCGCGCGGATGGATGTTTCATTGCAAGATTTTGACTCTTGCGCCCAGCAGTCGAGCAAAGCATTCCGCCAGGCGGAAACATCGGGGAAATTGCTGCCGAGCATGGCGCATTCAATGGCGACAGATGCTCAAACTAAAGAGATTTTTTTCCACGTCTTGAACTACTTTTTTACCCATCCAGAGCAGACACCGCAGCAGGCTGTGCAACAGTTGAATACTGCATTAATCGCGGTGAGATCTTAAGAGTGGCGAATCAAATAAAGTGGCAGGGTTTATAGGGGGATATTTCAGGTTCGATTATTGTAGGTTTCATGGAACAGAAGGGCAAAGTGCCCTTCCTTAAAATGGGAGATATACAATATATCAGAGGGTTAATCCTAAATCCCTTCAGGTTCTTCATTGCCCTCATTATCTTGAGTGTCACTCTCAAGCACAAAATGGACGATTCCTCTTTTCCCGGCAGCCAGTGCTTGTTGGACAAACTCGCTTGCAGTGGGGATTTCATCTCTATCTAACACTGTTTCTGCCAGCATCTGCATATTGGTGCCAGCAATAACTTCAAACTGAGGTTGCTGCACACTCAATTGGACTGCGCTGCGAAAGGGGGACCCACCCAGTAAATCGGTGAAGAACACCACTCCCTGCTCCACAGGTAATGTATCCAGTGCCTGTTGTAATGCTTGGTCTAACTGTTGAGTGCTCATGCCGACTGGAAAATCGACAGCAACAATCTGTTGTTGTGGGCCAATGACTTGCTCCAGAGCGTTATACAACCCACTGGCAAAACGCCCGTGGCCAGTGATGATAATGCTTACCATAAAGGTCCTTGGGCGCTGGCAATTAACCAGCGCAGTAAAGATTGAAACGGATTGCGGAGTTACAACACACCAAGCCATGACAGCGCGATAGACAAAACGAACGTCACCAGAATGAGTGTCACCGGGCTGACTTTCTTGGCCCGCAGCAAGTAATACATCAGCAAGGTGTAGACCATCGGCAGCAGGTTAGGGAAGACTTTGTCAAAGAATGCCTCCTGAATGGAGACCTCATGCCCCGCTGTCACCGCGACTTTCGCCGCCACTGTAATATGAACATATGAAGCAATCAGTCCACCAACGACGGTCACACCGAGGATGGTCGCAGCCCTGGAAATAGCTCCCGAACTGGCCCGCAGTTTATCAATAGCTTTTACCCCTAAGGTGTAACCCAGATGAGTCCACACCACGCGCAGTAAAAATAGCGCCAGATAAACCACGAAGAAGATAATGGGCCCCAATATGCTGCCCTGACTGGCGAAAGAGGCGCAAACCCCAGCGACAATCGGCAGTAAGGTGAACCAGAAAATCGCATCACCAATACCCGCCAGTGGCCCGAATAATGCGACTTTCAGCCCTTTTATCAGATCACGGCTTTCGTGGCGTTCTTCTAGTGAAATCAATAACCCCATCAAGAAACCAACGGCGTTGGTATTGGTATTGATAAACTCCAGATTGTCTTTCATGGCCGCCGACAGCGCCGCTTTGTCATCGCCATAAATCTTTTTCAATAACGGGGCTTGAGCGCTGGCAAAGCCGGTGGCCTGCATCCGTTCGTAGTTAAAACCTGACTGTAACAGCGCCGAGCGGAAACCTAACTTGGTGATATCTCGGCGCGTCAACTTGGTGGTTGGCTCTGCGCTGACATCGGTTGTTGTTGGCAAGGTATTAGATTCCATCATTCATCTCCTCGGGTGCGGCAGCTGCTTGGGCGGCTTTTTTCTGTTGGTTATAATATTCGTAGATAGCGAAAGCTGTCCCCAGTAGCGCAACAGGCAACAGATTTTGTACCGGTATAAAGGTGACAAACAGGAAACCAATAATGAAGAAAGGGGTGAATGGTGTTTTCATCATGACTTTCAATAGCAAGCCGAAACCAACCGCAGGCAGAATACCGCCAGCCACTTCGAACCCGTGGGTTAACCAGGCGGGCATCGAGCGCACCAAGCTTTGCATCGCACCTTGAGAGACGTAGGCGCACAGGAAAGTCACGGCGGCGTAAGTTACGGCAACAATGGCAGTTAGTAATAGATTTAGCCGCCCTAGAGCCGCCCCATCAGCCTCTTCGGCATAACGATCCGCTTTTTGCATAAAGAACGAGAAAGCTGAGTAATAGAACAAAATGATGTATTGCATTAAGAAGCTAAAGGGCAGGCCGAGTCCGATGGCGGTTTTCGCATCAACCCCCGTGCTATGGGCAATCACGGTGGTCATAATACCCGCCAGCACCGGGTTGGGAGGCTGGGTGCCGCCAATGGGGGTTAGGCCAGTAAAAGCCAGTTCAGTCAGTGCGCCGGTAATCAAACCGGTTTGGATATCACCGAGGATGGCACCGGTTAAGGTACACACGATAAGTGGGCGGAAGATATACAGCGCTTCCAACCAAAAATCGATCCCGACAATCAGGGCCATAATTGCCAGCCCAATGCCTTGCATCATAGTTATTTCATGCATAAATAATTCCGTCACCAAAGGTGTTGTAGGGCAGGGTATTACCGGCTTCCGCATTCTCGAATTAAGCTCTGGCGGATTGATATACCCTGATGCGGCGGCTATTTACTGGACTTTATCTTTGCCGTCACTCGGTGTGTCCTGAATAAAGACATTTACGTTATGCTGTTGAATTGCATGCAGGTTGGCCAGATCGTTATCATCGACATACACTTTTTTGGTCAGCGGGCGTTTGCCTTCCGAAAAATGCATATTCCCGACATTCACATCGCGAATAGGAACCCCGCCCTCGACCAAGCGGCGAGCTTCATCCGGTGTGCGGCAGACGATAAAAATTTTCTGTTCAGCGGAAGCTTTGCCAATGACATCAATGGTTTTTTGGATGGAGAAAAAACGGATCCCCAGCCCCATGGATTCAGCTGTCATTGACATGATTTGTTGTTGGAGTTTGTCCTGCGCGACGCCGTCGTCGGCGACCAATAACAGGTTTGCCCCAAGGGATGAGGACCATGCCACGCCAACCTGGCCGTGAACCAGCCGGTTGTCGATGCGTAACAGCAGAATGTTGGGTGATGCCATGGGTATTCTCCTACTTCTATTGCAAGCGAAACGACATTTATTGCAAGCAAACCGATATTGTCGCTGTGTATTGATTTGCACGCCGTCATCCCGGCGACGGTTATCGGGGGAGCGAATAAAAGTGGGAGGAACTCCAGCGCATAACCAGTATAAGGAGGGAAGAGAAGCGGTAGGCTACATGATGATATCGTTTTGTTACCCCGCTGATAGAAAGGGCGGCCAATGTTGCAAGGCTGAAAGATAATGTTGCAGAACTGAAAGATTGAGATTATCTGTGGGTTGTGACAGTCACCCCGCAGATGAGGTACTATCGCGGGCAGAAATTGACAATGAACTTGCGGTGCCGATCTGCTGATTGACAGTGATCGCCTCCAGAGTCTGAGGATAATTGAGTAATGAGTGATTTGACTCATGACGGTGCAGAACGCTTACCGCTGCACACCTTTACTGAAAACGCCTATCTGAACTATTCCATGTACGTCATCATGGATCGGGCGTTGCCGTTTATCGGCGATGGTTTGAAACCGGTACAGCGGCGTATTGTCTACGCAATGTCCGAACTGGGGCTGAACAATAGCGCAAAATTCAAAAAATCTGCTCGTACCGTGGGTGACGTGCTGGGTAAATATCACCCGCATGGCGACAGCGCGTGTTATGAAGCTATGGTGTTGATGGCGCAGCCATTTTCTTACCGCTACCCTTTGGTTGATGGGCAAGGGAACTGGGGGGCGCCGGACGACCCTAAATCCTTTGCAGCAATGCGTTACACCGAATCTCGCTTATCCAAATATGCGGAAGTGTTGCTGGGTGAATTGGGGCAGGGCACCGTTGATTGGGTGCCGAATTTTGACGGCACCATGCAGGAGCCGAAAATGCTACCTGCGCGCCTGCCGAACATTTTGCTCAATGGTACTACCGGTATTGCGGTGGGTATGGCAACAGATATTCCCCCCCATAATGTGCGCGAAATTGCGCAGGCGGTGCTGGCACTGATTGATAAGCCAACGTCTTCGCTGGAAGAATTGCTGGAGTTTGTGCAAGGGCCTGATTTCCCGACGGAAGCAGAAATCATCACTCCACGTGATGAAATTCGTAAAATTTACCAGAATGGCCGTGGTTCGGTACGGATGCGGGCCTTATGGAAGAAAGAAGATGGCAGTGCGGTGATTACCGCCCTACCGCATCAGGTTTCGGGTGCCAAAGTACTGGAACAGATTGCCAGCCAGATGCGTGCTAAGAAATTGCCGATGGTTGAAGATTTGCGCGATGAATCTGACCATGAGAATCCTACTCGGCTGGTTATTGTTCCGCGTACCAACCGTGTTGATCTGGATCAGGTGATGAACCATCTGTTCGCTACTACGGATCTGGAAAGAAGTTATCGCATCAACATGAATATGATCGGTCTGGATCATCGCCCAACAGTGAAAGGGCTGGTGGAGATCCTGACCGAGTGGTTGGTATTCCGCCGCCAAACAGTGCGTAACCGGCTGAATTATCGTCTGGAAAAGGTATTAAAGCGGCTACATATTTTAGAAGGTTTATTGATTGCCTTCCTGAATATCGATGAAGTTATTCATATCATCCGCACTGAAGATGAACCCAAACCGCTGTTGATGCAGCATTTCGCTATCTCTGAGACTCAGGCTGAAGCCATCCTTGAGCTGAAACTCCGCCATTTAGCCAAACTTGAAGAAGTGAAAATCCGTGGTGAGCAGGATGAGTTAGCTAAAGAGCGCGATCAATTACAAGCATTACTGGCATCAGAACGTAAGCTTAATACCCTGATTAAAAAAGAAATTCAGGCCGATGCAGCCGCTTATGGCGATGATCGCCGTTCGCCGCTGACTGAACGTGGCGAAGCCAAAGCCATGAGTGAACATGATATTGTGCCTTCTGAGCCGGTGACCATCGTGTTGTCTGAGATGGGATGGGTGCGCAGTGCCAAAGGACATGATATTGACCCGAGCGGGCTAAGTTATAAAGCGGGTGATAGCTTCCGTGCTGCGGCACGTGGCAAGAGCAACCAACCTGTGGTGTTTATTGACTCAACCGGTCGTAGCTACGCGTTAGATCCGCTGACACTGCCATCTGCGCGTGGGCAAGGGGAACCGCTGACCGGTAAGCTGACTCCACCACCGGGAGCAACCATTGAACAGGTATTGATGGCACCGGATGACCAGAAATTGTTAATGGCATCAGATGCGGGTTATGGTTTTGTCTGTACTTTCAATGATTTGGTTGCAAAAAATCGCGCTGGCAAGACCATGATTACCCTGCCGGAAAATGCTAAGGCACTGCCGCCATTGGAAATCTATGGGCCGGATGACATGCTGTTATCCATTACTGCCGCTGGCCGTATGTTGATGTTCCCAGTGGCTGATTTACCTGAATTATCAAAAGGTAAGGGCAATAAGATAGTTTCTATCCCAGCTGCGGATGCGGCAGCAGGTAAAGATCGTCTGGTATGGTTGTTTGTCTTACCTCCTCAAACATCAATTACCCTTCACTTTGGCAAACGTAAGTTAACCTTACGGCCAGAAGATTTGCAGAAATTCCGAGCCGAACGTGGTCGGAAAGGTTCACCACTGCCTCGTGGGCTACAACGTATTGATCGCGTTGATGTTGATGCACCAGAGCCTGTAATACCCGCAGATAATGAAGAGTAGTAACCAGTAAATGTAACAGGGAGCGCGCGCAATTTGCGCGCGCTGTCGCGTAACATGATTAGGGTAAGGAATCTGCGCGGTGTTTTGTCTAGAAACCGCTATACTAGCGCCGATTGCGAATCTAAGAGTGAGTGTTTAAGAGGTTGTTATGCTATTAATTTTGCGCACGGTATTGGCAGTTTTATATTGTTTTCTAGTGTGTGTGTTTGGTTCGATTTATTGCCTGTTTCGCCCCCGAAATCCGCGTAATCTCGCGACGTTTGCTCATCTTTTTGGCCGGATGTCAGTATTATTTGGGATTAGGGTTGAGCAGCGTATTCCTAAGGAAGCGGCTAACTACGGCACTTGTATTTATATCGCTAACCATCAAAATAATTACGATATGGTCACGATGTCGAATGTCGTTCAATCCGGCACCGTCACTGTGGGCAAGAAGAGCTTGCTGTGGGTACCTTTATTTGGCCCATTATATTGGTTAACAGGTAATCTGCTTATTGATCGTGATAACCGTGCCAAAGCGCATGGCACTATCGCCCAAGTAGTTGAACAAGTTAAACAAAAGAATGTTTCCATCTGGATGTTCCCAGAAGGAACTCGTAGCCGTGGGCGCGGTTTACTGCTGTTCAAGACCGGCGCCTTCCATGCTGCTATCGCCGCGGGTGTGCCAATCGTGCCAATTTGTGTGTCCAACACTAACAATATCAAGTTAAACCGTTGGTCAAACGGCAAAGTTATTGTAGAAATTATGCCGCCAGTTGATACCACCGGTTACGGTAAAGATCGCGTTCGTGAGTTAGCGGAGCATTGCCGCAATCTGATGTTGGCTAAAATTGAGCAGCTTGATGCAGAAATTGCCCAGCAGGCGGCAACTGAAAAATAATATATAGCCCGTAGATTTCAAGCTATCAACACATTGGCATCTTGAAAGATGTCGGGCATCAGTAAAATTTGGATTTTTGCTTCTATTTAAACGACTCTGGTCGTGAGCGTTTTGCCGTCCTTCAGCGTTATTCGCAGTCAGGCAAAATTTTGCAGTAGGTTTGATGGTGGTTTTCCCGGAGAAGATATGTCACTCAGTCGTCGCCAGTTCATTCAGGCTACGGGCTTAGCGCTAGGCGCGGGTTCGTTGCCATTGAGGGCACAGGCTAATAGCACCCAGCAACCCTCGTTGCCTGTCCCACCGTTACTGGAGTCTCGCCGTGGGCAACCGCTGTTTTTGACTTTACAGCGGGCGCATTGGGCATTCAGTGGCAAGCAGAAAGCCGCTGTGTGGGGTATCAACGGTATGTATCTCGGGCCGACTGTTCGGGTTTACAGCGGTGATGATGTTAAGCTCATTTACAGCAACCGTTTGACTGAACCGGTGTCTATGACTATCAGTGGGCTGCAAGTTCCGGGCACATTAATGGGCGGCGCTGCACGTATGATTACCCCCGGTGTGGATTGGTCACCGGTATTGCCCGTGCGGCAACCTGCGGCAACTTGCTGGTATCATGCCAATACGCCTAACCGCATGGCTCCCCATGTTTACAATGGGTTAGCCGGTATGTGGCTGGTGGAAGATGAAGTCAGCAAAGCGATGCCATTACCAAGCCATTACGGTGTTGATGATTTCCCGATTATTATTCAGGATAAACGGCTGGATAACTTTGGCGTTCCGCAATATGACCCGCCAGAAAATGGGGGCTTTATGGGGGATACGTTGTTGGTTAACGGCGCACAAAGCCCATTTGTTGAAGTTTCTCGTGGTTGGGTGCGTTTACGTTTATTGAATGCGTCCAATGCTCGCCGCTATATATTGCAACTGAGTGACGGTCGCCCATTGCATGTGGTTGCCAGTGACCAGGGGTTCCTGCCTGCGCCAGTCGCGGTACAGCAACTCTCGTTAGCGCCGGGTGAACGGCGTGAGGTAGTTATCGATATGTCGCAGGGGAGCGAAGTGTCGATTACGGCGGGTGAGTCTGCCGGAATTATGGACAGGCTGCGCGGGCTATTTGAACCATCAAGTATTCTGATTTCCAGCTTGGTGCTGACATTAAAACCGACCGGTTTGTTGCCATTAGTCACTGATAATCTGCCAATACGTTTGCTCTCTGATCAGATTTTGGATGGCAATGTAATACGTTCTCGCGACTTCCGCTTGGGAGATGATTTGCCGGGAATCAATGGCGTTATCTGGGATATGAATCGGGCTGATGCTCAGGCACAGCAAGGTACTTGGGAACGTTGGACAATTCATGCGGACATGCCACAAGCATTCCATATACAGGGTGTTTCGTTCCTGGTGAAGAATGTAAATGGTGCGCCGGCGATGGCCGAAGACAAGGGTTGGAAGGATACAGTTTGGGTTGATGGCGATGTGGAGTTACTGGTGTATTTCAATCAGGTTTCTTCCGAGCATTTCCCGTTCTTGTTCTACAGCCAGAGCCTTGAGATGGCGGATCGTGGGTCAGCAGGACAATTGGTAACACAGGCTGCGCCAACACTCGGTTAAGATTAATGGGGTCACTGTTTCGATAGATCATTGCTTCGATGAATAATTGCTTCGATTAATAATTGTTTCGGTGAATCATCGTCCAGTGATCCTGTTCTAATTAGTGGCGCGAATCATGTCATCAACAGATTTACCCCTCCTCTTTCCATGGATAAATGCGTATAATCGCCGCCCGGTGATGATTTCTTAACCCGAACCACCCCAACTTTCCCCAATTCAAAGAGTGTTGCCATGAGTACCAGCCTGATCCAGCCAGAGCGTGACCTGTTTTCTTATCAGCCTTATTGGGCTGAATGCTATGGCACTGCGCCATTTTTACCGATGTCTCGCGAAGAAATGGACATATTGGGCTGGGATAGCTGTGACATTATTGTCATCACCGGCGATGCGTATGTTGACCACCCCAGTTTTGGCATGGCTATCATTGGCCGCATGCTGGAGGCTCAGGGCTTCCGTGTAGGGATCATTGCTCAGCCAGATTGGACAAATAAAAATGATTTCATGCGCTTGGGTGAGCCGAACCTGTTCTTCGGCGTCACCGCGGGTAATATGGACTCGATGATTAACCGCTATACCGCTGATCGCAAATTGCGCCATGACGATGCTTATACGCCGGATAATAAAAGCGGTAAGCGGCCAGATCGCGCCACTTTGGTGTATAGCCAGCGCTGCAAAGAGGCCTATAGCCATGTGCCGGTATTGCTTGGCGGAATTGAAGCCAGCTTACGCCGTATTGCCCATTATGATTATTGGTCTGATACTGTGCGCCGTTCAGTCATTGTTGATGCCAAAGCCGATATGCTGGTGTACGGCAATGGTGAGCGGCCACTGGTTGAAGTGGCACACCGCCTGGCTGCGGGTGAGAAAATTGCTGATATTCAGGATGTGCGTAACACCGTTGTGATGCGCAAAACCCCATTACCGGGTTGGAGTGGCGTGGATTCTACTCGGTTGGATAAACCGGGCCGTATTGAAGCTATTCCGAACCCCTATGGTGAAGATTTGCCGTGCGCGACAAACAGTGTTCCCGAGCCGGAAGCCAAACCTATTACCGTGCGGGCCGCCAAACCCAAACCATGGGAGAAGACCTATGTCTTGCTGCCATCCTATGACAAAGTGAAAGTAGACAAAGTATTGTATGCCCACACTTCGCGGATTTTACATCATGAAACTAACCCCGGTTGTGCGCGGGCTTTGATGCAAAAACATGGCGACCGCTATATTTGGATTAACCCACCGGCTATCCCGCTTAGCACGGAAGAAATGGACAGCGTTTTTGCCCTGCCTTATCAGCGTGTGCCGCACCCGTCTTATGGGAAATCGCCAATTCCAGCTTACGATATGATTCGTTTCTCGATCAATATCATGCGCGGTTGCTATGGTGGCTGTTCGTTCTGTTCGATTACCGAGCATGAAGGGCGCATTATTCAGAGCCGCTCTGAAGATTCCATCATTCGCGAAATAGAAGAAATTCGCGATAAAGTCCCTGGTTTTACCGGCATCATCTCTGATCTGGGTGGCCCAACGGCAAACATGTATATGCTGCGCTGCCAGTCGCCACGAGCCGAGCAAACTTGCCGCCGTGCATCCTGCGTTTACCCTGAAATCTGCCAGCACATGGACACTAACCATGAGCCGACCATTTCACTATATCGGCGAGCACGTGATTTGAAAGGGATTAAAAAGATCCTGATTGCGTCTGGTGTTCGTTATGACTTGGCGGTGGAAGATCCGCGTTATATCAAAGAATTAGCCAGCCATCATGTAGGCGGCTACTTGAAAATAGCCCCAGAACACACCGAAGAAGGGCCACTTTCAAAAATGATGAAACCGGGGATGGGCAGCTATCAGCGCTTTAAAGAGCTGTTTGATACCTATTCCAAGCAGGCGGGTAAAGAGCAATATTTGATTCCGTATTTCATCTCAGCTCATCCGGGGACGGAAGATAAAGATATGGTGAATTTGGCTCTTTGGCTGAAGAAAAACCGTTTCCGTTTGGATCAGGTGCAAAACTTCTATCCATCACCGCTGGCTAACTCCACCACCATGTATTACACCGGCAAGAACCCGCTGAGCAAAGTGGATTACAAAAGTGAGGATGTTGTTGTTCCGAAAGGAGATCGTCAGCGGCGGTTGCATAAAGCATTGCTGCGTTATCATGATCCCGCTAACTGGCCGATGATCCGCACGGCATTAGAGGAAATGGGGCTGCAACATTTAATTGGTAGCCGCCGTGAATCTTTGGTTCCGGCACCGACGCTGGAAGAACAACGTGAAGCACGCCGGGCGTTTCGTCATCATACACCAGCGTTGACCAAGCACACTGTTATCACTCGTCAGCGTCAACCGGGTAACCGCACGAATGCAGCCTCAGCAGGCAAAGTTCCTGCGGGTAAAGCCCCTTTGGATAAAACCGCGCAGGCCACTACGGGCAGTTCCTCGGCCAAGAAAGCAGACAGCAAAACCGGCGCAAACAGAGCGCCGGTGAATAAACCCTCTGGTGTCGCCAGAGGGAAAGCTAAGCCTCATTAAGAAGCTGATAAATCAGCGGTCAGGCCCTGGGTGCATCTGGGTCTGGCCCCAATCGTTTACCGCTATCCAACTTCGAAATTGCCGTCAGTTCATCTTTGTGTAGTTTAAAATCAAATACTTCAAAGTTTTCCCTGATGCGCGCCGGTGTCACTGATTTAGGAATAACAATCAGCCCGCTGTCCAGATGCCAACGTATGACTATCTGTGCTGGGGTCTTACCATATTTTTGCGCCAATTCACGAATGATGGCTTGATCGAAAACGCCATCGCCGCCTTGAGCCAGCGGGCTCCAGGATTCTGTCGCAATATGATGCGTGGCATTCCAGGCATGGAGTTGCCGCTGCTGGAGCAGGGGGTGAAGCTCAATCTGATTGACAGTCGGGGCAACGCCGGTTTCATCAATCAACCGCTGCAAATGAGGGATGTGGAAGTTACAGACGCCGATGCTGCGGACCAAACCTTGTTCTTTCAAGGCGATCAATTCACGCCAGGCACCGACATAGCGGTCTTGTGCTGGATCTGGCCAGTGGATTAGATAGAGATCCACATAATCGAGCTGAAGTTTTTTCAGACTCTCTTCCAGTGCTTGCTGCGGATTATTTTGGTTACTATTCCACAGCTTAGTGGTAATAAATAGCTCATCACGGGCGACATTGGTCGTTTTCAGCGCCTGACCAACACCCTCTTCATTTTTATAAATAGCCGCTGTATCGATTGAACGATAGCCGATCTCCAGTGCTTTGGTGACAGCAAGCTGTGTTTCTTCAATACTTGCTTGCCAAACGCCAAGACCGAGTTGTGGCATCAGGTTTCCATCGTGCAATTTGATAATGGGTTGCGTCGCCATATTGATCTCCTCAGCTTATACCCGTCATACTTCAAGCTGCATGCGTGTTGGCTACGTTCGTTACTCGGCCCATCCATGGGCCTCGCCTCTGCGAGGCCGCTGCCAGCAGCGTTCAAATCTGCTCCGGGCAGATTTGTCACCCGAATCACTTACAACACAGTAAGTTCATCGGGATTATGAGCCTCATCAGAGGCTCACCCTACGGGCCAGCGCAAGCGCTGTTCAAAATGGTTTACAACCAATTTGTCTCTCACTTACCGCCTTCCTGCAACTCGAATTATTTAAGGTATAGATCACATTGTATTTCGCTAAACTATATTATTAGACCGCAGCTTCGTAGATACGTTTGCTATCGGCCAAAGTGATGTCACTGTGCTCGCCAAGTGCGGTCATACCGTGCTCTTCTAATTTTTTGATTAAATCAGGAATGGTGCTGCCATCCAGTTTGTAATCAGATAAGCGAGTCGCGACACCCATGCTTTCAAATAAGTGGCGGGTAGCGGCAATAGCAGCATCAATGCGTTGGTCTTCAGTACCTTCACGGATATTCCAGACACGCTCCGCATATTGCAGTAATTTCGCGCGTTTTTGCTGTTTCTTCGCCACTAACAGAGCGGGCAATACCACTGCCAATGTTTGTGCATGATCCAGCCCGTGACGCGCTGTCAGTTCGTGGCCCAGCATATGAGTCGCCCAGTCTTGTGGGACACCGGCACCAATCAGGCCATTTAATGCCATGGTGGCGCTCCACATAATGTTGGCGCGTACATTGTAATTATCAGGATCAGTTAAGGCTTTCGGGCCTTCTTCAATCAGGGTTAACAACAAACCTTCAGCAAATCTGTCTTGTACTTTGGCATCCACCGGATAAGTCAGGTATTGCTCAATGGTATGTACAAAAGCATCAACCACACCGTTAGCCACCTGGCGCGGTGGTAAGGTATAAGTCACTACAGGGTCCAGCACAGCAAATAGCGGCTGTACATGAGGCGAGAAGAAATGTTGCTTATCACCGGTGCTGCGGCGGCTGATCACTGCGCCACTGTTAGCTTCAGAACCCGTCGCCGGTAAGGTCAGCACTGAACCCATAGGCAGTGCTTCTTTGATATCGCTGCCGGTGGTTTCCAGAATATGCCATGGGTCTTGTGGATAATTGACGGCCGCCGCGATAAATTTAGTGCCATCCAATACTGACCCGCCACCCACAGCGAGTAGGAAAGTGATTTTTTCTGCCCGGCAAACCTCAACAGCTTTCATTAAGGTTTCATAAGTAGGGTTCGGTTCGATACCGCCAAACTCCAGGTAATCAAAGCCTTTCAGCGCTTGGTGAACTTGGTCGAGTACGCCATTTTGTTTGATGCTGCCGCCACCATAGGTAATTAAAATACGTGCATTAGCAGGAATTTCTTTACTCAGTTGCGCTATCTGACCAGTACCGAACAACACTTTTGTCGGGGTATGAAGGGTAAAATTTTGCATAATTTTTCTTCCAGCTTAGGGTAAGGAACAATAAGAACTAAGAGATTAGTTTGCGGCGCAATAGCTTGTGGGGAAATAGCTGTTTGTCGCGGTATCAGTGGTAGCCATTGTCGGTAACCTGGGGCTATACCTCAATGCACATTTCTGCCTTGCTCTTGCCTATTTCTACAAATCACTGTAGAAAATTCGCAAAATACTGCACAATTTATGTCGGATCGTTCCAGATAACAGAAGCAGGTGAGAGCGTAATGGTTGAAGTTACTGATATTCAGGTACAGATGGCTGGGATGATTGCTCGCCTGGCTCAAGGTAATGGTTTAACCCCTAGCGCTGTACCCAAGGTGAAAATTCTATATTCCACCGTACACCAACCGCGCACGCCCGTCATGTATACCCCGAGTGTCGTTATTATATTTCAGGGGCATAAAGTGGGTTATCTGGGCAGCAAAGTATTTCAGTATGATCCGAAAAACTACCTGATTCTGACCGTGCCGCTGCCGTTTGAATGTGAAACTTTTGCCAGCCCGGAAGTGCCGCTGGCCGGGATTTCGATTCATATAGACAGCCAGATGCTACAAGATTTAATTATAGATATCGGTGATGACGAACTCGATAAACCTTTCGGCAATACCTCTGGCGTCAACTCATCTGCGCTGACTGAAGAGATGCTCTGCGCCACCGAGCGGTTGCTGGATGTGATGTCCAACCCTCGTGATGCCAGGGTGCTCGGCCCACAAATTGTGAGAGAAATCATCTACTACGTGTTATGTGGACAGTGCGGCGGGGCATTGCAAGCTTTGGTTAATCGCCATGGGCACTTTAATCAAATTACCAAGACATTGCGGCGTATCGAAAATCAGTTTGCAGATAACCTGAATGTTGAACAATTAGCCGCGGATGTGAACATGAGCGTCTCCGCGTTTCATCATAATTTCAAAGCAGTGACTAACACGTCGCCACTACAATATTTGAAATCCTACCGGCTACACCGTGCGCGAATGATGATGCTACACGACGGGCTAAAGGCCAGCACCGCAGCGAACAAGGTAGGGTATGAGAGCGCTTCACAATTTAGCCGCGAGTTTAAACGCTATTTCGGCGTAACACCGAGTGAAGAAGTTGCCAAGTTACGCACTAACTGAGGTGATATCTATACAAAACGGCGCACTAAGCGCCGTTTAGCTGTTCGAGCGGAGAAGCTTACTCAGCCACGCTTTTACGTTTACACCAGACCAATGCCAGTGTGCCAACCAACCCCACCAATAACAAAACAATCGGCAAAATCATCAGGGCGGTCATGACTTGATTTTCATAATGTTTAACCAGGGGGATATGGCTAAGTGCAAAGCCCAACCCCACGACACTACCCACCCATAGCAGCCCGCTGAGCCAGTTAAAGAACTGAAAACGCGTGCTATTTAAACCTGAAATACCCGCTAAAGTGGGTAATAAAGTCCGGACAAAAGCCAGAAAACGGCCAATAATCAGGGCCGCCAGACCGTGGCGAACAAACAGGTTATGGGCGCGTTGGCGATAATGAACGGGGAGCTGCAACAACCACCTTTTTACCACTTTGGTATCTCCCAACCATAATCCTTGCAGGTAACTCAGCCAACAACCCAAGCTGGCCGCAGCGGTCAGAATTATCATGGTGGGCCAGAATGCCATGACACCTTTAGCAATCAGTGCACCCGCCAAGAGCAACAGGCTATCACCGGGGAGGAAAGAGGCTGGCAGCAAACCATTTTCTAAAAAAAGGGTGGTAAAAAGTATGCCGTAAATAACCCAAATCACATTCGGGTCGGCAAGTTTACTAAAATCCTGCTGCCATAAGGCATGAAGGATTTCGCGTAATACATCCATTTCTGTTCCTGTTTGCCTATCGTGTGAGGATATTGTTGTAAGTTTTTACCTAGTGTATCGGTAATGGCGCTAATCCACATTGATCTTATCCTCAATAACAAAATTTTTAAGGGGATATATACGCGCCGTTGACACTAATTGTGTAAGAGAGGATTAATGCGCGGGGATTATCACCGCACATTAACAAACCATAGCGCTCATAAATGTTATTGCGAAGCTTTGATGCGCTCAAACCCAGCGGTTAAGTCGTCCTGCAAATCTTGTACATTTTCCAACCCAATGTGCAGACGGAACAATGTGCCTTTGATTCCCTCCCCCTCATATTTGCGGATTGCCCGGATATCCTTGGGCTGATACCCCAGAATCAAAGACTCAAACCCGCCCCACGAAAAAGCCATGCTGAAATGAGTAAAGTGGTCGAGATAGGCCTCTAACTGCTGCTGGGTTAATTCTTCTTTTAATTCAAAAGAAAACAAACCATTGCAGCCGGTGAAATCTCGTTTGTAGAATTCATGGCCTTTGCAACCGGGCAGTGCAGGGTGATAGACCGCAGCAACTTCCGGGCGCTGAACCAGCCAGTTTGCGATTTCGATACTGTTTTTTTCATGCTGCTTTAAACGCACACTCAGCGTACGTAAGCCCCGGCTGGCAAGATAGGCGGTATCGGCATCCACCATTTGCCCCATCAGATAAGAATCTTCGCGCAGTTGCTCCCAACAACGGGTGTTGGCGACCGCAATCCCCAGCATGGCATCGGAATGGCCAATAATATATTTAGTTCCTGATTGGATGGAGATATCAATATCAAAATCCAGTGCTTTAAACAGCACGCCAGCTGCCCATGTATTGTCCATGATGATAATCATCTCTGGAGAAACCGCGCGGATGGCTTTAACAATGGCAGGAATATCTTGCACTTCCATCGTGATGGAACCGGGTGACTCAAGAAAAACCACTTTAGTTTGCGGAGTGATCAATGAGGCAATTTCGGCTCCCATCATAGGATCAAAATAAGTGGTGGTGATATTCATACGCGATAAGATTTTATCGCAAAAACTTTGAGCCGGTTCATAGGCCGAACCCGTCATCAACACATGATCGCCGGTGGAAACAAATGATAAAATGGCATTGCTGATAGCGGCAGCACCGCAAGGATAAAGCACACAACCCGCGCCACCTTCCAGTTCTGTCATGGCTTCTTGCAAAGAAAAGTGGGTTAGCGTGCCTCTACGGCCATAAAATAGCGCGCCATTTCCGCGATTAATGGTGGCGTGCTTTTTGGCTTTTACTGACTCAAAAACCAAAGAAGATGCGCGCTGAATGACGGTATTGACCGAGCCTTGGGTGAATTTCTGACTTCTGCCAGCGCTAACTAAGATTGTTTCTAATTTTTCTGTCGTGGGTTTATTTGCAGACATAATCGCTTTGTTACCTTCTTATCAGCATGCCCATTATTCTATGGTCAGCATTCATTATTGGGATGTAATTATTCCTTACGTTAGCATGATGATTGTGATGAGAGGGTAGCTTTCACCATGAAAAAAACTAAAGAGGGCGACTCGCTGTTTTCCGCAGGTTTGTAATGGAAAAATGCTGTGTAAGTGACGAAATAGGAAATTTATTAAGGGGAGGCCGTTAGGGGAGGACTTAATTCATGCCAAAGCGCTCTCTGCAATTAATCCTTTTTTATTTTTACATAAAGTGTCACTCAATCTGTACAGCTCAGAATGTTTATCCATTGATCATTCCGCGTAGTCCCTGATATCAGGGGAATTCTTATTTTTTCTCAAAAAATAGGCGCAAATACTAATGATAATTACTATCAATCCCCGATTTGTTTGATATGATCGGCAGCTGATTTCGTCCTTAAATTGATATGCATATTGGGTGGAGGCGCAGCGTGAAAACAGCTGGCAAAAAGATTAAAGACAAATCATTCGTGCAAGGCCGAATGATGAAAGGCGCGATGGCATTATTGCTGGTGGCAGGTTTAA
Organism: Yersinia thracica; assembly: GCF_902170565.1. Classification (GTDB taxonomy): domain Bacteria; phylum Pseudomonadota; class Gammaproteobacteria; order Enterobacterales; family Enterobacteriaceae; genus Yersinia; species Yersinia thracica. Next base: position 99,252 of record NZ_CABHXX010000132.1, read on the forward strand.
CCGGCCATGCATTCGCCGCGCCGGGCAACAGTAGCGCAGTCGCTGCATCAGTGACGACACCAACGACGACAGCAACATCAACGCCGTTACCTGCACCGGAAATGACATCTGTAGCAGCCCCTGCCAATACAGAAACTGCTGCACCCACAATACCGGCACCGCTAGTTCAGCCATTAACAGCTCCTGCCCCACAAGGCTTGGCGATGGATCTCTCCGTTTGGGGCATGTATCAACATGCTGACGTGGTGGTGAAAGGCGTAATGATTGGCTTGGTATTGGCATCAATCGTGACCTGGACCATTCTGTTCTCCAAAGGTACTGAATTATTCCGCGCCCGCCGCCGTTTACGGCAAGAACATGAGGTTATCGGCGCGGTCACTGATCTTGATACCGCGTCTGAGCGAGCAGAGGTTTTCTCTCCAGAGAGCATCAGCGGCTTATTACTGCGTGAAGCGCAAAACGAGCGCCTGTTATCGGCAGAATCAAACGATAACAACGGCATTAAAGAACGTACTGCTTTTCGTCTGGAGCGCCGTGTTGCTGCCATTAGCCGCCAAATGGGCAAAGGTAATGGCTTCCTGGCGACAATCGGTGCCATTTCTCCGTTTGTCGGTTTGTTTGGTACTGTTTGGGGCATCATGAACAGCTTTATCGGTATTGCCCACTCACAGACCACCAATCTGGCTGTTGTTGCTCCGGGTATTGCCGAAGCTTTGCTGGCAACAGCCCTTGGCCTGGTTGCCGCAATTCCTGCGGTGGTTATCTATAATATCTTCGCTCGCCTGATTGGTTCTTACCGCGCTCAGGTAGGGGATGTTGCTGCACAGGTATTATTATTGCTGAGCCGTGACCTTGATTTGAGCAGCAGCGCTGAAGCAAAGTCACCTAAGCAGCCTCACCAATTGCGTGCGGGGTGATTTATGGCCATGCGGATGAACGATAACCTTGATGAAAGTGGTGAACTGCACGAAATTAACGTGACACCTTTCATTGATGTCATGCTGGTATTGCTGATTATCTTTATGGTGGCAGCGCCACTGGCAACAGTCGATATCAAAGTGGACTTGCCGGCATCTTCAGCAGTGCCACAGCCAAGGCCTGAGAAGCCGGTTTTTCTGACAGTGAAAGCGGATAATCAGCTGTATGTTGGTGATCAGCAGGTCGACCGCGATACACTGGCTGCGGCGCTGGATAAAGTGACCCAATCTAACAAAGAAACCACCATTTTCTTCCAAGCGGATAAAGTAGTGGATTATGAAACTCTGATGAGCGTGATGGACGCTTTACGTAAGTCGGGTTATCTCAAAGTAGGATTAGTCGGCATGGAAGCGGGCGGCGCAAAATAGTCAATAACAGGCGCGGTAGATATTACCGCGCCTGATTTCAATTTTTTGGTATATTACGGCCAACTTCATCATTTGCTAAGAGTACTTGCTCTAGATCTTGCTCCAATTCATGAGCATTCTGGGCCAGAAAGAAATTATTTTCCCCAACACATTTTTTCCAGTCAATATCCTCTCTTGGGACATATCCAATACCAATAAATACCATTCTAATATTGTTTTCTTTAATCCTCTCACACATCCCTTTCTCAACAAGTTTTTTAGTAATATTAAAGTAGTTTTTATCTTTATAATCATCAGAAAGATCACTGTTAATATGATTACTATCATCACCGTCAGAAAGAATAATCATTAGTTTTTTTTGATTGTCATTTGTTTGTTTGAATATGTTATTACCTGCTAATATCCCTGAACTTATCAATGTTGCGCCCCTAACATCAAAACTTAAAGCATCAGATAATATTGAGTTATTAATGTTGTTTTTATCGATAATATGTGCATTTAGATTTTTTAGGCAAAAATCATTATTGAGAACATCAGATATAGGAATGTTAATATTTCTCTCTTCGGTTTTATGAGAAATTGAGTTAACTGTCTGTTCGTAGTCAATGTTATCTGCAATAATCATCCATATCGTCATTGTGTAATTAATATAACTGGCATATCTGAAAAGTTTAACAGCTTTAGAACTGTTCTTATCATCAATAATATTATCTTCAATTTTTTTAATGACTTTTTTAACATCGTTCTCACTATCGCTTAATTCCCCATATTTAACATTAATAATATCGCCTAAGTTTTCTAATCCTGGAAATTTTTTTAATCCAGACGCAGTGTAACGACTCAGATAATTGCCTTTTGATCTGTATTTTTTAGGTACAAATGGGTAGTGACAAAATGTTTCATTTTTTATAATCTTTTTACTTCCCCATGAAAATGGAGCAAATCCAATAACATTAATGACATCATTATTATCTATTTTATTATTTAGTTTTTTAAATATGCGTGTTAGTGCTTCTATTTTACTTTCAGGACTTGTAGAATTCTCAAATGGTTTCTTCATTGAACCTGAATAGTCAGCGACAAAAACAACATCTGTGGGTTCAGAATGATTGGAGATATATTTTTTGGCGGCCCCACTATCAGTAATACTTATATTCTCATTCGTGCGAGTAAGAAGTGTATTATTTAAAAATAATGCAGGGTAATTCATAGTAATAGCTACATTATATTGGAGATGGTTGGTATTACTGGCTATTGTTATTCTGGGTATCGAAAACGTCTCTGATGGTAAGTATGCACTAGCATAAGAAGAGACAAGAGCATTATTCTTTTGTACTTGGATAGCATCAGGATTGTTATTATTTTCAACTGTTAATGCTAATGCAGCTTGCTCTATAGCATCAGATACCCTGGCTTTTTTTTGTATAAAATGAGAAATTTCAAAAGACACAAAAATCAGCCCAATAAAAAAAGGCAATAAAATAATAAATGGCAATAATATTGCACCACTTTCATTATTTATAAAGTTCTTTATCTTTATAAAAGTAATATTTTTTTCCAACATAAATAACCTTTACTGTATGAGTGTTATATTCATATGTTTAGATATTAACGTTCGACCGTAATAGAGGATGATTTTATAGGTGCAAATAAAGTTTCATACCCAGGAGCTGACGATAAACATAATGTCACTTGATATAAAGGGATCCATCTTCCGGCATTACTGAATGTTGATAGTTGGGTTAACTCGTTGAGTGACTTGTCCGGCTCACAAGCTCCAATATTGAAGGACAAGCTTTTCGTATCATCAATACTTTTATTTTTTTCTGTAGATGAATCTGTTTGATTAAAATGTAGCGTTTCTATCTTTATTGCAAGATTATTAACAGGAGTCCCTGAACTTAATAACATATTGTCTGCTAATTTTTTTATTTGATTAACCTGTTCTTGTGTTAATATCCTATCATTGTTGTATAGTCGTGTTCTTTCGCGCACTATTCCCGCTAATGAATATGAAATACGATCTAGCTTTCCAACGGTTGCGTAATAATCTGCTACTGATATTAATGTTTTTATAAAAAGAGTAGTAATAAAAACAACAAAAACGAATTCAATGACAACTGCACCTTGTGTATTTTTAATCATATTTATTTGATTAGTTTTCTTGTACAAAAATAACCTCTCTTGACAGGAAAATAGTAGACAAATAAGATGGAATAGGAAAAAAGACTGGGCGATATAAATACCTGACGCTATATTTAGCCAGCGGTAATGTATTGTTATCTGATGTGTCATTATTAATGATATCAGATATGCTTTCACTAAATAAAACATTTGAGCTTAGCGTATTATCATCAATGATAAATGAACCAAGAATGCCATGATGTGAAATTAATTTTCTCCGTAGCACTGAATTATAGCTAGAATTGTTATTTCGATCTTTATTTTTCGCCGACTTTGTTGCCTCGGAAACGGCCAAATCCAAATTGGCAGAAATATAAAGTAAGCGTGCAATCTCAGCACTAAATAACAGCATGAATAAAAACAAAATCAGGATGATCGAAAACTCAATAGTGGTAGAACCTCTATTTTCATGAAAGAAAAGCATATTCATTTTACTCATTAGTCAACCTTTCCAGAAAACTTATCTTGATAGGGGTTACTCACTTGACTGAGAGCTAATATTAAGTTATCAGGGTTTTTAGCCATTTTTTCAGCCGAAATTATCTTTTTTGCATATTGATTATCATTAATTTTAACTAATGCGAATACCAAATTATGTAACATTAAACGATCTCTCTTTCCTGCCAGATAGTCAGGAAGCAATATTCTAACTGCATCAGAATAACGCTCATCTAGGATCGCTATCACAGCAAGATTATTCATCGCTGTTTCATCAGAAATAAATAGATCTCTAGATTGCTCAATAGAATTTTCAGCTTTAGTTATTTCACCATTGTTTGCAAAAATAATGCCCTTTAAATTATGTGCTTCTGGATTTTTCGGTGAAATAATCAATAAGTTATCAATAACGGTCTTGGCCGCAGCATAATCATTATTGTTAATAAGGTTTTTGGCATGTAATAATCTAATAGATTCATTTTTTTTATGTGCTATTGACGACAAGTAGTATAGCGATGACTTAGTATCACCAGCAAGATAATATGTATTGGCTAATTTTAATCTAACATTGTCATCTTCTTTTATTTTTAATTTGTCACGGTATAAGGTAATTAGTCCACCATAGTTATTGGCTTTGGTTAAAATACTTTCCCGATAAGAAAATTCTTTCTTACTCATGTCTTTATTCCCAGAACATGCAGTGACCATAAAAGGAATAACTAAAAAAACAATGATTTTTTTGAGGTTTTTATAC
>NZ_CABHXX010000133.1 GCF_902170565.1 Yersinia thracica
GCTTCTGCCTGCCGAAACAGGCTTCGATATCGTCTTGCGAGTGCCCACACAGATTGTCTGATAAATTGTTAAAGAGCGTTCGTTACCCGTTTGCCTTTCGGCGAATCTTACGGTAACGCGGGAGGCAGATAATACGCTTTCCCGCTGAAGAGTCAAGGATTTATTTGTTTTCTTTCGAAGCCAAAATGATTCTTTTCTCTTCCTGACCCGGCGAAGTTTGTTTCGTTGTTCCCGGTCAGTGGAGGCGCATTATAGGGAGTTCCTGACAGCCTGCAACCCCTAATTTGAAAAAACTTTTCAACCGTGTTTTTTTTCAGCAATTTGCGGTGATAACCACCATTATTGTCACTTTCTGTACTGTAGCGCCGAGAAATCCTGAGCAAAACCGCTTACCTGTTGCCAATCGGTATACTCAACTTCTTTACTGGTATCCGTTTCTCCACCCGTCATTCGCATAATAAGTTGAATCATGACCCTGTCTATCCACCGATAGCGGGGATAACGCAGGGCTCCAGCGAATACCGTACACAATGTAGGTTGCCAAGGTGTGCCGAGTAAGAACTTGCGAACATAAGCATTAGTCTGTGGCGAACGTTTCTCTGGTTTACGCGCGGTCAGATTGACTGCAAAGAACGCACTCGGCATCTGATTAAGCTGTTCGACATGTTTATTGACGAATTTACTCAATACCGGGCTGAAATGGCCATACCGTACAGAGGCACCAATCATTACTTGCTGGTACTGGCTCAGGTCTATTTTCTCCACATCGGCCAAGTCCTGTATTTCACACGTGACCCCGGTGGATAATTCCTTAGCTATATAAGAGGCGATAGTTTGCGTTTGGCCGTCTCGGCTGGAGTAAAGTATCAATACTTTCATAGCAATGTTCCTTATGCAGAATTACTCACGCCAGAATGTTGGAGTGAAAAGAACCAGCAAGGTGAAAACTTCTAACCGGCCAAATAGCATTGTTATCACTAATATCCATTTAGCCGCCGGATTCATAGAAGTGAAGTTATCCGCAACTACGCCCAAACCAGGCCCCAGGTTGTTCAATGTTGCGGTCACTGCCGCAAAAGCAGAAAACTCATCAACACCCGTCGCGATGATAGCCAACATACTGATAATGAAAACCAATGCATATGCAGAGAAGAAACCCCAAACTGCTTCCAATATCCGCTCCGGCAATGCTCGCCGCCCCAGTTTAATGGTGTAAACCGCGTTTGGATGAACCAAGCGTTTTAGCTCACGCGAACCTTGTAGATAGAGCAACAGGATTCGGATAACTTTCAAACCGCCACCGGTCGACCCCGCACATCCCCCAATAAAAGCAGAGCATAATAAGAGTATCGGTAGGAATAACGGCCACTTGGAAATGCTGTCCGTCGTGAAGCCCGCCGTAGTCGCCATAGAGACCACTTGGAAAAAGGCTTGATTTAAGGTTTCCATCCCCGACTTGTACACACTATGTTGCCAGAGCACTAAGGTACAAACGATAACCAGCGTCAATTGTACAAATATAAACATACGGAATTCGGGATCACGCCAATAAACTTTTAAACTGCGGCCACTGAGCACAGCAAAATGCAGACCAAAGTTACACCCCGAAATCAGCAAGAAAATAGCAATAATGGTGTTAATCGTTGGGCTATTGAAGTAACCAATACTGGCGTCATGAGTAGAAAAGCCGCCTATCGCGATCGTAGAGAAACTGTGAGAAATAGCATCAAACACCGACATCCCGGCAGCCCATAGAGAAAGCGCACAAGCAATGGTCAACAAAACATAGATAAGCCACAGTGTTTTCGCGGTTTCAGCAATCCGGGGGCGCATTTTATTATCTTTCAGCGGGCCGGGCATTTCTGCACGGTAGAGCTGCATCCCCCCAACACCCAAGATAGGCAAAATGGCCACCGCCAACACAATGATCCCCATGCCACCAAGCCATTGCAGCATTTGTCGATAGAATAAAATAGCTTTAGGCAGCGAATCCAATCCCACCAACGTAGTGGCTCCGGTAGTTGTCAGCCCAGAGAATGATTCAAAGAATGCATCAGTCAGCGAAAGATTAGGTCGCTCAGAAAATAAAAACGGTAATGCCCCGACACTGCCCAGCACTGTCCAGAACAGCACCACAATCAAAAAGCCCTCTCGGGGCTTCAACTCATGCTTCTGTTTTCGGTTCGGTAGCCACAACAAAAGACCTATTGCCAGAGCAACAAAAAAGGTTTCGCTGAAGGCACGGCCGGCACCATCACGATAGATCAAGGCCACTATCCCAGGAATAAACATTGTCCCGGAGAATAAGATAACTAGCAGGCCGACAATACGGGTTATGGCACGAAAATGCATTCCGGCACGTTCCTTAGCAATTCACTTGGATGGGGATTATTGCGAAATGGGCGTCAATTGCAACGTACCACGACTGAGATCCCGCAATTTATCCCCGACCTGACTGGCTTGAGTTGCTGGCAAAGAGAGATGAAGTGTCACGAATTGTGCGTAATCACTCTGTAAAATCTGGCCTTCAACCTGCTGTAATAATGTTTCTACTATGGACAACTGCGCATAGTCACACTGCAAAGTATATTCTACCTGCGGGACTTTATATTTTACTTCAATTTGCTTCAACGCCTGTTGAACACCACTGCCATAAGCCCTGACTAACCCACCAGTACCCAGCTTGATGCCACCATAATAACGTACAACTACCGCGGTTATTTCACCTATTCCACTGCCCATCAGTTGAGCAAGAATCGGTTTACCCGCCGTGCCCGAAGGCTCACCATCATCGGAAAAACCTAATTGCTGTGAATCTGTAGGTGCCCCGGCAACAAAAGCCCAGCAATGGTGCCGGGCAGTTGGATGCTGTTGCTTTACCTGCTGAATAAAATCTTTCGCTTCATTCACCCCACTGATGGGAGCCAGCAAGGTGATGAATCGACTTTTTTTAATCTCTTCGCTGATAGTCACCGGCGCAGCAGGTATTAAATAAGGCTGCATCAGGCCAGTTTCAGGTCACGAGTCATGTTCTCAACCTGATTATCGTGAATAACGATATTGTCTTCTATACGAATACCACCATAAGGTTTCAGTGTTTCAATAAGATCCCAATTGAAATGCTGACTGAATTCACCAAAGCGCCAAGGTGCCAGTAAGGATTCGATAAAGTAGAGGCCGGGTTCAATGGTCAACACCATGCGCGGTTGCAGAATACGGGTGCAACGTAAGTAAGGATATTTGGATGGTGCGCTGAGATGCGTTCCTTTATCATCCTGCATAAAACCAGCAGTATCATGAACTTGCAACCCTAGAGGGTGACCAAGGCCGTGCGGTAAGAATGGGCAGGTAAGGCCTTGTTCAACCATCGCCTCTTCACTAATACCAGTCACCAAGTTATGAGTTCGCAGCAACTTGGCAATACGCTGATGCATTTGAACATGATAATCGGTATAGCGCTCACCACTCTTAATGGTTTTAATCAGCTCAAGCTGTTCATTATTAAGGTCTTTGATCAATGCGGCAAAATCGTTTTCACTGTCTGCGGCATAAGTGCGGGTCAAGTCAGCAGCATAGCCGTTATATTCCGCGCCCGCATCCATCAGGAAACTACGCATTTCTGCCGGTGGCTGGTGTTGTAGCGTGGTGTAATGGAGTACAGCCGAATGCTCATTCAGCGCAACAATATTATCGTAGGGAACATCAGTATCACGATGACCGGTAGCCATCAGATAAGCGAGATTGATATCAAACTCACTCATACCGGACTGAAATGCTTCATGAGCTGCGCGATGCCCGGCAACTGCCGTCTTTTGCGCTTCGCGCATGCATGCCAGTTCATAATCTGTTTTATAAGAGCGGTAGAAATGCAGATAATCCAACACCGGCTGCGGGTTGATATTTTCAGCACTGAAACCCAAAGAATGGGCGCGTTCTTGAGCATATCCAATGTACGCAACTCGCTCGCGCTGTGCCGGTAACAGTTGTGCAATATCATTAGCGTTTGCCAATGGTTGAATATCAATGGCCTTAGTCCAGAAGCTATCCGGTAGCGGCTCAACACAGTGCCAATAATCTACCGGGGAGTAAAACCATAACTTCGGCGGATTAACGCCATCAACCCATAACCAGCAGTTTGGAACTTGCGTCACCGGCACCCAAGCTTTGAATTGGGTATTAACTTTAAAAGGATAGTCACGGTCATCAAGGAAAATACGTTGTAACTCACCGGAATGAATCAATAAAGCATCTAACTGATGACGCTCTAACACCTCGCGAGTGCGTTGTTGTAGAGTGGATAAATGTTCGTTATATAAAGAAGCCAGCGTTTCCATCACAGTACCCTTCGCTATTAGAACTTAATTTTTTAATCTTATCATAGTCGCCGAAGCCATGTTTCGCCGACACTCATTCCATGATGTGATAACAACGATATCCAAAATAACTGACGTGACAACTCGCTCGCAAGTAGACAATAAATCCGTTTTTCAGCCCCTCGATACGCCTCGAATAAAATTGATGAAAATCAATTATGCCATCCGATTGACTGTGATCTTCACTGCAAAAAATCAATCTCTTGTTTGCAATTCATTAACAAAATATCCACACTTCCTGAATATCTGGTCATACCAGATCACACGCGCTTATTCAGGAGATAGATATGCTCTACCAAAGCGAAACATTAAAGCTTCACTGGCTGGAAAACGGCATTGCCGAGTTGGTGTTTGAAGCACCGGGTTCAGTTAATAAACTGGATACTAAAACTGTAGCCAATCTGGGTGAAGCCTTGATTGTGTTGGAAAAACAAAGTGAACTCAAAGGGTTGCTGCTGCGTTCCACCAAAGCGGCCTTTATTGTCGGTGCTGATATCACCGAGTTTCTGTCCCTGTTTAATGCCCCACCGGAAAAGTTGCATCAATGGTTGGTTTTCGCCAACGACATTTTCAATCGTTTGGAAGATTTACCGGTACCGACCATATCTGCGATCAATGGGTATGCGCTGGGTGGCGGGTGCGAATGTATTCTGGCCACAGATTTCCGTGTGGCTTCACCAGAAGCACGTATCGGCCTACCAGAAACTAAGCTCGGAATCATGCCAGGTTTTGGCGGTTCAGTTCGCTTGCCACGGTTATTAGGCGCTGACAGTGCGTTGGAAATTATCGCGGCTGGCAAAGATATTATTGCTAAAGATGCTTTAAAAGTTGGTCTGATTGATGCTGTCGTCGCCCCTGAAAAACTGGCTGATGCCGCTTTAACCATGCTGAAACAGGCTATTGACGGCAAACTTGACTGGAAAGCCGCTCGCCTCCCGAAATTGGAGCCTCTGAAGCTCAACCCCACTGAAGCCGCCATGTGCTTTACCATTGCTAAAGGCATGGTCATGCAAGTAGCAGGTAAACACTATCCGGCCCCCTTGACCGCCGTCAAAACCATTGAGGCCGCCGCAAAACTTGGCCGAACCGAAGCATTGAAGCTGGAAACCACCAGTTTTGTCCGTTTAGCAGGATCCAATGAAGCCCGGGCATTAGTCGGTATTTTCCTCAATGATCAATATGTTAAAGGACAGGCTAAAAAACTGTCCAAAGGTGTTAGCGCACCAAAACAGGCCGCTGTGCTGGGTGCGGGGATTATGGGCGGTGGAATTGCCTATCAATCAGCACTAAAGGCTGTGCCGGTCATTATGAAAGACATTAATGAAAAATCCCTGACACTGGGGATGAATGAGGCGGCCAAGTTACTGAATAAACAGTTGGAACGCGGCAAAGTGGATGGTCTGAAAATGGCGAGTATCTTAGCGACCATCCAGCCAACACTTGATTACACCGGTATTGAACGCGCCCAAGTCATCGTAGAAGCGGTGGTGGAAAATCCTAAAGTGAAAGCGGCGGTGCTGGCGGAAGTTGAAACATTGATCGGCGAAGAAACTGTTTTGGCCTCTAACACCTCTACAATTCCGATCGATCAGCTCGCTAAATCCCTTAAACGCCCGGAAAACTTCTGTGGCATGCACTTCTTTAATCCCGTTCATCGCATGCCGCTGGTTGAAATTATTCGTGGTGCGAAAACCTCAGATAAAACTATCGCCGCTGTTGTGGCATACGCCACGCAAATGGGTAAAACCCCGATTGTGGTAAATGATTGCCCAGGTTTCTTTGTTAACCGCGTTTTATTCCCGTATCTGGCCGGGTTCGGTATGTTAGTCAGAGACGGAGCGGACTTCCGCCAGATTGATAAAGTGATGGAAAAACAATTTGGCTGGCCAATGGGCCCCGCCTATCTATTAGATGTGGTCGGCATTGATACCGCGCACCATGCACAAGCCGTCATGGCGGTTGGCTTCCCTGAACGTATGAATAAAGATTATCGCGATGCGGTTGACGTAATGTTCGAAAACCAACGATTTGGTCAGAAAAATGGCCAGGGCTTCTACCATTACACCCAAGATGCCAAAGGCAAACCGCGTAAAGAGAATGATGAACAAGTGGATGCGTTATTAGCACAAGTCATTCAATCGGTTAAGCAATTTAATGATGAAGATATTATTGCCCGCACCATGATCCCGATGATCAATGAAGTCGTGCGGTGTCTGGAAGAAGGTATTATTGCCAGCCCGGCTGAGGGCGACATGGCGCTGGTGTATGGCATTGGGTTCCCGCCATTCCACGGCGGCGTTTTCCGTTACCTTGACACCATCGGCAGTGCAAATTATGTCGAAATGGCTCAGCGTTATGTTCATCTTGGCGCGCTGTATCACGTCCCTGCGGGGCTGAGAGCCAAAGCTGAACATAACGAAAGCTATTATCCTGTAGCAACAGCGCTGCCTGATATTTCTACCAGTCAACCGGCATGAGGTCTGAAAACATGGAAAATGTAGTCATTATTGATGCCGTCCGCACACCGATGGGTCGCTCCAAAGGCGGCGCATTCCGTCAGGTTCGGGCGGAAGATCTCTCTGCTCACTTAATGCGGGCAATTCTGAGCCGTAATCCTAAGTTGAATGCCGCCGAAATCGACGATATTTATTGGGGTTGTGTGCAGCAAACACTAGAGCAGGGCTTTAATATCGCCCGCAATGCTTCTTTGCTGGCCGAAATTCCTCATAGTGTCCCTGCGGTGACAGTAAACCGCCTGTGTGGCTCATCAATGCAAGCTTTGCATGATGGTGCCAGAGCTATCATGGTGGGTGATGCGCAAGTCAGTTTGATTGGTGGTGTGGAACATATGGGCCATGTACCCATGAATCACGGTGTTGATTTCCATCCGGGCATGGGCCGCACTGTGGCTAAAGCCGCAGGAATGATGGGGTTAACAGCCGAAATGCTGGCAAAAATTCACAATATCAGCCGCGAATCTCAAGATGAGTTTGCCGTCCGCTCCCATCTACGGGCATCTGCCGCCACACAAGAAGGCTATTTTGCCAAAGAAATTGTCGCCACCAATGGACATGATGCCGATGGCATATTAAAACGCTTTGATTTTGATGAAGTTATTCGCCCTGAAACCAATTTGGCAGGTTTATCGGCTCTGCGCCCAGCTTTTGATCCAGTGAATGGAACAGTGACGGCAGGTACATCATCAGCACTTTCTGATGGTGCCTCCGCGATGCTTATTATGAGCGAATCTCGTGCAAAATCATTGGGTTTGACGCCACGCGCCCGTATTCGCTCGATGGCGGTGGTCGGTTGCGACCCATCAATTATGGGTTATGGCCCTGTACCCGCCAGCCAACTGGCACTAAAACGTGCCGGGCTTCAGCTCGCAGATATTGGTTTATTTGAATTAAATGAGGCATTTGCCGCTCAGTCACTGGCTTGCCTGAAAGGTTTGGGTCTGCTGGAAAGCATGGATGACAAGGTAAACCTGAATGGGGGTGCCATTGCACTCGGCCACCCATTAGGCTGTTCAGGGGCGCGAATTTCCACCACGTTGCTCAACCTGATGGAGCGCCGTGACGTGCAATTCGGCCTGGCAACCATGTGCATTGGCTTAGGTCAAGGCATTGCTACTGTCTTTGAACGCGTATAACCAAAAAACATTAAGGGCCTGAATACAGGCCCTTAGACTGGAGTTTAGTTGCCGTTTTCCCGCCTGTCAGGGGCGGGCTTTTTAACTGCCGCTTTACTCAGATAAAAGCAAAAGCATCGCCATAAATATGGGATTCCAGCGCGCCGCGCTCTGCACAAAAACGCTCACGTGCAATCTTCGCCATTTCAAAACGACCCGCGATATAAATATCCTGTTCAGCAAGAGAACCGAAGTCTTGCAGCACGGCACTCAGAACCGTTCCGGTACGACCGCGCCAACCCTCTTCCGGTTGCTCAACCACGGGGATAACTTTCAACTGCGGATATTTTATCGACAGCGCTTCCAGTTCACTGAGATCATATAAATGTATAGCTTCGCGCCCTCCCCAATAGATGGAGACTTCGCGATCAGGTCGCTCAGCCAATGCCGCCAACAAAATGGAGCGCGCATAGGAAAAACCTGTACCACCGGCAATCAAGACCAATGGTCGATGACTGCCCTCGCGGAACCACGCCTCGCCATGCGGGATATCCACATCCAGCGTTTTCTCTTTCAGAATTCTATCCATCACCGCCATAGCATACAGATTGAGTTCCGAAGCCCCGATATGCAGCTCGATAAAGTCTGTTTCCAGTGGCGTGGACGCCATAGAGAATGGGCGTTTATCACGTTCATCCATGACGACCATCAAATACTGCCCAGCACGGAAAGAAAATGCAGATGCAGGCACCAATTGCACCCGGTACACCGTATCGGTAATGGCCTCTACGGAGGTTACTTTACAGCTTAAAGTTGTCATGCCTTCCCTCTGTCGGGTCATCAAATGCAAAACTAAGGACAAAATGGACGCCGGTTAGCGTTTCGTTTCTTTGTCACTGAAAATGGCGAGCTCGTCCCAAATAGCATCAACGCGGGCGCGGACTTCTTCATCCATTTTAATTGGACGCCCCCATTCACGCGGAGTCTCTGCTGGCCATTTGTTGGTGGCATCCAGCCCCATTTTCGATCCTAAACCGGAAACCGGCGAGGCGAAATCCAAGTAATCTATTGGCGTATTTTCAATTAATACCGTATCGCGGGAAGGATCCATTCGGGTTGTAATCGCCCAAATAACATCATTCCAATCACGAGCATTAATGTCATCGTCACAGACAATAACAAATTTCGTATACATAAACTGGCGTAAAAACGACCAAACGCCCATCATCACGCGTTTAGCATGACCAGCATACTGTTTTTTGATTGTCACCACGGCCAAGCGGTATGAACATCCCTCGGGTGGTAGATAAAAATCAACAATCTCTGGGAACTGCTTTTGCAAAATAGGAACAAATACTTCATTCAGCGCAACGCCCATCACCGCCGGTTCATCCGGAGGACGGCCAGTATAAGTTGAATGATAAATCGCGTCTTTACGTTGGGTAATATGTGTGACGGTAAAGACAGGGAAGCTATCAATCTCGTTGTAATAGCCGGTATGGTCACCATAAGGGCCTTCTGGTGCCATCTCACCTTGCTCAATATATCCTTCCAATACAATTTCTGCACTTGCAGGAACTTCAAGTGAGTTGGAAAGACATTTTACGACTTCGGTTTTATGCCCGCGTAATAAACCAGCAAAAGCATATTCAGATAGAGTATCAGGCACGGGCGTTACCGCAGCCAAAATGGTCGCAGGATCAGCCCCCAGCGCGACGGCTACCGGGAAACGTTCACCGGGATGTGCTTCACACCATTCTTGATAATCCAAAGCACCGCCACGATGGGATAACCAGCGCATAATTAACTTATTTTTGCCCAGGACTTGTTGGCGATAGATACCCAAATTCTGGCGCTCTTTATATGGCCCACGGGTAACCGTCAAGCCCCAAGAGACTAATGGAGCTGCATCCTCAGGCCAACAGTGCATAACAGGGATTCGGCTTAGATCGACATCCGCCCCCTCCCATACTTGCTCCTGGCACGGAGCGGAGCTTAAGCATTTCGTCGGCATATTCAATACCTGCTTGAATTTCGGCAGTTTATCGAATAAATCGCGAAAACCTTTTGGCGGGTCAGGCTCTTTCAGGAAAGCTAACAGCTTGCCGACATCGCGCAGTGCGCTGACATCTTCTTGCCCCATTCCCATAGCAACCCGTTTGGCTGTGCCAAACAGGTTACACAGCACTGGCATACTGTAGCCTTTCGGATTCTCAAAAAGTAATGCAGGCCCACCAGCACGCAAAGTGCGATCGGCAATTTCTGTCATTTCCAGATAAGGATCAATAGGCTGGCTAATACGTTTAAGTTCACCCCTCTGTTCCAGCAACGAGAGGAAGTCACGTAAGTCACGGTATTTCATGCTGATCATTTCGGCGGCTAGGTGATGCGCCATTATAGGCTGTCTTTATAGCGGTTGCTGTCTTTTTGTTAAAAATGAATGCAGGTTAACTCGAAAGAATATCATGTGGTTATTGACTATTTGTTATTAATATTTACAAAAATAGATAGAGATTTTTCGATAATAATTATAATTAATTTCTTATATAACAAATGAATATGTAAAATGATGTTTTTTCCTTACTGTATATGTATCCCCCTTTTTGTTATGCTGCCGGGTAGTCGCTAAAGGCATATGAAATTATGAAACACTGGCATTTATTATATTGTAAACGTGGTCAGCTTTTGCGTGCTAAAGAGCATCTAGAGCGACAAGAGGTGAATTGCTGGACACCGTTAGTCACTATCGAAAAGTTAGTGCGCGGAAAACGAACTGAAATGACGGAAGCACTATTCCCAAATTATCTGTTTGTGGAGTTTGATCCGGAACATATTCATACCACAACGATAAGCGCCACCCGAGGTGTTAGCCACTTTGTCCGATTTGGCGTACAGCCTGCGGTAATCCCGGCAATCGTTATTACTGAGATGCAATCCCATCCTGCAGATAAAATAATTGATCCTGAAATACCCACTCCTGGCGATATCGTGACAATTACTGAGGGTATTTTTTCTGGTTTACACGCGATTTATACTGAGCCAGATGGTGAAGCTCGTTCAATGTTGTTACTGAATATGCTCAATAGCCAAGTGCTACAAAGTCTGGATAATCGTCAGTTCGAAAAGCAATAAAACTCTTAATTAACAAACCCAAGGTAGGTATCTCAGTACCTACCCTGCGACTTTTATGACTACCAAACAATTAACGCTGCATATGGTCGTCATGCAACCATTGGGCAACTTGCTTGGCAAAATAAGTTAATACTCCATCCGCACCCGCGCGCTTAAAGCACAGTAACGACTCCATAACAGTTGGCTTTTCTTGCAGCCAGCCATTTTGGATTGCTGCCATATGCATCGCATACTCACCGGAAACCTGATAAGCAAAGGTCGGAACCCCAAAAGTATCTTTCACCCGGCGTACCACATCCAAATATGGCATCCCAGGTTTGACCATCACCATGTCGGCCCCTTCCTGCAAGTCTTGAGCGATCTCTTGTAAAGCTTCATCGCTGTTGGCCGGGTCCATTTGATAGGTTTTTTTATTTCCCCCTTTCAGATTGCTACTAGAACCAATAGCATCGCGGAATGGACCGTAGTAACAAGAGGCATATTTTGCTGAATACGCCATAATTTGCGTGTTTACCAATCCTTGTAGCTCTAACTGATCGCGAATAGCACCAATGCGGCCATCCATCATGTCGCTCGGGGCCACAATCTCAGCACCAGCTTCTGCATGTGACAATGCCTGGCGCACTAAAATCTCTTTGGTTATGTCATTAATGACATAACCGTCAACGTCAATCACGCCATCTTGCCCATGGGTTGTGTAGGGGTCGAGGGCAACATCCGTAAGAATACCGAGTTCTGGCACCGCATCTTTTAATGCTCGTATAGTGCGTTGTACCAGTCCATCCGGGTTATAAGCTTCTTCCGCATGTAATGATTTCATACCTGATTCAATAACCGGGAATAACGATATGACCGGAACGCCAAGCTTGGCAATGGTTTCAGCTTCTTTCACCAACAAATCAATCGTCATGCGAGAGACACCTGGCATAGACGAAACAGCTTGTTGATGGTTTGTTCCTTCCATGACAAACACCGGATAGATCAAGTCATTGACTGTCAGCTGATTTTCAGCGACCAGTCGACGGCTGAAATCATGGCGGCGCACACGGCGCATACGGCGACCAGGGAAGGTGCCCGGGAATGCATAGCTCATATTGTTCTCCTAACTCAAACCAACCGGAAAATCCGGCGAGCGTTTTCATCAGTTTTCTGCCCTAGCCATTTAGGATCTTCTTGTCGCCAGACAGCAACCTGCTGGACGATATGGGGCAGAAAACAGGGTTCATTGCGACGAGATGCAGGTTTAGGATGTATATCCCGTGGCAATAAATACGGGGCATCGGTTTCTAGCAGCAATTGCTGGACAGGAATACGCGGCAATAACGCCCTCAATTCAAGGCCACGACGTTCATCGCAAACCCAACCAGTGATACCGATAGATAAACCCAATGCCAGACAGGAATCCAATTCATCAGCAGTGCCGGTAAAACAATGCACAACAGCTGCGGGAATTTTATCTAGCCAAGGTGAAAGCAAAGCAATGAAACGATCGTGCGCTTCTCGGCAATGCAAGAATATCGGCAAAGAGAGTTCGGCAGCTAAGGCAAGCTGGGCGGTAAAGGCAATTTCTTGCTCAGTTGGAGTAGAAAAATTGCGGTTAAAATCCAACCCACACTCACCGATAGCAACGACTGCGGCATGTGCTGCCAATCCCCGGATTTGCTGCTCCACATCTTTTTGCCAACTGCTCGCATGATGGGGATGAACACCGGCGGTTGACCAACAATATCCCGGGTAGGCTGTGGCAAGCTCAAGGACTGCCTGGCTTTCTTCAGCATCGGTACCGGTAATAAGTATACCGGAGACCCCAGCATCTTTTGCGCGGGCCACGACCTGAGGGCAATCTTTTGCAAATTGTGAACTGGTTAAGTTCACGCCGATATCAAACATAAGCGTCCCAAAACAGAAGCCGCCCAGAAGGCGGCTAAAATATCAAAGTAGAAATTTAAGACTCTTTAGGAGGGTTATCGACTTCTTCATCCTCTTCCTCAATATCGGTACGGCGTTGTTTGCCGGTGTAGAAACGAGCAAAGAACACGCCCACTTCAAATAACAGATACATCGGAATCGCTAACAGTGTTTGTGACAGCACATCAGGTGGAGTAAGGAGCATTCCCACAACAAAAGCACCAACAAACACATAAGGCCGTTTCTTCTTCAATGCTTCAGGCGTTGTCACCCCCGACCAGCACAACAGAATTATCGCAATCGGAACTTCAAAAGAAATACCAAAAGCCATAAAAAGCGCCATAACGAAATCAAGATATTTGGTGATATCAGTCGCGATTAACACACTTTCCGGCGCGGTTTTGGCAAAAAAGCCAAAAGCTAGCGGGAAAACAATAAAATAGGCAAATGCCATTCCCAGATAAAATAAGAGGCTGCTGGATATCAGCAGTGGGACCATCAAGCGGCGCTCATGTTTATACAGCGCAGGGGCGATAAATGCCCAAACCTGATAAAGGATCATCGGCGCTGAAACAAATACTGAGACCATCATGGTCAATTTAATCGGGGTAAAGAACGGTGATGCGACATCTGTTGCAATCATACTTGAACCAGCAGGCAGTTGTTTGATCAACGGTGCTGACACCAAGTGGTAGATATCATTGGCAAAGAAAACCAAGACGAAAAAAACCACTAAAATAGTGATGATGCAATTCAATAGCCGCTTACGCAGTTCTATTAAATGAGTAATAAGGGGTTGGGTATCATCAACAGCCATGTTTACCGATCGCCGCCAGGTTGGTGAGTTCGAGGTTGATCAGCACTGAGTGAATCTGTGCTATGAGTATCAACTGCGGCAGTTTGTGCCTTAGTTACGCGGGTATTCGTAACAGGAACAGGCTCCCGTTCTACAGAGGAAATAGACGCAGAAACTACCTCAACCTGAACAATGGGTTTATCATCGCTATTATGGGTGGTTTCAACTGCTACCGGAGCGACGACTTTATCAATATCAGTACCCGGTGCTTGAGGTGATGCTTGAGCCTTCGTTGCTGACTCTGCGGGCGTAACACCATCATGAATCGCTTCCGGTTCAGTAACGAGCGGATTATGGATCGTATGTGGTGCTTCCGAGCCAATGTCAGAATGATAAGAACGCTTCAGTGCTTCAGCAGCCTCTTTGAGTTCATCCATTGAGGCTTTCAGCTCAGGTGTCAAGTTCTGCAAACCAGCTTCTTCTGCTTTTTTCAGGCTGTCTTGCAGCTCTTGTATCTTAAGTTCTTGGGCTAACTCGTTTTGCACTGTTGCCGCAAGTGAACGCAATGTCCGAATCCAACCCGCAACTGTTCTGACAGCAACCGGTAATCGTTCTGGCCCAAGGACGACCAGCCCGATCACCAGCACCAATAGCAGTTCACTAAACCCGATATCGAACACAGCTTATCCCTGCTCTTTGTCGTGACTCTTAGATTCTTCAGCTTTGACTGCCGGCTGCTGTTTTTCAGTAAGAGTCTTTGCAAAATCAGCATCATTGCTGGTTTTATCAGTATCAGTTGGCGGGGTTTGTGTATCATCACCAATCGCTTTTTTAAAACCCTTGATGGATGCACCCAGATCTGACCCTAACGTTCGCAGTTTGTTAGTACCAAACAGCAGAACGACAATCACGGCAATAATTAATAGCTGCCAAATACTTATACCACCCATTACATTCACCTCTATATTACAGGGGTTATTCCACAGAGGGCCGCATTATACGTCATATAGCCCCAGTGAATACCTATCTAACTTACCGCATTTTGAACTAGCGCATAGCTTCTTGAACAAATAAGTGGCTTCTTGAATAACTTTTACATAACTCATAAGCCGCGCAATGGTCTACCCACCGATACTTTTAGCAATAAGTCGCTAACTGGTTCGTCGCCAACCAATAAACCAAGCCAATACTCCAGCGACAAGAAACCCAGTTGAAATTTCTACTGCATCGGCCAAGAATAAAATGGTACCACTGACTAATAGTGTAGCGCCAACACCGAATAAATACCGTGATTGCCCCTGACGTTGCTGCTGACCTTGCATTTGAGTCGTGAGTTTATCGACACTTTGCTGTAGTAATTTATGCTGCTGCAAGCTGTCATAAACAAGTTCTGGTAACTCAGGGAATTTTTCCGCCCAGAATGGTGCTTTCTCTTTCAATGCACGAATAACAGCAGGTAGCCCGACTTGATCCCGCAACCAGCTTTCCAGGAAAGGTTTTGCCGTCGTCCAGAGATCAAGCTGTGGGTAGAGCTGGCGCCCTAAACCTTCAACATACAACAACGTTTTCTGTAATAAAACCAGCTGTGGTTGAACCTCCATATTAAAGCGACGTGCCGTGTTAAAGAGATTCAATAGCACATGGCCGAATGATATTTCCGCCAGTGGTTTTTCAAAAATAGGCTCACAGACGGTACGGATAGCGAATTCAAAATCCTCAACATTAGTGTCACGGGGAACCCAACCAGAATCGACGTGTAGTTCTGCAACTCGGCGATAATCCCGATTAAAGAAAGCAATAAAATTTTCAGCAAGATAGCGTTTATCTGCTTTATTCAGTGAGCCAACAATGCCGCAATCAATACCGATGTAAAGAGGGTCGTGAGGATGCTCATAACTGACAAAGATATTCCCCGGATGCATATCTGCATGGAAAAAACTGTCCCGGAAAACCTGAGTGAAGAAGACTTGGACCCCACGCTCAGCCAACAACTTCATATTGGTGCCTTGATCTTCAAGGGCTGTAATATCAGATACGGGAATACCGTAAATGCGCTCCATCACCAATACACTTTCCCGGCAATAATCAGAATAGACCTCGGGAATATAGAGCATTGGACTGCCTTCAAAATTACGGCGCAACTGAATAGCATTAGCGGCTTCACGCAGTAAGTTCAGCTCATCAAGCAGTGTTTTTTCGTATTCACGTACTACTTCGCGCGGGCGTAATCTACGGCCATCAGGTAAAAGCTTAGGAACCCAACCCGCCAGACGATACATTAAGCGTACATCTGCTTTGATAATCGGCAAGATATCAGGACGAATGACTTTAAGTACAACTTCCTGGCCGTTTTCTTTTAAACGCGCGGTATGTACCTGAGCGATGGAAGCAGAGGCTAAAGCTTCCTGCTCAAAATCATCAAACCATGTTTCTAGCGGCCCGCCCATCGCCATTTCAATATACTTGCGTGCAAGCGCACCATCAAATGGAGCGACTCTATCCTGTAACAAAGCAAGTTGATCGGCAATTTCAGGTGGGAAAAGGTCGCGGCGAGTAGACATCATCTGACCAAATTTGATCCAGACAGGTCCTAGCTCCTGTAAGGCTAGACGTAAACGCTCCCCTAGCGGTTTATCTTTATGACGATTAGGCAACCAGAAGAATAAATGACGGCCAATACGCAATGGTAGCGTCAAACGTATATTCGGGATTAACTCATCCAGCCCATAGCTCAAAAAAACCCGAATGATAAGATACAGGCGCCGAAGTTCTCCTGGCGTCATTGTTTTGTCTCCATGGTTACCAATCTGGTAGTCAAAGCCTCGGTAGCTCGAGCGGTGGCATCAACTTCTTCGTTGAACCACACAACTTCCAGCGGCGCTGGAGCCATTTTCCATTCTTCAGTTATTGCTTCAGCCAAGTAATTTTGCTGCTGTTGCAACTGGTTACTAAGAAAACGGCTACTTTTTTGTACTACCTGCCCAATGGTTTCCGCTGCTATATCACCAATATAGGGAGCCAGCCATTCTGCGGGCTCCCACTCGGCAAGATCTAATAACGTAACAAGCTGTTGAACCAACTGGATATCACCTTCGACAATCAGTTCACTACTACGCATCAAAGATGAAAGCTGCTGACGGTCACGCAGTTTCACCAGCACAGCAACATCCGTTTTCACTATGCAGTCCGCATCACCATCCCATTGACTTAAAACATCAACCTGCCGTTCGCTAAATACTAATAACAGAGGGAAGCTCATCTCACGTAACTCAAGACGCAGGACTTTCCCCGCTAAACGTAAACGTGCAGCTTTTAGGCTTTTATCGCGAAAGAGCACACTATTTAGTGATGTTTCTATAGCGGCTGTTATTAACGGCGACAACAAAGTTGGTTTCAGTAACAAAGGTTTAAATATCAGTGAGTTTAGCGGCATAACCATATTCCTGTTAGAACTTGAAACCCCGATGTAACGCAACAATACCACCGGTTAAATTGGAATAGGTTACGTTTTCAAAGCCGGCATCTATCATCATACCTTTCAGTGTTTCTTGGTCAGGGTGCATCCGAATAGATTCCGCCAAATAACGGTAGCTTTCAGAGTCCTGCGCCACAAGTTCACCAATCTTAGGCAATATATGGAAAGAGTAAGCATCATAGGCTTTGCTCAGAGGAGCCAAAAGTGGTTTGGAAAACTCGAGAACCAACAAGCGGCCTCCGGGCTTTAATACCCGAAACATAGAACGCAGAGCCTTTTCTTTTTCAGTTACATTACGCAAGCCAAACGAAATGGTAATGCAATCAAAGTAATTATCAGGGAAGGGCAAAGCTTCAGCATTGGCCTGTACATAGCTGACATTACCAACAATACCTTTGTCACGCAGCTTTTCACGGCCCATACGTAACATTGACTCATTGATATCAGCCAAAACCACTTCACCCTGCTCACCTACCAGGCGAGAGAATTTAGCCGTCAAATCTCCGGTACCACCCGCTAGATCCAATACCCGTTGACCGCGCCGAACACCGCTACAATCAATGGTGAAACGCTTCCAAATACGATGAACGCCGAACGACATCAGGTCATTCATCAGATCATATTTGGCAGCTACGGAATGAAAAACTTCTGCCACCATGCCTTCTTTCTGTTCTTTGGCTATGGTGCGAAAACCAAAATGAGTGGTTTCCTTCTCCTGATCTACCATTTTCTGTGCCTGCTTTTCAGTCTATTTTTCGAGGAAGTGTACCAGAACTCCGATGAAAGCCCCATCTCACTTGGTATTAAGGTAACTGCTTAATCACAGTTTTCTCAACATCATACAGAAGAGGAACATGCAGCTAGCCCTGATACTTCAGCGGTGCAGAATCATTCATTTCGGACTCTGCATCATCAGATAGCGCTAAATCGCCCTCAGGTTGATCTTCCATACTCGCTTTCTCTGCCAGTGTTGGACTAATAGGCCGTTTTACCTCGACCCCCAGAGTACGAAAACCTTCAACTTGTCCTATCAGGTTACCACGGCCTTGCGACAGTTTGTTCATTGACTGACGATAACTTAATTGCGCTTTATCGAGGCTTTGCCCTAACGACTCCATATCATCAACAAATAAGCGTAATTTGTCATAGAGTTTGGCTGCTCTCTCCGCAATACGTTGTGCATTTTGGCTTTGGTGTTCGTAGCGCCATAAGTTAGTAATAGTTCGTAAGGCCACCAGCAGTGTTGTTGGGCTAACCAACATAATATTGTGCTGTAGCGCTTCGCTGATCAATTCTGGTTGGCGATCAATAGCGACCAAAAATGCAGGCTCAACAGGAATAAACATCAGTACATAGTCAAGGGAACGTAAGCCCGGAAGTTGCTGATAATCCTTACGGCCCAACATCCTGATATGAGCACGCAGTGATGATAAATGCTCATTTAATGCCGCTTCGCGCTCAATATCATCTTCACTATTAAAATAGCGCTCATAAGCTACTAACGACATTTTAGCGTCGATAACGACATCTTTACCCTGTGGTAAGCGCACAATGACATCCGGCTGCATACGGCTATTACCATCAATTTTTACGCTAACCTGGGTTTGGTACTCATACCCCTCACGTAACCCTGAAGCTTCGAGCACCTTAGCTAAAACAACTTCACCCCAGTTACCCTGAGTTTTATTATCCCCTTTGAGGGCCTTGGTCAAGTTTAGAGCTTCCCGTGCCATTTGAGCATTGAGTTGTTGTAAGTTACGGATTTCATGGGTCAGAGTATGTCGTTCCCGAGCCTCTTGCCCAAAGCTATCCTGGACCTGCTTTCGAAAACCATCTAGCTGTTCTCGTAGAGGTAATAGTAAGCGATCCAAGCTGTTCTTATTTTGTTCGTCCGCTCGGCGACCAGTTTGTTCAAAGATGCGATTTGCCAGATTTTCGAATTGTGTGGTTAGCCGTTGCTCACTATTAAGGAGTAAACGCTGCTTTTCTTCTGCGCCCAGCCGTGTTTCTTCCAAGCGGATAGTCACTTCGCGCAATTCAGCTTCTTGCGCGCTATTCACTTCTCGTTGAGCCCGTAATTCTTGATTGAGCTGCTCACATTCATTCTGCCAATGAGCTAGCTGTTGTAGTTTTTCAGCATTTGCCGCTAACTGGCTGTGCAAATTACGCTGTTCTAATTCACCTTGCCGCAATTGCTGTTCATTACGTTGTAAAAGGGACTGTAATTCTAAGGTATTTTGCTGAAACTGTTGTAGTGACTGCTCCAACAACCGCCGTTCAATATCTTGTTGTGCTTTATTGCGCTGCTGATACAAGCTGGCAATCAGCCAACCAATAAGCCCACCAAGTAGGCAGCCTCCCAGCCCATAAAATAAACTGATATCCACGGTTATCTCCCCATTAACCTATTGTCAGTCAAGGTAAGGGGATACTGTATGGATGTCCAGAGTGTTTTTCCGTTACATACTATCTTGCGAAGCTGTACGCATAAATAACAAGCAGATAAAAAACCACTTACTTTGCACCAAAAAAATGCGTTAAAACTGTCAGCCACAAAATATGGAGGCGCTTCAGAACTCACGTAAAATTAATCTATCCAGTGAGAAATCCACTGAATACCGAAAGCGCCAGGAGCTAGAATACCGAATGCCCAGATGATGGCTGAAGTGATATTAGCCAACTGGAAATAGAATTTTGGCATAGCGCATATTCCGGCAACCAGAGGAACGACAGCACGTAATGGGCCAAAGAAACGGCCAATAAAGGCACCAAAGAAGCCCCAGCGCTCAAAGAAAGCGTGGCCGCGAACAAGTAGTTGAGGGTTGCGGGAAAGTGGCCACAGAGTACCGACGCGATTTTTGTAATGATCGCCAATCCAATAGGAGATCCAGTCACCAAAGAAAGCCCCTGCCACAGCGGCGGCCCAAATCGGCCAGAAGGAAATACCGCTTTCGCCAATTAATGCGCCTAATCCGAGCAAGATAACTGTTGCCGGTAGCAGTAAGGATAGAAAGGCTAGTGATTCACCAAAAGCGAGAATAAACACGATAGGCATTGCCCATGCTTCATGTTCACGAACAAAATCAGTAACGATAGTAATGACGTCATTTAAGGTCACAGGCATTTTCCTGTTATCAATAAAGTAGCCACTAGCATACTCAATGTGTCGCTATTTTTGCTTAACAAAAAATAAACGGCCATAAGATTCCGACCGTTCATTAGGACTAAAGCTATTAACTTGTGATATCAGGCGTTGGCAGTAACTACCTTATTGCCAGCCATTTCGGCTGATCTGAGAATCCACAGCTCACGCCATTTTTTCAGTGCTGATATCAAGATAATTACGCCCAGTGTCATCATGATGATAGAGATGATGCCATTGAACAGATTGTAACCTTTCGCTGCTGAGTTGAAGTACACATGAGTGATCATCCAGTAGCCAGCATAGTTTACGGTAACAAACAGATAAGCCAGAGGGATGACACAGGTCAGCATATAAACCCGTTTGGTTGCCAAGCGCAGGATGATAGTGGCACCAATGATTAAGCCAACAGAAGCCATTAACTGGTTTGATACACCAAACAGCGCCCAGACCGAGTTGATATCACCAGAGTTAAGGAGATAACCCCACAATGCACAGGCAATCACACTGCACGCCAATGTGCCCGGTAACCAATCAGTGCGTTTTAACGGAGCCCAGATATCGCCTAGGAAATCTTGTAGCAAGTAGCGAGCAACACGAGTACCAGAGTCAACTGCTGTCAGGATGAAAACAGCTTCAAACATCACAACAAACTGGAAGAAGTAAGCAGCCAGACTACTGAACCATGGCACACGAATGAATATATCTGTCATACCCACAGCTAGGGTTACAGCGCCACCGGTACGGCCATACAAATCTAAACCAATTTCCTGGCTCAGTTTTGGCAGATTAACCACTTCCATACCGAGCACACTCCAAGCTTCAGCTGAAGAGTTAATCGCAAAGTAGTCAGCAGGATGCAAAGAAGTTGCAGCGATCAAGGCCATCACCCCGACCATACATTCGGCCAACATCGCACCAAAACCGACAGGTAAGATATCACTCCATTTGTCGATTTGTTTTGGTGTAGTGCCTGAACCGATAAAGGCGTGAAAACCAGAAATAGCGCCACAAGCAATAGTAATAGAGATAAACGGCCAGACTGGGCCAGCCAGAACTGGGCCACCACCGTGTATAAACTGTGTTACTGCTGGGAATTGAATTTCAGGGTTAATAAACACAACCCCCACAATCAGTGCACCGAATACACCGATTTTCATAAAGCTGGAGAGATAACCGCGAGGAGTTAACAACATCCAGACAGGCAAGGCCGTTGCGAAGAAAGCATACATTGGCAGAATGATACTAACGGTATCTGCCTTCAGCATTAGCCATTCACCAAGCCAGGTACCTTCAATGTAAGGGCCGACGAATACGCATACCATAATGGCGGCGATACCAACATAAGAAGCCCCTTTCATGCTGCCGGTCATGCGCTCCCATAAGCCAACACAAATCGCGATAGGGATTGTCATGAACACTGCGAAAGTACCCCAGGGGTTACGTTCCAGTGCATGTACCACAACCATGGATAGCCCGGCCATGGTAATAGTGATAATAAACAGCATAGCCAGACCGGTACACCAGCCCGCGACTGGCCCGAGTTCTGATTTAGCCACTTCAGACAGTGATTTACCCTGATGTTTCATAGAAGCGAACAGAACAACGGTGTCGTGAACGGCACCACCGATAACACAACCAATCAATAACCATAGGAAGCCAGGTAAATAACCATATTGGGCTGCCAGTACAGGGCCAACCAAGGGGCCAGCCGCAGCAATAGCTGCAAAGTGGCTACCAAAATTCACCCATTTTTTAGTTGGGACGTAATCTTTGCCATCTTCAAAGGTGTGGGAAGGTGTTACTTCACTGTCATCGACGCGCAGAACCTTACGAACAAAAAAGATACCGTATAGACGGTAGCAGATCACAAGGACACACGCGGAGGCGATAACAAAGGTAATCGCATGTTGCATGAGCATTCTCTCCAGGGAATTTGTCAGGCGTTAACATACGCTTGGTTCCTAAGAGAAATATCAGCGAACTGGTTAAGCGGTAGTTTGCATCATTAAGCGGTTAAAAAGAGCCATCCAGTGGCGGCTCAATACACGACAAATTAGAAAAGCGGCTTCTTGGGGAACAACTATTTCAAGAAATATAACTGCTATTCCAAGAAATATAACTGCAATTTTTCACGCTCAGTGCTGCCAAGACCAAATTCCTGCCGTAGCCATTGCTCGCGGCTACCATAATGCTCTTGAATACTGCGCAGTGCTGTTTGGATAAACTCTTCTCGAGCTGACAGTACAAAAGCGAATTGTCCTAATGCTTGATCGTTCAGCTTTAGCGCCAACTCCGCCAACATATGCTCACGGAAAGGTGCGAGTGTCGTTTCGGTCAGCAGGTAATCTTCCAATACGGTCGACTCATCAGCACCTAAAGCAAACAGCACCAAGGCTGAACCTACACCGGTACGGTCTTTCCCGACGGCACAGTGTTGTACTACGCCCGCAGCGGCATGCTCTGGTGAAGCGCTATTTTGCAGCAAACTGACCAGCTGTTTATAAGCCTGATTATTAAATGGCAAGCGGCGATACAGCTCTAACATAAAGGCACGGGCATCAAATGTTGCTAACGTCTCGTTAGTCAGTTTCTCGAGATTGGCGTTAACTTCACTGCTAAGTGGATTGGCTGGAATATTGTGATAACTGGCACCCTGCCAAACGATATCGGGTTTGGCCTGGACTTCATCCGCATCGCGGTAATCAAGAATTTGAGTGACAGAGCCACTACTGAGAACAGCGCAATCTTTGGTACTCAAACGGTCAAGCGAACCCGAGCGAAACAATAACCCACGCTTGATTCGCCGGCCATCTGCAACAACGTTACCACCGAGATCACGAAAGTTAATACCACCATCCAGTGGCAGTAGGGAAGGATGAGATAAAACAGGTGTCGTCATATTTTCCTCTTATTATTGTCCATTATAAGAGCTACGACATTAACAGATACTCAGCCGAAATAAAGAACGGGCCAGTAAACTGACCCACTCATATGATATTTATTGATTTATTTACTGTGGGTTAGTTACCCATCAGTTGGATGAATTACAGCAAGTGGCGGGCCGCTTCAACGACAATTTTTACTGCATGACTTTCAGTCGCTTTCATGGTTTCTTCGTTCGGGATCTCTTGCTGGGTGCGGTTAACAATTACCCCAGCGACCATACCGGCACGTAGGCCCTGACTAGCACACATGGTCAACAAAGTAGCAGATTCCATTTCATAATTCATCACGCCCATTGCTTGCCACTCTTCCATGGAGCCTTTAAAACGGCGGACAACACGGCCAGAGAAAGTATCGTAACGTTCTTGCCCTGGATAGAAAGTATCTGAAGAAGCTGTGACACCAATATGAGTTTTCGCACCAACTGATTTAGCAGCATTAACCAATGCGGTGGTGCAATCAAAATCAGCCACTGCCGGGAATTCCATTGGAGCAAAATGCAGGCTGGCACCGTCTAAACGCACGGCTGCGGTGGTGACTAATACATCACCAACATTAATATGTGGCTGAATAGCGCCGGTAGTACCAATACGCAGGAACGTCCGTACACCAAGTTGCGCCAATTCTTCAACTGCAATAGAGGTTGATGGGCCACCGATACCGGTTGAGCAGACAATCACAGCTTTGCCATCAAGCTCGGCACGCCATGAGGTAAATTCACGATGCGAAGCCAGGTGTACTGGCTTATCCATCAATTTAGCGATTTTCTCAACACGCTGTGGATCACCCGGAACAATCGCCAGAGTCGCCCCTTGCAGATCATTTTTAGTCAGGCCCAAGTGAAAAACGTCGGATTTAGCCATGTGTGAGACTCCTCTTTCATGAGAGATGTTATAGGGGGTACAAAGGATTACTTTACTCAAAATCATCACATTATTTCGTGACATCGGTCACTCTGATAAAAGAAATGATAACTTTGAATACATTTATTATGTGATTTTTATCACATAATAAGCTTATTGAGTTCGATTTTTAGACAAAAATAGACCGCGGCAACGGTGATTTTGTATATGAATAACAATAGTAGGACTCATTGATTAATGTTGGATGAATATCTTCTTATCATCGGCTTATTGAGCAGACGTCCACATATCGCAATAAAATACTTAATTACTGCAAACCTGATCTCATTAATCTTAAAGATTACCTATAGTTAAGATCGTCAACAGCAAATATCAGGGCAATGGATAGCTCAACCCAATAAGACTTTACCGAGTCATACTTTCCTCATTTCGTAAGGAGACCACAGTGAAAACTGATCAATCTATGACTCTCCGGCAGGCAGCAAGCGGATTCACACCTGCGGTCGATCCGCTAGCCTCGACGATCCGCCATACCGATCAACAAGGTATTCACTGCACAGAAACCACCATCCCCTCTCAAGGCGATGAGCTACCGGCTTATGTTGCTAAACCGGCCCAATACTCGGGGCCATATCCTGTGGTTATTGTTGTGCAAGAAATCTTTGGGGTGCATGAACATATTCAGGATATCTGCCGCAGATTGGCGAAACAGGGCTATCTGGCCATCGCCCCTGAGCTGTACTTTCGCCAGGGTGATGCCAAAGAATATGATGATATCAATGCATTGGTTAAAAATCTGGTCAGCAAAGTACCCGACCGGCAGGTCATGGTCGATCTTGATCATACCGCCCACTGGGCATCGCGCCATGGTGGAGATACCAGCAAATTAGCCATTACTGGTTTTTGTTGGGGTGGGCGCATTGCATGGCTGTATGCCGCCCATAATCCGCAATTAAAAGCAGCGGTGGCGTGGTATGGCAAACTGGTGGGGGAGAAAACCTTACTGTTGCCGAAATATCCGGTTGATATTGCAGTGGATCTCAGTGCTCCGGTGCTCGGATTGTATGGCGGTAAAGACGGTAGTATCACGCAAGAACATATCGATATCATGCGCCAGGCATTGCGAGCCGCAAATGCCGATGCCGAAATCATTGTTTATCCAGATGCAGGACATGCCTTTAATGCTGATTACCGCCCAAGCTACCATGAAGAGTCGGCGCTGGATGGTTGGCAGCGCATGCTTGACTGGTTTGCGCAGCACGGAGTCGCAGCTAATCCTGTCGTTGAAGAAGATAATAATTGAAGAAAATAAATAGCAACAAGGGCGCTTGCACGCCCTTCAGACTGCTGATAAACCTCGACGACTCGATCTCAGGTGGTGAGGACAGGTAGAAGAGTAAAGCGTCCGCGCCAGGGATGGCGCGGCTCGAGCCTACAAGGAAGTATTGACGGCGTCTTTACGATCTACCTGTTTTCACCGCAGCGAGCACTTTGTCAGCAATTTCAAGGGCGCTTGTACGCCCTGTTATTGAGGTAAATAATCAGGCCTGTTCTTCGCGCAGACGTTGCGCCGCCAGAACCATGTTTGCCAGTGCCTGGCGAGTTTCCGGCCAACCGCGGGTTTTCAAACCACAGTCCGGGTTAACCCACAGACGTTCCGCTGGGATACGCTGGGCGGCTTTGCGTAATAAAGCTTCAATCCATTCCACACTTGGCACATTCGGTGAGTGAATATCATAAACGCCGGGCCCAATTTCATTTGGATAAGCGAAATCTTCGAATGACTCCAGCAGTTCCATATCTGAGCGGGAAGTTTCGATGGTAATCACATCCGCATCCAGTGCAGCAATGGAATCCATGATGTCATTGAACTCGCAATAACACATATGGGTGTGAATTTGAGTATCGTTTTGTGCAACCGCAGCATTCAATTTAAAGGCATCAACCGCCCACTGTAGATAAGCTTGCCAGTCCGCACGGCGCAGCGGCAGGCCTTCGCGCAGCGCTGGCTCATCAATTTGGATGATACCGATACCGGCCTTTTCCAAGTCTTCTACTTCATCGCGCAATGCTAACGCAATTTGTTTGGCAATGGTTTCACGGCTGACATCTTCGCGCGGGAATGACCAGCACAGTATAGTCACCGGCCCAGTCAACATGCCTTTTACCGGTTTGTCTGTCAGAGATTGAGCATATTTAGCCCATTCAACAGTAATGGCTTCAGGGCGGCTGATATCACCAATAATGACTGGCGGCTTAACACAACGTGAACCGTAGCTCTGTACCCAACCATTTTGCGTAAAGACAAAACCGTCCAGATGCTCGCCGAAATATTCCACCATGTCATTACGTTCAGCTTCACCATGCACCAGCACGTCCAGACCCAAACGTTCCTGCTCTGCAATAGCTTGCTTGATATGCTCGCTAATGCCGGTGCGGTAGTTTTTGCCGTCCAGCCGGCCTTGCTTGAAGTCCAAACGCAAGCCACGGATCTCGGTGGTTTGTGGGAATGAGCCAATGGTGGTGGTCGGCCAGGCTGGCAAGTTAAAGCGCTTACGCTGAGCGGCCGCACGTGCTTCATAAGGCAGTTGACGTTCAATATCTTGCGCCGTGATGGCCGCCAAACGCTGCTCTACTTGCGCGTTATGCACACGGCTGGAAGCCCGGCGGGCGCGGATTGGTGCGCTATAAGCTGCCAACTCAGCCAGTTTGGCTTCGGTCGGTGCATTCAGTGCTTGTGTGAGCAGCGCCAGCTCGGCACATTTTTGCAGGGCAAAGGCAAACCAGCTTTTCACTTCTGCATCAAGGCGAGTTTCTTCACTTAAATCAATTGGGCTGTGTAATAAGGAGCAAGAACTCCCCAGCCACAGCAGACGGCTATTGACCAGTGGTTGCAAGCGCTCGAACCAGTGACTCAGATCCGCACGCCATACGTTACGACCATTAATTACGCCCAGTGATAACAACCACTCTTTTGGCAGTTTTGCATTCAGGTCATTAATATCATCCTGACCAGCAACGACATCAACATGCAAACCTTGTACTGGCAGAGCGCGAATGGTGTCGAGGTTATGGCCGATGCTATCGAAATAGGTGGTCAGCAGCAATTTAACCTGGCCCTGTAGCGCCTGATAAGCCGGTTGGTAAGCACCCAACCACTCTTGTGGCAATTCCAGCACCAATGCCGGTTCGTCAATTTGCACCCACTCGATGCCGCGTTTTGCCAATTCAGCCAACACTTGCTGGTAAACCGGCAGGATATCTTTCAGCAATGAGAGGCGGTCAAACTGTTCACCTTTCACTTTACCCAGCCACAGATAAGTGACCGGGCCAAGCAGTACCGGCTTGATTTTGTGGCCTAATGCTAGCGCTTCGTCCACTTCATCCAACAGTTGAGTCCAGCCCAGTTTGAACTGCTGACCCTGTTGGAACTCGGGCACCATGTAGTGATAGTTGGTATTAAACCATTTGGTCATTTCTGCCGCTGCGGCTGGTGTACCGGTGGGGGCGCGGCCACGGCCAATACGGAATAAGGTATCTAAATCAATCGAACCATCAGCATTCTGATGGCGCTCTGGGACATTACCCAGCAGCAAACTGGTGGTCAGGACATGGTCATACCAGGCAAAATCACCCACTGGCACTACATCAACGCCAGCTTGTTGTTGCTGCTGCCAATGGCGGGCGCGCAATTCACGACCCACATTGAGCAATTCTTCTTGCGTGGAGTTGCCTGCCCAGTAACTTTCTTGTGCTTTTTTCAGTTCACGTTTCAGACCTACACGCGGAAAACCCAGTGTGTGATTTAAAATTGTCATCGTCTTATTTCCCATTTAGCCATCCAGATGTTTACACATCCATAATCAGCAGGTACTGTATTAATCACAAGCGCAATTTGTTCACTATCACTGTGAAGGACTCTCATGATCGAACTGAAACACTTACGCACCCTACAAGCTTTGCGTAATACCGGCTCACTGGCGGCAGCGGCAACACAGCTTCATCAGACCCAATCGGCGTTGTCCCACCAATTCAGTGATCTGGAACAGCGCCTGGGTTTTCGTCTGTTTGTGCGTAAAAGTCAGCCGTTACGTTTCACGACACAAGGTGAAATTCTGTTACAGCTGGCAGAACAAGTGTTGCCGCAAATCAAGCAAGCACTGCAAACCTGCAACGAACCACACCAAACCGCGCTGCGTATCGCCATCGAATGCCACAGTTGTATTCAGTGGCTCACACCGGCGCTGGATAGCTTCCACAAGAACTGGCCGCAAATATCTATGGATTTCAAATCAGGTGTGACATTCGATCCACAGCCTGCCTTGCAGCAAGGGGAGCTGGATTTGGTGCTGACATCTGATATTTTGCCGCGCAGTGGCCTGCACTATTCGCCGATGTTTGATTTTGAGGTGCGCCTGGTACTGGCTCCCGACCACCCATTGGCCAATAAAACCCGCATCGAGCCGGAAGATTTGGCGCAAGAAGTGTTAATGATTTACCCAGTACAGCGCCAACGGTTAGATGTCTGGCGGCATTTCCTGCAACCGGCAGGGGTCAACCCCTCACTGAAAAATGTCGATAACACCTTGCTGCTGATTCAAATGGTTTCGGCCCGGATGGGGATCGCCGCCTTGCCACATTGGGTGGTAGAGAGCTTTGAACGTCAGGGATTGGTGGTGACGAAAACACTGGGGAATGGTTTGTGGAGCCGGTTATACGCCGCCGTCCGTGATGGAGAGCAGCGCCAACCGGTCACTGAAGCTTTTATTCGTTCGGCCCGCCAACACGCTTGCGAGAGTCTGCCGTTTGTAAAGAATGCGGAGCGACCCAACGCCGGTGTACCCATAACGAAGCCATTATCACAATGGCCCCAATGATAAAGCTGGGCCAATGGGGTTTCTCTTGCCAAATGGCCAGATTCACCAGTAACCCAGCCGGAACATGCACATTATTCATGATACCCAAGGTGCCAGCATCGACTTGCGTCGCACCATAGTTCCACATGAAATAGCCCAAAGCCGAGGCGCCGACACCGAGCCACACTAGCACGCCCCATTGCAATGATGTGGTCGGCAGTTTTTGCGGATTGCCGAAAGCAAACCAGGCGATGATGGCGACGACCAAAGCGCCAACATAGAACCATGAAAAGGCCACATGCTGCGGGATCGGATGAACTTCCATCAGCCTTTTGTAGCCCACTTGCCCGATGGCGAAACAGATATTGGCCGCCTGAACCAATATCAATCCCCACCAGAAATGTTCGCTTAGATGGTCATAACGAATGATTGCCGCCCCGACCACTGCCAGCAAAGCACTCAGGGCATAGCTCCACCGTAGGCGCTGACGCCGCAACAAATCATAGATCAATGTGACATACAGTGGGGTCATCACGGTGAAGAGCAAAAACTCCGGCACGCTGAGGTAGAGATAGGCGCGGAAGCTGAACAAGTACATGATTCCTAACTGAATTGCACCCACCGCCATATACAGTAAAATCACCCGCCAGTGGATATTGCGCCAGCGCAGGAAAGGCAAAAAGACCAGCGCCGCTAGCCCGACACGCATCAGCACAGAGAACCAGCTATCCACCTGCCCGGCCAGATATTCGCCAATCAGGCTAAAAGAGAAAGCCCATAAGATGGTGGTGATAATCAGTAAAAACACAATAAATTGGCTCAATAGGATGACAATGCGCCATTGTAGCGGAAGCGGGATAGAATTTTTGCACGGAGTGGGTTTACATCTGGACAATAATAAACCAAACGAATCATGCCCGCAGCCAGGAGCATGATTCGCTGGTGAAAACTCATCTTCTGCGGTTAAGACATCCCGACACCAATAATGGTCAGAATCAATGGCGTGGTGACTGCGGCCAAAATCGTCGACATCACTAAACTGGCGGCAGCAGGGCCGGTCAGCACATTAAATTGGCGCGACATCAGATAGACATTGACGCCAGTTGCCATTGACCCGAGCAATACCACCACCTGTGTTTCCAGCACCGGTAAATTCATCGCCCACGCCAGCGCCCATATCACCATCGGCTGCACAATCAGCTTGAGAAAACAGATGGCACTGCTGATTTGCCAACCTTCACTCACGCGGTATTCCGCCAGCCCCATGCCCAGAACAATCAATGACAACGGCGGTGCCACCTGCCCCAGCATAGTAACCGGTTGGTCAATAAACTGCGGTAATTGCAAACCGGTCAAGCTGAATAATGTGCCGGAAATAATACCTATAATCAGGGGGTTGGTCAGTACACTGCGGGCCGTTTTGACAAAACCGGCTAATGTCGGTGAACCATTACGCGCCCATTCCACCGAAATGGTCACTAATGTCCACAAAATCAGGCCGTTAAACACCAAAACTAGCGCCACTGCCGGGATAGACTGTTCCCCCAGCATGAGGGTGGCGATAGGCAGCCCCAACATCACGTTATTGGAAAAAATCCCGCCGAGGGCAAACACTGAACCGGACACGCCATCCAGATGAAAGACTCGGCTGGCAATAATGCGCCCGATAATAAA
This sequence comes from Yersinia thracica, assembly GCF_902170565.1. GTDB lineage: Bacteria > Pseudomonadota > Gammaproteobacteria > Enterobacterales > Enterobacteriaceae > Yersinia > Yersinia thracica. The sequence continues at coordinate 30,797 of NZ_CABHXX010000133.1, forward strand.
TACCACCAGACAACTGCCAAAAAAGGCAATCAGCAGGCGAGCATCAACCGCAGGGCGCTCGGAGAAATCGCACATCATGCGAAACAGCATGGCGGGCAGCGCGAGGGAGAAAACAAAGCGGGTCAAACCATCAGTAATGGTGGATGGCCACTGACCAAATCGCACCAAACAGTAGCCCAGAGCAAGTAAAACAAACAGCGGTGAAGACAAGACAATTTGGTGCCAGAGCGAAATAACAAAGGCGGGCATGGTTCACTTCCTGTCAAGCCGGGCCGGGTCAGCCCGTAAATGTAAGAATGGCTGACCTGCTCTGTTTCCTGTTCTGTTTATATCAAAGTCATTGGAGTTAGAGGTAGGCAGCAAACGAGCTAATCCCGATGAGCATACTGACTTTAAAATCAACGACAAGTATGTTATTCGAGTGAGTGAGCGCGGCTAACACCCCTGTAGCTTCAAGGATGAGGATATATTAAATCTATACGGTCAGTACAGATACAATCAACGCCCCAATTTAACAATTCCTGCGCCCGCGCCGGTTGGTTGACGGTATAGACCAAAATACGCAATCCCGCGGCTTTGAGGAGCGCCACCCGCTCTGCTGTCAGTTGTTTGTGATTGATATGCAAAGAAACGCAATCCAACTCACGGGTCAATGCTTGCCAATTATCATCCCATTTATCCAGCAATAAACCGCGCGGTAGCTCAGGTGCGGCTTGCTGTGCTGCGGCTAATGCATCAAACGAAAATGACGATAACAAGGGCGGAGTCGCCTGACCTTGCCACAAGAGGCGCGCCGCCAAAGCAATGGCCCGACCGGTAGGGATTTCAACACCGCTGGTCGGTTTGATTTCAATATTAGCCGCCATGCCATACTGAGCACAGCGAGCAGCCACCTCAGAAAGCAGAGGCAAGCGCTCCCCCTGAAATGCCGGGCTGTACCAGTCACCGGCATCCAACTGAATCAGCTTTTCCCAGGGTAAATCTCCGGCCACCCCCCAGCCATTGCTGGTGCGATCCAGTGTGTCGTCATGCAGGAGAAATATCTGGCCGTCTTGCGATAGCTTGGCATCAAACTCAATCATTTTGTGGCCGTGATGCGCGCCCACATCAATGGCTGCCAAGGTATTTTCGGGTGCTAATGAGCCGCCGCCGCGATGGGCAACCAGGGTAGGATAAGGCCAGTTTTTACTCATGATTCCATCCGTAGTCCGCTTTCTGAATCAAAAAAGTGTAGCGCCGCAGGTGGTAGATACAAATACAACACACTGCCCGCCGTGGGCATTTCTTCATGGGATAAACGGGCAATAACACTCTGACCGCCCCACTGCCCATGCGCCAAATTATCCGCGCCCAATAACTCGAGTGTTAATAAGGACATCGGCACACCCTGCGCTGAGGTTTTTTGCTGAGATACCCTTTGCTGAATATGCTCCGGACGGATACCCAGGGTCAAGCGCCTTTCTGCCCATTGGGGTCGCGGCACTTCCAGCGGCAGAGTCATGCCATCGGCTAAAATAAAGGTGTGCCCGTCCGAACTGACGGTTCCGGCGAGCAGGTTCATCGCCGGTGAGCCGATAAAACTGGCGACAAACAGGGTTGCGGGCCGTTGATAGACTTCACTTGGCGTGCCAATTTGCTCCGCCACGCCTTTGTTCATCACAATCACCCTTTGGGCGAGGGTCATGGCCTCGACCTGATCATGAGTTACATACAAACTGGTGGTTTTTAACCGGCGATGCAGCTGTTGTAGCTCAAGGCGCATCTGTACCCGGAGCTTAGCATCCAGATTAGACAATGGCTCATCGAATAGAAACACCGCCGGTTCGCGCACAATCGCACGGCCCATCGCGACCCGTTGGCGCTGACCGCCGGATAACTCGCGTGGTTTGCGTTTCAGCAGCGGGCCTAGCTCCAGAATTCGGGCCGCCTCATCGACGCGCTGGCGGATCTGCTCTTTGCCAAAACCACGGATTTTCAGACCATAAGCCATATTGTCAAACACACTCATATGGGGATAGAGCGCATAGTTCTGAAACACCATGGCGATGCCACGATCTTTGGGTTCCAAATCGGTTACCCGCTGATTATCAATATAAATATCGCCGCCGGTGGTGCGCTCAAGACCCGCGACCATGCGCAGCAATGTCGATTTGCCACAACCGGATGGGCCGACCATCACGATAAACTCGCCATCCGCGACATCTAAATCAATCTGCTTGATAACTGGCGTTACGCCGTCATAAGATTTGGTTACTGCTTGAAGCTTTAAACATGCCATATCAGGTTACTTCTCACTGTCTACCAGGCCGCGAACAAACCAGCGCTGCATCAGAAGGACCACCGCAACCGGTGGAATTAACGTCAAAATCATCGCTGCCATCACCTGATTCCACTGGGTTGGAGCGCCCGAACTGGAAATCATGCTTCTTATTCCCGCGACCGCCGTGCCCATAGAAGCATCGCTGGTAATCAGGATTGGCCAGAGATATTGGTTCCAACCATAGATAAAAGTGATAACAAACAGTGCCGCCAGATTGGTTTTGGACAGCGGCAAGACGATGTCCCAGAAAAAGCGCATGGCACCCGCGCCATCAATACGCGCGGCTTCCAATAACTCATCCGGCAAGGTCATGAAGAACTGACGAAACAAGAAAGTTGCGGTAGCGGACGCCATCAGCGGCAGAGTCAAACCGGTGTAGCTGTCCAGCATGTCCAGGTTGGCAATGACTTGAATAGTCGGGAAAATTCGGACTTCCACCGGCAGCATCAGGGTCAAGAAAATCAACCAGAAAAACAGATTGCGTAGCGGGAAACGGAAGTAAACGATGGCATAAGCAGACAACATTGATACCGTGATTTTGCCGACGGTAATCGCAAACGCCATCACAAAGCTGTTAAACAACATCAGCCCAAAGGGGGCGCTATTATTGCCCACCCCGGCATGCCAAATATGGCTGATGTTCTGCCATAAATGTGGCCCCGGAATCAGGGTCATGGGCACCTGAAACACCTGAGTGTCATCCAGAGACGCCGCGACAAAAGCCACATACAGCGGGAACAGGATCAATAGCACGCCGATAGTCAGCATGACATGGCAAAAGATATCCAGCCCACGGCGATTCTCAATCATTGGTAACGCACCTTACGTTCAACAAAGCGGAACTGGATAACCGTCAGGCCAATCACCAGCAACATCAAAACAACTGACTGAGCCGCTGAACTGGATAAATCCAACCCGGCAAAGCCTTCGCGGTAAATTTTGTAAATCAGGGTGGTGGTCGCTTGCATCGGGCCGCCGCCTGTCGCCGCATCAATAACCGGGAAAGTATCGAAGAAGGCATAAACCAAATTCACCACCAGCAAGAAGAAACTCACCGGCGAAATCAGCGGCAGCACCAGATTGAAGAAGCGGCGAACTGGCCCCGCCCCATCAATAGCCGCAGCCTCAACTAATGAGCGCGGGATCGATTGCAGTGCGGCAAAGAAAAATAAAAAGTTATAACTGATTTGTTTCCATACAGAAGCCAACACCACCAGAAACATCGCCTGCCCACTATTTTGTGCGTGATTCCAGTTGTAACCCAGCGTGGCAAGAAAATGGGTTATCAGCCCCAGCCCCGGATTGAACAAAAAGATCCACAACACCGCAGCCACGGCGGGGGCGACGGCATAAGGTAAAATCATTAAAGTTTGATAGATGCGGCTGCCCCGTAAAACGTAATCCACCATCGCCGCCAAGAATAGCGACACCACCAGACCGATGCCCGCCACCAGCGAGCTGAAAATTAGCGTGGTATAAAACGAAGCTAAATAGTATTCATCGTGAAACAGCGCTATAAAGTTACTCAGCCCGACAAACTGGCTGGAGAGGCCGAATGGGTCCAGCATTTGCACCGAATACCACAGCGCTTCGCCCGCTGGCCATAAAAAGAAAACAGCGGTGATGGCCAGTTGCGGTAATACCAACAGGTAAGGTAACCAACTACAGGAAAAACCGGGACGGGAAGATGACATAGAATTAACCGTTTATCTGACGTGGATTGATTAGCACCAGAGCGCCAATCGAAAACGCCATGTCCTGATTCAATACAGCACAAACTATTTGACGTTACTGGCGCAGGCAGTTTGGGGGCGGCCAGCGCACAGGTCCCTGAGCGTACACATCGTACGTGAGGAGACCGAGCACAGCCCAACCCCAAACTGACCAGTAAAGTCGTCAAATAACCTTACTTATTTGTTTGCTCGAAGCGGCGCAACAACACATCACCTCGGGACACCGCGGTATCTAATGCTTGCTGTGGCGTTTTCTTGCCAGTCCAAACGCCTTCCAGCTCTTCGTCTACCACAGTACGAATTTGTGGCATATTACCCAGACGCAAGCCCTTGGTGTACGGCAATGGCGGCTTGTTCAGCATTTGGCGAGTGGCAACATCAGCACCTGGATTCTTGTCATAGAAACCCTGCTGCTTCGTCAGTTCATAAGCGGCGGTGGTGATAGGCAAGTAGCCCGTTTTCTGGTGCCATTCGGCAGCAATTTCCGGTTGGGTCAGGAATTGCAGGAATTCAGCCACGCCCTTATAAGTATCTTTATCTTTACCCTCCATCACCCACAGGCTAGCCCCACCAATAATGGCGTTTTGTGGCGCGTTTTTCTCATCGGCATCGTAAGGCATCATACCCACGCCATAGTTAAATTTGGCGTAATGGCGGATATCGGCAAGAGAACCAGAAGAGGCGGTGGTAATGGCACAGTCGCCGTTATAGAACTTGGCGGTCGATTCATCTTTGCGGCCAAAATAGGTAAAATCACCTTTTTTGTTCATATCCGACAGCAATTGGATATGTTTAACCTGCACGGGTTTGTTGAATTCCAATACGGCATCAGTGCCATCAAAACCATTATTACGGCTGGCAATTGGCTGACCATGCCAGGCGCTGAAGTTTTCAATTTGAATCCAACCCTGCCAACCGCTGGCGTAACCACAAGTTGCCCCCGCGGCACGTAATTTAGCGGTGTCTTCGGCCAGTTCTTGCCATGTTTTAGGCGGTTGATCTGGATTCAGACCCGCTTTCTTAAATGCATCTTTGTTGTAATACAGCACGGGTGTAGAGCTGTTAAACGGCTGAGATAATAAATGGCCGGTTTTGGCATCGGTGTAATAACCCGCAACCGTTGGGACGAAGACGGATTCATCAAACTTAATATCGGCGTCTTTGAATACCTGGAATACCGGTTTGATAGCCTTACTCGCCATCATGGTTGCGGTGCCTACTTCATAGACCTGCAAGATGGCCGGGGCTTTCCCTGATCGGAAAGCAGCAATACCCGCCGCCAGACTTTGTTCGTAGTTACCTTTATAAACCGGTACAATTTTATAATCGGTATGCGACTGGTTAAAGCGATCAGCTAATGAGTTAACTTCGACCCCTAACTCCCCCTCCATTGAATGCCAGAAAGGAATTTCAGTGACCGCCATCGCATTGGCACTGAATGCCAAGGTTAGCGCGACACAAATCGACGTTTTACGAATAGTGTTGTTAAACATATCTAGCCCCTGAATAAATCTGTATGGCTCATCTCAATTAACTGCGGTGAATGAGCGAAATAAATCAGTTTTTGTTCGAAAGCAAACATGACACTGTTTCATGACAGAAATATAACTTTCAGATGACATAAAAATGACAAGAAATCTGGCGGGTTAAAATTGAATTGCAGGTTAATGAAACGAGTTATTCGCTCAAAAAAACAAATAGTGATTGATAAAGCAGGAGGAATACAAATATAAACCTGGTATTTATTCAATAACCTTTATTTTATTATTTCTTTTCCTTAAAGCAACCAATTAATTATTGAGGTGGTCTCATGTGGCATGTTAGGGTTATACCCGCTTTATGGTTGGAAATGTATTAATATATCAACATTAACACCCTAGGATTCATTAATATTATATACATTAACCATATAAAGCATCAGACATAAATAATGCCTTCCATATTGGAACGGATTAACTTAAAGGATTAACTACTAGGTATTTATGATGAAAAAGACTCTATTATCTATTATGACTATGGCAGTTTTGGCGAGTAGCACCGTGGCTCATTCAGCAGTGGAAGAAGTATCTATACCAGTTGAAGCAGATGTTCTTCCTGTTGTGGGCATAGTTGATGTTACTACGGGGTTACCATTAACACAGGTGACTAAATTGGTAAAAGATCCTGCTTCTCTTGAACATGCAGTGACCATGGGTGTTGTATTACTTACCAATGGTCATCAAAAAGCCGACGTTAAAATCAAGAATCCATTAGTTCTAGCAAACGCTACTATGGGTGAAGAGCTTATCACGAAAGATATAACATTAGCCGGGAAAGCTTTAACTACTCAGAATACCGAATTTGATGCGGGAGATATAAACATCCCTCGAGAGCTAACAATTGTAGTTGAAGAGATGGCAGGTGGGGCTAAGGTTGGTACATACACAGGGAATCTTGAACTGACTGTAGAATCTAAACCTTAATTCCAACATAGTTATCATATTTTTATTAACACATACAGCCAAGAGATTATTTTCTTGGCTGTATGGCCTTTGACATAAATATATAATGTAATGGTTTAATAACAACCAATGATGAATAAAATATATTAGTCGAAGGGATCTATTTCTATAGCTAACGAGTGGAATGGAATCCATGACAAAGGTCATAAGCGTTAATAAGGTAATGATATCTATTTTGTCATTATCCTTATTTGACTCAGCTTCTGCACAAGATATAACCATCGAACATCTAGTCCCAGTTGGGTTCTCAGAGGTAGAAGAAAATAATAATACTGCGCAGTTATTGGGTATACTTGATGGGAAAACATTACCCAGCCCACTATTTTTCTCCGAAGATAAACAGCAATTAAGTTTCGATAAACAGAAATATCGTAATAACCAGATTGATGAACCCTCTATCACATTACTATCACAGATAGTACCGCAAATTCCGTATTTACAGTGCCAACATGGCTGTGATTATGTCCTATCAGGCCATCGTGTTATTTTAGATAAAATCAATCATGTAGTGACCATAACCCATATTAGCAGCCGCTATCTGATGCCCACAACCACGTGGGGGCTGGTGCATAACCAATATATTGATCTGCGCACCACCGCAGAAAACTACCGGGCGGTATCAGCCCGTGGACAAGGTTATCTGGGGCTACCTTGGCAATCTTATGGCTTTGCTCAGTGGTTTTATAACACTACCCGTTCGAAGAACAATTATCAGTTCACCGACCCATCACGATACAGACACCAGACTGACAAGGGTATCGATAGTTGGTATTTGCAAAAAAACTTTCAAGCCCTCTATTTACGCGCAGGCAAGCAAAATAATATTGATAACAGCGCGGGCAGTATTCATACCCTGATAAATCCGTCTTTAGACCAATTCGTCACCTTAGGTAGCCAAAGCTATTTAGCCTTTGATAAACCTTCGGCAGGTAGTTTAGTGCTATATGCGACTGTCGATGGTGATTATGAAATCTACCGAGATAATCAGCTTATCCGCCGTATTCCCGCGCAACTGGGTCGCAACGAAATTGATTATAACCAACTGCCCGGCGGCTATTACAACGTTGAAATCCGTTTGGTAGACAACACCGGACGCCTCGTCAGTCAAGAAAGCCAAACCATCAGCAATATCAGTACGCAAACCAATTATGGCTGGTTCCTGACCATGGGCCAAGGAGCCATTCACAACAAAAACAATCCCCACTTGGTGCAATTTGGCCGCAGCATGGAGCTAAAAAGTGTTCAAACCAATTTCACACTGCTGCAAGATAATGCTCGTCACTGGGCAATCGAGGGGAATTTCTCGCGGCCACTGGGTTTAACCCCTCTTAATATCACCCCCACGCTGGGTGTGATGTCTGGAGAGAAACACAGCGGTGGCTATCTGCGTTTAAGTGGCGGAAATCCTGTGTTGGGGTACTTTTCTATGGCCCGTTATCAAGCGCCAGATGTGACGACATACACATCAACTATGGGCAGCACATCAGCTTCTTATAGCCGCCGTTTGGGGCCAACACAACTCAGTTATCAATTTAATAAATATAAAAACAACCAACAGCATCGTATTCAAAGTAGTTGGAATTGGCGGCAACCGCAGTTTGGGCTGAACCTGGCCCTTGGCATGCAAAAAGGTGGGCAATGGAACAGCCAAAATAACTACGGTGTCTTTCTAAATAGCACGCTGTCCTTCCGCCAAAGTAGTGCCAGCATCAACAGTGCTTATGCCCGACAACAATTAACCACCAGCGCCAGTTATCAAAAAGAGTTCACCGATAACCATGGCATCAGCTCTCTGGGCGTCAATGGCAGCACCAGCGGGAAAACTCACAGTATCGGTAGCTTTGCTCACCGTAGTGGGAGCCGTGGGGATATTTCTGCCCGAGTGGGTATTGATAACAAGATAGCCAATGGCGGGATCAGCTATAACGGTATGCTGGCCATCAGCCCAGAAAAAATGGCATTAGGCCGCAGCAACTATAGCGGTTCTGTATTACTGATAGAAACACCAGACTTAGCAGATATCCCTTATAGCTTCCAGGCTGAAAACCACCCGATAGCTGGCGGCGGCGTCTATGCCATACCGGTTCCCCGCTACCAGGATCGTTTCTTTGTCCGAACTCACAATGACCGTAGTGATCTGGATATGCACATCCAACTGCCAGTCAATATTGTTCGCGCTCACCCCGGTCAGGTCTTTACCAGCAAAGCCAATATCGCCTTTGACATGCTTTACAACGGTTTTCTTAAAGACTCACACGGGCAACCTGTTAGCGGGATAGTTCAAGAAACCGGTGATGCTGTTTACACCAATGGGCTATTTGCCATTAATTCGAATGTGATATTGAAAAACATTACGGTTAAAAATGACTCAGCCAGCTACCACTGCGATATGCGTCAGAAACATGGCCACACCTACGTTTGTCACCCCGATTAATACCGACAGGAATTACCATGAAATACAACAAGTTACTGTGCTTTTTTGTTTTATTATTGGCCCCTACCAGTGCGACTTTTGCGCAATTAGTGGCGACCCCCGCCCGCATGACCATAGAGGCAATGGCTCAGCACCGGACAATACAAGTTTATAACAGTGGTGATAAACCACTTTATTTGGATATCTCACTGCAACGGGTGGAAAATCCTGGGGTAAGCCCAGAGCAAAAGACACTGATCAGCGATATTGCTCAACCTGAAATGATTTTCAACCCTAGCCGGATTACCTTAGGGCCAAAACAAAAACGGGACATAAAGTTGCTGCCGTTAAAATCTCCAGTTCAGGAAACCTTATACCGTCTGTATGTTGACCCAGTAGTTAATATCAAAGCCGTAGGAGAAGGTGATAAAGGCAAAATCCATGCACCAATGACCATCAGTATTGGCTATGGTTTGCTTATCCATCATGTTCCTCCCAGAGCAGCACAAATTCGCCATTGGCAGTATCAATGCATACCTGACGGCCTGATGCTCAGTTCCACCGGTAGCGTTCACAACAAGTTTGAACAGCTAAAATCACAGGATAACTCTGCACTGACCGACAGCCTGAATTTGTACCCTGGTACGCCGATTACATTATCAACCAAACAACTTAGCGGAAAAGTAGATAATGAACCCTTTACTCTTCGTTGTGACTAGCTTGCTGTCGTTCTGCGCTCGTGCAGCAATAGATATACAGCCGCATGTATTGGAAATGCAGCAGGCCAGTGCGGTGGTAAATGTGATCAACCACGGCCCAACGACGGAGTACATTACGATTGGGTTGTTTCAGATCAATAATCCCGGCGTATCTCCTGACCAGGAATCATTAACTTTTGTTGGGGAGCAGCCACAACCATCGTTATTTGCCGTGCCCGCCAAACTGACTCTCGGCCCTAAGCAAAGCGGCAGAATATTACTTAAAGCACTGCAACCACCCGATAAAGAACAACTTTATCGGTTATCCGTAGTTCCTGAAAAGGATCTACGGATTAGTGGAGACCAGGGAGCAATATTGGGTGTGCAGCTAAGTTATAGGGGGCTGGTCAGGCACCTGCCAGTGTCACTGCAACCCCAATGGACGCATCACTGTGTCGATGGGAAAGTGAAATTACAGAACATCGGCAATATACGTCTACAGTGGCATCAGTTAAAAACCCAACAAGGGGAAATAGATAATTTTAATCTCTATCCCGATCAGCATCGGCAACTGACTGCCAGCAATGTTCAAGGGATGATTGAGGATAAATTATTCAGCTTGCAGTGCTCTGTGAGTTAAATATAAAGGAGTGTTATGAACATGATAAGAATAGCAGCCATATTACTATTATTTCCTTTGCAAGCCGCTGCTGAAGGTATTCCAATTCCATTAGGGGACATTTATATTCAATTGGAAGTTACGGCACAGCCCAGAATTGAGGTAGAGAAACCGCAAGGTGGCTGGTACAGCAGTATAAAATTAGATAATAGCGAAGAAAATCAATCACTTTTTCAGGCAAAAGTCCCAGTAACGGTAAAACTTCGACGACAAGATGGGTTTAAGATTGCCATTAAAGATCAGTTAATACTTATTCATCAAAATAAACCAGAACTGACTTTCTCACCGGCCAAAGTAAGCTGGGGGAAGGATCAGGGTAATCTATCTTTATTATCAAATATCCCACAAGTATTTACTGTTAATAAAGGAACGGCCAGCCAAACTAAAAATGACTATATATTGCATGTTTCTGCGCTGGCACCCACTGAGAAAAATACCGTAGGGAAATATCACGGCCAGCTAACATTAATCTTTGAAACAAATAGCTGAAAGTCATGGAGAGACACTGAATGAATGCTAAAATAAAAAAATTATTTATAGGGGTGTTACTGTTTATATTACAGCCGGCGGCTATGGCTGAGCACTATTATTACGACTACGTGAAAAACTATTCTAATTGCTCAATAAAAATGTCAGGTGATGACAAAGTGGAGGTTGGCTATACGGTGAACTTAGCTCCAGATTTTGATCGGGCTACTCCCGAAAATATTATACAGTGGAATAAATTAATTAATATTCCAGATGAAGATCTGAAAAATGCTTCATTAGATCCAGACAACCCTCTTATTTTGATTTATGCTTATAATACTGATGGTTCAAAGATTGAGATTACAACTCAAGATGTTCATAATGCATCGGTCCAAAACCGAACCCATGGGGTCTATCGTATATTATTCACACTTAACCTCAATACCCTTAATAGAAATATCAGAGTAGCCGCAGGGATTGGACACACCCTTAAATCTGCTAATAAACAGCAATATCCTCTGCACTCATTAAAAGGTATTTCTTTTGGCCCGTCAGGTGATCAATGTGAACCCTTTGATTATCAAGCAAACATCGCACCACAACCATTAAAGGTTGATCCTGAATTTCGTTTAGCCTCGGCATTTTGGCAATTCATTGATGTCGATCTGGATCGTTTACTCGATAGCGGAGCAACAGGTTTGCGTATATTACCGCGTAAGAGCTCTACCGATAGTTTTTGTATTACCTACCGTACTGTGGGGATACAGAATACCCGCTATATGATTAGTGCCAACAATAGCAATGGATTATCTGCCGACGGCAAGTATTTTCAATTCAAAAGAAAAGAAAAGACTATTAACTATAGACTAATTTTATCGGGTAATAACGGTCAATACAGTCCATACTTACCCTTAAGTAAATCATTTATGCTATTGGAAAATGGTAATAGCAATACGAAGCAGATGTGTTGGTCACCCGAAATTAATCTTTTTAGCACTGACACCACCGATAAAGGTTTTTATAGCGATACGCTGAATTTTACCATTACTCCTGAAGCATAAAGTTCATAAATAAGGCCCGAATAGGGGCCTTATAAAAGCATATTTCGTCAAACAACCAAATACCTAACCACCTAAATAAGCAGAGCGCACGGCTTCATTCGCCAGTAAGGCAGCACCGGTATCTTCCAGAACAATACGCCCATTCTCTAGCACATAGCCTCGGTCAGCCAATTTCAGCGCCTGATTGGCATTCTGTTCAACTAAGAAGATTGTCATCCCCTCTTCCCGCAGCTGTTGAATAGTATCGAATATTTGTAAAATGATAATCGGCGCCAGCCCCAAAGACGGCTCGTCCAGCAGTAACAATTTAGGCTGGCTCATCAACGCGCGCCCAATCGCCAACATTTGTTGTTCACCACCAGACATGGTACCAGACCGTTGAATACGGCGTTCAAACAGCCGCGGAAATAAGTCGTAAACCCGCTCAATACGTTGCTGATATTGCTGACGATCAGCAAAGAACCCGCCCATTGCAAGGTTCTCTTCAACCGTCATACGGGAAAATACCCGTCTCCCCTCCGGCACAATGGCAATCGCCTCACGCATAATACGCGCGGTTTGCCAGTCCGTAATATCCTGCTCGCCGAAAACAATGCGGCCCTCGGTAGCTCGCGGTTCACCACACAAGGTGCCCAACAGGGTGGTTTTACCCGCACCATTGGCGCCAATCAATGTAACTATTTCACCTTGCTGGATGTGCAGACTAACCTGATGCAATGCCTGAATTTTGCCGTAATGAGCGGAAACTTTATTAAATGACAACATGTTATGTTTATGCCTCGCCCGTTTTTTTATTTACCTAAAAATACTTTTACTTAAAAATAAGTTATTCGCCCAGATAGGCCCGGATCACATCCGGATTATTACGGATTTCTGCTGGTAAGCCCTGCGCCAACGGGGTTCCCTGATTCACGACATAAATACGATCAGAAATCCCCATCACCAGTTTCATGTCATGCTCAATCAGCAATACAGAAACTTGATGTTGATCGCGCAGTTCCATAATCAATTGATTCAGTTCATCAGTTTCTTTCGGGTTCAGGCCAGCTGCCGGTTCATCTAGCATTAATAGCTCAGGGCGGGTCACCATACAGCGGGCAATTTCCAAACGCCGTTGCTGACCATAAGCCAGATTCCCTGCCTGCCGGTTAGCCAACTCCAATAATCCGACCCGCTCCAACCAAGTTGCGGCACGTTCCAGTGCATCGGCCTCTGCCCGCCGAAAACCCGGCGTTTTCAGCAGGCCAGCAAACACACCACTTTTAAGATGCTGATGCTGTGCCACCAGCAAGTTCTCAACCACCGTCATTTCACGGAACAAACGCACGTGTTGAAAAGTACGAATCACCCCCATCCGCGCAATAACCTGCCCTGGCAACCCTTCAATATGGCGATCACGTAATTTAATCGTGCCACCCGTCGGGCGATAAAAGCCAGTCAGGCAGTTAAATATTGTAGTTTTACCGGCACCATTCGGACCAATCAGTGAGACAATCTCACCATGATTGAGATTCAGGCCAACATTGTTCACCGCCAATAACCCGCCAAAGCGCATCGACAGCCCTTCAACCGCTAACAAAGGTTGCGTATTCATGCTTGTTCCCCCTGTTTAGCTTTGATATCGGCGACTTTCAGCTTCAATTGCGGCCGTTTCATCGGTAATAGGCCCTGCGGACGCCAGATCATCATCAACACCATCAATGCACCCAACAACAACATACTGTACGCATTGAGGTCGCGCATTAATTCACGCGAAACCACCAGCAATACGGCCGCCAGAATAACCGCGAACTGTGACCCCATCCCGCCTAATACCACAATCGCCAATACAAAAGCCGATTCCACAAAAGTGAAAGACTCAGGGCTAACAAACCCTTGTCGAGCAGCAAACAGCGTGCCCGCAAAACCGGCAAAAGCAGCACTGATGGTAAATGCGGTCAGCTTGATTTTAGTTGGGCTCAGGCCCAATGAGCGGCAAGCAATTTCGTCTTCGCGCAATGCTTCCCAAGCCCGGCCCAGCGGCATGCGGAGCAACCGGTTAATCACAAACAAAGTCAGGATCACCAGCAACAGCGCCACCAGATAGAGGAAAATAATACGGTCACTTGGGTCATAAGTCAGGCCAAAGAAATTATGGAAAGTATCCCAGCCGCCGTCTTTCGCGGTGCGACTGAATTCCAAACCAAACAATGTCGGTTTAGGAATTTGGCTAATTCCATTCGGCCCACCGGTAATTTCAGTATTATTGAGCAGCAAAATACGCACAATCTCACCGAAGCCCAGTGTCACAATCGCCAAATAATCCCCACGTAGGCGTAAAACAGGGAACCCGAGCAGGAAGCCAGACAGTGCCGCGACAATCCCCGCCAGAGGTAAACTCTCCCAGAAACCCAAACCGTAATAGTGATTCAGCAGAGCATAGGTATAAGCGCCAATAGCATAAAAACCCCCGTAGCCCAGTACCAGCAAGCCTGATAGCCCGACTACAACGTTCAATCCCAGCCCTAGCATGACGTAAATCAGTGTCAGGGTGGCGATATCTACCGAACCTCGGGAGACCAAAAATGGCCAGGCTATTGCGGCAATAATAATCGCAGCCGCCAATAATTTCTGGCGCGGGGTGGTGCCGTCAAAACTGGGTAATACCCATGCTGGGCCAGAGACTTTTTTAATCCCTTGCTGGATGAACGGCCGCACTAATTGGAAGAAAAACACTACGATGCAAGCTGCGCCAATCCACAACCAGCGCACCTCTGAAGCCCCTTGCACTATAAGCTTGGTGCCGTCTAACTGCAGCTGCAATCCCATCACAAACGAGGCGAGGACGAGCAAAACAAAACTGGAAATAATGGCGTTAAGGAAGTTGAGTTGTTTCATACCTTTTCAACCTCCGGACGGCCTAAGATCCCAGTAGGCATCACTAATAACACAACAATCAGCAGCGCAAATGAAACTGCATCTTTATATTCTGTGCTGAGATACGCAGAAGTTAATGCTTCGGCCACCCCCAGAATCAAACCACCGATCATCGCACCCGGAATACTGCCGATCCCGCCTAACACTGCTGCGGTAAATGCTTTCATGCCAGCCATAAAGCCGATGTATGGGTTAATGACGCCATAAAACTGCCCCAACAAGACCCCGGCGACGGCGGCCATTAGCGCACCGATAACAAAAGTCAGTGAGATAACCCGGTCAGTATTAATGCCCAGCAGACTGGCCATTTTTAAATCTTCAGCACAGGCGCGGCATGCGCGGCCCATACGGGAATAACGGATAAAGAGTGTCAGCGCCAACATGGCCAGGAAGGTGACTATCCAAATGGTCAACTGCATGGTACTGATGGTTGCGGCAAAGCCATTGGTTTCAGCCAACGTCCACTGGCCAGTAACCAAACTCGGTAGAGCCAGATCCCGCGAGCCTTGATTTAGGCTGACGTAGTTTTGCAGGAAGATAGACATCCCGATCGCCGAGATCAACGCGATCAAGCGCTTAGAGCTACGAACCGGTTTATACGCCACCCGTTCAATACTCCAGCCATAAGCACTAGCAATAACAATTGAGACGAGAAAAGCAGAGCCTATCAATAACCAACTGGCATCAATCCCCACCATCATCAATGCGGCAATCACGATAAAGGAGACGTAGCTGCTGATCATATACACTTCGCCGTGGGCAAAGTTGATCATGCCGATAATGCCATACACCATGGTGTAACCAATGGCGATCAGTGCATAAGTGCTACCCAACGTAACCCCGTTGAACATCTGTTGCAGGAAATAAAGAAACTGCTCTGACATACCCTAACCCTTTGATTCACTTGCCTGGCTGCCCTAGCCAACTGCACCAAATCTACTGTGTGCAGTGAGGAAAAATCCCCCCGAAACTTGGGGGGACACAGTTGGTAAAAGGGGCCGGATTGCTGCAACAGCAACCCTACAACTTGATGATTCTAATATTATTTGACTGCGGTGGATGAACCATCCGCATGCCATTCAAAAATACCGAATTCAAACCCTTTCAAATCGCCTTTCTCATCCCAGCTCAGCGGCCCCATCACTGTTTCCACCGGCTTACCGGTTTTCAGATCTTTGACCAAATCAGCAGGTTCTTGGCTACCACTCCGCTCCATCGCGGTAGTCAGCGATTGCAGCGCAGCATAAGTTGTCCAAACGAATGGGCCGGTTGGGTCGAGTTTCTTCGCTTTCAGCGCATCAACAATAGGTTGGTTAGCAGGAACCTGATCATAACGTTTTGGTAAAGTGACCAGCATGCCTTCAGAAGCATCACCCGCGATGTTAGACAGTGAGGAGTTACCCACGCCCTCTGGGCCCATAAAGCGGGCTGTCAGGCCAGCTTGCTTAGCCTGACGCAGAATTTGCCCCATCTCTGGGTAGTACCCGCCGAAATAAACAAAATCGACATTCTCTTTCTTCAAGCGAGCAACCAAGGTAGAAAAATCTTTATCACCTGCGGTCACACCCTCAAACAGCACCGGTTCTGTACCTTGCTTTTTCAGGCTATCGCGCACGGAGCGCGCCAAACCTTCGCCATATTGCTGCTTATCATGCACTACAGCGATACGTTTAGGTTTGATGGTTTCAAGGATATATTTAGCCGCAGTTGGGCCTTGATCAGAATCCAGACCGGTGGTCCGCATGATCATTTTGTAACCACGGGTGGTCAGATCAGCATTGGTTGCAGCAGGGGTGATCATAATCACGCCTTCATCTTCATAAATATCTGAAGCAGGCTGAGTTGAAGAGGAGCACAGGTGGCCGATAACGTAACGAATGCCATCGTTAATCACTTTGTTGGCAACAGCTACGGCTTGTTTCGGGTCGCAGGCATCATCATATTCCACGCCGACCAGCTTATCGCCATTAATTCCGCCTTTGGCATTGATATCAGCAATCGCCTGACGTGCACCGGTAAATTCCATGTCACCGTATTGGGCAACCGGGCCAGACATCGCGCCAACAATGGCAACTTTGATGTCTTTCGCCAGCACAGAATGGCTCATCGCCATTGCTATACACCCAGCCAGCAACATTTTACCTTTTGTTAATTTCATCCGCGAATTCCCCATCTGTCATTGTGAACGTGCTTGTTGTGTTGGTCTTAACGTTTTATAGCACCGTAACGTTTTATTCATAAGTAATAATGATTTAGTCTCAAAAGCGATGCTTTTTTCTAATAAGACTTTATTTTTCATGCCATTAAACAGGAGTTTTATGCTGTAAATCAACTGAGACAAGCAGAAACAAGCGGTGTAAACAGCATAAAATTAGGATTAAATTGAATGGGTTTTGCACAAATACTAGTGAGTTGTGCTGGTTATGTGATCATTTACTCTGTTAAAACTCGGAAAATGCAGTAGCGAAAAAACATTTTCCCCCATGAACGTACAGAAAAACTTACACAACTCTCTGACCCATGATCTAGTACAATAAACCACAGCCCTATAACCCTTACATTTCTGCGGTTTATCGACGATGAAACTGACTATTGAACGTTTAACAAACCTTACTCATCAGGACCTTATCGATTTAGCTAAAATTTGGCCCGAACAGCAACAAACCAGTTGGCTGCAATGGATTAATGACGGCAAGCCACTCTTCGCTGCGCGATTTAATGAGCGTTTGTTAGGTGCAGTGAAAGTTAAGGTAGATTGCCAACAGGCTGAGCTTGAGGACTTGTGTGTCAGGGAAGTGACGCGCCGGCGCGGCGTCGGGCTTTATCTGATTGAAGAAACATTGCGTCAGTTGCCCACAATTCAACAGTGGAGTTTGAGTGATAAGCAAGTCACGGTGACAAACTACGCAGCAATAGACGGCTTTCTGCGTGCCTGTGGCTTTAGCCGTAATACGCAGGGTTGGCAGCGATAACTTTCTAAATCATGGCTGTGCCGTAAATACCAGAAAAGCAAAAGGGCGATATCAATATCGCCCTTTTTCGAATCACACAGCATCGATGTCGCTGTATTAGGCTTCAATAGCCATTCGTAATTTTTTCATCGCGTTCTTTTCAAGCTGACGAACACGTTCAGCAGATACACCGTACTGATCAGCCAGCTCCTGCAACGTAGACTTGTTGTCATCGTCCAGCCAACGAGCACGAATAATATGCTGGCTCCGCTCGTCCAAGCCTTCCAATGCATAAGACAATTTGTCTGCCGCGTGATTGTCCCAATTATCCTCCTCGATGCCATCTGCAAAGTCTGAGGTTTTATCCTGCAAATACAGGACCGGCGCCATAGATTGGCCATCACGTGCTTCATCATCTGGAGATGGGTCGAAAGTCATATCCTGTGCGGACATGCGTGATTCCATCTCACGAACATCTTTACTGGTCACACCCAGTTCTTTGGCAACCAGCTCGACTTCATCTTGGTTAAACCAACCCAAACGCTGCTTAGTTTTACGCAGATTAAAGAATAACTTACGCTGAGCTTTAGTAGTCGCAACTTTGACAATCCGCCAGTTACGCAAAACATATTCATGAATTTCTGCTTTGATCCAGTGTACTGCGAAAGACACCAGACGCACCCCGACTTCAGGGTTAAAACGGCGAACCGCTTTCATCAAGCCAATATTACCTTCCTGAATAAGGTCAGCCTGTGGCAGTCCATACCCAGAATAGTTACGGGCAACATGAGCAACAAAGCGCAGGTGAGACAGGATTAGCTGTTTAGCCGCCTCCAGATCGCCCTGGTAATGCAGCCGTTCAGCCAGTTCCCGCTCTTCCTCTGCTGTCAGCATTGGATAGGCATTGGCAGCCCGAATATAGGCTTCCAGACTACCTTGGGGTACTAAGGCTAAAGTTTGCATTTCTTTGGTCATTCGAAACCCTCTCATTGCATGTTTATACCCGTCATATTTCAAACCGCAGGTTTGTTGGCTGCTTGCGTTCACCCGAATCACTTACTGATGTAAGCTCATCGTGATTATCTTACTTGCCGCCTTCCTGCAACTTGTAATCTATTGGGTATATTAAATAGTGCAGATTTCTCTCAACGCCAATATTTTAGCACCTGCTTAAGCAGATTCAAGCGTTGGGCACCTTATCATTTCACTGTGTTTTTCGACCGGTTATTGCCATAAAAGTTCAAACTGGATCACAGTTTCAGCTATTGATCTTAGCAGATAACTCGCTGTGCGTATCAGGGAAAACCTAAGGTATGAACGGATAAACCGCGCCCTTTCCCTGCCTTATCGCAGCACTGCAGGGAAAGAGTATAACAAACATTTTTTACTGCGGTGTAAATCGGCGTAAATGTTGAACCGTCGCCAACCAGGCGGCGATCCAGCCAATCATCGCCGAGATCAATACCAACAGCAGGCACTCATCCCAACTTAACCCATGTAGTGTAAAGCTAGTACCGAACACCGTGGCCACCTGTGTCACAACCGAACCGAGCTTCCATACCAGCGCTTCAGAGAGAATCAGTGATAACACCGCGCCGCCGAAACCCAGCATCGCACCACCATTCAAGAATGGCCGCAGAATAAACCCATCGGTTGCCCCAATCAGTTTCATGACATTAATGGTATCACGGCGGCTAAAGATACTCAGACGCACGCTATTACCAATGACCAGGAATACGGCAACCACCATCAATACGCCAATCATGGCAGCAACTTGCCCGACCAAGCCGGTTAATGCCGCCAAACGAGCAAACCAGCTGTCATCCATACGAACTTCAGCTACCCCCTCGACCTTACTGACTCGGTCGCGCAGGGTATCGAGCGTCCCTGAACTTTGGAAATCCAGCTTAGGCGTGATAATGGCAACTGCAGGCAGCGGGTTCTCTTCCAGCATATCCAGAGCACCGCCAAAACCTGACCAGTTACGGAACTCGCCCATCGCTTCTTCCCGTGACAGATAGTTAACTTTCTCCACACCGGCCTCTGCTTTTAGCGTGGTCACGACATTTTCAGCCGCGTTATCATCCAGCGCTTTATCCAGATAGACCGTCAGTTGCGGCGTTGGATACCATTGATCCGCAGCCTGACTGACGTTCTTCCACACGATATAACACACACTTGGCAGGGTCAGCGAGATGGCAATTACCATCACGGTTAACAACGTCGCCAACGGTTGGCGCATCATATCGGCAACAGCATTAACCCACGAATAACGCCACTGTTCGCGCCAGCCGCCTTTCAGCGCCTTGGTTTTTGCTTTTTGCGCACTATTATTCGCCATGATGCGCTCCTGACATCCGCCCCTGACTTAATGTCAGAATCGGGTAGCGCCGCCGAGCAATCAACGACGTGTCGTGTGTGGCCATTAACACGGTAACGCCCACGCGGTTAAATTCTTCAAACAAACGCAAAATGCCTTCGGATAATGCATCATCCAGGTTACCGGTCGGCTCATCTGCCAGTAATACCGCAGGCTTGTTCACTACCGCCCTGGCTATACCAACACGCTGTTGCTCACCACCGGAAAGCTGAATAGGGAAGTTTTTCGCCTTATCCAACAACCCCACTTTATCCAGTGCCGCTGACACTCTGCGGCGAATATCTTCGGTGCTGGCACCTGCGATAATCAATGGCATAGCAACATTGTCATAGACCGTTCTGTCCAACAGCAGGTGGTGATCTTGAAAGATCATCCCGATCTGACGGCGCAAGAATGGCACTTCGCGATTTTTCAGGCGGCTGATGTCATGACCACCAAACCAGATATGACCAGCACTGGGGCGCTCGATGCCACAAATCAGTTTCAGCAGAGTACTTTTCCCTGCACCGGAATGACCAGTCAAAAACGCCATTTCCGCTGGGCGCAGATGAAAATCTACCCCTTGCAGCGCCTGTCGTCCGCCCAGATAAGCTTTACTGACCTGTTCAAAGCGAATCATCCGTATTAATCCTCTCGGGCAAAAAGAGCCTCAATAAAATCGTCAGCCTTAAATGGCCGTAAATCCTCTATACCTTCCCCAACACCGATATAACGGATTGGGATACCGAACTGATCTGCGATGGCAAATATTACCCCACCCTTGGCGGTGCCATCGAGCTTAGTCAGGGTAATTCCAGTCAGACCCACGGCTTCATTAAACAGTTTGGCCTGACTAACCGCATTTTGTCCGGTACTGGCATCCAACGTCAGCATAACCTCATGGGGGGCATCGCCGTCCAGCTTTTTCATCACGCGGACAATCTTCTTCAGCTCTTCCATCAAGTGAGTTTTATTTTGCAGACGCCCGGCGGTATCAGCCAACAGCACATCAATGCCTCGCGCTTTAGCGGCCTGAATAGCATCAAAAATGACTGATGCTGAGTCTGCGCCAGTATGTTGTGCAACTACAGCAATCTTGTTGCGGTCACCCCAAACTTGCAGCTGTTCTACCGCCGCTGCGCGGAAAGTGTCACCCGCCGCCAACATGACGGATTTCCCCTCAGCCTGGAATTGGCGCGCCAACTTACCAATGGTAGTAGTTTTACCCACCCCATTGACGCCAACCATTAAAATAACAAATGGATTTTTATCACTGACATCTAATGGTTTGTCTACTTTAGACAGAATCTCAGACATTTCCTCTTTGAGCTTGCCATACAACGCTTCGGCATCTTTTAGCTGTTTACGGCCAGCATGCTCTGTCAGAGAGGTAATAATTTTACGCGTAGTTTCGACACCAACGTCGGCGATCAGGAGCTGTTCTTCCAGTTCTTCAAACAGATCGTCGTCGATTTTCTTACCGCTGAATAACCCCATAAAACCGGAGCCAAGATTCTGCTTGGTTTTGATTAAGCTGCGTTTTAAGCGAGCCAAAAAACCTTCTTTCGTCGGCCGTTCTTGTTCTTGAGCCGTTGCTACGATTGTTTCTTCAGTTTCAATGTCTTGTTCGGTTTCAATGTCTTGTTCGGTTTCAATGTCTTGTTCGGCGACGATTTCGTCTCCAAGGCTAGCAAACTCCTCGATGACCTCGACCGGAGGTTCATCAACAATAGCTTGTGGCTCTGGAATATCGATAGCAACATTGCTTTCTGTCAGCGGCAATTCTGGCGCACTGACAGTACCTTCATCCCATGAGTCAACGTTGGCTTTATCACTATGACTCTGTGAGAAATGATGCTGTAAATACTGAGGATCTTCAGCGAAATCTATATTTTCTTCTGCTATTGGCGCTGTTGGTTCTGCCGTGACCTCTGGCAAAGTTTCAGCCGCAGCTTCACTAATCGCAGCGCTATCCCATTCACCTGGGGTTACCCGCTCTGGCTCTGCAGCCGTGTCAGCGGTATTTTCTGAAACTATTTCAGCCTGTTTTTCGCTGATAGCCTGCTCTTCGATAGCCAGCTCAGCTGCATCTTCTTTCTCAGTAGCCAATGGCTCTGCTGTGTGTTCTTCATTCTGGCGGCCTAAGCCCAGCCAGGAAAAAAATCCACGTTTTTTTTCTTTTGCCATTTTTGGACTCTAATTACTTTGGGTTTGCATAAATAAGATAATAGTTCGCAAGTCTATCACTTTCCCCTGAACAGCAACACGCGCGCGATGCTGCTTTCTATTGTGAATTCAATCAACAAAGGTTTAACCTTTCCCCCACACTGCACACATAGGTAGAATAGTGACTAACTTTTTTATTCAGTGCTGCAATACTGGCCAACTTTCAAGCAAAGCGATCTATGGCAAAGCGACCGATAGTAAAAGCAAAACAAGCTCCACAGCAGTCCGCAGGACAAATCCGCATCATTGGCGGTAAATGGCGAGGGCGCAAATTACCTGTACCCGTTAGCCCAGGGCTGCGCCCTACCACTGATCGGGTCAGAGAAACATTGTTCAACTGGCTTGCGCCCATGATTCAAGGTGCCCGATGTCTGGATTGCTTCGCGGGCAGCGGTGCCTTAGGGCTGGAGGCGCTATCCCGTTATGCTGGTGTTGCTATACTGCTGGAAGCTGACAGATATGTCGCTAAACAGCTGAGCAATAACCTGACGTTATTGAGTGCCACCAATGGGCAAGTGGTCAATACCAATTCTTTGCAATGGTTAACCCAGCCGGGCCAGCCTTTCGATTTGGTGTTCCTCGACCCTCCTTTTCGTAAGGGCTTACTGGCTGAAACCATCAATTTATTGGAGCAATTCAACTGGCTGACGGCTGATGCCTGGATTTATATTGAAGCAGAGGCAGAAAGTGCCGCCACTGATGTCCCGGCCAATTGGCAGTTACATCGAGAGAAAATTGCCGGGCAGGTTGCCTATCGCCTCTATATTCGTAGCGAAGAACCCCTCAAAAACACGGTATCAGCTGAAAAACAGGAGCAACACCATGTGGATTAATATCGGCCGGTTATTGATGTTAGGAGTATGGTTTTTCTTATTGTTGAATCTGTTCCAGCCATTTCCTAAGCCTTTGAAATACTTTATTGATGTCGCAATGATCTTCATGGTCTTGATGCATGGTTTGCAACTGATATTACTTAAATCTACACAGCCGAAAGATCAGCCAATCAGTGGATGGCAACAATTCAAAATTTTTGTGTTCGGGGTTTTCGAATTGTTAGCTTGGCAAAAGAAACAGCCGCCATTGCCTAAAAAATAATACTCACTGTCGCTACATATATTTTTGTTATGGCGACAGGTTATTTATTGGTCGGCTGAATTTGGAGTAAAGCCAATATAGCGCGTCCCCTGTATGTGTAGAGTGCCTTTCGCACCTTGATCTATACGATTATATTCCGACTGTGGCAGTATCATTTTGATGTCGCTGCCCTTAGTGACCTCTAGGGTACTCAATAGTGGCCGGAAATAAACTTCATAGCGTTTATCTTCAGCAACAATCTCTTCACGTTGACGCGAGCGGCGGTTTGGCGCTAATATTTCACGTTTATCAATAACTTCGGCTTGTAAGCTGCGCACCGGTGAACGGTCATTTTCTGCATCTTGCCGCTTCTTCTGCCAATATTGGCGGGTTGCCAACACGACAATCAACACCACCACAGCAATAAATAATAACGGAAGTTTATTCATAATAATCTTGCCCGCTAAAGCTCACTCGGCGAGAGGAGTTTAAGGTTTATTACCCGGTAGATAAGGGAAGCTCATCACGTTACTGCCCAGTTCAGAGATCCGAGCGCTGCCCTTTTCAGTTACCGCATCAATACGAATCACTGAATGAAGGGGGATATAGCTGCGGTTAACGCCGGAAAATTCTGTCTTCAATTTTTCTGTTGAGGGGTCAACCAGCAAGGTCGATTGACTATCAAAGACAAAATCTGCAATTTCAATAAACCCAAATAAGGTACTTGGGCCGACTTCTCTGACATAAAGCTGATAATTCTTACCATTATTTATAAACTGAATGCGATAAAGCAATTGTTCATTGGCCATGTGCTATTGCCTCTATACCCGTCATACTTCAAGCTGCATGTGTGTTGGCTGCTCTCTCTCACCCGAATCATTGACTGATGTCAACTCATCGGGACTCTCTCGCTTGCCGCCTTCCTGCAACTCGAATTATTTAGGGTTTATCCCTTGATTTAACGAACGGAAATCGGCGTTAACATAACATGTGGACCAGACAAGGCCAAGACTTCAGCAGTTTGCCCCCACAGCTAAATCTGATTATGCGCACTGCTACGCATTAAGTGGTACAAATCATGCAAATCACTGTAGTGCTGCTATCACTCTTGGCTTCCATCCCTTACACTTAATTGATGTATTCTCAGAGTCATTGGCGTTGCGGATTATCATTACAACACAGGTACTTTCACTGAAACCTGTATAGAAAAAAGGATAAATAATGAGCTGGCCATTCCTTGCCGTATTCTTTTCTGGTTGGTTGTTTGTCGATGCAACTTACCGAGGCCCACGCTGGCAACGTTGGGTATTCAAACCCGTCACTCTGTTACTGTTGCTGTTACTCGCATGGCAAGCGCCTATTCTAGGCCCTGCGGGCTATCTGATTGTTTTGGGCTTGCTGGCAACTCTGGTTGCGGATGCCCTATTGCTGCTACCCAGTGAGCGCTTACTTTATGCTCTGGGTGCATTCTTCCTCTCCCATTTACTGTATACCATTAGTTTTGCCAGTCAGATGACATTCACTCTATTCTGGCCGCTTCCCTTGGTTCTCATCATCGTGGGCGCATTGTTGTTAGCCACGATTTGGACTCGGCTAGATGAAATGCGCTGGCCTGTGGTTGCTTTCGTCGGAATGACATTACTCATGGTGTGGATGGCTGGCGAACAGTATTTTGCTCGTAGCACCGACATGAGTTTCTCATTGCTGACAGGGACAGTGCTATTGCTGCTATCTCATGTCGTCTGGCTCCTAAACCGCTATCGTTTTTCTTTCCAAGCCTCTGACGCCATTGTTGCGGGATGCTATTTTGTTGGGCACTTCCTGATTGTTAGGTCGCTGTATTTGTAATTACCCCATGACAGCGCAACATTATTTTGTGAAGTATTCTTCTGCAAGGTATTGTTTTACAAAGAACTCTGCCCAACCGGTTCCAGGGATGGAGCCTGAGTACTCAGCGCAGGATGCGTGATCTTCAGTCATGCCCTCTCTTGCTCTCAGCCCTGTTTAGTAATTATTCTCATTTACCCTCTTGACTCTGGAGTTGACTCCAAGGTGTAGAGTGCAGCTATACCGGCTAAATCCTGTATACCTTTTACATTTTGTCCAGGAGGCACCATGCATTCACATTCCGAACATCAACATTCAACAGATACACAGAGCCAATGCGGTTGTGGTCATAGTCATGCAAAAAAACAAACCGGTTGCAGTAGCCAACAAGCAACCAATGACAGCAATAACGGCACAAACTCAGTGAGTGAGCATTCACATCAAGAAGGGGGTTGCTGTAGCCAGAGTCATGCCGATGAAGGTGACGAGGAAAGCGACAGACTGACTCTCGTGACGCCTTCTGATAGTCAGCGTTTTAGTTGGCAAGTTAAAGGAATGGATTGCCCAAGTTGTGCCCGTAAAATTGAAAATGCAGTCAGCAGTCTGAGTGGCGTTGAAAATGTAAAAGTCCTGTTTGCTACAGAAAAACTGGTGGTCGATGCCCGTTTAGATATTCGCCCTCAAGTGCAGCAAGCCGTCATACAGGCAGGATTCAGTCTGGTCGATACTCAGTCTCCCACGGCGAGCAAAAACACTGCGCCAGAATCTCGTGTTCGTGAATATTTACCAATCATATTATTAACCACACTGATGCTCATCAGTTGGGGAATCTCATTATTCAGCATTCGGCTGAGCGAATTCGCCTTTGCCGCAACCACCATTGTCGGGCTGATCCCCGTTGCGACCAAAGCCTGGAAACTCATCCGCTCCGGCACACCCTTTGCAATCGAAACCTTGATGAGCGTCGCGGCTATCGGCGCGATGTTTATTGGCGCGACGGCTGAAGCTGCAATGGTATTACTGCTGTTTATGATCGGCGAATTGCTGGAATCTTATGCGGCAAACCGCGCACGCCGCGGCGTGACTGCGCTAATGGCGCTGGTACCTGAAGAGGCATTACTGCTCAAGAATGGTGAACGCCAGCAGGTGCCTGTCGCCAGTTTACGCCCTGGCGATATCATTGAAATCTCACCGGGTGGCCGTCTGCCCGCTGATGCGGAATTAATGACCCCATTTGCCAGTTTTGATGAAAGTGCTCTCACTGGCGAGTCTGTTCCTGTTGAACGGGTGCAAGGTGAGAAAGTCGCGGCAGGGAGTTTATCTGTCGATCGCGCTACCGAAATGCGAGTTATCTCTGAGCCAGGTAATAATGCCATTGACCGCATTCTACAACTCATTGAATTAGCAGAAGAACGTCGTGCGCCTATAGAGCGTTTTATTGACCGTTTCAGTCGCATTTACACTCCCGCCATTATGCTTCTCTCAGCGCTGGTGATGCTGGTTCCGCCTTTAGCTTTCGCCGAGCCTTGGGAAACCTGGATTTACCGCGGTCTGACATTGCTGCTGATTGGCTGCCCGTGTGCACTGGTCATTTCCACCCCAGCGGCCATTACCTCGGCACTGGCTGCGGCAACACGGCGCGGGGCATTGATTAAAGGGGGCGCGGCGCTTGAGCAACTGGGCCGCATTCAAACTGTTGCTTTCGATAAAACCGGTACTCTGACAGAGGGGAAACCGCAAGTCACTGATATTCTGCCAGTATCCGGCGTGAGTGAAACTCGCCTGTTAGCGCTTGCGGCAGCGGTGGAGGCGGGGTCGCACCATCCGCTGGCAATCGCCATCATGCAACGTGCGCAACAAAATACCCCCCTGTTGCCACTCGCCGAGGAACGGCGTGCGCTGGCGGGTATCGGCGTTGAGGGCACGGTTAACGGGATAGTGGTTCGTGTCAGCGCTCCCAGTAAGATATCACCGGAATTATTGAGTGCTGAGTGGCTAACGCAGCTAGATGAACTGGAAAGTAGCGGTAAAACGGCGGTCGCCGTGTTGGAAAATGAGAAATTCATTGGTTTAGTGGCACTGCGCGACACTTTACGCACTGATGCTAAACAGGCCATTAACTCACTGAAAAAGTTAGGTATTCAAGGGGTAATGCTAACGGGTGATAACCCTCGCGCGGCGGCAGCTATTGCCAGTGAACTGGGGATTGATTACCGCGCTGGATTGTTACCTGCCGATAAAGTGCAGGCAGTTATGGCGCTGAATGCGACACACCCGACAGTGATGGTGGGTGACGGTATTAATGATGCTCCGGCAATGAAAGCGGCCAGTATTGGCATCGCGATGGGCAGTGGCACTGATGTAGCATTGGAGACCGCCGATGCCGCACTGACCCATAACCGGCTGACTGGGTTGGCAGAAATCATCCTGTTATCACGAGCGGCCAACGCCAATATTCGCCAGAACATTACCATCGCATTAGGGTTAAAAGGTATTTTTCTGGTGACCACTTTACTGGGCTTAACCGGCTTGTGGCTGGCAGTATTAGCCGATTCCGGCGCAACTGCCTTAGTGACAGCAAACGCGTTGAGGTTATTGCGCAAACGAGATATTTGAAGCAACTATCTGTTTTGAAGCAAATATCAGTGTTGAACACTGGGGTAAAAGCCCATTTCATTCCGCTTTTGCCCCTTTCCTGACCAAATAGCGATAAGGCGTCTGTTGGGTATCTTGTGCCAGTAATTGGTGATCCATAAAGCGGCAAAAACCGGGGATATCACGGGTCGTGGCCGGATCATCAGCAATAATAAGCAGAGTTTGGCCGTCCTCCATATGCCGGACGGCCTTCCGCACCATCATCACCGGCTCTGGGCAGCGTAATCCTAGTGCATCAAGTGTTTTGTCCGGATCGGCAAAAATATCGGTCATTGCAGTTCTCTTGTGTGTCAGTAAACAGATTACTAATAATATAAAGTGTAAGCGAGCTTACGAAGCGGGCGAACTTATGAAGCCGAATAGTTTACTCCGCCGGTTTTTGGGTGCAAGGGGCACAATAACTTTCATAGAAAGGCTCGCGATTGCGCTAAAACTAAGCATTGCATTCGTTGCGCAAACGCGTATTATGCGGCGCGTCGTAGAAATTGCGGCACATTATGTTTGGGTTCCCTCACCCCAATAACCAAAAAGGTCACATTTATGTTTTCGTTTACTGCCCAACAGCGGATGACCGCTTTGGTATGGCTAGCGCTATTCCATATAGTCATCATTACCTCCAGTAACTATCTGGTGCAATTACCGATCGCTATCTTCGGTTTTCACACCACTTGGGGGGCTTTTACCTTTCCATTTATCTTCTTAGCCACTGACCTGACTGTACGGATTTTTGGTGCTCCTTTGGCGCGCCGGATTATTTTGTCCGTCATGCTGCCAGCCTTACTTATCTCGTATCTGATTTCCGCCCTGTTTTATCAGGGAAGCTGGCAAGGGTTCCCGGCATTAACCCGTTTTAATCTGGTGGTCGCCCGCATCGCGGTGGCGAGCTTTATGGCCTATGTGCTGGGCCAAATTCTTGATGTTCAAGTCTTTAACCGCCTCCGCCAGCGCAGCGCATGGTGGGTTGCCCCCACTGCTGCCATGTTCTTCGGCAATATCAGCGATACCATGGCTTTCTTCTTTATTGCGTTCTATCGCAGTTCAGATCCTTTTATGGCAGCCAATTGGGTGGAAATTGCCTTGGTGGATTATAGCTTCAAGCTACTGATCTGCATGTTGTTCTTCTTGCCTGCCTATGGCGTGATGCTCAATGTGTTACTGAAGTATTTTGCCCGGCAGACTGAACAGCAAACGCTAACGCGGGTCAGCCCTGCTGAATAATAGATTGCTTAATAATAGATTGCTTTTAGCATCTAAATAAGGTGCGATAAGGTCGCATACCCAAAGTGGTTGGAGTTGCCGTTCCCTCTGCAACCTCAAATCAGAAGGGGGATATTAATCATCGATAAGGGATTACCATGCATAAAATAACCAAGTTTCTTGCTGTTGGCCTGCTGGTAGCGGGATTAAGTGCCTGCGATGGCGGCAGTGATAACAATGTGGGTCAGCCCGTCAGTCTGTTAGAGGGTAAAGTGGCGTTTATTTTGCCGGCAGATTTATCTGACCAAAGCGGGAAAATGGGCAGCCAAACCAATAACATGCACGTTTACGCCAACAAAACTGGCGATAAAGCGGTTATCGTGATTTTAGGTGATAATACCAATGAAGCTTTGGATGTTCTGACTGAGCGCCTGGCTGAGCAGCAACGCGCCCGTGATGCCAACCTACAGGTTGTGACGAACAAAGCCATTAAGGTCGACGGGCATCCTTTCCAGCAGTTGGACAGCATTATTACCAGTGGTGGGCAGAAAGCTTATTCGTCCGTATTGATGGGTAAAGTCGATAACCGTTTGATGACATTACAAATTACGCTACCGGCCGATAATCAGCAGCAAGCACAGACTGAAGCTGAATCCATTATTAGCACCTTAAAATTAAGTCCATTATCACTCCCTTGAAGCTGAAATAGAATTCCTTAATGGGGTTATTGGTAACCCCCTTAAGGATAAAAATGCCCAAAGTCATTGGAAACACAGGTAGGCAGCCAGCAAGCAAATCCCGATGAGCTGACACCCGTCAGTGATTCGGGTGAGTGTGCGCAGCTAACACCCCTGTGGTTTCAAGGATGAAGGGGATTTAATGCTCGTGCCAGTAAGGTAATCGGGTGCTCGCATTTCTTGCTGGTCGACATCTCAATCTGCCATTTGCAGGTTTCGCAGTCGGTAATCACTAAATCAACGCCACTGTCTTCAATCTGTTGGAATAATGATGCCCCGATCCCTTGGGATGTTGCGTAATTCTCTGATTTAAAACCATATGTTCCGGCAATCCCGCAACATTGAGAATCTAACACCACCAGCTCAATACCCGGAATACGCTGGAGCAGCGCCAGGGTATAAGCCGTCCAGCCCATTTTCTCCATATGACAGGGAGTGTGATAAGCAATGCGCAGGGGCTTGTTTTCTGCCGAACTGTTTTGGGCCGAACTGTTTTCTTCTGAATACAGCGGCTTGAGTGGCAATTCCCGCCCTTTTTCTAATAAACGGTAGAGATAGCGAGTCGCCAGTTCCACTCTATCGCGCACCGGCGCGGTATCGACATCCAGTAAATGCGGATACTCATCGCGCAGGGTAAAAGTACAGCTTGAAGAGGTGGCGACCACCGGTATATCTCGAGTTATTACCGCGTCAGTGAGGGATTCCAAATTCACCCGCGCCTGTTTTTTCGCCTGTTCAATAAACCCATTTGCAATCAGCGGCACACCACAGCATTTCTCGCGTTTAAGCAATTGAACGCCAATGTTCATCGCATTGAATACACTGACTAAATCCTTGCCCAACTGCGGATGGTTATAATTGACAAAACAGCCGTGGAAAAATGCCACCTGTTCCGTATATTGCTGCTGTTTCTCAGCTTGTTTGCGATACCAGCGGCGGAAGGTGCCAAACGAATATTTTGGCAACTCGCGCCGGTGGTCAATTTTCAGCGCTTTATCCAGTAAAACACGTACCGGTTTTAACCCCGTGACCGCATTGATGACTGGAGCAAATGGCGTCGAGAGAGTGCCCATGAAATCGGTGTGACTGAGGATAGCATCACGCAGTTTGGGTTTATTGCTGCTGTAACTGGCTTTAGCGCGCTGGATGATGTCGCCGATTTTGACATCTGACGGGCAAGCCACTTCACAGCGCTTACAGTTAGTGCAGTATTTCAATGCATCGTCATACAGCGCCGGATCTTTCAAACGCAGGCGCTCACCATCTGGGCCAGCCTGTTTTGGCCCCGGATAAAGCGGGTTAACTTTCGCTACCGGGCAATATGTGGTGCAAACCGTGCATTTGATACAACTTTCAAAGCTGTTATCCCGTGCCAAATGTTGATGCTGAGAGAGAGGCTCATCTTGAGCGCTTTCGTGCTGTGGTAACGCCGTCATAATGTCACCTCCATTGCGCTGACAATCTGCTCTGCCACGAACAATGCACTGGTCAATGAAACCCCTGCACCGCACCCCTGTTGCAGCGGGTCATAGCCGCCGAGAACCGCGCCAATAACATGCAGGTTATCCAGCGCGACACCGCCACGCAGCGCCCGTAACCGGTTATCGGTGTTCACGCCAAATTGCAAATAAGGTTGCGGCGCAAACATATTGCTGTGGCTCCAATCTGCTCGGTTTGGCAGTGATAAAATATCCAAGTCCAGTATGGGTTCATAGATATGCTCAAAAGTCGCCACCAGCCCATTACTGAAGAAACTGCCGCTCGCCAGCACCATCTGGGCCGCCCGCAGCGGAATATCACCATGATTGCGGCTATACAGCCCGGTAATTCGGTTCCCTACCAGTTCGGCGCGCAATACTGCATCACCCGGCATGACAATACCGCCCAATTGCTGGAAACGACGGCGCAGGGCTTGATGTAAGCGCATGCCGAGCAATGACGGTGGTAATGTTGGCAACAATTGAATTGGTTTGCCCACCGCCGCACGCAGCGCTTCTAAGGGTGCTGATTCATCCAGCCCAATGCAGGCTGGCAGTAAAATCATTTCCGCTGTTGATGACAACCGCGCCAGTTCATCGGCCAGCGGTTGCCGGTTTTCGGGCAAATCCAGCACCCGCGCAATATTCACCGCACGGAATTCACTGGGATTATCGCGCAAGCGGTCGAGCGCCGGTAAATGCAGATAATCTGCTGTAGCTTCAACGCCCTGCTCCTGCAAAGCACTGGCAACCATCTGTGGCTGAAAATCGAGGAATCCTTCAATGCCAATTACCGCCACTTTTTGCCACGGCAGCGGGCCTTTTAATGGCGCGACGGGAATATCCGACGAACTCAACCACGTGGGGCGGCAGCTGCCCAGCGGGGTCAGGCGCAAGTGATTTTCAGCCGCGCTGCCGACCAGATTCAGCCCGCAGCGGCTTAACAAGGATTCAGCTTGATACGCAAGCTCGCCCACCGGCCCTGTTTGTCCCATTTTGCTATAAGGGTGTTCAGGCGCTAGCTCCGCTAAGGTTTCAAGCGCTGAAAGTGGCTGGCTGACCGCCTGCCCATTGGGTAATTTCGCCAACAGATCCAAAGAACCGGAGGAGAAATGCAGCGCATTTTGACCGGCGCTGACAATCGCGCAATATTTACCTTGCTCGGCGAGGCGGATACCGCAAGCCAGCCCAGCTAATCCACCACCGATGATAATCACATCAAATTTCATCGCGTTTCTCCTGCACATGGGCCGCACTCGGGCTATCATCCAAACCACAAAGTCCTTGATAAACCCAATGGGTAAACTCACTTTCCCGCAGCGCGTCGCCCCAAGCTATTGGGCGCACACCTTTCCAGCGCTCATTCAAAAACTGGCTAAGTTGTTCACGGGATTGTTGCGGTGTGGTCACTTTAAAACGGCTGAGTAAGCCCGCCGCCCGGCAAGCGCAAAGCTCTCCCTGGCACGTCCCCATACCAACGCGAGTGCGGCGGCGTAAATCCAATAGGTTATTAACTGACAAAGATTCAATGGCATAGCGCACTTCACCGGCGGTGACCGCCTCGCATTCACACACTAAACTGTTGTCCAGACGGTTTCCTGCTAATAACTGGGTCGCGCGGTCGCCATGACGATAAACGGCTGAGCCGCGAATACTGGCGGGCAAAGAAATCACTTTGCTGAGGGTTTGTTCTGCTGATTGCTGTGAACCAGGAAGTGGCTCTTGGGCCGTGGTGCAAGCCGCTGTCACACCAAGCTTTTCACAAACTTTATCTGTTGCCCACTCAGCCATCAACCGGTAAGTCATCAACTTGCCGCCAGTGATGGTGATAAAGCCCTCCAGCCCATCACGGCTGGCGTGGTCAAGCAAGACGATGCCGCGGCTGACATTACGCCCCGACGGATCATCATCACTGGCGACCAGCGGCCTGACTCCGGCATAAGCGCGTAAAATGCGCGTTTGCGCCAGTTGCGGCGATAATTTTGACCCTTCGCGAATTAAGGTATCCACCTCTTGTGCCGTGACGACCATATTATCTATCTGATCGTATTCAATATGAGTGGAGGTGGTGCCGATCAGTGAAATGGTATCGCCCGGTACCAAAATATCGGCGTCAGCCGGTTTACGGCAGCGGTTGATCACCATGTTGTTGATGCGGTGGCCGAGGATCAACAGCGCGCCTTTGGCAGGAAACATGCGAATACGAAGATCGGCATATTCAGCAATGTGCTGACCCCAGATCCCCGCCGCATTGACCACGATTTGCGCATGGATATCATATTGACGCTGATTTTTACTGTCGAAAACGCGCACGCCGCTCACCCGGTCGCCGTGACGTAATAATCCGATAACTTGATGATAAGTCAGTACATTGGCCCCGTGCTCACGGGCATCCAACATATTGGCGGCGGTGAGGCGGAAGGGGTCAACTGTGCCATCTGGCACACGGACGGCAGCAATCAGCGTGGGGTTAGCAGCAGGTTCCAGCCGCAATGCTTGCTTTGGATCAATAGCTTCGGCGTCGATCCCCGCCTCCTGGCAGCGCGCAATAAACTGCGCCTGATATTCCAGTGAGTCTTCCGGCAAGGTGATAAACAAACCATCGGTTTGCTCAATACAATGGCGGGCAATACGTTTCAGAATCCGGTTTTCTTCAATACATTCACGGGCGGATTCGCTGTCAGTCACAGCATAACGCGCACCACTGTGTAATAAGCCATGGTTGCGGCCAGTCGCGCCGGTGGCAATATCATGCCGCTCAAGCAGAGTACAAGCCAAACCCCGCCGAGCACAGTCTCGGGCAATTCCGGCACCCGTCGCGCCACCACCAATGATGATGACATCCGTTTCTGTGTAAGGAGAACTGTTCGTCATGAAAGACCCCATATTATCAGACAGCCGCCTGGCGGCTAATTATGAGTCTATTGAGCCACAGTCTTTATGGGTATTGTTTGATAAGGAACAAAAACGAACTAAAAACGAAAATAATATGGTGTATAAAAACCATGATTGTGATCAAAGTCACAGGTAATTTGTCATTAGCGGTTTCAAAATGTTAACCAATCGCTCAAAATTGCCGCCGCTTTCATATAACTGTAACAAATGCGCCATCACTCACAGATAAGTTTCGCAATCCTATCTAGTATGACGCTCGTTATGGAACATAAACGACAATTGCTGCGCCGTTTACCCATCGGCAGCGTTTAACCACCGGATAGATACCAGGCTATACCGGAGTCAAAAACTACAAAAAAAGCCATCGGAGGCACTCATGTTGAGTATTTTTAAGCCCGCGCCACATGTGGCACGGCTGCCCGCAGACCAGGTTGACCCCACCTACCGCCGCTTACGCTGGCAAATTTTCATGGGTATATTCTTCGGTTACGCGGCCTACTATCTGGTGCGTAAAAACTTTACTCTGGCCATGCCGTATTTGATCGAACAAGGTTTCTCTCGTGGGGATCTGGGTTTCGCACTATCCGGTATTTCTATTGCTTATGGTTTCTCAAAATTCATCATGGGTTCGGTGTCTGACCGTTCGAATCCACGAGTATTCCTCTCTGCCGGTTTGATTCTCTCCGCAGCCGTGATGCTGTTTATGGGTTTCGTACCTTGGGCAACATCCAGTATCGCCGTGATGTTTGTGCTGCTGTTCTTATGCGGCTGGTTCCAGGGGATGGGTTGGCCGCCATGTGGCCGTACCATGGTGCACTGGTGGTCGAAGAAAGAACGCGGCAGTATCGTTTCGGTCTGGAACTGCGCCCATAATGTCGGTGGTGGCTTGCCGCCATTACTGTTCTTGCTGGGTATGGCATGGTTTAACGACTGGAAAGCTGCGCTCTATATGCCCGCTTTCGGTGCCATTTTGGTGGCATTGATTGTCTTCGGCCTGATGCGTGATACTCCTCAATCTGTTGGCTTGCCTCCGATTGAAGAGTACAAAAACGACTATCCGGATGACTATAGCGAAGAAGCGGAAGAAGAGCTGACCGCGAAACAAATCTTTATGCAATACATCTTGCCCAACAAACTGTTGTGGTATATCGCGATTGCTAACGTTTTTGTTTATTTGCTACGTTACGGCATCCTCGACTGGTCACCAACCTACCTGAAAGAAGTCAAACACTTCGCGCTGGATAAATCCTCATGGGCTTATTTCCTGTATGAATACGCTGGTATTCCAGGGACGCTGCTGTGTGGTTGGATGTCCGACAAAGTGTTTAAAGGTAACCGTGGTGCCACCGGTGTGTTCTTTATGACATTGGTAACTATCGCGACCATCATTTACTGGCTGAACCCGGTCGGTAACCCAGGTATCGATATGGCCTGTATGATCACTATCGGCTTCCTGATTTACGGCCCGGTGATGTTAATTGGCTTGCATGCCCTTGAATTAGCGCCGAAAAAAGCAGCGGGTACTGCCGCAGGATTTACCGGTTTGTTCGGTTATCTGGGTGGCTCGGTTGCGGCCAGCGCCATTGTTGGTTACACCGTTGACTACTTCGGTTGGGACGGTGGCTTTATGGTCATGATTGGCGGCAGCATTATAGCGGTTCTGTTATTGGTCGTCGTCATGTTCAGTGAGAAAAAACATCACGCTGAGCTGGCCAGACAGGCCGAGCTGGATAAAAAATAATATCCAAATGATTAAGTAGCTTACAGGCTGTGCCGTTATCTATATGGATTAATAACGACACAGCCTTTTTTACCCCTACCCGATACCCAATAGATTTCAAGTTGCAGGAAGGCGGCACACATCTGCAGCTTGAAAGATGACGGGTATAAAAGGAGCACTATCAATGCAAACCCACATCAAATCACTGATAGCGAGTATGATTCTGGCATCCTCAGTCGTCGGCATGGCGCAGGCGGCAGAACCCTTAGTCAAAGATAAATCAGCAGATAAAGTTGTCATCGCGCATCGCGGTGCCAGTGGCTACTTGCCGGAGCACTCACTGCCCGCTAAAGCGATGGCCTACGCACAAGGTGCTGATTATCTTGAACAAGATTTGGTGATGACCAAAGATAATGAGTTAGTGGTTCTCCATGACCATTATCTCGACCGAGTGACAGATGTCGCCGATCGCTTCCCTGATCGCGCCCGTAAAGATGGCCGTTATTACGCCATTGACTTCACTCTGCCGGAAATCAAATCACTGAAATTTACCGAAGGCTTTGATATTGGTAAAGATGGTAAGAAAGTGCAGAGCTATCCGGGCCGCTTCCCAATGGGCAAGTCTGATTTCCGTGTGCACACTTTCCAGGAAGAGATTGAATTTGTTCAGGGGCTGAATCATTCAACCGGTAAAAATATTGGTATCTACCCTGAAATCAAAGCGCCATGGTTCCATAAGCAGGAAGGGAAAGATATTTCCACCAAGGTGTTGGAAGTATTGAAACAGTACGGTTACACCACCAAAGCCGATAAAGTCTATCTGCAATGCTTTGATGCCAATGAATTAAAACGCATCAAAAATGAGCTGGAACCCAAGATGGGCATGGACCTGAAACTGGTTCAACTGGTGGCTTACACTGACTGGAAAGAAACCTACGAACAGAAACCTAATGGCGAGTGGGTTAATTACAGCTATGACTGGATGTTCAAGCCAGGCGCAATGAAGAAAATCGCGCAATATGCTGACGGCATCGGCCCTGACTACCATATGCTGGTGGTTGAAACCTCGACGCCAAATAACATCAAGCTGACAGATATGGTCAAGGAAGCGCATGCCAGCAATATGATGGTGCATCCGTTTACTATCCGCGCGGACAAACTGCCTAAATACGCCACTGATGTAAACCAACTGTTTGATATTATTTACAATCAAGCCGGGGTTGACGGGGTATTTACCGACTTCCCAGATAAGGGTGTGCAATTCCTGCAAAAACAGGGGCAACACCAGTAAGTGACTTATCTGAGATAACTTAAGATCTCGGATAACTTAACATAAGAAATGGCGCACTCATCTACAGTGCGCCATTTTTTTACTGCAATAAATCAGTTATTTATCAGTGCCTAAAAACATTTTTCGCAGATAATGGGGTACTGCGTCATCGGCATTTGAGCCGATCACTTCCAGGTTCGGCAACATATCTTTTAGACGCTGATGGGCATCGCGCATGATACAGCCCTTGCCCGACATAGACAGCATTTCCAGATCATTCATACCATCACCAAACGCGATACATTCTTTCAATGAATAACCAATGATTTTAGACACTTGCTCAAGCGCATGGCCCTTGGATACTCCGCCGCCCATCACTTCCAGACAGGTCGGGAAAGAGAAGCTGACATTCACTCGATCGCCCCAACGCGCATTGATGGCTTCTTCCAAAATCAATAACTTATCGTGATCTTCGCAGGTGAAGTAAACCTTACACACCCCGTCGGTCGGCAGCAAAGCCGGTTCGAACACTTGATATTTGAACACCGACTCGCGGAAAAACTCTTCCTGTTCAGGGCTTTCTCGGTTCATGTACCATTCATCATTCAAATAAACGTTGGTCAGAATATCTGGATTGTGATGTTCAATATTGTACAGATCACGGGCAATGTCAGCATCGAGGTTATGACTGAAAATCAGTTCCCCTGCGGTGTTATGCACGCGCGCGCCGTTGGAGGTTATCATAAAGGCGCTGATATCCAGGTTGTCGCGGATTTGGGCCACATCAATATGGTGGCGGCCAGTCGCAAACACAAAGTGCACATCGCGCTGCGTCAGCAACTTGAGTGTCTCTTTGGTATAAGGCGTCAATATGTGGTCAGGTGACAGCAGGGTGCCATCTAAATCGGAAGCAACAACATGATACATAGCGGTATGTTCTAACCTCTGGTGGTGTCGGGATCTTGAGGGCCGACTGATGATTGATGTTGCGCAAAAAAGCGCAATATGGCGCTTAGCGCCTCGGCACGCAGGGTGTCCCGTTCGAACAGGATCTCATGGCGTGCACCTTGAATGACCTTAGGCTGCCCCCCTTCGCAAGGGTGCCCCGCCAGAATCATTGCCTGAGAAAATGCATTATGGGCCGGGTTATGTACTACCCGATCCTCGCTGGCCTGTAGTAACAGAACCGGCGTAGTAATTTTGTCTGCCTGGGCGATAATTTGCTCACCCACCAGCATGCTTTCACGGATCCAATGATAAGTTGGCCCGCCGACACGGATTTCTGGTGCATCCGCATATTGGCGCAAATAGCGGCGATAGCGCTCACGGCTGTGAGTCAACATATTGACCATATAGGGTAATGGCCGCCATTGCCCGGTGCCGATGGCGTAATAATCCCGCAGTTTTTGATGCTTTTCAGCCCAGTCGACAATCCGGTGAGCCAGCCAGCCCGGCATCGGCAAATGGATGCCAAACATCGGCGCACAAAGCGCCACGGCATCAAATACCTCGGGCTGCTGCGCCAAAAAGCGCGTCAGAATTGCGCCCCCCATAGAATGGGCCAGTGCAAAACGCTGCTGATAATGGCTACCGGTTATTTCGCGCTGCACCAACTGCGCAAAATCTTCAATGTAATCATCAAATTTGATCACATGTCCGCGGTTACCATCCTCCAGCATACGCCCTGATCGCCCCTGACCACGGTGATCCAACACTATAACATCATAGCCTTGCTGGAAGAGATCATAAGCAACTTCGGGGTATTTGACGTAACTTTCAATGCGGCCAGGCACCACCACTACCACGCGGGTATGTTCGGGAGAGCGAAAACGGACATAGCGAATGGGGATATTATCGACCCCCATAAACTCGTCTTCATCCCGCTGCTGCCAAAAATCTAACAATGGGCCGTTAACAAAAGCAGCAAACTGCTCTTCACGGGCCAACCAGCTATTATCTAACGGCATAGTTTGTCTCTATAGCGGCATAGTTTGTCTCTATAGCGGCATAGTTTATCTCTAACAACATAGTGCGGCCCGATATAATATAACGTTATAAATCATAGCTGATTGCATCCTTTGGCTGGAGTAACTGGGCACTCTGTGAGCCATAGCACAATGATTAGCAATAGAGTATTGTGGCATAAATTTATGCATTCAGGGAGTTTTGCCAATGACATTAGATTGGTGGTTAACTTATCTGCTGACCACAATTATTCTCAGTTTGTCCCCCGGTTCGGGTGCCATCAACACCATGAGCACCACCATCAGTCATGGCACGCGCGGCGTGATTGCCTCCATCTGCGGATTACAATTGGGGCTGGCTGTACATATTGTGCTGGTCGGTGTGGGCCTTGGCGCACTGATTTCACAATCTCTGCTGGCATTTGAACTATTAAAATGGCTCGGAGCGGCTTATTTAATTTGGCTTGGCATACAACAATGGCGCGCCGCCGGGGCGCTGGACTTGCATGCATTGGCGAACAGCATGCCACGGCGCAAGTTGTTTAAACGCGCAGTGTTCGTCAACCTGACCAACCCGAAAAGCATTGTTTTCCTGGCCGCGTTGTTCCCACAATTTGTCCTGCCGCATCAACCGCAGGTGGCGCAATATCTGATTCTCGGCAGCACCAGTGTGATAGTCGATATTATCGTGATGATGGGTTACGCGACTCTTGCTACGCGAATTGCGGGCTGGATTAAATCACCGCAGCAAATGAAATTATTGAACCGAATATTTGGTAGCTTATTCATGTTGATAGGCGCATTACTGGCCACCGCACGAAAAGTATAACGCCGTTATGATGCCCCCAATCGGGCAATTCACCGGTCGGGGAACTCGCTAGCGGGACAATATTAGGTGGATACCAAAACCGGTGAATAGCACCCCTGCCAGCCCATCAATCCATTTGGATAACCGCTGATAGCCACGGCGCATCACCGGTAAAGCAAAGACGCAGGCCACAATACTGAACCAGACAAAAGTCTCCGCGATAATCAGCACAAACAGGCCCCAACGCGCGCCCGCACTGACGTCATCGCCGACAAACAGTGAGAACACGCTGCCGAAATAGATAACAGCTTTGGGGTTCGATAAATTAGTCAGAAAACCACGCACGAAAGTCCGGCCACGCGCAGGAAGTGCAACTTGCACCTCACTTTCTGAAGTATCTTGTTTGGAACGGGCGGATTTCAGCAGTTGCCAACCCATCCAGCACAAATATAACCCACCGCCGACCATAATGATTTCATGTAACCACGCCATTTTCTGCAAAATGAGATTTAGCCCCATCAGGGCGACACCAGCCCAAACCACAATCCCCAGCGAAATACCGACCACACCCATCATGGCTTCGCGCCGTGAGCGGCTGGCCGCGGTTTGCGAGACAAAAAAGAAATCCGGGCCGGGGCTCATCAGAGCCACCAGATGCACTAGCGCGACAGTCAGAAATAGCATTAGCATAATAAGATTCTCATAGCAGGAAAGGCGACCCGTTAGTCGTCGTTGTTATCTACGTGGTCGCGGATCATCGCCATAAACGGCGCACCAAAGCGCTCCAATTTACGTTGCCCGACGCCATTGACACTCAACAGCTCGCTGGCCGTGATCGGCATCTGCTCCGCCATCTCCAACAAGGTGGTGTCGTTAAACACCACATAAGGCGGAATATTGCCTTCGTCGGCGATAGATTTGCGCAATTTACGCAATTTGGCGAATAATTTGCGGTCGTAATTGCCGCCATAGGATTTTTGATTAGCACTGCTGCGCACTTTCAAACTCTGAATACGCGGCACCGCCAATTGTAACGGCAATTCAGCACGTAATACTGGGCGCGCGGCTTCGGTCAACTGCAAAGCAGAGAACATCGCGATATTTTGACTCAGTAATCCGAGGTGAATTAGCTGGCGCAACACACTGACCCAGTGCTCATGACTTTGCTCGCGACCAATGCCGTAGACCGACAGTTTGTCATGACCAAACTCACGAATGCGCTGATTATTTGCCCCGCGCAGCACCTCGACGATATAGCCCAAACCAAACCGTTGCCCGACCCGATACACACAAGACAGCGCTTTTTGCGCATCCGCCAGCCCATCGTAGCGCTTTGGCGGATCCAAACAAATATCGCAGTTACCGCATGGCTGCTGCTTGCCCTCACCAAAATAGTTCAGCAACACCAATCGGCGGCAGGTTTGTGCTTCGGCAAAAGCCCCCATCGCATTGAGTTTATGCCGCTCAATATCTTGTTGTGCGCCAGCCGGTTTCTCTTCCAGACAGCGGCGTAACCACGCCATATCGGCCGGGTCATACAGCAATATTGCCTCGGCGGGCAGGCCATCACGCCCGGCTCGGCCAGTTTCCTGATAGTAAGATTCAATAGTGCGCGGAATATCAAAATGCACCACAAAGCGGACGTTGGGTTTGTTAATCCCCATGCCGAAAGCCACGGTGGCAACCACCACTTGCAAGTCATCACGCTGGAAAGCTTCCTGCACCTGCGCCCGGCGCTCATTGTCCAGCCCCGCATGGTAAGCCGCCACACTTAAACCACGGCTTTGTAGGCGCGCGGTGGTGTCTTCCACTTTTGCCCGACTATTGCAGTAAATAATGCCACTTTT
Organism: Yersinia thracica; assembly: GCF_902170565.1. Taxonomy (GTDB): domain Bacteria; phylum Pseudomonadota; class Gammaproteobacteria; order Enterobacterales; family Enterobacteriaceae; genus Yersinia; species Yersinia thracica. Next base: position 72,594 of record NZ_CABHXX010000133.1, read on the forward strand.
GCCGCGCTGGTCTTGAACAAAGCGCCACAGTTGATCAAGGGGTTTGAACTTCTCTACCAAGGTGTAGCGAATATTGGGGCGGTCAAAACTGCTGACCTGAATTAAGGGCTGCTCCAGATTAAGCAGCCGCACGATATCACCGCGCGTGGCTTCATCAGCCGTCGCGGTCAGCGCTATTACGGGTAAATCAGGGAAACGTTGCTTTAACTGACCAAGGGCACGGTATTCCGGGCGGAAATCATGGCCCCATTGAGAGATACAGTGCGCCTCATCCACCGCCAACAGCGCAGGACGCCATTGATGCAGTTGGTCGAGAAAACTCTCCATCACCAGCCGTTCCGGCGCGATATACAGCAGCTTAATTTGACCACTGCGGCACCCGTCCATCACCGCCAATTGCTGCTCGCGAGTTTGTGATGAGTTTAAGCACCCCGCGCCCACGCCATAGGCCAGCAGTTGGTCAACCTGGTCTTTCATCAAAGAGATTAGCGGGGAGACCACCAGCGTTAAGCCATCCGTCACCAATGCCGGAATCTGATAGCACAAGGATTTACCACCGCCCGTTGGCATCACGACCAGACAGTCTTGCCCTGATAGGGTGGCATTGATAATTTCTTGTTGTCCGGGTCGGAATTGCTGGTAGCCGAAAGTATCTCGCAATACTTGCTGTGCCAGTAACTCCCTATTTATCACTGCGGCGGTTGACACACTATTCCCCAACTATGAGATCTGCACAGGCCGGTGAACCGGCCTGTGTCTGAAACTTTTCTAACGCCGGATGACGTTAAAGGACATCATTCAACATGATACCCACACCCACCCGTGTTTGCCTAAAGTTATAGTCAATCATTGACTCACCATAGCCACTGAATACTTGGGTATAGAAACGAACATGCTTGGTAATCGGGTAGCTCCAGCCCATTTCAGCGCCGCCGTAACCGGTATTCCAGTTATAGCGACCATCGATGCTGAACACACTTTCACCCAAGGCATAGCCCACTTTCAGACGGTAATAACCCATGTATTTATTGATATCTGGGTTGTCATCTTTGCTGTCGCTTTCTGGCAAACGATACCAAGGCTTCAGGTCGATTTCCAAGTTGCCACGTTGTGCCATCAGGCGGGTATAAACGCGATCCCAGCTACGTGAGGTTGGATCGGCTTTGCCGTTAGATTGGTGGTTATAACCAAATTCTACTTCACGGAATGTCCAGCCCGCCAGCTCATAATCTGTAGCCCATGCCAGGAACACTTGCGGCTCGTAGTTGGTTTCACGGAATGGTGAGGATTCATCTTTGTTCGATGCTTGCCACCAGGAACGTTGGGTATAAGAAGCACCCAGCAATGAGTTATCACCGGCAATACCGCGCCAGATAGGGAAACCTAAACTCAATTGGAATTTGACTTCATCTTTATTGGCATGTTCAGCCCAATCATAAGAGCTTATCGCATTTTTATTGATATCGCTGGTATAGGTGTATAACAAATAGTTTGTTTCATACGGATAAAGCAAGAACGGATTATCGTGATCCTGCAACATTGCCGCGATAATGCTGCCACGCACTGCCGGTGCATCATGAATTTTCTCAACCGTTGCTTCTTCTGCTTGCGCCAATGTTGGCACCAGTAATAACGCGATTAAAACCTGCCAAAACCTACCCATAATTCCCCCATCATTTTACGAATTATTTATATTTGTAATGAAAACAGCTCATTCTACACACAAATGTTATCTGAGATTAGTGTTGTTTATATTTATGATTTAACGACTGGAAAACAACAAAATAGGAGCATAAAATAAACAAATTAATAACATGAGAAATTATCTTTTAAGAGAAAAATAATGTCTGTAACGCCTTTAACTCTGGAAAGTGCCCGTAACCTCATCGGTGAAATTTTTGTTTATCACATGCCATTTAACCGCGAATTAGGATTAAAATTAACTCGTTTCGAGCAAGATTACGCCGAAATTACTTTTGATAATAATGACAAGCTGGTCGGTAATATTGCGCAGCGCATATTGCACGGCGGTGTTATTGCCGCAGTGTTGGATGTTGCCGCCGGTCTGGTGTGTGTTGGGAATAGTTTGGTTCGCCATGAACCACTGATTCAAGAACAACTGCAAATGAAGCTAGCGAAAATGGGCACCATCGACTTGCGCGTCGACTATTTGCGCCCTGGCCGCGGTGAGCACTTTATTGCCAGCAGCCGTATTTTACGCAGTGGTAACAAAGTGTCTGTTGCCAGAGTTGAATTGCATAATGAAAACCAAATGCATATCGCCAGCGCGACTGCGACCTATCTGGTTGGCTGATATGATGACGGCGGTGATGATTCATGGCGCAAACTTAAGTACACTCACCGCATCTCCTTTTTTGTTCTGAGCCACACCATGGATAAACAACGAACCCGCCAGGGCATTTTCTTTGCTCTGGCTGCCTATTTTATTTGGGGTATTGCCCCTGCTTATTTCAAGCTCATCCAACAGGTGCCGGCTGATGAAATTTTGACTCATCGGATTATCTGGTCATTTTTCTTTATGCTGATTTTACTGACTGTCAGCCGCAATTGGCCCCAAGTTCGTAGCGCCATTAAAAACCGTAAACGTTTGTTATTACTGGCTGTTACCGCCGTACTAATAGCCAGTAACTGGCTATTATTTATTTGGGCGGTCAACCACAACCACATGCTGGAAGCCAGTCTGGGCTACTTTATTAACCCGTTGGTCAACGTGTTATTTGGCATGTTATTTCTCGGCGAGCGTTTTCGCCGTATGCAATGGGTAGCGGTGGCACTGGCGTTCGGCGGGGTGCTCATTCAGCTGTGGCAATTTGGTTCACTGCCCGTGATTGGTTTGGGTCTGGCGATTACCTTTGCGTTATATGGCTTAATTCGCAAAAAACTGGGGATTGATGCCCAAACCGGCATGTTGGTTGAAACAATGTGGCTCTTGCCGATTGCGGCAGTTTACCTGTTCTTTATTGCCGACAGCCCCACCAGCCACATGGGGGCCAATGCCTGGTCGCTGAATATTCTGTTAGCTGCTGCGGGGGTGATTACCACTATTCCGCTGCTATTCTTCACCGCCGCCGCCACCCGTTTGCGCCTTTCGACGCTGGGCTTCTTCCAATATCTGGGGCCGACGCTGATGTTTATTCTGGCGGTCACTTTCTATGGCGAGACTATCGGCAACGATAAAATGGTCACTTTCGTCTTTATCTGGGCGGCGCTGTTACTGTTCACGTTGGATGCGCTTTACACCCAACGCAAGCTGCGCGCCTAGATATCAAGCCTACAAAAATGCCGGTTACTCATTGAGTTATGAATTGATAACCAAAGAACTTGAAGTTGCAGGTAGGCAGCAAGCGAACTCATCCCGATGAGCTTACATAAGTAAGTGATTCGGGTGCGTGAACGCAGCTAACACCCCTGCAGCTTCAAGGGCGGAGGTTAGAGCCAGTTCTTGCGTTTGAAATAGAGATATGGCGCCAAGCCGGCAATGATCATCAAAGCGATAGCCCCTGGGTAGCCAAACGACCAGCGCAATTCCGGCATAAATTCAAAGTTCATCCCGTAGCTGGATGCCACCAAGGTGGGCGGCAGGAACACAACCGAGACCACCGAGAAAATCTTGATAATGCGGTTCTGCTCGATGTTGATAAAACCCATCGCAGCTTGCATCAAGAAGTTAACTTTCTGGAACAAAGATTCATTGTGCGGCAACAGGGATTCGATATCGCGCAGAACTTCACGGGCCTGTTCCAACTGGCTACTGGGCAAACGGGCCTTACGCACCAAGAAATTCAGCGCCCGCTGGGTATCCATTAGACACAACCGGACTTTCCAGCCGATATCTTCCTGTTCTGCCAGTGTGGAGAGCGCAGCATCATATTCATCGCCCTGCTGGCCTTCCATGATGACGCGGCTCAAGGCTTCCAAGTCGCTGTAAATATTCTCGATTTCATCTGCCAGCTGTTCAATTTTAGTTTCAAACAAATCTAGCAGCAATTCATAGGCGTTGCCGTCAACCAGTGTTTGGTTGCGCGCGCGCATGCGATACAAGCGGAATGCCGGTAATTCGCGTTCGCGCAGGGTATACAGGCGGCCATCACGAATAGTAAATGCCACGGTTGAGTTACCGGCGTGGTCTTCAGCATCTTCATAATAGAAGAAGGAGTGGATATGCAGACCATCTTCGTCTTCAAAGAATCGTGCAGAGGCCTCGATGTCGTCCAACTCTGGACGCGTCGCCAGGCTTTGCCCTAACTCATTCTGGACGCGTTCCCGCTCACCCTCTTCTGGCTCGACTAAATCGACCCAAAGTGAGGAAGTCAGGTCATCTGATTCATCCAGCTCCAAACGGGATAAGCGATTGTTACTTAATTTAAATGCGCTCAGCATGTGCCAAAACTCCCTTGCGGTGATGGATAGGGAAAACGCATTGAAGCACAGAAACAGGTCAGTATTGAAATACCCTTTGTTTCAGACCATAAGGAGATCTGACTCACAGCGGCGGTTTAGCGGGGCCGCTGACAACCACGAAGGCTATCAGCAAATAAGAGGATAGCCTTAGAAGTTGCACCCTATGAACAGGTTATTGAGCCAGTATCTACTGGGTGTGTCCAAGGCGAATGTCCTCATCAAGAATAGTGCGCGCATGTTACGCCGAGAAGAAAAAGGCTGTCAACCGGTTAAAAGGTGTTAATTCATGAGCACAATTTTCAGTTCTGAGCAGCAAGATTTTTTATCTGGCAACATAGCGCGACTGCCCCCTTATAACATCACTCTGTTTACGCTAGATTACAGTCAGTCACTCTTAAGGATATTTGACCAGAATGAAGCAAATCACCCAGCAAACTCTGGTGCAGTTGAGCCAGCAAGCCCAACAGTCACCGCGTCAGAGAGCCAATCTTAACTTCCACCCACAGCTCGACGACCCCATACAGCGCCTGGCGATTGCGATGGAGCCAGAGACTTATGTCCGCCCTCATCGCCACCCTCACACTTGGGAATTACTGACTGCATTACAGGGCAACTTTATTGTGCTGCTGTTTGATGACGCCGGGAAAGTCACCCACCGCGCGCTGTTGGGCCGGGAAGCCGCTATTATGGAAATCCCCGCCAATGTGTGGCACGCCGTGCTCTCACTGGAAAAAGGGGCGGTTATTTTTGAAGTTAAACACGGCCCTTACCAGCCCATTACTGCTGAATATTTCGCCCGCTGGTCACCTGCCGAAGGTGAAGCGGAAGTCAGCAACCTATTGGCGTGGTATGCGGCGGCTGATATTGGGGCACGCTATCAGCAATAATATCAGTAAAAAACCGAAGCCAGCTTCGACTTCGGTTTTGTGTATCCTGCATCTTTATTTAGCTGATAATCCAGCAAAACTCACGAACAGGCTTTCCCTTGGTATTGGCAAAATAATCAACGTTTTATTTTTTTAAACTGCTTAGTAGTATCCGTCAGCGCAATTTCTGTTGGTAACCGCTCCATGGAGCTGGCACCGTAGAAACCATCACATTGCGGACAATTGTCCAAGATGTATTGAGCATCTTCTGGGGTAGAAATCGGCCCACCGTGACACAACACAATCACATCTTCGCGCACAGCCTTTGCGGCGGCGGCCCATTCATTAATCAGCGGCACACAGTCAGCCAGCTTCAACGCGGTGTCAGCACCAATATTGCCGCCGGTGGTCAGCCCCATATGAGGAACAATAATATCGGCCCCTGCTTGGGTCATGGCGACAGCATCTTCGGCACTGAAAATATACGGCGTGGTGAGTAAATCTTTCTCGTGGGCCAGACGAATCATGTCCACTTCCAGGCCATAACCCATGCCGGTTTCTTCAAGGTTGGCGCGGAAATTCCCGTCAATTAAACCCACTGTAGGGAAGTTCTGCACACCAGAAAAGCCCAATGCTTTCAGTTGATCCAAAAATTGGTCGAACTGGCAGAATGGGTCAGTACCATTGACCCCCGCTAGCACCGGCGTGTTCTTGACCACTGGCAACACTTCTTTTGCCATGTCGACCACAATTTCATTGGCATTGCCGTAGGCCAGCAGACCGGCCAGCGAACCACGACCGGCCATGCGATAGCGGCCCGAGTTATAGATGACGATAAGATCAATACCGCCGGCTTCTTCACATTTGGCCGACAACCCTGTACCCGCACCGCCGCCGATAATCGGCTCACGGCGGGCAATCATTTCCCGGAATTTAGCCAATATGGCCTGGCGTTGAAATTTTGGCATATGCTTCTCCAGATATTTTATGGCCCTAACCCCGTTATACTTCAAACTCGAATTATTTGGGGTGAGATGGGCTCTTTGCTATTTCTTTAAAGTTTTCTACCGCAGCCTGGGCAAACTGTGGGTCATTAATATTGAATGGATAGTGCACCAGACGGCGTTTTTTAGTTTGAATCACGGTTTCTTCCAGCGTATGGATAAAAGCTTTCAGTGCTTTTTCATCCCAAAAAGGTTGGCCCGGCGCATCTAATGCCGAGAATCCGCCCAGTGGAATTAAGAAACGCACCTCGCCTTCGCAGCGGTTGAGCTTCTCGCCAATCCAGCGCGCCATCTCAATGTTTTCTTGCTCGGTGGTGCGCATCAATGTGACTTGCGCATTGTGCTCATAGAACAAGCGGTTGGCATATTTCGCCGGAATGGTGGCGGGGTTACCAAAATTGACCATATCTAATGCGCCACAAGAGCCGACGTAAGGAATTTGGGTGTGAGCAATAGCATCAAACCTTTCTGGGCCGCAGGCTAATACCCCATCAAATAACAGGTCGCAGACCTCGGTGGTGGTCAAATCCAGCGCCCCTGCCAGTAAGCCGCTTTCGGCCAATTTCTCCATTGCTTTGCCGCCGCTGCCGGTCGCATGGAACACTAAACAATCATATTCTGCCGATAATGCCGCGCTAACCGCTTGAATACAGGGGGTTGTCACACCAAACATGGTCAAACCCAGCGCCGGTTTATCATTGGTCGCGGTTTCCTCTTTTGCGAAATAAACTGCACCGGCAACTTGATGGGCCGCATTGCTCAGCACACGGCGGGAAATACGATTAAGCCCGGCAATATCAGTGACCGAATACATCATGGCGATATCACTGGCACCGATGTAACCGGAAACATCACCAGAAGCCATAGTTGACACCATCAGTTTAGGAATACCAATAGGTAAACTTTGCATAGCGGGGGTTATCAGTGCCGTGCCGCCGGAGCCGCCCAAACCTAACAGCGCAGCCACATCATCACGGCTGGCGATAAAACGCTCAAAAGCCACCGCCATCGCACTTATCGCCCGCCCTCTATCACCACAGAAGACGGCCTGACGCCCATCAGGATGATGGCTCGCCACCGTTTCGGCCGTGATATCAGCGCCGCCAGTGTGCTGACTTTCTTTGGTCGATAAATCAACCGTGACCGTCGTCAGGCCGGTTGCTTTAATCAATTCACTGACATAAGCCAGCTCATCGCCTTTAGTATCTGTCGTGGTCGCGATAAAAATATGACGGGGCATCTGAACATCCTTCTATGAATGCGGAATGTCACAAAAAATGAAGCGAGTTGGTTAAGATAGAACCATATTGAGACTGCCGTATCATTTTCGCAAAGCGTATAACTTAAATATGAGACTATAGTCTCAAAAATAATATGAATGTAGAGAGCATTCATGGCGATTTGTGCGAACGGTTTGTTATAGTGGGCGAAAATACGATCTCTAGACTATGGAGTGACCGTGAGCTATCAAGATAAACCAGAACGCGCCTCTCCATCTCTAACCACCATCAGGGCCAGAACCCGGCGGTTACTTATTGACACCGCGATGTCGATGTATGAACAAGGCGCATTTCCATCAATAACTGAAGTCGCCAATGCCGCCCGGCTTTCCCGTGCCACGGCTTACCGCTATTTCCCGACACAAAGTGCCTTGGTTTCTGCCATGGTCGATGAAAGTCTTGGGCCGGTATTGGAATGGCAGCCCACTCAACCCGATGCCCGCCAGCGTATTGCTGAATTACTGTCTTTTGCTTATCCGCGGATGTTGCAACATGAGGGCGTGCTACGAGCCGCGCTGCACTTGTCTTTACAGCAATGGGCCGATAGCCGTAGCAATCCAAACAATGAAGAGAAGTTAGTCCGTGGTAACCGTAAGCGGTTGTTAAAGCTGGCAGTTGAGCCATTGGAAGGGAAATTAACACCCGAAGCACTGCAACGGGTGATTCATGCATTTTCGTTAATTTATGGATCCGAGGTGTTTATGGTGCTGAAAGATATTTGGCATTTAGATGAAGCTGGAATTCAGGATGTGACCCAGTGGATGGGCAAAGCCATTCTACTACAAGCAGAAACCGATGCAAAACTGGCGGCTCAGGATGGGGGCGAGAGCCGCTAACACCGCTGCGGCATTGAGTCGCAGGGTTTACCCAAAGTCATTGACGTTGCAGCAAGGCAGCAAATGAACGCGGCCCGATGAGCTTATTTATTTTGAGGTCAACGGCAGTAAGTGATTCGGGTAAGTGAATGCCGCTAACACCGCTGCGGCGTTGAGTCGCAGGGTTTACCCAAAGTCATTGACGTTGCAGCAAGACAGCAAATGAACGCGGCCCGATGAGCTTACTCAAGTAAGTGATTCGGGTAAGTGAATGCCACTAACACCGCTGCGGCGTCAAGGCCGCAGGGTAAATTTAGACCGCTTCCAGCCGCGCATAAGCCGCGACCAGCCACTTAATACCTTCACCGGGGAAAGCCACTTGCAACCGGCTGTGCTCACCGCTGCCTTCCAGGTTGACGATGGTGCCCTCGCCAAACTTAGGATGGCGCACCCGCTGACCCAGTGAGAAGCCACTGTCATTTTCGTTCATCGGCGTCCCCATGCGGCGGTGGTTTACCGGGCGGGAAACTGTCGCGCGCAGCCGCACTTCTTCGACACACTCCTGCGGCAGCTCGCCGATAAAACGTGATGGCCGATGATTCACTTCTTTGCCGTACAGACGGCGGCTCTCGGCATAACAGAGTGTCAATTTTTGCATCGCACGGGTGACCCCAACATAGGCCAACCGCCGCTCTTCTTCCAGACGCCCACTTTCATCCAGTGCCATTTGGCTTGGGAACATGCCCTCTTCCATACCCACGATAAATACCTGCGGGAACTCCAGCCCTTTTGCTGAATGGAGAGTCATCAGCTGAACGGCATCCTGATAGGCATCCGCCTGGCCTTCTCCGGCTTCCAGCGCCGCATGAGAGAGGAATGCCTGCAATGGCATCAAATCCTGATCTTCATCCTGATAGCTGTATTGGCGGGTCGCATTGACCAGCTCTTCAAGGTTTTCAATACGCGCCTGGCCTTTTTCGCCCTTTTCCTGCTCATACATCGACCACAAACCAGAATCGCGCATCACTCGGTCAGTTTGGACATGCAGCGGCATATCTGCGGTTTCATGCGCCAATGAATCCACCAGTTCGACAAAACGTTGCAGCGCAGAAGCCGCGCGGCCTGCCAGCACTTTTTCCTGCAACATGGCGCGGGTTGATTGCCACAAAGTTAGCTGACGATCACGGGCAGTCTGGCGCACCACATCTAAGGTACGGTCGCCAATACCACGGGTCGGGGTATTGACTACCCGCTCAAAGGCCGCATCATCATTACGGTTGGAAATCAGGCGCAAATAAGCCAGTGCATCTTTGATTTCTTGGCGCTCGAAGAAGCGCTGACCGCCATAAATACGGTACGGCGTAGCCGTCTGTAATAAAGCTTCTTCCAAAACACGCGATTGGGCGTTACTGCGATACAAAATGGCGCAATCATTCAGCGCACCGCCATTGTCGCGCCAGGCTCGAATGCGGTTAACCACAAAGCGGGCTTCATCCAACTCATTAAAAGCGCAATAGAGCGAGATTGGCTCGCCCTCAGCACCTTCAGTCCACAGATTTTTCCCCATGCGGCCATCATTATTGGCAATCAGGGCATTCGCTGCCGTCAGAATATTGCTGGTCGAGCGGTAATTTTGCTCCAATCGGATAGTTTCAGCGCCGGGAAAATCTTTCAGGAAGCGCTGGATATTCTCCACCTGCGCCCCGCGCCAGCCATAAATTGACTGGTCATCGTCGCCGACAATCATCACATTGGAGCGATCCCCCGCCAGCAGGCGGATCCAAGCGTATTGGATGTTGTTAGTATCTTGGAATTCATCCACCAGAATGTTGGTAAAGCGCTCGCGATAATGATTCAGAATATGCGGTTTATTCAGCCACAGCTCGTGCGCGCGCAATAATAGCTCGGCAAAATCCACCAAGCCCGCGCGGTCACAAGCTTCCTGATAGGCTTGATAGATACGCAACCAAGTGGCTTCGACCGGGTTGCCGTAGCTCTCAATATGCTGCGGGCGCAGCCCTTCATCTTTTTTGCCGTTGATGTACCACATCGCCTGACGCGGTGGCCATTGTTTCTCATCTAAATTCAGGGCCTTAACCAAGCGTTTCAATAAGCGCAGTTGGTCGTCGCTGTCGAGGATTTGGAAATCCTGCGGCAGATTGGCATCCATATGGTGAGCACGTAGCAACCGGTGCGCCAGACCGTGGAAAGTCCCAATCCACATCCCGCCCTGACTGGTGCCAATCAAATGCTCAATACGGTGACGCATTTCCGCCGCCGCTTTATTGGTAAAGGTGACCGCGATAATGGAGTATGGAGAGGCATTTTCTACTGACAACAGCCAGGCAATGCGATGCACCAGCACCCGGGTTTTGCCACTGCCCGCACCGGCCAGTACCAACAGGTTGCAGCGCGGTGCAGCCACGGCTTCGCGTTGTTTTTCATTCAGGCTGTCGAGCAGATCAGAAACGTCCATAGGCACCGTCTATCGGGTAAAAGGGAAAGTAGGCAAATCACTACCGCCCACACTTCACTGTGAATTTATACAGTATTATAGCAACGCAGTCAAAGAAGCCAACTGTGAAATTTCAATATGTGGCAATAATCGGCTGTCACTGGCCGCCATCAGGTTTTGTTGGCGATCATTAATCCAGCAAGCTTGCATGCCACAACGTAGCGAACCCGCAACATCCGTGGTCAGGTCGTCACCGACATGCAAGATATGTTTCAGCGGAATATCCAGATGATTCGCCGCCTTATGGTACATATCGCGGAAAGGTTTGGCGCGGCCATGGGGGCCGGAGCGCAAAACAAACTGGAAATAATTGTCCAGCCCGCAAGCTTTGGGATCTGCATTGCCATTGGTGATGGCCACCAGCGGGTAATGCTCCGCCAGCGCGCTCAGAGTGTCATGGGTGGTCGGCGGCACATAAATGCGGCTACGCCATAGGGCAAAGTTTTCCATCGCAGCATCGGCCCCACATTGCGCTTCTGACTTACTCAAGCCATGGCGAATCAGACCCAGCTCGATTGCATGCCAACGCCACTGAGTGACATCGTGGTAAATATCCGGGTCTTGCGCCAGTAATTCACTGCGAAAACCATGCAAATCTGCGGCTTGTAACTGCGCCAAATTGGGGTGGTATTGCTGTAGAAATGCCACAGATTCTTGTTCTGTGCGAGATATCACCGGCCGATTGTCATACAGAGTGTCATCCAAATCGAAAGTAATGGCGGAGATACGCTCAAGTGGACGATAAAAATGCATCAGGATTTGCCTCGTTTGGCCCGTGGATGAGCAGCATCATACACTGTTGCCAGATGTTGAAAGTCGAGATGAGTATAAATTTGTGTGGTGGTCAGATTGGCGTGGCCCAGTAATTCTTGCACTGCGCGCAGGTCGCCGCTGGATTCCAGCATATGGGTGGCGAAAGAATGCCGCAGTTTATGAGGGTGAATATGGCTACTAACCCCTTGTTTTACACCCCATTCAGCAAAGCGCTTTTGCACATTTCGCGCGGAAATTCGCTTACCGGTATTGGCTAAAAAAATGGCATCATCCTGCGGTTCAAACAATTCGCGCAGTTCCAACCAATGCTTCAGCCACTTGACCGCCGTCTTGCCGATGGGGACTTTGCGCTCTTTGCTGCCCTTGCCCATCACCCACACTTCGCCGCTCGCCAGATCCACATGTTTGCAGTTCATGCCGACCAGCTCCGATAAACGCAAACCCGCGCCATACATCACTTCCAGCATCGCCCGGTCGCGCACGGCCAGTGGGTCATTTAAGTCGATATCCAACAGTTTATCGACTTCATCGACATCAATATTTTTCGGCAGATGGCGACCAGAGCGTGGGGTACTGACCCCTTTAGCAGGGTTGACTGACATGAGACCCTGACTGACCAGCCAGTTGAGGAAACTGCGCAAAGCCGAGAGCCGTAAAGCCAGGCTGGATGAGTGTAAACCGGCGCGTTTACTGCGGGAAACTAAGGAACGCACCTGAGCAGCATCAAGCCGCTGCCAGTGCGCCAGCCCCATTTGCTCGCCCATTGCCATGAGCGCCTGTAACTGACGCCGGTAACTGGTGATAGTCAGCGGGCTGAGTTGGCGCTCAACTTTGAGGTAACGCAGGAAAGCCTCGACCTGCGGGGCAAGCGAAGCACTAAATTCGGTCATACTGGCTCTATCCAGCGCTCTAGCAAGCTCGGCAGCAATGTAGATAACTGATTCAGCATCACCGTGCCCATGCCCTGCTGATAATGTTGTGTATCGCGGCTGCTGAAGATAATCACCCCCAGATCGCCGTCTTTGCCCAACAGTGACAACGCCACCGACCCAACTTGCTTCGCTTGAGGCAATAGCAGCAACAATTCCGGCCCGTTTAAGCTGCCAAGATAATGGCGCTCATTACCCAACCGCTGAATGCGCATCGGCTCAAAAGCATGGCGAGCTAACCCCAAATGGGTAAAATCAGAGGGCGCGCCAGTTTGCCAGCGGTCAGTGAATAACCTGACATTTGCCCCAGCCAGCCCGAAATCTCTGGCCCAGCGCTGCAAGCGATTGAGCATATCTTGCAAGCTACTGGCGGCAGCGAGGTTACTTTGCAGTTGCAGCAGACGATTGAATAACACTTCATTCAGACCCGCCTGCTCCATCAGTAACGTAATCTCTTCTTCCAACTGACCTATCTGATTACGCTGACGCCCCAGTTGCCATTCCACCAGCGAGACCGAGCCTCTTACCGGGTGAGGAATATGCATCTGTTCAACCAAACGAGCATTGCGGATAAAGAAGTCGGGATTTTGCAATAAATACTGCATAACAGCATCGTCGTCTAACTCGATACCCGCTAGCGCCTGCTCCTCAGAACTTTTCATTTAACACCCGTTCCTATAGCCAAAGTAATTGGAATTGCAGGTAGGCAGCCAGCAAGCGAATCCCGAATCACTTACTTAAGTAAGTGATTCGGGTGAGTGCGCGCAGCTAACAACCCTGCAGTTTCAAGTACGAAGGATATTATAAATGAATGAAGCCGTCATACACATGGGTGGCCGGCCCGGTCATATACAGCGGGTGACCCGGCCCTTTCCAACTGATATGCAAACTCCCCCCCGGCAATTCGACATGAACCTCTTCACCCAACAATTCTTGCTGGATGCCAACCGCCACGGCCGCACAAGCCCCACTGCCACAGGCTTGAGTCTCACCGGCTCCGCGCTCATACACCCGCAAGCGGATATGTTCACGGCTCACCACCTGCATAAAACCGATATTAGCCCGTTCGGGGAAGCGCTCATGGCTTTCTAATACTGGGCCGAGCAAGGCAACATTGGCAACCGAAACATCGTCAACCTGCATCACACAGTGAGGATTGCCCATCGAGACGACGCCACACAATACCGTGTGCTCAGCGGCGCGAAAAATGTAGGTTTTCTCCGCTTTAGTCGCCCGGAAAGGGACAGCTTGCGGATCAAAATTGGGTTCGCCCATATTGACGCAAACCAGTTCATCCTCAGTCACACTCAATATCATGCGGCCCGTTTGGGTGCTGACACTGATATCGCGTTTGTTGGTCAGCCCTTTCAGCCGCACAAAACGGGCAAAACAGCGCGCGCCATTGCCACACTGAGAGACTTCGCTGCCATCGGCATTAAAAATGCGGTAGTGAAAATCCAGCTCGGGATCATAGGGCGGCTCAACCACCAACATCTGATCAAAGCCCACGCCAGTGTGCCGGTCTGCTAATCGGCGGATTAACTCCGGCGAAAAGTAAACATTTTGGGTAACTGCATCGACAACCATAAAGTCGTTGCCAAGACCGTGCATTTTGGAGAACTGCATTTCATACTCCGCTGACTTTTATTTACCGGCTAAATTTTCGGTATTGGCTCAATCTGGCTGCGCTAGGGAGGGTCACTGTGGCCCAGCGATACTCTGGGTCGGTTTCGATTCACCCGGCACACCCTGTTGATTCTTATCGACCTGGCCGCTGTCTTGTTGTGCCGTTTCCACCTTGGGCTTATCTGACGGAGGGAAATATAACGGGCCTTTCAGGCCACAACCGGTAAGCGCTAACACCATCATCGCGATAAGTGACCAATATAATTTTTTCTTCATTTTTTAACGCCTGTAAATTGTTTTGACGCCGGTAAATGTATTAATGCCTGTGAATCACGCGTCTAAGGTCTCTATAATCGCAGGTGGATCATGAAAAGCAATAGGAATTGAATATGAACGACAGCGAGTTTCATCAGTTAGCCGATCAATTGACACTTTACATTGAAGAGATACTGGACGGTTTTAGCGGCGATAGCGATATTGATTATGAAACCAATGGTGGGGTGATGACCCTGACTTTCGAAAATGGCAGCAAGATTATTATTAACCGCCAAGAGCCATTACATCAGATATGGCTGGCGACTAAAGCGGGCGGTTATCATTTTGATTACCGCGAAGGGCATTGGTATTGTTCGCGCAGCGGCGAAGAATTCTTTACCAAATTGTCTGAAGCTGCGACCGCCCAAGCCGGGGAAGACGTGAGTTTTAGCTAGAGCAGTCAGTGATTCGGGTAAGAGCGCGCAGCTAACACCCCTGCGGCTTCAAGGACACAGGCTATTCCCCAAAGTCATTGGAGTTGCAGGTAGGCAGCCAGTAAACGCATCCCGATGAGCTGACTCAAGTCAGTGATTCGGGTAAGAGCGCGCAGCTAACACCCCTGCGGCTTCAAGGACACAGGGGAAATTAATGTAGCTGAAACTGTTGCGCTGGCTGACTTGGCTCTTTATCAGCAAGATGCAGATGAGACAGCGTATTACTGCGGAAGGGAATCACCTGAGTCCGGCCATCTAACTGCACAATTTGGTAGAATTGCGGCAAGTTGAAGTTGATAAAGCTGGAGCCGTAGGTAAAGCGGTCGTGGGAAGATGAATAGAAACGGCTGACATCCCGCACCAACTCCTCTTTACTGCCCTCGCAATGGTGATAAACCTCGACGCGGTTTGACTCATCCAAAATATAAATATTAAAGCCTTTCTCATCTGCGGTGCCTTCGAAGAAAAACTGAATGATTCCTTCGCTAGCAAAACCATCGACTACCGGTGGCAGATGAATTTGATCAGCTTCGACCTTAATCGATAACCCATGCAGCTTATTATTGGAAATCGCCCCGTAGAATTCGACGGCATTTTCTAATTTCTGCACCGAGACACTTAAGCGCTCAAAGAATAGTCCCCAAGTCTGCCCGGACACTCGCACCGCTTTGAAACGGCCCGGTTCCTGACGAGTACTGGACAGGCGCAGCTCAATGCATTCAGAAACCAATTGTTGGATACGGGTACGAATCAGGCCACGTAAATGTTGGCTATAGCAGAACACATCCACGGATTCTGGCGGTGCCGCGTCCTGATGCATTTTGCCTAAAATAGTTTTCAGCGCTTCCAATACCGCCTGCTCACCACTGAAATGCAGAGTTCGCACTTCATTCCATGAGTTGCGGTACAGCAAATCGATGCTCCCGACCAGACATTGCTGCTGCTCGCCAAAACTGAAAACATCCAGTTTACGGAAATCAAAATGAACCACCTGATTGCGGAAAGCCGCAGTAGGGTCATGT
Organism: Yersinia thracica; assembly: GCF_902170565.1. Lineage (GTDB taxonomy): Bacteria > Pseudomonadota > Gammaproteobacteria > Enterobacterales > Enterobacteriaceae > Yersinia > Yersinia thracica. Next base: position 88,596 of record NZ_CABHXX010000133.1, read on the forward strand.
TCCAGATTGACGATAATCGCCAAGTGGCGAATCTCACACGGGCTATACAGCGCTTTAGGTGTTGGCGCGGGCAGGCGCAGTGGGAAATGATGAGAGATATCTGTCACCAACTCTTGCAGTTTCACGGTATCGCACAGATTGGCGCTTTTAATATGTAGCCGTGTTTTGCTCGTCAACAGGCCGTTAAAATAAGCCCATGACACCAATTTATTCAGATAACGGTTATATTCCAGCGGCTGATGGCTGACGATAGCATCCATTGATGGCGCTTGATTATACAGATACCAACCCGGGCGGTTAGCACGGCCCGCGGGGACATGAATAAAGGTCAGATGCTCTTCAGAAAGATCCGGTGAAATTTGCGGGTTAACCAGTGTCACTTTGCCCGGCAAAGCTTCAAATGCCGCATACAATTTACGGGTCAGAACCCCGATATCTTGCGGGCTGGCGCTGACACTCAAGTTATTGCGCCGCGCAAAGCGAATCAAATTACGATAGCTTTGCATCATGGCGTCCAACAGCTCGTTATGCGCTTCACGCACCCGTTCAATTTTCCAGTTCGCGCGGTTATCCAGCACCGCCAGGTTCTCGTCACTCCAGCCCCATTCACTGACTAATTGGCTGAGAATTTCACGCCGCCAGCCAGCACTCGCGGGCGTGCGAGATAATTTCTCACACACTTTCAGATAGAAACAGCGGCGCACCAGATTCAACCGGGTGGTGTCATTGATTTGGGTCAGATAGCGAGTGACGCGATCGAGCATCATGCAATAAGCATCAAGGCCAAACGCCACAATCTCACCGGCATGTAGCCGCTGCTTGATTTCCATCGCCAATAGTTGGGAGTTAGGATATTCCCACGAATAGGCTTCGAGCAGGACAGTTTTCAGCACCGCCTTATAAGGCGAATCAATACTCTTATACAATTGCCATAAACTGGCCCCGAAATACTCTTCCGCTGACAGGGTGCTCAGACCGCCCAAATCCAGCCATTCATTCGGTGTCAGTACGCCCTGCGCATACAGCGACAGCACGTAATCATCGTAATTATTTTCTTCTTCAACCGGAACCATATTCCACAGAATACGTTTCCCTGCCAGACGAACCGCACTGCGGTAAAACTCATCCAGCAATAAAATATGTTGAGTAGAGCCGCAATCTTCGCCACCCAGACTGCCACTGGCGTTATGGCGGAAGCGGTTTTCATCTATCAGGAAGAAGCTGACTTCAACACCCATTGATGCGGCCCATTTTTCCAGCAGGCTACATTTCTTTTGCAGGCGATTGCGTTCTTCAGTATCAAGCCAGGCTTGGTGACACACCCAGATATCGAGATCGGATGTATGACACTGACCAATAGATGACGTACTTCCCATTGAGTAGACACCGGTAATCGGCAGTTCACCGCCCACATTCTGCTGCAAAGGCTGACCCCATTTGGCTTCAACCTCAGAGAGATAATTCTGTTGCGTTTCATTGGGCGTGAAAAGGCAGATACCATGGGGAACGTTACCATCAAGGTAACCCGGCATCAGTGGATGATGACAATGTAATAGGGTCGGTAGCAGACTGTAGACCTTTTGGAAGGCTGGCCCCATGGCCGCCAAGGCGCGATCGACTCGTAATTGGTTGATCGCATCCAGTCGCTGTTTCAGTGTCTCGATGTAGAGGTACAAGACGTCTCGCCTGGTTATTCCGGTGCTTAGAATTGTTCCGGTGCTTAGAAAAAAATCCGTGCTCCAGATTCGTTTATGACTTTTTTTGACTTTCACCCAAAATGTACTTTTTGTTGAACTGACCAAAAAACATTTTGTTTGAAAGCATTTTGTTTGAATAACAATTAACGAATTATTGCTGGAAACGTGATCAATCTAACACCTTGCCGATTGACCGTAAAGAAAGTAAAGCTATCCCCACAATTATAACGTCTATTTATTGTCAAGGTCATTAGCGATCCCCGCCACTATTGGGCAAATAAACCCACTGAAACGCGCAGCGAAAGCTACTTTGTCAGTAAGACAAGCTATAAAATCCTTATCCAGACAAGTATTTGTTAGAATAGTGGCTTTCTTATGCTCTTATCCGCCCTATTGATGTGGCTACCGCGCTGACAGTTTTCGCCGGTCAATGGTAGGATGGGCCGTAAAATATAAAAACGGTAACAAGAAATGTTAGACAAAGTTATTCGAATTGCCACCCGACAAAGCCCGCTCGCCTTATGGCAAGCACATTATGTTCAACATTTACTGCAAGCCAATCACCCCGGTCTGCAAGTCGAATTAGTACCAATGGTGACCCGTGGGGACATCATTCTGGACACGCCGCTGGCCAAAGTCGGCGGTAAAGGTTTGTTCGTCAAAGAATTAGAGTTGGCGATGCTCGACGGCCGGGCCGATATTGCCGTTCATTCGATGAAAGATGTGCCGATCGCCTTCCCCGACGGGTTGGGTCTGGTGACTATTTGTGAGCGAGATGACCCTCGTGATGCTTTCGTATCAATGAATTATGCCCATTTGGATGACCTGCCCGCTGGCAGCATCGTGGGCACCTCAAGCTTGCGCCGCCAATGCCAATTACGTGAACGCCGCCCGGATCTGATTATCCGTGACCTGCGCGGTAACGTCGGTACTCGCCTGGCTAAGTTAGATAAAGGTGAATATCACGCCATTATTTTGGCGGTTGCTGGCCTGAAGCGCCTCGGGCTGGAAACACGAATTCGCTATGCCATGCCGGCTGAGGAATCCTTACCTGCGGTGGGCCAAGGCGCGGTCGGCATTGAATGCCGTCTGGATGATGATTTTACCCGCAAACTGTTGGCACCACTGAATCATCGCGAAACTGAATTGCGCGTATGTGCAGAACGCGCCATGAATACTCGCCTTGAAGGGGGCTGTCAGGTACCCATTGGCAGTTATGCGGAATTGGACGGCGATACACTGTGGCTCCGCGCACTGGTTGGCGCACCCGATGGCAGCGAGATTATTCGCGGTGAGCGCCGTGGGCCGGCTGAAAATGCAGAACAAATGGGTGTTGAGCTGGCCGATGAGTTGCTAGCCAGAGGCGCGCGCGAAATTCTGGCTGAAGTTTATCGGGATAATCCACCACTATGACAATTCTGGTCACCCGTCCATCCCCTGCCGGGGAGCAGTTAGTCAGCCGCCTGCGTGCGCTGGGCCGGGTTGCCTATCACGCGCCATTGATTGATTTTTCTCCCGGTGGTGACCTGCCAAAACTGCCCGCATTACTGCAAGATATGCAAGCCGGTGACTTGGTTTTTGCTTTGTCGCAGAATGCGGTGCGCTACGCTAACCCGCTGTTAAAAAGAAATAACCTGTCATGGCCTGCGCAGTTATCTTATTATGCTATAGGTCGTAACACGGCATTAGCATTGCATACCGCCAGCCGTTTGCATGTCACTTACCCCCCCACGGGAGAGACCAGCGAGATGCTGTTATCATTGCCGGACTTGCAAAATTTGGCGGGTAAAAAGGCGCTGTTATTACGCGGTAATGGCGGGCGCGAGCTGCTCGGTGAAAGCCTGGATGAGCGGGGGGCAACAGTCACTTTTTGCGAATGTTATCAGCGCAGCCCGATATTTTATGATGGCAGTGAGCAAAGTGCGCATTGGCAACGTGCCGGAGTCGATATTCTGGTGGTTACCAGCGGCGAAATGTTACAACAGATCTATACTTTAGTTCCTGATTATTATCGTTCTTCCTGGTTGCTCCGCTGCCGATTGGTGGTGGTGAGTGAGCGCCTCGCTACCTTAGCGGCCCAAATGGGCTGGAGCCATATCCGGGTCGCGGAGAATGCTGATAATGATGCGCTGATCCGCGCACTACAAGATTTTCAATAAACCTGAAACCTGACTATGGGATGCCCAATATGACGGAACAAAATACCCCATCCGCGCCAGTGGAAGAGACAACCACTGCGGCTGAGAGGCACCAACAGCCAGAACCAGAAGTCCGCCAGGAGAAAAAAACCGGGCCAATTCTAGGAGCCATTGCTATTGCACTGGTCATCGCGCTAGGGGCTGGGCTTTATTATCACGGACAGCAGCAGGCTCAGTTACAAGCGGCGGCCAATAGTGCGCTGCAAGACCAACTCGCTGAATTAAAACAGAGCCAATTGCAGGAAAAACAGCAGCTTGAGTCATTGTTACAGCAGCAAAGCAAAGCGCTGGAAGCAGCCGACCGCCAACAAACATCGCTAACTCGCCAACTTAATGAGTTGCAGGAAAAAGTCGCCACGATTTCAGGAAGTGATGCCAAAACCTGGTTGCTGGCACAAGCTGATTTTCTGGTGAAAATGGCCGGGCGCAAACTGTGGAGTGACCAAGACGTCACCACGGCGGCCACCTTACTAAAAAGTGCCGATGCCAGCCTGGCAGATATGAATGACCCGAGCCTTATCGACGTGCGCCGTGCATTAACCGAAGACATCAGCACCCTGTCGGCGGTTTCTCAAGTCGATTTCGACGGCATTATTCTCAAACTGAATCAATTGTCTAATCAAGTCGATAACCTGCGTCTCGCCGATAATAATATTGATGATTCGCCGATGGATGCCAATAGCGATGAGCTGTCCAGCTCGTTAGCCGAATGGCGTCAGAATCTGACCAAAAGTTGGCATAGTTTTATGTCTGACTTCATTACTATTCGCCGCCGTGATAGTAGCGCCGAGCCACTATTGGCCCCCAATCAGGACGTTTATTTACGTGAAAATATCCGCTCCCGCTTGCTGGTAGCCGCTCAGGCCGTGCCTCGCCATCAGGATGAAGTGTATAAACAGTCGTTAGAAACGATTTCCACTTGGGTTCGTGCTTATTTTGATGTGAATGACCCGAACACTAAGGCGTTTCTGGATGAATTGGAGAACCTAAGTCAGCAATCAATTTCAATGGATGTGCCTGATCAATTGAAGAGCCAGCCGATGCTGGAAAAATTGATGCAAACCCGGGTTCGTAACTTACTGGCACAGACGCCAGTCGCCACTCAGGGGGAATAAGTATGCTGCGAGTCTTACTGTTATTCCTCATTCTGACTGCCGGGATCGTCCTTGGCCCTATGCTGGCAGGTCATCAAGGTTATGTATTAATCCAGACCGACAACTACAACGTCGAAACCAGCGTGACCGGTTTAGTCATTATGTTGGTCTTGGTGTTGGTCGCATTCCTGATAGTGGAATGGATATTGCGCCGTATTTTCCGCACCGGCGCCCGCACCCGTGGCTGGTTCTTGGGCCGTAAACGCACCCGCGCCCGTAAACAAACCCGGGCGGCGCTGATCAAACTGGCTGAAGGTGATTTCAAACAAGTTGAGAAGCTACTGACGCGAAATGCCGATCATGCTGAACAGCCGATGGTAAATTACCTACTGGCGGCAGAAGCGGCCCAGCAACGCGGTGATGAATTCCGTACCAATCAATATCTCGAGCGAGCAGCAGAAGTGGCTGATACGGAGCAATTGCCGGTCGATATCACTCGGGTGCGCATTCAGTTGGCGCAAGGGCATGTGCATGCGGCTCGTCATGGCGTTGACCGGCTCTTGGATCAAGCCCCGCGTCATCCAGAAGTGCTGCGTTTGGCCGAACAAGCTTATCTGCGCTCGGGCGCTTACAGTTCATTATTGGAGATTTTACCGGCAATGAACAAAACCCAGGTGCATACCGCTGAGGAAATCGCCGCGCTGGAGCAGCAAGCTTATATTGGCATAATGAATCAATGTATGGCGGAGGAAGGCAGCGATGGCCTGAAACGCTGGTGGAAAGATCAAAGCCGCAAAGTGCGCCATGAGATCCCACTGCAAGTCGCCTTAGCGGAGCATCTGATTGAATGTGATGACAGTGATGTCGCCCAGCAAATCATTCTGGATGGTCTGAAGCGCCAGTATGATGAGCGGCTGGTGTTATTGATCCCGCGGTTGAAATCCGGCAATCCGGAGCCACTGGAGAAATTATTACGCCAGCACATCAAACAGCACGGAGCCACACCATTGCTCAATAGCACTTTGGGCCAGTTAATGCTGAAACATGGGGAATGGGAAAAAGCCAGTGAGGCCTTTAAAGCCGCGCTTGCACAGCGTCCAGACGGGTATGATTATGCATGGCTGGCAGATGCTCTGGATAAACTACACCGCCCTGAAGATGCCGCACAGGCACGTCGTGAGGGGCTATTGCTCACTCTGCGGCAGAATGGCGAATCACTTTGACAGTACGCGAGTAGCTCAGTGAGTGAAGAGTTTACCGCACCCAGGGCCACTCCGGTCGCTTACGCGACTACGGCCCCAACCCCTCCATTTGGCTTTGTCAGCAGTCTGAGGCTCTTTCGGGAGCCTTTTCTTTACCCCTGATTCGGGTAAGTGCGTGCAGCTAACAACCCTGCGGCTTCAAGTAGCAAAGAGTACCCAAAAAAAAACGCTTGCCGGAAAGGGCAAGCGTCTGAAATTTTCAGGTCTACAGACAACAATGTCGGTGCCTCACTCAACGTTATGTCCGGTATGTGATGAAGATATTCAACATCGTTTACATGGACAATAGGCACCCTAAAATCGGCTCTGCGTCATCCCTGGGTTTATGAAGCTATATTGGCTATAAAACCAAGCTATCATAATAAGTGGGATGAGCATCTACAGGGTAGATATTGCACTTAGCGTGCCAAGTCGTAAAATTAGCGGGATTTTTACTCACGTTCTCAATTAAATCCCCGTAATTATATGATAATTAATTATTTTATTTTTTTACTCACTCATCCTGTAATACATCCACCCCATCATGCTGAGTTTCGTCCCACCGAAGTGATCTGTCGCTACAAAACGACGTTATAAACTGTCATTTTTTTTCTTTATATTTATCAGTTAATTATGTGTCTCTGTTTAGAGACAAAGCATCTGGCTTTTGTCGCAAAAAACCAACACTTCACTTCTCACCAGATAAATAGAGATTCTGGCCCGGCTACATGCTGTGTTTGATCAAAAAGTGCCGATGCCGGTTTCTTATGCAAGAGGAATGAACGCAGCCATAGATAGTAGAATGAGATGATAAGGGAAATGAGTAACAGGGAAATAGACTTGAGACAAATAAGACAGAGACAAAATACAGACGAAAAAAAACCCCGCATTGCGGGGTTTCTTCTTAAATTGGTCGGCGAGAGAGGATTCGAACCTCCGACCCACTGGTCCCAAACCAGTTGCGCTACCAAGCTGCGCTACTCGCCGATTTCTTACTGCTTACTCTACATGGTCTTTCGACCTATGTCCATGTAAATCTTAATAAAATCTACATGTTTTGTGTGGTGCGAAGGGAGGGACTTGAACCCTCACGTCCGTAAGGACACTAACACCTGAAGCTAGCGCGTCTACCAATTCCGCCACCATCGCATGTTCCACAAAATTTGGGGTGGCTAATGGGGCTCGAACCCACGACAACTGGAATCACAATCCAGGGCTCTACCAACTGAGCTATAGCCACCATAACTTCCTACTACTTACAGCTTACTTCGACTTCGTCGTACGCGGCAATCTTACCACCGCAGCTCTTGCACACAAAATTAATGGTGCGCCCGACAGGATTCGAACCTGAGACCTCTGCCTCCGGAGGGCAGCGCTCTATCCAGCTGAGCTACGGGCGCTTAGCGCCGTTGCGGGTGAGGATACTACGGTTTTAATACTTGGCTGTCTAGTGCTTTTTTAGAAGAAATGGTGTGTTTGCTTACGCTTTGCACACTCTGCCGCAAAAGTCAGCCATTGCTAGCCCTCACTCCGCCCTATTCGCTGGTTTTATAGGCGCTTTTTGTCAGCTACATTCTGTTTATGCATTCCCAAGCCCAAATAGCAGGCCGTCACCAAGCCAAGGAATATCACCCCAACCAACAAAGATAACCGAGTATCGGGGTTAATGCCCATCCCCACTAACACACAAATCAGGAAAGCGATGGTGAGATAGTTTACATAGGGGAACATGATGGATTTAAACGGATGCTGCTTTAATGCCTCTTTGTGCACCTGTCGGAAACGCAGTTGGCTCACTAACACCACGAACCACGGCACCATGCCCGGCAACACGCTGGCGCTGTAAACATACACAAACACCTGCTGTGGATTAGGAATGATGTAATTGAGGCTCGATCCCACCAGTAAACACAAAATCGTGACAGCAATACAATAAACCGGAACACCGCTGGCAGACAGTTTAGTCAGGCAAGCTGGCAACTGGCGGTTCTTCGCCAGCGCATACAACATGCGCCCGCCACTATACATACCGCTATTACACCCCGACAGCGCGGCGGTGAGCACCACAAAGTTGATAATACCCGCAGCTGAAACTATCCCTATCTTGGCAAAAGTCAGTACAAACGGGCTGCCCCCCGTCCCAATGCCGTCCCACGGGAAGATAGTGACAATCACGAAAATTGCGCCGACATAGAAAATCAGGATGCGCCAAAGGATATTATTGATAGCTCGCTTTAAGGTGACCTGCGGATTCCTCGCTTCACCCGCCGTAATCCCCACCAGCTCAACCCCCTGATAGGACGCCACCACAATACACAGCGCAAACATGAAGCCTTTCCAGCCGCCAGCGAAGAAGCCGCCGTGGGCCGTCAGATTATCAAAACCAATGGCCTGACCCTGATTACCAAAGCCGAAGAAAATGACGCCCAAGCCCACCAGAATCATCACAATGATAGTGGTGACTTTGATCATCGCAAACCAGAACTCCAGCTCACCATACAGTCTTACCGCCGCGAGATTAGCCAGCGCCACTATCGCCACCCCCGCAATAGCAGGTAACCATTGCGGCATTTCTGGGAACCAAAACTGAACATACACGCCAATCGCGGTAATTTCAGATATCCCCACCGCTATCCACATAAACCAATAACCCCAAGCTGTTAGATAGCCGAAATAGGGACTGAGATATTTATGTGCATACACGGCAAAAGAGCCTGCAACCGGCTCCAAATAGAGCATTTCGCCCATTGACCGCATAATAAAGAATACAAATAAGCCCGCAATAATATAAGCCAGTAAGACCGACGGCCCCGCCCATTGTAATGTGCTGGCGGACCCCATAAATAGCCCAACGCCAATGGTACCACCCAACGCTATCAGTTCGATATGTCGGGCCTCCAGCCCACGGTGTAATCCTTTTTTCTCTTCGTTGTCTACCATATATCCTCTATAACCTACTGGTGTGTCTGCTCCGGATTCCCGGTTGTTTTTGTTATTCAATTGCTTTTGTTATTCAATAAAGAAGTAACGACCAAATAAAACATTTAGCTTAATTATTAATACAGATTAAATAATAGAAAAACGGCCCTTAAATGACCGCAAAGCCCTAATCGGCCGGTATCGTTCCGTATCTGGGTCAGATAAGCAAACAAGAAATTAAAACTTTATGGAATAAAAGTATGATAATTGATTCCATAATGGAATTAAGCACTGGCGGTATTAACTTGGGGAATGAATGGAAGACATTTTATAACCTCAGGACCAAATTTGATCCTGAGGCTAAAGAAGTTATTACAAGCGACCGCTGTAATAATAACCGACAAATTTGAGCAGTTTGAATTGGCGACGGATACGGCTGGGTTGCGCCAACAGGCGATATAGCCACTCCAGCCCCATGTTTTGCCATATTTTGGGCGCTCGCTTAACATGGCCGGTAAAGACGTCGTAAGTGCCGCCAACTCCCATATAGAGTGCATCAGGATAGGCTTTACGGCAATCACGCATAAATATTTCCTGCTTAGGTGACCCCATGGCAACCGTGACAATTGCCGCGCCACTGGCAGTAATGCGGGCAAATAGCGCTTCGCGCTGTTCCGGCGTGAAATAACCGTCCTGACTGCCCACCAGATTCACATTCCATTGCGCACGCAACTTGGCTTCAGTTTCGGCGAGAATCTCTGGCTTGCCGCCGACCAAAAATACCGGCGTCCCTTGCTGACCCGCGCGTTGCATTATCGCTTCCCACAAGTCGGCCCCCGCCACTCGCGACAATTGCGCTTGCGGATATTTACGGCGGATAGCGCGCACCATACTGATGCCATCGGCATACAGGTATTCAGCTTCACTAATCAGGTCACGCAGAGCGGCATCATCCTCGGCTTTCAGCAGTTTCTCTGCATTCATTGCCACCAACGTGCCGGTCTTCACCGGGCCACTGCTCAGCAGATGATTGAGCACCTGTTCCATGTCACGAAAGCCCCAAATGTCGAAGCCACGGACATTGTATTTGGGAATATCAATAGCTTTTGGAATATCAATAGCTTTTGGAGTATCAATAGCTTTTGGAATATCAGTATTCTGTTCCATCACGATCCTTACTGTTGGCTGCTTGCTTGGGGCGCGGATAGCGGCGTCGACTTACCCGCACGACGCTGTACCCGTTGCTTTATCAAACCCGCCGTATCGAATAACCAATACAACAATTTCGCCAGTATCAAACAGGCACCAAATATCACACAGAAAAATACTACCCGCGAGACAAAGGAATCTAGCCCTTCGCGCGCCAACACAATAATGTTAAATACCGCCCCAAAACAGAAGCTTTGCAGGATGGCGGCTTTGTAGCGATTTTTCTCTGCTTTACCTTGCTCATACAACCAATCGAACCATTTAATGATTAACCCCACCACGATGGCTCCCAGTGGGATAAACAGCACCCCGCCCATCACCACCAAAGACCCAATTAGTGTCGGGGAAATAGCCAGCCCGGAGTGGTTATCGAGCACATCCCAGGTAAAGTAATTGGCGGTATTCAAGACTAAATCAGGGCGAGCAGGCCACAAGGAACTCGGAATAAACACATAGAAATCACGGATAATCGGCGCTAATCCCTGAAAATCTATTTTGTCGTAGTTTTGTAGCAGTAATCCGAGGTTTTCCCACGGCGAGAATGTATCGCGCGTCAGATACAGGAAAGTGTAAAATGCCTCTGAGCCGCTCACATCCAGACCATAACGTTTCAGGGCTAGCCAGAACATGCCGACAATGCCGAAGACCCCGGCCGCCGCCAGCATCCACAAAGTTATCCAGCCGCGAACAATGCCAATAAACAGGAATAATGAGAACGCGATAATGATATTAGCGCGGGTGCCGCCGACGATAACATAAGTCAGGATGCCAAAGGCCACGGTGCTTGCCAGGAAGAAAAACCAGGCGCGCATATCCTGCTTGAGGAAATAAACCACCAACATCGCCGGGATAAAGAAGTAGAAAAAGCGCTTCAGCGCCACACCGGAAACATCACTGGAGAAAATCTTACTATAAGAATCCAGCTTGAAGAGCAGGAAACCATTCTGCATAAAGAAGATGCCGACCGTGCCAATAGCCACCAGCGCCAGCAGGATCCAGGTCAAATTGGTTTCTACCCGATTCATGGTGAATATCGGCGCGCGCGGCTGGCTACGCGGCTTGCTCAGGCGAGTCTTATAACTGACATAGTAAATGCCATAAAACGCCGTGGCGGACAACATGGCGTACAGTAAATACTCAACCGGCACCACCGCGACGCCAAACTGGAACACCAACATGCAGGTCAATGGGAAGCCGAAATAGAATGTCAGCAAATAGAGCATTGAAAACAGCACGTTGAAGTTAAAGCGCACCCGCCGAAACTCCTGATACGTCAATATCAAGATAAAGATAACGGCGATCAGATAGACACTGAAAAGACCGCCAAATTGCCCCAGCGTCATGGGTGTTCTCCTGCGGCAAGAGCCAGCGCCTGTTGCCAACCCTCAATATAGTTAGGGTTAAAGAAAGCAATATTATGCTTATCCAATCCCGCTAACTGGCGCTGCGCCTCGCGAATCAAGGGTTCATCCAAAGAATCGCCATAGAAAAGCACCGGAATATGTTGCTCAGCTAAATCTTGCCAGAAGGGATTCTTACGACTCAACACAAAGGGCACGCCAAACTGGGTCAATAAACACAGGGTGCCGATACCTTGCTGGCGATTAAAAATGAAATAGCCCAAATCGCATTCACGCAGGATATTCAGATAGTCATCAAACGGGATCTGTTCCGTCAGGATGCGTAGGTTATCTCGCGCAAACAGTGCCAAACCCGCTTGCCTAACTCGTTCAATATACAACTCATTATTCGCCGGATACCCCATCGGCAGAATAACTCGGGCATCAGGGCCAAATTGCTGATGAATAGATTTTAGCGCCTCAATATGGCGGTTGGTGCTATCACCGGAATTCCCCACCAGAATCGTCATTGGCCCCGCGAGCGGCTTATCAATATTGACGCCAGTTAACGCCGGATCCATACGGGTTGGGAAATAGAGCAATGACGCCGGAACCCGAGGATGGCGCTGTTGGAAATAAATTAAATCGCCCCGAGTCGCAAAAACGTGCCCTACCCGCCCTTGAGCAATACGGCGCAGCAGGTAAAACAGGCGAAATTTCAAGCTCTTGGCATCTTCATATAAATCCGCGCCCCAAATATGCCAATAAACCTGGTGCGGTTTGATTTTCCCACTCAGCAATGCCAGCCACAAAGTGGCATTAAACTGCCCATGCCAGAAGAAGCGCGTCTCGCGGGAAGCTTGTGCGCGGGCAATCACCGCCTCGGCCAAGGTTTTTTTATTGCTGTGCGTTTCAATATCCAACTGCGGGAATGATGAAAAAGGCGCCGTTTCTTTTGCCGCCACCATAAAATGCCGCGCCTGTTCGGCGGGCACGCGGGTTGTCAGCACATCATTGAAGAAGCGCAATACAGTCAGATTATGGTGCGGGATATCAGATCCCAGTACATGAATCAGGGTTGTCATTTTTTTCTACTGTAAAGAGTGTTTACGGTGATGAATGTCTACGATACATAAGGAATACGCAGCTACAGAGCGCAAAATAGACGATATAAGTGGCCATATAAGCCTGTGCCGCGCCCAAAGAGCCATTCATTGGGATTAACCAATGGGCAAACCCAGTCAACAGTAAGAACTGGCTGACTTCCGTCAGAATGTAAAAACGTAAAGACGCTTTGGCAATCACCAGATAGCCGAACACGTAAGACCCGACCTTCAATACATCACCGACCAACTGCCAAGCGAAGAGGTCGCGCATGGCCGTAAACTGATGAGAAAACAACAGCCAAATAGCAAAATCACGTAATAACCAGACCATCAAACTGGCGGTCGCTACTGCCGGTAACACAAATTTCAATGAGCGCAGAATTTCACGGGAAATATCTGCTTTAGCTTTGAGCCTTGAGAGTGTCGGCAGCAAATAGACGGTAAATGACGCTGTGATAAATTGTAGATAAGCATCTGAAATACTGCTTACCCCTTGCCAAATCCCGACAGCATCCCAGCCATAGCGGTCAGCCAGCAAGTTACGCATCATCACATAGGCAACCGGCAAGGTCACCGAAGTAATCAACGCCATGATGGTAAATTTGCCCAAATGGCTGGCTAATGCTTTGTCCCAGCTAAGTTTAAGATAGCTGAGCGGAATAGTCTTGCGCCGAATCAACATGGCGGCAGCAGGAATAACCACCAGCGCGGGGACTAATGCCAAACCCAATAGCGCGCCAGGATAACCGCCGATCCGGAAGCAAATATAGTACGCGACGACACCAATCAGGCTGCCGCCGATCACCGCCAGCGCATTGCCCATCGCATCGCGATAGCCTTTGAGAATGGCTAAAAACAGATTGGCGTAGGCAATCCCCATTTGGATAAACGCCACCGCCCGCACCACATTCTGGTAATCAGCATGGCCAAATAACGCAATACTGACCGGTTTAGCCGCCAGCAAGAAAACCAATGCCAGCAGAGTTGAAAAACCCAGCACAATCGCTGATGACGTCCCCACGACTGCGCGCAAACGTTCAGGTTGCTGATGATATTCAGCAACATATTTAGTAATGCCGTTAAAGATACCCGCGCCAGAGAGCACGCCCAATACCGTAATTAACTGGCGGAAGTTACCCGCCTGCCCAACACCGCTGGGGCCAAAGGTCACCGCCAGCAGTTTCACCACTAACAGCCCGACGCCGATTTTAATCAGCGTAGAGCCAGCAGTCCAAATCGATGCTTTTGCCAGAGACATATCAGGCGAAGAAACTCAGAACAGTATTAATGACCGTGCTCTGATTCACATCAGTCAGGTTATAGAAGACAGGCAAACGCACCAGGCGCTCACTCTCCTGGGTGGTAAAGCGGTCTTCACCGTCCATACGCCCAAATTCTTCACCTGCCGGACAGGCATGCAATGGAATGTAGTGGAATACCGCCATGATCTCAGCTTCTTTCAAGTAGCTGATGAACGCAGAACGCTCTTCAATATCACGCAGTTTGATATAAAACATGTGCGCATTCTGTTCCAAATTGTCAGGAATCGCCGGTAAATCAATGCGCCCAGCATCAGCCAAAGGCTTGAAAGCATTATAGTAAATATGCCACAGCCCCAGACGGCGCTCATTGATTTGCTCTGCGGCTTCCAACTGGCCCCATAGATATGCGGCCTGTAAATCAGACATCAAATAACTGGAGCCAATATCACGCCAGGTATATTTGTCGACCAGTCCACGGAAGAACTGACTACGGTTAGTCCCCTTCTCACGGATAACTTCAGCGCGCTCAATCAGTGATTTGTCATTGATTAGCGTCGCACCACCTTCACCACCCGCCGTGTAGTTTTTGGTTTCATGGAAGCTAAAGCAACCAATATGGCCGATAGTGCCCAGAGCTTTGCCTTTGTAAGTCGACATCACGCCCTGCGCAGCGTCTTCTACCACAAATAAATTATGCTTTTTCGCCAGCGCCATGATGGTGTCCATCTCACAGGCCACGCCTGCATAATGAACCGGCACGATAACGCGAGTTTTATCGGTAATAGCCGCTTCAATCTTGGTTTCATCGATATTCATGGTGTCTGGGCGGATATCCACAAACACCACTTTCGCGCCGCGCAATACAAAGGCGTTGGCGGTCGAAACGAAGGTAAAGCTTGGCATAATCACTTCATCGCCGGGTTTGATGTCCAGCAGCAACGCCGCCATTTCCAGTGAGGCGGTGCAAGAGGGCGTCAGTAACACTTTCGGGCAATCGAAACGTTTCTCCATCCACTGCTGGCAGCGACGGGTAAAACCACCATCACCGCATAATTTACCGCTACTCATTGCGGCCTGCATATAACCGAGTTCGGTGCCGACTACCGGTGGAGCGTTAAATGGAATCATCTCATCCCCTGCATAACCAATACGCGGTGCTCTCAATCGAGGCTCCGCTGCGAATATAAAGGCGTAAAGCAGCAATGTTACTCATCTGTGTGGCTACCCGTAATCGGTGTAACCCATGATTGTGGCACCATTGCTTTGCCGCCGACATTAATAATGAACCAATACCTTTACCCTGAGCTTCGGGGAACACCGCCAACAGACCAATACGCGCACTGCCATCTTGCAAATCACGTAATGTCACAAACCCCGCCGGTTGCCCCGATGTATCCATTACCAGCAAACATTGATGGTCGAAAGTGCCCAGTACGGCCTTCTCCGCCCATAATGCATAAAATCTCCCGCTGTCCTGTGGGTCATACCACGGAGCGCGAAAGCGGCTTAATGCAAAAGCACGGGCAGCAACACTGCGCAATAGCGGGATATCGGCGGTGGTGGCGATCCGCTGTTGACAGGTTCCGGTATCTGCCTGAGATATAGCATTTTCCGTGCCAACCGCATCTTTTTCCTCAACGGGCAGCGCCAAATCAACTTCGCCTTCAACTAATTTGAAGTCAAGTTGGCCAAGGGAATCAATGAGATCAAGGCGGTGGGTAGGAACTTTGGCTTGGATTAAGGTAAAAGAATCCAACTCAGCCGGGTTAAGTTGCGGAGCTGAGTCAGAGAAAATCAGTTTTGCACTCCGGCGCTGGAAAAATTCACTTTCCCAGGCCAGCGGCTCAATATTGGCGTGGACGGGCATGGAGCAAGTCCAACAGATATTTGCCGTAACCGGTTTTGGCTAACGCCGTGGCTGCGCGCTTGACGCCATCGTCATCCAACCAGCCATTGCGCCAGGAGATTTCTTCCAGACAGGCAATTTTGAAACCTTGACGTTTTTCAACGGTTTGCACAAAGGTACTGGCTTCAATCAAGCTGTCATGGGTGCCAGTATCGAGCCAGGCAAAACCACGGCCTAATAATTCTACCGTCAGTTCACCGCGCTCTAAATACATCTGGTTGATGCTGGTTATTTCCAGCTCACCGCGTTCCGACGGCTTAACTTGTTTGGCAAAATCAACCACTTGATTGTCATAAAAATAAAGCCCGGTCACCGCCCAATTGGACTTCGGCTGGCTCGGTTTCTCTTCAATCGACAATGCGCGGAAGTTGTCATCAAACTCCACCACGCCAAAGCGCTCTGGGTCCATGACTTGATAGCCGAAAACTGTCGCGCCCTGTTGACGTGCTGCCACCGTTTTCAGTTTCGGGCTAAAGCCCTGACCAAAATAGATATTATCGCCAAGTACCAAACAGCAAGGCTCATGGCCGATAAACTCTTCACCAATGATAAATGCTTGTGCCAGCCCATCTGGGCTAGGTTGCGCGGCATAACTCAGATTGATACCAAACTCTTCACCATTACCCAGCAAGCGCTGGAATGACGGTAAATCCTCTGGAGTGGAAATAATCAGGATGTCGCGGATCCCCGCCAGCATCAGCACTGACAGCGGATAGTAAATCATCGGCTTATCATAAACAGGAAGTAGTTGCTTAGAGACACCACGGGTGATGGGGTGCAACCTCGTGCCGGAACCACCAGCCAGAATTATGCCTTTCATTCGATCTCCTAAGACATACTATGTCTTGAAAACATCATGCAAAATATTGAATGATGCCATCCCAATGATTAATAAACTTCGAACCTATCGTCAATCACTTAGGCCCAAACGCTCACCGGCGTAAGAACCATCCTGAACACGACGCCACCAAGATTCATTATTCAAATACCATAATACGGTTTTGCGAATGCCACTTTCGAAAGTCTCCTGCGGCCGCCAGCCCAGTTCCCGCTCAATTTTGCTGGCATCGATGGCATAGCGCATATCATGGCCTGGGCGGTCTTTGACATAGGTAATCAGGTCACAATAGTGAGCAATTCCTGCCGGTTTTTCTGGAACCAATTCATCCAAAAGCGTGCAGATAGTCTCAACCACTTCAATATTTTTGCGCTCGTTATGGCCGCCAATATTGTAAGTTTCGCCCACCACACCCTCGGTCACCACTTGATACAAGGCCCGGGCATGATCTTCAACATACAACCAATCACGAACCTGTGCGCCATTGCCATACACTGGCAGCGGTTTACCCGCGAGCGCATTCAGAATGACCAGTGGGATCAATTTTTCAGGGAAATGATATGGGCCATAGTTATTAGAGCAATTGGTCACCAAGGTCGGTAAACCATAGGTTCGCAGCCACGCGCGAACTAAATGGTCGCTAGAGGCTTTGGAAGCAGAATAAGGGCTACTTGGCGCATAAGGCGTAGTTTCGGTGAATAAATCATCGGTGCCGTGTAGGTCGCCATACACCTCATCAGTGGAGATATGGTGGAAGCGAAACGCCAGTTTTTCCTCTGCACTCAGTTGTTGCCAGTAATGACGCGCCGCTTCCAACATCTGGTAAGTGCCCACGACATTGGTCTCGATAAAGGCCGCAGGGCCATCAATAGAGCGGTCAACATGGCTTTCTGCCGCCAGATGCATCACTACATCCGGTCGATATTGTGCAAAAACCCGATCCAGCTCAGCACGGTCACAGATATCAACCTGTTCAAAAGCGTAGCGCTCGCTGTGAGCAACCACCGCCAGTGACTCCAAATTGCCCGCGTAGGTCAGTTTATCCACCACAACGACGCTATCTGAGGTGCCATCGATAATATGTCTTACCACGGCAGAGCCGATAAAACCGGCCCCACCTGTGACTAGAATACGTCTCAACGCCATACTCCTTTAGTGTCCACAATCCATGATTGCTTCACATCTTCTGGTTTGATGGCTTTGAATTGGCTGTGATCTACCAGCATCACCAGCACATCCGCTTGCTGCAAGGCAGTCGCGGTATCTTTCAGCGTAACGTGCCCCGCCAGCGATTTCGGCAATTGCTCAACATTCGGCTCAACCACCAGCGTTTCACCAGTGTGCCATTGTGCGATCAAATGGGCGATTTCAACCGCCGGGCTTTCGCGCAGGTCATCAATATTGGGTTTAAATGCCAGACCAAAGCAGGCAATTTTCACTTCAGATGCACGTTTGTCAGTGGCCGCCAGACAATCGGCAACCGCCGCTTTCACGCGGTCAACCACCCACAGCGGCTTACCATCATTCACCAGACGCGCAGTATGGATCAGGCGGGCCAATTGTGGATTTTGAGAAACGATAAACCATGGGTCAACAGCAATGCAGTGGCCGCCAACACCGGGGCCTGGCTGCAAGATATTCACCCGCGGATGGCGGTTCGCCAGGCGAATCAGCTCCCACACATTGATTCCCTGCTCATCACAAATCAGTGACAGTTCATTGGCGAAAGCAATGTTAACGTCGCGGAAGCTGTTTTCAGTCAGCTTGCACATTTCTGCGGTGCGGGAATTGGTCACCACACATTCGCCTTCCAGGAAGATTTTGTACAACTCACTGGCGCGGGCAGAACATTTTGGCGTCATACCGCCGATAACACGGTCATTTTGAACCAGTTCAACCATCACCTGGCCCGGCAATACGCGCTCTGGGCAATAAGCGATGTTAATGTCTGCCTCTTCACCCGCGTTCTGTGGGAAGCTCAGATCAGGGCGAGCTTCAGCCAGCCAGTGAGCCATTTGCTCAGTGGCTCCCACTGGAGAAGTGGACTCCAGAATGACCAAATCACCCTTTTTCAACACAGGAGCGATAGATTTAGCGGCGGACTCAACATACACCATATCCGGCTCATGATCGCCTTTAAAGGGTGTTGGCACGGCAATAAGAAACGCATCAGCAGCCAGCGGTTTGGTTACAGCTTGCAAGTAGCCGCCTTCGACAGCAGCCTTCACCACTTTACCTAAATCCGGCTCCACGATATGGATTGCACCGCGATTAATGGTTTCAACCGCATGGGCGTTGACGTCCACGCCGATCACTTTCTTCTTGCGCGACGCGAAAGCAGCAGCAGTTGGCAGACCAATATACCCAAGACCGATAACAGAAATAGTGTCAAAACTCATAGCGTCACCTGATGATTCTTTAAAGCTTCAAGGATGCGTTGACAGGCATGCCCGTCACCGTAAGGATTATGCGCCCGTGACATTTGATGATAGGCAGTTTCATCAGTCAGCAAGCGGGTCACTGCATCGACAATTTTATTAATATTAGTGCCCACCAACAAAACTGTACCCGAATCGACGGCTTCCGGGCGCTCAGTGGTATCCCGCATCACTAATACCGGCTTGCCTAATGAAGGCGCTTCTTCCTGAATACCACCGGAATCCGTTAGGATCAGGTAGGCGTGATTCATCAGGTAAACGAATGGCAGGTAATCTTGCGGGTCGATCAGGATGATATTATCAATCCCTTTCAAGATGCGGTTGACCGGCTCACTGACATTAGGGTTGAGATGCACCGGATAAACCACCTGTACCTCAGGATGTTTAAGTGCAATTTCAGCTAATGCACTGCAAATCCGCTCAAAACCGCCACCAAAACTCTCGCGGCGGTGGCCCGTCACCAGAATCATCTTCTTATTGGTATCGATGAATGGATAACGCTCTGCCAAACTGTCGCGTAATTCTGGGTTATTCATCACCCGATCACGCACCCAGAACAGCGCATCAATCACGGTATTGCCGGTCACAAAAATGCGGTTGTCTGGCACCATCTCGCGCAGCAAGTTTTGCCGCGAGTTTTCTGTCGGAGCAAAATGATACATAGCAAGATGGCCGGTCAGTTGGCGGTTAGCTTCTTCTGGCCACGGTGAATAGAGATCCCCGGTGCGCAAGCCCGCTTCAACATGACCGACAGGAATACGTTGATAGAATGCGGCAAGGCTGGTCGACAACGTCGTTGTGGTATCGCCATGCACTAAGATTACATCCGGCTTAAACTCCTCCAGAACAGGCTTTAGCCCTTCCAGAATACGGCAGGTTATTTCCGTTAATCCCTGTCCCGGCTTCATGATATTCAAATCATAGTCCGGCTGAATCTCAAATAAACGCAGCACTTGGTCCAGCATCTCACGATGTTGAGCCGTGACGCAGACTCTTGATTCAAAGGCTTCATCCTGAGCCAAAGCATGCACCAGAGGAGCCATTTTAATGGCTTCAGGCCGGGTGCCAAAAACAGTCAACACTTTCACAGTGAATCTCTTTAAGGTCAGTTAGCCGCAGACAACGCCTGCAAGTTGGGCGCACAATACGCCCATTACTGGTCAATCTTTTACTGATCAGTCTCTTACTGATCAAGAATACTTAGCACTTACCGCACGGGTTATGCTTGCGTACTGGTACGGCGAACCAACACCACTCCCGCGCCAACCAATGCACCAATCGCGCCCCACATAATCAACAGGAATACGCGACGCGGACTATCACGGGTAACCGGATCTTCTGGTGTACGCAAGTAACGGTAAGCCTGGAAGGTTTTATCCAGCGTCGGGCCGACATTCAATGTTGCCAGCATTGCTCTGTTCTGATCATAATCAATATCAAAACTTGGGCCGGTAGCCTGCAATGTCTCTAGCCGGGCTTCGAGCATCGGTTTACCTAACATAAACATTTTAGAATCGGCTAATTGTTCAGCCGGGGTATCGGTTTGACTGCGATTAATCCCTTGCTGGCTAGCCACTTTCAAAGCTTGCTTAACCGCAGCAACTTCACGATCGAACACGGCTTGAGCAACGGCTTCTTGCCGTTTAACCTGCGCCTTCATTGACTGAGTGCGAGCAGCCCATGCGCCTTCAATCTCATCATTCAAGTGGCTGGCAGCACGTTGGCTAGCAAAATCAATATAACTGCGCAGCAATTTATTGGAATCGGTGGCGGTTTCTGCCGTCAATTTAATGCTGTCATTCAGTATTTTTTTGTCATCACGCGGGGTGAAAACAATATTATTCACCAGCTCATCCAGTAATGCCGCATCCGCCTTAGCATCACCTTCTAGCCGCTGTTTGTAATAATCAGTTTGTAGCCAAAAATCACGGCGCGTATCGTAAGCGGCTAACTGGGTAATAAACTCGCTGTAGGCTTCGTCAGAAATACCGGGTTGCTCACTGACAACACCACTATTGTTACGGCTATCCAGGTTGCGCAAAAATTGCTGCTGAGAGTAATAACCGCCCAAATTATTGACAGTTGGTCTGTCTGTAATGGCTGTCGCACTCCACTGCTGTTTTACCAAGTAAGAAACACCCAGCGCTATTGCAGCAAAAAGAATTGCCATACCGATAATCCACACTTTACCGCGCCAAAGAGTACGGCACAGGCTGCGGATATCTAACTCGTTATCCATAACTGGCTCGTTATGGGTAGATCCTGTTTTATCAGTCGACATAGATTCTGGTTTCATCACTGCCTAAAAGCCTCTGGTTAAGATTCATGCTTATTTTGCGATGCACGGCGCATCCGACGCTTGATACGTTTGATAAAACGCGCCACTCGCCATGCCCGTTTTATGCAGTAACCATACAACAGAAATGCAAGCAAGAATAATGCCAACATGACCCATTCTGGGACAAATATCAGCCGTTCGCCGATAACGCCCACTCCCGCTAACAATGCCGCAGCCAGGGTGATTAAGACAAATGCCTGTCGTGAAGTAAAACCGGCGCGCATGATCAAGTGATGAATATGCTGGCGGTCGGGGGAGAAAGGGCTCATTCCTTTACGCAAACGCCGATACATGATGGCAATCATATCCATCAATGGAATTGCAATAATCCACAATGCTGTAACCGGGTTAATGGGATGAGAATTACCCTGTGTGCTTTGCAACAGTATCCAAATCGCAGTGAAACCAATCAGCGTACTGCCCGCATCACCCATAAAGACTTTATAGCGGCGGCCTAGCAACCCAAGGTTAAGCAAGATATAAGGCACGATGGCGGCAATCATCGCAAAACACCACAGCGCTAATGCCATTTGTCCGCTTTGATACAGCAAAAGACCCATGGCACCGAAAGAGACACAAGACAGCCCGCCCAGTAAACCATCAATACCATCGACCATATTGAAAGCGTTTATCGCCGCCCATACTGCGAACAGTGTGACAACATAGCCGAACGGCCCTAATACCATCTCCCACGGGCCAAACACATGTCCCAAGCTGCGTAAATAAAGCCCTGCGACTGCCATCATGGCAATACCGACTAATGCTTGTACAAAGGCTCGGATTTTTACACTGATATCGAAGCGATCGTCTAAAGCACCAACGAACACCAATAAACCAGCACACCCCAGATATAACTGGAAATGTGGGATCTGTTGGTTAGTTATCAGGAAAGTAAAACAAATGCCCGCAAACACGGATATTCCGCCCACTAATGGGATCAATCCTTGGTGACGTTTGCGATAGTTAGGTTTATCAACTAATCCAATTTTCTTGGCGACTTTGCGAGCTACAAATAAAAATGCCAGAGAAAACAGAAAAATAACAAATATTTCAGTACTCATAGTGAGTAAGTTCACGTTTAACCGCTCTCTGCAAAAAGATACGACAGCTTAGCATGTGGTTCGGCGTATACCACACCTTCCCTATGCCTTCCCTATGCTTTCAGTTATTTCTGAATATGATGACAGCCTTGCTGACTATTCCCAACTCTATTTTTACTATTTTCTCGTCATCCCTTTTATATTTTAAGCCACAGGAGCACTGCACGTTCTCATCGGGATGGGTTTATTTATTGTCGACCTGCAACTCAAAATTCTTTGGATGTATTAAGAAGAATAAGTGTAGAGAATAGACATTGGTTTTGATTGAGTTATTCACTAGGTAGATAACAATCCCGACTATCGTATAGCCCAAATGCAAAAAACGCCACGTCTGAGCGTGGCGTTTTGATTAATTTCGCTAAACTTATGAACGTCTCATGTTATCGAAGAACTGATCGTTGGTTTTCGCTGTTGCCAGTTTACTGATGAGGAATTCCATTGCATCGATCTCACCCATTGGATGAAGAATTCGACGTAAAATCCACATTTTTTGTAGCTCTTCAGTGGTTGTCAGCAACTCTTCTTTACGCGTACCAGAGCGGTTGAAATCAATAGCTGGGAACACACGTTTCTCTGCAATTTTGCGAGAAAGATGCAATTCCATGTTGCCGGTACCTTTAAATTCTTCATAGATAACTTCATCCATTTTAGAACCGGTATCAACCAACGCGGTGGCAATGATGGTCAGGCTACCGCCCTCTTCAACATTACGCGCAGCACCAAAGAAACGCTTAGGACGATGTAAGGCGTTAGCATCCACACCACCGGTCAGAACCTTACCAGAAGCAGGTACGACGGTGTTGTATGCGCGGGCCAGACGGGTAATCGAATCCAGTAAAATGATAACGTCTTTTTTATGTTCAACCAGACGTTTCGCTTTCTCGATAACCATTTCAGCGACTTGAACGTGGCGGGATGCTGGCTCATCGAAAGTTGAAGCAATAACTTCACCTTTAACCAGACGTTGCATCTCGGTGACTTCTTCCGGACGCTCGTCAATCAGCAAGACCATTAATACGCAATCAGGGTGATTGTAAGCAATGCTGGTTGCAATATTCTGCAACAGCATAGTTTTACCCGCTTTTGGCGGAGCAACAATCAGCCCTCGCTGACCACGACCGATTGGCGATGCCAAATCAAGTACACGGGCAGTTAAATCTTCTGTCGAACCATTACCACGTTCCATCCGCAGACGAGAATTAGCATGTAATGGAGTTAAGTTTTCGAACAGAATTTTGTTACGGGCGTTTTCCGGTTTGTCATAGTTAACTTCGTTAACTTTCAACAATGCAAAATAACGCTCACCTTCTTTCGGTGGACGAATCTTACCGGCAACGGTATCACCAGTGCGAAGGTTGAAACGGCGAATTTGGCTTGGGGATACATAGATGTCGTCGGGACCGGCGAGGTAGGAGCTGTCTGCTGAACGGAGGAAACCAAATCCATCCTGCAATATCTCCAACACACCGTCACCGAAGATATCTTCTCCACTTTTCGCGTGCTGCTTAAGGATAGAGAAAATAATATCTTGTTTACGCATCCGGGCCAGGTTTTCCAGCCCCATATTTTCGCCAAGTGTTATCAGATCAGAAACCGGCGTGTTCTTTAATTCGGTAAGATTCATAATGGTGGGTTCTTAAACTCGGGGTATGTCTCGAACTATGGTCGTGAATGGTATGGCAGCGTCATCCGTGCCTGTTTAACGGGACATTCAATCACCGGCCTTGGCCAAACTACGCAAGTAATGACTTACGCAAGCTTGCGCGACTCAACGGTGTAAAGATTGAAGGTGCCTTAGACTGATTTTGTAAAACACTAGACTGTCAAAAACCGATTGAGTTCATAAATATTCTCAACACAAATTATTTCGACATAGAGTAAAACTTTAGATTCAAACTATTTAGATGCTACAGACTATTTATTAGATACTAAAGAATAAGCTAGATGCTACAAACCCGGACTCAATACACAGGAATGTTCTATATGCAGTAGGCTAAACTTAACACGCTTCTTTGCGGGCGTCTAGCGGTCAGTGTGAGAAATCACAACTGCCGCTAAACATACCCTACGGCCTTGAAGTTGCAGCAGTGTGCGACTCTAACTCACCCGAATCACTGACCTAAGTCAGCTTATCGGGATTATGTGCCTCATTAGAAGCTCACCCTACGAGCCAGCGCAAGCGCTGTTCAAATTGGTTTACAACCAATTTGTCGCTCGTTTGCTCCCTTGCTGCAACGCCAATAACTTTAAGTATTAACGGCTAACGCCGCTTACAGATTCGCATCCAAGAATTCTTTAAGCTGCCCCTTAGACAAAGCACCTACCTTGGTTGCCACTACTTCACCGTCACGGAATAACAACAACGTAGGGATACCACGGATACCGTATTTCGGTGCAGTGGCTTGGTTGTCATCAATATTCAATTTAGTGATAGTAAGTCTGCCTTCATACTCTTCAGCAATTTCATCCAAAATCGGAGCAATCATCTTGCACGGACCACACCATTCAGCCCAGAAATCAACCAGAACCAGGCCATCGGCTTCCAGCACTTTAGTGCCGAAGCTTTCGTCACTCAGGTGAATAATTTTATCGCTCATGTTCTACTCCAAAGGATTGTGTCTACCTCGTTGGTGTAGCATTAACCAACAGTAGGATGACTTTATTTCACCGGATACGCTTTCGTAAAGCAATAGTTAGCTGATATTCTACCACACTATGAGCAAAACACACTTGACCGAACAGAAGTTTTCCGACTTCGCCCTGCACCCGTTAGTTATTGAAGCCCTTGAAAACAAAGGGTTTCAGTATTGCACGCCGATACAGGCGTTAGCATTGCCACTCACCCTTTCGGGGCGTGATGTAGCGGGTCAGGCGCAAACAGGAACCGGCAAGACGCTGGCATTCTTAGCGTCTACTTTCCATTATTTGCTTTCTCACCCCGCAGAAGAGGGTCGCCAGACTAATCAGCCGCGCGCATTAATTATGGCACCAACGCGCGAATTAGCCGTGCAAATTCACTCTGATGCAGAATCACTTTCCCAGATAACCGGGCTGAAATTAGGCTTGGCTTATGGCGGCGATGGCTACGATAAACAGCTTAAGGTGCTGGAAAGTGGTGTTGATATTCTGATCGGTACTACTGGTCGTTTAATCGATTACGCAAAACAAAATTATATTAACCTCGGTGCGATTCAGGTTGTGGTCTTGGATGAAGCTGATCGGATGTACGATTTAGGCTTTATTAAAGATATCCGCTGGCTGTTCCGCCGTATGCCTTCTGTTGATAAGCGCTTAAACATGCTGTTCTCTGCCACACTCTCGTACCGGGTACGTGAACTGGCCTTTGAGCAAATGAATAACGCTGAATATGTTGAAGTGGAACCGTTGCAAAAAACCGGCCACCGCATTCAGGAAGAGCTGTTCTACCCTTCAAATGAAGAGAAAATGCGTCTGCTTCAGACGTTAATTGAAGAAGAGTGGCCAGATCGCTGCATTATTTTCGCCAATACCAAACATCGTTGCGAAGAAATCTGGGGCCATTTGGCTGCTGATGGTCACCGTGTCGGTTTGTTGACCGGTGATGTTGCACAGAAAAAACGCCTGCGGATTCTGGAAGATTTCACTAAAGGTGATTTGGATATTTTGGTTGCGACTGATGTTGCCGCCCGTGGCCTACACATTCCACTGGTCACCCATGTCTTCAACTATGACTTACCCGATGACTGTGAAGATTATGTTCACCGCATTGGCCGAACTGGCCGTGCTGGCGAAAGTGGTCATTCCATCAGCCTGGCATGTGAAGAGTATGCGTTAAACTTACCCGCTATTGAGACCTACACTGGCCATAGCATTCCGGTAAGTAAATATAATAGCGATGCGCTATTAACTGATTTACCCGCGCCAAAACGTCTGGCCCGTACTCGCACCGGGAATGGCCCACGCCGTAACTCTGCCCCACGTCGCAGTGGTGCACCACGGAATAACCGTAAGCGACCGAGCTGATAAATGATGCTAAGTTCCACCTCACTTTATGCTGCCATCGATCTTGGCTCCAATAGTTTTCATATGTTGGTGGTACGTGAGGTGGCTGGCAGTATCCAGACGCTGGCCCGAATCAAGCGGAAAGTCCGCTTGGCGGCGGGTCTGGATAGCCAAAACCACCTATCGCAAGAAGCGATGGAACGTGGCTGGCAATGTTTGAAGCTTTTTTCAGAGCGCTTGCAGGACATTCCTTTGAATCAGATTCGCGTGGTCGCAACAGCAACCTTGCGTCTGGCCTCAAATGCTGAAGAATTCCTGCAAACTGCGGCTGAAATCCTCGGTTGTCCGATTCAAGTGATCAGTGGTGAAGAAGAAGCGCGTCTGATTTATCAGGGCGTTGCCCATACTACCGGTGGGCCAGAGCAGCGTTTAGTCGTCGATATTGGCGGTGGCAGCACAGAGCTGGTGACCGGCAATGGCGCTCAGGCAAATATTCTGGTCAGTTTATCAATGGGTTGCGTAACCTGGTTGGAGCGCTACTTCAGTGACCGCAACCTGGCAAAAGACAATTTTGATCGTGCTGAATTAGCCGCTCATGAGATGCTAAAACCTGTCGCACAGCGCTTTCGTGACCATGGCTGGCAAATCTGTGTCGGTGCCTCTGGCACGGTTCAGGCCCTACAAGAAATCATGGTCGCTCAGGGTATGGACGAGCTGATCACCTTAGCCAAATTGCAGCAGCTCAAACAAAGAGCGATTCAATGTGGCAAACTGGAAGAACTGGAAATCCCCGGTTTAACACTGGAACGCGCACTGGTTTTCCCCAGTGGCCTGTCTATCTTAATTGCGATATTCCAGGAGCTGGCGATTGAAAGTATGACGTTAGCCGGCGGCGCACTACGTGAAGGGCTGGTCTATGGCATGCTTCATTTGCCGGTAGAACAAGATGTTCGCAGCCGAACGGTGCGAAATGTACAGCGCCGCTATTTACTGGATACTGAACAAGCCAAACGCGTCAGTAAATTAGCCGATAACTTTTTGCTTCAGGTAGAAAAAGAGTGGCATCTTGATGGCCGATGTCGCGAATTATTGCAAAACGCCTGTTTGATGCACGAAATTGGTCTAAGCATCGATTTTAAACGTGCTCCGCAACATGCCGCTTACCTGATACGCAATCTGGACCTCCCTGGTTTTACTCCCGCGCAAAAACTACTTCTTGCGGCTTTGCTGCAAAATCAGAGTGATACGATCGATCTCTCGCTGTTAAATCAACAAAATGCATTGCCAGTAGATATGGCTCAGCATTTGTGTCGTTTATTGCGTCTGGCGATTATATTCTCCAGCCGTCGCCGGGATGACACACTGCCGGCGGTTAGGCTACGGGCCAATGGCGAGGGACTTTATGTGCTGTTACCTCAGAGCTGGCTGCAACAGCATCCTTACCGCGCAGAAGCATTAGAGCAAGAAAGTCATTGGCAGAGCTATGTTCAGTGGCCGCTATTATTAGAAGAATTGAACTAAATTCTTTGTGGCTGAGCAGCGCCGCATCAGCTTTACTGTGGCTTTTTAGCATTCGCAAGTTGCGCACGAATATTGGCCAGGTGACTCTGGCCTTTTTGCATCCGCTCTTCTGGGCTCACGACTTTGCGCTCATTTTCCCATTTCAAATCATCCTGCGGCAATTCCATCAAAAAGCGGCTTGGTTCTGGCCGAATCAGCTCGCCATACTGCCGCCGTTCTTTGCACAAAGTGAAAAACAGTTCGCGCTGAGCACGGGTGATCCCAACATAGGCCAGCCGCCGCTCTTCATCGACATTATCTTCGTCAATGCTGCTTTGGTGTGGCAGTAAACCCTCTTCCATGCCAACCAAGAACACATACGGAAATTCCAGCCCTTTTGAAGCATGCAAGGTCATCAATTGCACTTGATCCAGCTCCTCATCACTTTCCCCGCGTTCCATCATATCGCGCAGGGTAAAGCGCGTGACAACCTGAGTCAGGGTCATTGGTTCATTCAATTCTGACCCTTCCAGCATTTCGGTCATCCAGCTGAATAATAAATTGACGTTTTTCATCCGCATCTCAGCGGCTTTCGGGCTGGGAGAGGTTTCGAACAGCCAACTCTCATAATCAATGCCGTGGATCAAATCCCGCACTGCCGCCACAGGCTCGCGTTCCACTAACCGAATAATGCTGTCCATCCAATGAGTAAAGCGCTGTAATGACTCCAGCCCACGGCCTTTCAGATGCTCGCCTAGCCCTAAATCAAAACTGGCACGAAACAGGCTTTTATTACGCACATTGGCCCATTCACCCAGCTTTTGAACCGTCGCTGAACCTATCTCGCGCTTTGGGGTATTCACAATGCGTAAGAATGCGCTGTCATCATCCTGATTGGTCAATACCCGCAAGTAAGCCAGTAAGTCTTTGATCTCTGGGCGCGAGAAAAATGAATCGCCGCCGGAGATACGATAAGGTATGCGGTTTTGCATCAGCAGCTTTTCAAACAGCCGTGATTGGTGGTTGCCGCGATACAAAATGGCATAGTCGCTGTATTGCGTTTTTTTCACAAAATGGTGGGCAATAAGTTCACCGACCACTCTTTCAGCTTCATGATCTTCATTATTGGCGGTAATCACTTTGAGCTCATCACCATAACCCAACTCAGAAAAGAGCCTTTTTTCAAAAACATGGGGGTTATTGGCGATCAAAATATTCGCTGCTTTCAGAATTCGGCCCGAAGAGCGGTAGTTCTGCTCCAGCTTGATCACCTGCAACTGGGGGAAATCTTCATTCAGCAAAACTAAGTTCTGTGGCCGTGCACCGCGCCATGAATAGATGGATTGGTCATCATCACCCACCACGGTAAAGCGCGCCCGACTGCCCACCAACAGTTTAACCATTTGGTACTGGCTGGTATTGGTATCCTGGTATTCATCTACTAATAGGTAACGCAGCCGATTTTGCCAACGTTCGCGCACTTCCAGATTGTTTTGCAGCAACAGAGTTGGCAGCGAGATAAGGTCGTCAAAATCTAATACATTGCAAGCTTTTAAATGGGCGTCATATAAGCCATAGCAATGGACGAACAGCTTATCGCGCTCGGATCGCGCCAACGCTGCGGCGGCGGCAGGATCGAGAAGATCATTTTTCCAATTTGAGATCTGGGATATCAGCTGTTGCAGCAACGTTTTATCGTCTTCCAACCACTTGTGGGTCAAATCTTTCAATAAACCCAGTTGGTCTTGCGCATCAAACAGTGAGAAATTGGATTTCATTCCCAGCGCTTTGTACTCTTTTTTGATGATTTCCAACCCCAAAGTATGGAATGTCGCAATCATCAAACCCCGCGCTTCTTTGCGCCCTAAAGTCTGAGCCACACGCTCTTTCATCTCGCGTGCGGCTTTATTAGTAAAGGTTACCGCAGCAATATGCTTTGGCTGATAGCCACATTGGCGGATCAGATGCGCAATCTTATTAGTGATGACTCGGGTTTTGCCCGAACCCGCACCGGCCAACACCAGGCAAGGCCCGGTGACAAATTCGACGGCTTGTTGTTGGCTGGGATTTAATCGCATAGCACTTGGCAGCTCTGTAGGTAAACGGGGGGAACAGGATTGTAGCAGAAAGCGGCCGATGAAAAAAAACCACCTGCCATCTTTTACTCTATGAAACACGTGCTCTATAAAACACGTGATTTGTAAAACGCATGATTTGTAAAACGCAAAGCACGGTGGCCCCATCACGACCAAAATACGTTACACTGGCGCGCTTCAAGGCTCCCTTGAAGATAATCTTCGTTCAAATAACCCTACCCAATAAATTGGTGGTGATTGTTACTATGGCAAACAAAGCTTCTGCACTGCACATTCTGGTTGATGATGAAAAGCAGGCAAACGATATTCTGGCGCAGTTAAATAACGGTGCCAATTTCCAAGAGTTAGCGAAAAAGTTCTCTAACTGCCCGTCAAAACGCAACGGCGGCGATCTGGGTGAGTTCAATAAAGGGGATATGGTTCCAGCATTCGATAAAGCTGTATTCAGCTGCGAACTACTGCAACCTTATGGCCCAGTAAAAACTCAGTTTGGTTATCATATTATTAAAGTTTTATATCGCAATTAAATTAATCATGCGCCACCTGCCGGCGGCGCAAATAATACATTGCTAATATTCCTATTTACCCCCCCACAAGAATGCACATCGAAAAATAATTATTTTCAGAAAACAACATAGATATTATTAGCCATCTGCGCCTAAGTCGTTACATCTATACAAAACACACACTTAACTTTACAAACCATATATTGAATTATATGAATAAATTGCATTTAAATGTTAAAAAAAAGCAGTGATAATGTGATTTATAAATAAAACAACAAGAAAGATCTCATTAGCGACTTTTCAAATAAAATAAAAATACATACAAAACAATAAGTTAAATTCAGTTGAGTGAAAAGTGAATTTCACTGGGAATCTTCCTACAAACATTGGTTTGTTTGTCCTATGTGCGCCCCACGTCACATTCTATATTATTGTCGTCATCAAGTAAGGGACGCAGAGGGAATAAAACCACTGAGTCACTTTAAATGAAAACCTTGTGGAAAGCTGACGAATATAATCGAATGTTATTCGCCATATAGTCATTAACCACTTCATCTTTATTAAGTTAAGTTCTCACTCGCATTTAGATACCAATGAGAATTTAACCCATTTTAAATTATCGCATTGGAGTTTCAAATGAATAAGATTACTTTGGCTATGGCTTTATTCGCAGCATCTACAACTGCTTCAATGGCAGCCAGCAATAATACAATTACTTTCCAAGGTGAAGTCACCGCACAAACTTGTGCTGTGACTGTCAACGGCCTTGATGCAAACCCAATGATACTGTTGCCAACAGTATCAAGCAGCGATTTAGATGCTTCGGGTAAAACCGCCGGTAAGACAACCTTTACTCTGGGTGTATCCGGCTGTGCAGCAAGCGCTGATGATATTGATATCAAAACAGTTTTCGTTGGTAACCAAGTTACAACTAATGGTAACTTACAAAATACCGGCACAGCATCAAATGTTGAGCTTCAATTACTGAAAGATGCCGTCACAACAACAGGTATTGATCTGAATAGTGGTGTAGCACAAGAGGGTATGGTGTTAAAAGCCAACGAAACATCAGCAGAACATGATTTCGCTGTTCAATATTTTGCTACCGGTCAAGCGGGCCCTGGTTCTGTGGTAGCCTCTGTACAATACGCAGTTTCTTACCTGTAATATCAGTATGGTAGGATAGGTTATACTCTGTGTAATTGAAGTTGCGGGTAGGCGCTGTAGCTAACCCCCGCAGCTTCGAACACCAAGGGTATAATACTATTTTGCCGTTCCTTTCAGAGGATATTCCCATCATGTTTAATATAAATAGCTACCGTTATCTGCTTATCCCTTTATTAATTCTTATGGGTATGTCTTTTGCTAATGCCAGCGTAGTCATGAGCGGCAGCCGTATTATATATTCGGCAAGTGAAAAAGAGCACAGTGTCCAATTAACCAATAAAGATAATTTTCCTAATGCTGTCCAGGTCTGGTTAGACAGTGGTGATGCTCAATCAACACCAGAAACGGGTAAAGCCCCGTTTATCGTCACCCCGCCGTTCTTTCGTATTGAAGCAAATGCAGGCCAAACATTACGGCTGAAATATACCGGTAGTGGTTTGCCAACGGACAGGGAATCTGTGTTCTATCTTAATTTCTTACAGGTTCCCCCCGTTAATAAAGCAGAAAAGAATAATAAAATGTTAGTGTTAATGCGTAATCGCATTAAAGTGTTTTATCGGCCCGAAAATATTGCTGGCCGTGTTGACCAAGTTGCTAGCACACTGACTTTTACTGTACGCCAACAAGGTAAAGATGTTGTTGTGACAGGCAAAAATCCAACCGGGTTCTATGCCACCATTGCCAGTGGTGAAGTCGTTGGCGGTGGTAAAAAACTCAAAATGAAATCAGAGATGATTGCTCCAATGTCTCAGGCTCAGTGGATTATCCCAAATTCATCTGCCCCTTCAAATGCTATTGTTAATTTCCTGTTAGTAAATGATTTTGGCGGGCAAGATACCGGTAGTTATAAAATTTAATAATTATAAAATTCAATAGTTATAAAATTCAGTAGTAACTTTCCGGCTAAGGAATATTTATGGGGCTTGCACAAGTCGAACTAAAACAAGTCGTTCTAAAAAAGAATTTTTCTGACCGCAAGAAGTTATTAACGTTGTGCATAACTTTAGTTTTACATGTCGATACTGTTTTGGCGCAGGAAGACCCACAAAATCTCGAATTTGATGAATCTCTCTTTTTAGGCACAAAATTTGCGTCGGGCCTGAACCAGTTGAATAAAGAGAATTCTATTACGCCCGGAAACTACGATGCTGTAGATGTCTTGGTTAATAACACACTATTCAAGCGCACAACGGTTAAGTTTATTAAAAATGCTGATTCATCGGAGGTTTACCCGTGCCTGGATGATGAGTTTTTAACAGCTGCCGGCGTTGAACTATCCAATAAAAATAACACCACGCCTAAAGAACCTAATGCCACTGAGGTAGAATCAGAAGTAGAAGCAGCACCTTCAGATTCTGTGGCTACAGGGCAATGTCTGCCATTATCAGAGCGAGTAAAAGGGGCGTCTTTTCATTTTGATCAGGCCAAACTGCGCTTAGAGCTTTCTATTCCACAATCATTATTACAAAAACGGCCTCGGGGTTATATCGAGCGCGCAGAATGGGAAGAAGGCGAAAAACTCGCATTCGTTAACTACAGCGCTAACTTTTATCGTAGCGACACGCAATCCCAGCAAAATAGCACTTCTGATTACGGTTTTGTTGGCCTAAAAAGTGGCCTCAATCTCGGATTGTGGCAATTACGTCAACAATCAAATGTGCGCTATGCCAGTAATAGCAATAACAGTGATACTCAGTGGAATAATATCCGCACTTATGTGCAGCGTCCTATCGAGCAATTAGATAGCCAATTGACACTGGGTGAAACTTTCACCGATAGCACCTTATTTGGCACCATGTCATTTCGTGGCGCAAAAATGGCAACCGACCAACGTATGTGGCCACAATCAATGCGCGGCTTCGCTCCTGAAGTTCGTGGTGTTGCCACCAGTAATGCCCGAGTGATTATTCGCCAGAATGGGCGTGAAATATATGAAACCAACGTCGCTCCCGGCCCATTTGTTATTAACGATTTGTACAGTACCACCAGCCAGGGTGACCTTAATGTTGAAGTGGTAGAAGCGAATGGCAGCCGCTCGACATTTACTGTGCCTTTCAGTGCGGTACCGGATTCAATGCGCCCAGGCGTGAGCCGTTATAATGCGGTCATTGGGGAATCACGTGATTTCACTAATATTGATAGCTATTTCACTGATTTTACCTATGAGCGTGGGCTGACCAATCAAATAACAGCCAACAGCGGGCTTCGTTTAGCACAAGATTATGCCGCATTACTTGCGGGGGGTGTATTAGGGACGCCAATTGGCGCATTTGGTCTTAATACCACCTATTCCCATGCTAAAGTTGAAGATGATCAAACCCAGAATGGCTGGCGGATGCAGGCAACTTATAGCCAGACATTTAATGAAACCGGCACCACATTCTCATTGGCGGGATATCGCTATTCAACCAAAGGGTATCGTGATTTAAATGATGTGTTCGGTGTGCGTTCAGTGCAAAAAAATGGCGGGACTTGGGATTCATCGACCTATAAGCAGCGCAGCCAATTTACCACCACAATAAACCAAACTTTGGGTGAATATGGTCAATTAGCTGCCTCAGCTTCAACCAGTGATTATTATAACGATACCCAGAGAGATACCCAGTTACAGCTAAGCTATTCAAATAATTATAACGATATCAGCTATAACGTGGCCCTTAGCCGTCAGCGCACAATTTATACTTCCACCCAGTTTGGTTGGGATGTCGATGATACTGATCAGACGGCAACAACAACGCGCTACGGTAATACCGAAAATATCGCTTCATTGACAGTGTCTATTCCACTGAATATTGGCGGCGGGAATCAATATTTATCCATGTCGGCCAACCGTAATCCAAAAAGTGGCAATAGCTATCAGACGGCGTTATCGGGCACCACCGGTGAACGTAATACTTTTAATTACTCAGTCAATGCGGGTTATGACGACAGTAATATCGGTGGCAGTTCAAATAGTTGGGGAGCAAATGTGCAAAAACAATTCCCTAACGCAACCGTCAATGGCAGTTATTCTCGTGGCAATAATTATACCCAATACGGCGCGGGTGCTCGCGGCGCAGCGGTAATACACAGCAAAGGTGTGACACTCGGGCCTTATTTGGGCGAGACCTTCGGGTTAATTGAAGCCGATGGTGCTCAAGGCGCGACAGTGCGAAATGCACAAGGGGCGAGAATTGATAATAATGGTTTTGCTCTGGTGCCGTCATTAACGCCTTATAATTACAATACGGTCGGTTTGGATACCAAAGGCATTAATCGCAATACTGAATTGAAAGAAAATCAGGGCCGGGTTGTTCCTTATGCTGGGGCCGCGGTGAAAGTGAAATTCGAAACTTTGACCGGCTACGCGCTATTAATTCAGACCCAAACAGCGGATGGTGAGGGATTACCACTGGGCGCTGATGTCTTTAACAGTAAAGATGAACTGGTCGGTATGGTGGGTCAGGGGAATCAGATCTATGTGCGAGTGAAAGATAAAAAAGGCTCACTTTATGTTCGCTGGGGTGAAAGTAGCACCGAGCAATGTGAACTCCCTTATGATTTTGCTAGCCAAGATACTGAGCAAGATATTATCAATATAACAGGCAGTTGCCGCCGTTAACCATTATGAGAAAAATAATGTTAAGACCAACAGAGCAGTTAATATCTTGCGAAGTTTCACGGCCAACAATGCCTGTTAATTCCCGTCGCCCGCGCATTGTGGCGGGAGTGATGTTGCTTATCGGGCTATTTAGCACTTCAGCATGGTCAGCTTGTACCCGAATTACGGCACAAAGTCAGATTAGTGTCGGTGATGGCACCGCAGGTGCATGGTCTGGCTCTCAGGATAACAATAATGGGTCACTCGGCTTACCCGGTGTGATTGACCTCAGTACCGCCGCCAGCTTTCAGCCTGATGGAACATTATTAGCTGCGGCCACATCTGAATTTACCACCTTTGCACTGAATAGCGGTTATGACCCTGAGCGGGTGCTGTTTCGTTGCGCCGCGGCTGATGTTGACCAACTCTTTGAAATGTATGCTACTAATGGAGACAGCACTCATGCTGGCATGAATGAAGATGGGGCGATTGCTGGCAATGTTCCCTCTGGTTATGCCACCTATGTGCGTAATGTTGTTATCCGGTTTACCAATCTGTCTACAGGGCAGTATTACTCTCGCTTCTGGAAAGGCCGCCGCCTAACCGAGCTTGATAAGGACAGCACCGGGCGGATTTTAGTCAAAGCAAAAAACTTTAGTAATATCTATACTGAGCTATTTCGTATCGACTATTCCCGTACTGGGAATAACAACGATGCGACTTATGCCTATACTCATACACAACCAAATGCCTATATCTCTTTTAAAGGCCCCGGCCTTTCCGGCCCTGCTGAAGGCGCTGATTCTCTCTCAAACTACCAAGGTTGGGCCGCTAACTGGCCAGCCTCTATTGGTTTACGTGGTTATGTGACTTTCCGGCGCACCGCCATTTGTGCGGTGACTCATTTTACCCCAACGGTAATATTGCCCCGAATTTCTGTCGCAGAATTGAATAATGGCGCGAGCAGTTCGGCTGAATTTAATGTGGATTT
This sequence comes from Yersinia thracica, assembly GCF_902170565.1. Lineage (GTDB taxonomy): Bacteria > Pseudomonadota > Gammaproteobacteria > Enterobacterales > Enterobacteriaceae > Yersinia > Yersinia thracica. The sequence goes on from NZ_CABHXX010000133.1 coordinate 125,103, forward strand.
CCAGTGCCAGACCGGCGTTGTCTCCGGCGTCACTGCGGGTCGGGTGGCCATGGGCTTCCTGGTGCCAGCAGGGAATGCCGCTAAAGCCCAAGCATTGGGATTAATGAATGGCAACGGCGGTATTAGTCATTTAGTATCAGATAATTATGGTGCAGCCGGAATGGCAAATGGTGTTGGGATTCGTATTTACCGTAATAATAATCCAATTTATCTGCTATCGAAGAATGTAACTCAAACCGGTAATAATGCTGGCTGGTATGGCATCTTTGAAGGTGCGCAAGAAGGCACCACCCCGGTGACTGGGGGGAGTAATTTCACTGAGAACTTTCGGGCTGAGTTAAGTAAAATCAGCGGGCAAACTGTGATGGCAGGAGCAGTGAATGCGCATGCGCAAGTGGTTATCCGGGTTCAATAATCCGCGTTTCAAACGCAAAATCAGTGGGTTGCTATTATTACTGATCATGGCCTGTAGTGTGCCAGCCACGGCCAGTGTGATGGCCGAAAGAACCCGTATTATCTTCAGTGAGGGCAACACAGAAGAATCACTGCAACTGGTCAACAGTAATAACTACCCGGTGGCTGTGCAGGTGTGGGTGGATGATGGTGATTTGATGGCGACACCGGAGAAGGCGATTTCGCCAGTGCTGGTGTTACCGCCATTGTTTCGCTTACAACCCCAAGCCCAACGCAGCTTACGTTTAATTTTATCGGGGGCCAGTAAATTACCGCTGGATAGAGAGTCTGCATTTTGGCTCAATGTTTACGAAATCCCCCCAAAAGCAACACCTAAAGCCGATGATGAATCTTCCGTTACACTGGCTTTGCGCATGCAATATAAAGTGTTTTATCGCCCTAAAAACTTACCCGCACCGGCGGATACTGTCAGTAAAGCATTAACTTTTGCTTTAGAACGTAACGGCGATACCGCCGTGGTAAGAGTGGATAACCCGACACCTTATTATGCCTCACTCAGCGCCCTCACATTAGGTAGCGCTGAAGGCTTGCCGGATATGGTCGCCCCCTTCTCTAAACTGAATTTTCCACTCAATCGTTCACCACTGGCGGGCAGCAAAACCGTTGATTTTGTCTTAGTCGATGATTTAGGCAACAGTAAGGGTTTTAGTAGCAATCTAAAATAAAGCACGCTGATGGGAATGTCAGTTTGCTGGGTTAGCCAAAAACAGAGTCGATTTACGGCTCTGTAGCCTTGCCATTTATTTAAATTTGGGAAAATACATTAATTGAAGTTATAAAAAGAGATGTTCTTGAACATAATATAGGCCAATAGCTATTAATTCTGAGAGTTCTAAGGGTTTATAGTCTGACTGCCTTATTATAGTGACTTCCTTCTCTGACATTAGATACAACTGAAAGGTTGCCCAATAAACTTTAGCCTCACCCTGCACCATTAAATGTTATTATATTTACAAAATATAGAAATCATTACACCTGCATTTCCAGTGAAATATCAGATTGTGTTATACAGCCTTCAATAAAACTTTCAGCGACTTGTAATTGACGTCTAATTTCCCGTTCATTACATTTTTTTAATCGGGCAATAGAAGCTTTCGATTGCCCGTAAACATAATGACGGAGGATAAGCTCTAATTCTTTTTCTCGCGAGGCTCGCTGTAAATTCCCTATCGTTTTATCAATGGCTAATCCATCATTATCGCAACAGGATTCAGCCATTTTATTTCTAGTTTCCACTCCCTTAAATCCACTAGCAATATGAGGATAATCCAGCTGAGAATGCTCTCTCGCCCAAACACCCCAGCGGGTCAAGACAGTTTGAATGTCACTCATTAATCATCTCCTTTTTATATTTCAATACCTTTTTATTTAATTAATATCATTCACAAAAAAAGACCTCACTAATTAGCGAGGTCTATTTATATATAATGAAAATTTTTTATATTAATAAGATTGAGAAGCAATAGGCATGTCTATAATGTGTTTAACC
>NZ_CABHXX010000134.1 GCF_902170565.1 Yersinia thracica
GCTTCTGCCTGCCGAAACAGGCTTCGATATCGTCTTGCGAGTGCCCACACAGATTGTCTGATAAATTGTTAAAGAGCAGTGCGTTAGCAACCCGTGGTTGGTAACGCGAGGTGCGCATATTACGCTTTCCTCATTCAGAGTCAACTACTAATTTCGTTGAATTTCTCTGTTCTCTTCGCCGGTCACTTAACTACTTGATTCGTTGTGTGCCGTCTCGATGGATGCGCATTATAGGGAGCTGCTTCAGAATGGCAAGGGTTTATATTAAAGTTTTTTCCGTTTGCTGACTATTTAAACGAAACGACTATTTGTGACGCGTTTTTATCGCTTTTGGCAGGTCAGCCAGGCTATTTAGCACCCAATCTGCTGCGGATTCACCTTCCGCTGTCACGGGCTTACCGGTGCGGACCAACACTTTAGTACCGATATTTGCCGCGAGTGCTGCCTGCATATCTTCAATTTTGTCGCCAACCATATAAGAAGAAGCCATATCGATGTTCAATTCACTTTGTGCTTGCAGTAACATGCCTGGCAATGGCTTACGGCATTCACATGTTTCGCGAAACTCCGCTACACTGCCATCGGGATGATGTGGGCAGAAATAGATACCATCTAAATCAACACCACGATCAGCAAGAGACCAATCCATCCACTCGGTGAGGCTCAAAAATTGCTCTTCGGTAAAAATACCGCGTGCAATCCCTGATTGGTTGGTGACCAAAACCAGAGCAAAACCCATTTCTTTCAATTCACGGCAAGCATCAATAACACCGTCTATAAACTGAAAATTATCAATTTCGTGGACATAACCATGATCAACATTAATTGTTCCATCACGATCTAAAAATATTGCGGGGACGGGCTGAGTCACTTATCTGCTCCTAAGGGCTGTAAACTTGGCTAGTATCGCATGTTTTATTACCGATTGAGAATGGGAGAGAATCAGTGTTGCCAGTTGACTTAGCCGTCTAGACGCCTTAACATCCAATCTATACTTTGGATTCTGCCAAAGTTTACTTTTTATCTAGCCACGGAAATGACGATAAAATAAGAATAATATGATTAAACTTTCTCATATCAGCAAAGTATTCCAGCAGGGTTCGCGCACCATTACCGCGCTTTCGGACGTGAGTTTACACGTCCCAGCTGGGCAAATTTATGGCGTTATTGGTGCATCAGGTGCCGGTAAAAGTACATTGATCCGATGCGCCAATATGTTAGAACGCCCCACCAGCGGACAAGTATTGGTTGATGGGCAAGATCTGACAACTTTATCTGAAGGCCAACTGACACGCGCACGTCGTCAGATTGGCATGATTTTCCAGCATTTCAATTTACTCTCTTCCCGCACCGTGTATGGCAATATCGCGTTGCCGCTTGAGCTGGACAACACGTCACGCGCGGATATAAAGAAGCGAGTCACCGAGTTGCTGGATTTAGTCGGGCTTGCCGATAAGCAAGATGCTTACCCTGCAAATCTCTCCGGTGGTCAAAAACAGCGCGTTGCTATCGCCCGCGCTTTGGCCAGTAATCCTAAGGTTCTGCTGTGTGACGAAGCCACCAGCGCGCTGGACCCTGCAACGACCCGCTCAATTCTGGAATTGCTAAAAGATATTAATCGCCGTTTAGGCCTGACCATCTTACTTATCACCCATGAAATGGATGTGGTGAAACGCATTTGTGATCAAGTTGCGGTTATCAGTGAAGGCAAATTGATTGAAAAAGACAGTGTCAGCGAAGTGTTCTCTCATCCGAAAACACCTCTGGCGCAACAATTTATTCAATCAACTCTACATTTAGATATTCCAGAGGATTACGCTAAACGTATGAGTCCGGAGCCAACGGTAGATCGCGTTCCGCTTCTGAAGCTGGAGTTCACGGGTAAGTCCGTTGACGCCCCGCTCATTTCACAGGCTGTGCGTCGCTTTAATATTGATATCGGTATCCTGAGTTCGCAAATGGATTATGCCGGTGGCGTTAAATTTGGTGTCATGCTAGCTGAGTTGCATGGCGACACTCAGGATGGTCTCGCTGCCATCAAGTTCTTGCAAGATCATCATGTAAAAGTAGAGGTTCTGGGTTATGTCTGAGGCAATGATGTGGTTAATGGGCCGAGGCGTCTGGGAAACTCTAATGATGACCTTTGTCTCTGGCTTCTTTGGTTTTGTGTTGGGGCTACCGGTGGGCGTTTTACTGTATGTCACCCGCCCTGGGCAAATTATTGCGAACAATAAGATTTACCGCACCTTGTCTGGGGTGGTGAATATCTTCCGCTCCATACCTTTTATTATCTTATTGGTATGGATGATTCCCTTCACTCGGATGATAGTCGGTACTTCTATTGGTTTGCAGGCAGCAATCGTCCCGTTAACGGTGGGTGCTGCTCCGTTTATTGCCCGCATGGTGGAAAATGCTCTTTTGGAAATTCCATCTGGTTTGGTTGAAGCAGCCCGTGCTATGGGTGCTACCCCCATGCAAATCATCAAAAAAGTGTTGTTACCCGAAGCGCTACCAGGTTTGGTCAATGCGGCCACAATTACTTTAATTACCCTAGTGGGTTATTCCGCTATGGGGGGGGCGGTAGGTGCCGGTGGTTTAGGCCAAATCGGCTATCAGTATGGTTACATTGGTTATAACGCCACGGTAATGAATACAGTGTTGGTGCTATTAGTTATTTTGGTTTATCTGATTCAGTTAAGTGGCGATCGGATCGTAAAAGCCGTTACCCACAAGTAGTTATTAATACATAAATTAATCAGCGACGGCCTCACACAGCGGCGCATCTTAACAAGTGTTTATAGAGGAAAGTATATGTCTTTAAAATTCAAATCTATCGCGGTAGTCAGTGCATTAATCGGTACTCTGGCACTGGTGGGTTGCGGCCCAGCGGAAAAAGATCCAAACCATATTAAAGTCGGTGTCATTGTGGGTGCTGAACAGCAAGTTGCTGAAGTTGCACAGAAAGTAGCAAAAGACAAGTATGGCCTGGATGTTGAATTGGTCACCTTCAATGATTATGTATTACCGAACGAAGCACTGAGCAAAGGCGATATTGACCTGAATGCTTTCCAGCATAAACCTTATCTGGATCAGCAAATCAAAGATCGCGGCTACAAACTGGTTTCTGTCGGTAACTCATTCGTTTACCCGATTGCTGGTTACTCTAAAAAAATCAAATCATTGGAAGAACTACAACCTGGCTCTCAGGTAGCACTGCCAAATGACCCGACTAACCTGGGCCGTTCACTGTTGCTGCTGCAAAAAGTCGGTCTGATTAAACTGAAAGACGGCGTTGGTCTGCTGCCAACCGTGTTGGATGTGGTTGAGAACCCTAAAAACCTGAAATTGATTGAACTGGAAGCGCCTCAGTTACCACGTTCTTTGGATGACCAACAGATCGCCCTGGCAATCATCAACACCACTTATGCTAGCCAAATTGGCCTGACACCGGCTAAAGATGGCCTGTTTGTAGAAGATAAAGACTCACCTTACGTTAACCTGATCGTGGCCCGTGAAGACAACAAAGATGCGGAAAACGTGAAGAAATTCGTTCAAGCTTATCAATCTGACGAAGTTTACGATGCAGCAAACAAAGCATTCAATGGTGGTGCAGTTAAAGGCTGGTAATAGTCAGTTAGCTATTTTGCTGAATACTGCACTTGCTGAATATAGGTTTCCTAAATTCAGTGTTTGCTAAATATATTGCAAGACGGGCTATAGCCCGTCTTGTTATTTGCATAATAGATTGCTTCAATAGCGCCTCTTAAATAAAAAGGCTGAGGAATTTCTATGCGTGCGTTACCTCTGTGCCTGTTAGCTCTCTCGCTAACTGGATGTTCCGTGCTTCAATCAAAGCCATCCACCACAGAAAATCCGGTTAAGCAACCGCCTCCGGTTATCAAATCCAGCACTACCGTTGCCCCTCGTCCGGCGCCGGTAAAACTGTATAAAAGCGCAGAGGAGCTTGTTGGCAAGCCTTTCCGCGATTTAGGCGAAGTGTCCGGTGAATCTTGCCAATCCACCGTTCAAGACTCCCCACCGAGTATCGCAACCGCCCGTAAGAGAATGCAGACTCGAGCATCCTATATGAAAGCCAATGCGGTCTTACTGCATCAATGTGAAATACAAAGTGGTGTCCCCGGCTGTTATCAACAAGCCGTGTGTCAGGGCTCTGCACTGAATGTTTCATCAAAATGAGTGTTTTTTCCTTTAATCAGATTGGCGTCATTCGCTCACCCTATAAAGAAAAGTTTGCCGTGCCGCGCCAGCCGGGTCTGATTGAAGATGGTGGTGGCGAATTGCACCTATTAGCTCCCTATAACCAAGCGGAAGCTGTGCGAGGACTGGCTGATTTTAGCCATTTATGGGTGATGTTCGTTTTCCATCAAACCATGGATGGCGGTTGGCGGCCTACGGTTCGCCCTCCGCGTCTGGGTGGGAATGCCCGAATGGGGGTATTTGCCACCCGCGCCACCTTTCGGCCTAACCCGATTGGCATGTCCCTCATCGAGTTGAAAGGGGTGCATTGCCAAGGAGGGCAAGTCATTCTGGAGCTAGGCAGTCTGGATCTTGTTGATGGCACGCCAGTGATTGATATCAAACCCTATTTGCCTTTTGCGGAGAGCCAACCCCACGCGCGCGCGGGTTTTGCTCAAACAGCACCAGATGCAGACATGCCGGTGAGTTTTTCTCCTACCGCCGAACAGCAGTTAATACAGCAACAACAACGTTATCCACATTTGCGGCGTTTTATCACTCAGGTTTTAGCGCAAGACCCACGCCCGGCCTACCGCAAAGGTGATAATGAAAGCCGAGAATATGCAGTTCTGCTACTAGAATTTAACGTGCGCTGGCGGGTTATTGCTGGCCAAACGGAAGTGTTATCTCTCGACCCATACTAAATTTCGCCCTGCTCTCTTTTGACAACCCGCACTCGCTGGTAAACTAAATTACTTTTTACTTTTTTGGCTGCCTCTACTTGTTGCAGTGCCAATGGAACCAAAACATCATGCGTACTAGCCAATATTTGCTCTCCACTCTGAAGGAGACACCTGCTGATGCTGAAGTGATCAGCCACCAGTTGATGCTCCGCGCCGGGATGATCCGTAAACTGGCCTCAGGTCTTTATACCTGGTTGCCAACCGGGGTCCGGGTATTGAAAAAAGTCGAAAACATCGTGCGCGAAGAAATGAATAACGCCGGTGCAATCGAAGTTTCAATGCCTGTTGTGCAACCGGCTGATTTATGGCAAGAGAGTGGCCGTTGGGAACAATATGGCCCTGAGCTGTTACGTTTTGTTGATCGCGGCGAGCGCCCTTTTGTGCTCGGCCCAACTCATGAAGAAGTCATTACTGACCTGATTCGTGGTGAGATAAACTCTTACAAGCAGTTACCACTGAATTTCTTCCAAATTCAAACCAAGTTCCGTGATGAAGTTCGCCCTCGTTTTGGCGTGATGCGTGCCCGTGAGTTCCTGATGAAGGATGCTTACTCTTTCCATACCACTCAGGAATCATTGCAGGAAACTTATGACGCAATGTATGCCGCATACAGTAAAATTTTCAGCCGCATGGATCTGAATTTCCGTGCGGTACTGGCAGATACTGGCTCCATCGGTGGCAGTGCATCCCACGAATTCCAAGTGCTGGCAGACAGTGGTGAAGACGATATCGTGTTCTCAACCGGTTCTGATTATGCTGCTAACATTGAATTCGCTGAAGCGCTGGCACCGGCTGCACCACGAGCAGCAGCGACAGAAGAACTGCGTATCATTGATACTCCGAATGCAAAAACCATCGCTGAATTAGTCGAGCAGTTCACACTGCCGATTGAAAAAACAGTGAAAACCTTAATCGTTCATGCTCATGAAGAGAGTGGACATAAGCTGGTTGCCCTGCTGGTTCGTGGTGATCACGAACTGAACGAGATTAAAGCTGAGAAATTGCCGCAAGTTGCCAAGCCACTGACTTTCGCGACAGAAGAAGAAATTCGCGCCGCTATTGGTGCAGGCCCAGGTTCATTAGGCCCGGTTAATCTGCCACTGCCTGTTGTCGCTGATCGCAGTGTCGCTGTGATGAGTGATTTTGGCGCAGGCGCGAATATCGATGGCAAACATTACTTTGGCATTAACTGGGAACGTGATTTGCCACTGCCACACATTGCAGACTTGCGCAATGTGGTTGAAGGCGATATCAGCCCAGATGGTCAAGGCACTTTGCTTATCAAACGAGGTATTGAAGTTGGTCATATCTTCCAGTTAGGGACGAAATATTCGGAAGCCATGAAAGCCACAGTTCAAGGTGAAGATGGCCGTAACCAAGTGATGACCATGGGTTGTTACGGTATTGGGGTTTCCCGTGTGGTTGCTGCTGCCATTGAACAGAATCATGATGACCGCGGTATTATTTGGCCGGATGCTATTGCACCATTCCAGGTGGCTATTTTGCCAATGAATATGCATAAATCTTTCCGCGTCAAAGAACTGGCAGAAGAGTTATATACGACCCTACGCGCTCATGGGATTGACGTTATTCTCGACGATCGTAAAGAGCGCCCTGGCGTGATGTTTGCTGATATGGAATTGATTGGCGTGCCACACAATATCGTTATTGGTGACCGCAATCTCGACAGCGAAGAAGTGGAATACAAAAATCGCCGTGCTGGTGAAAAGCAAATGATTAAAACCAGTGAAATTATTGATTTCTTGCTGAGCCAAATCAAACGCTAATTAGCTATAAATAGAAAATAGAAAGCCGCCAGAATGTGAATAACAGCTGGCAGCTTTTTTTTTGCAGCAAAAGTCAGGTTCTACTGACTGTCACAGTTCTTATTGGCATTGAACTGAATATCACCTGCCGGGATCAGTGTTTTATCTGATTGCCCTTCCTCCATTGACGGCCGAATATCAAAATGGCCATTAAGGGTCAGGAATACCGGTTCCCCCATATTTTTACGCGCTTTTAAATATCCCTTTTCCAAGGTGATATTATTTTCCACTGGGAAAGTTTTACCCGTTGCGCAATCAGTAAATACTGCCGCGTCAGCAAAGTATTTATACATACCGCTAAGTGGCATCGGCGTTTTAGGTAAAGGCTGATCGCTGGGTACCAACTGATAATTCAATTTGGATTCAATCGGCAGGCCTTGTTGATCAAGCATCACAAGGTTTTTACCAACAGGCCGGAAATAACGTTTTTCCCCCTGCCCGGTGGTTAACACTAATTTATCCGCCGTACGCGCCCAGTGACCATATTCTGCGAATGTTTGGTTGCCATCTTTGCTACCAAGATAAACTTCTTTCAAAATAAAAGTTCCATCACTATCGAGGAACAACGAAGTATCCAGGCCACTGCAATCCGCACAGGGTAAAACACCCTGATAACTTTGCTGCATGGGTTGTAAAACCTGCTCAACCGGCTGATACCGATTATTACAACCTAATAATGACAGCGCACCTACTGCCAAAAATAGCGTTATTGTTAATTTACTCACAGTCATTCTCCCATACTGTGTCCGATATAAAATGATGAAGCCGCATCAGTCACCATTGGGGCTAATATCAGCATCAATCCTGATGTATTTTACCGCGCAGCGCTTTTGTCGCTCCTTTGCGGACTTTACTTTCAACTCGCCTGATTTTTGAACCTTTAGTCGGTTTCGTCGCTCTGCGAGTTTTTTCTACCACCATCGCCTGACGGATTAATGCCACTAGCCGCTGCTGCGCAGCCTCGCGATTCATATCCTGGCTGCGGTATTCTTGCGCTTTAATAATGATGACCCCCTCGGCGGTCATCAAATGGCTATTGAGCAATAATAGCCTTTCTTTATAATACTCTGGCAGGCTTGAGGCCTTAATGTCAAAGCGCAAATGGATGGCCGTTGAGGTTTTATTCACATGCTGCCCACCCGCACCTTGGGCCCGAATAGCCGTCAGTTCAATCTCGCTGTCGGGTAAGCTGACATTATTGGATATAATCAACACGCTTATTGCCCATTGCCTTGCCATTCATCAAAACTAATTTCCAGATTATTCTTATCATCTGATAACCAAATATTTCCCTCTTGCAGCGTGGCTTGCAATGACATATTGCGCTGAGACAGCGCAGCCAACTTTGCCATTTTTTCATCATCCAGGAAACGCACCCGGAGATTACGATACCCCGATAACTTTTCCTGCACTTGTGGCCACCACACTTTAGCGGCCCTTTCGCTGTAAGCATAGAGCACAACTTGCTGTGATTGGTTACAAGCTTTACGCAACCGCTTTTCCTCTGGCAGCCCCAATTCAACCCATAGTTCGATGCCATTGTGATCATTGTGACGCCAAATTTCTGGTTCGTCATCAGCGCTCAAGCCTTTGGTAAACAGCAAACGCTCATCCGCATGACAAATCCAGGCCAATAAACGCAACATCATGCGCTGGTCCGTTTCGGATGGGTGTTGCGCAATGGTCAGGTTAATATCCTGAAAAAAATTGCGGTCCATATCGGCGATGTTAACGGCAGCTTTATGGATGGTTGCTTTTAGTGCCATGGGTGACCTCTTAATTATCTGGCTTATAGTGTACTTGATTAAGTCCGCTAGCAGCCAGCCCGGTATAAAGAGAGTTATTAGTTGTATCAATACTAAAAAGAAAGCTTTGTTCTGGCTCTGATATCTCCAACACTCCTGTGCTATAGTCCTTATAAGTTCAGAGTTTATCTTCGTAGGTTGACAGTGTGGTATTTGTGCTGAGAATCTACCGGGTTAAACTTTTCCGGGAGGATTTCTGTGCAGCAATACTGTGAATTAGTACGCCGTTTTTATGCACAAATAGCCAGTGGTGACCAGGGCTATGTGTCAGATGCGCTGGGTTGTGTATTGAAAGCATTGGACGAAGTTGCGGCTAACGACGCACTCCCGTCCTCCGTTAGGGAACAGGCGGCCTTTGCCGCCGCTAACTTATTGGTGAGCGATTATGTCGATGAGTGAAGAGTATCAACCCATCAATTGTGATGACTACGATAATCTGGAGCTCGCCTGCCAACATCACCTGATACTGACGTTGAAGTTGAGAGGCGGTGAGCTCGTAGAAGGTAAAGCTAGTGACCTGCTGCTGAGAAAAAAGGTCGAATACCTGATTGTCGAGCAAGAGGGGACAATACGTGAATTACGTCTTGACCACATAGCCAGCTTCAGTCACCCCGAGATAGGGACTGTAGTAGTAAGTGCATCATAATTCTGCACCTTTAACGACGGGCCACTGAAAAGTGACCCGTTTTGCATTCAGAGCAGGCTAATTAAGGTTTTAAGCTCGCATAATAAGCCGCCAGATCTGAAAAGTCCTCATCAGACAAATTAGCCACATAGGCACGCATCACTTCAGCCTGCCCCCCAGTGCGCGCCCCTTTCTTATAAGCTGCCAGTGATTGCTCTAAATACATTGCATTTTGTCCTGCAAGATTAGGGTACATAGGCACTGAAACTTTACCCTGTGCACCATGGCAAGCCACACAGCTGGCTGACTTCGCACGACCGGCTTCTATATCATTTTTTGCCAATACCGAAAAACTACATAAACTGAGTGCCACTATACTAACGACTAATTTCATTATTGCTCCTCAAGAATCAACAACCTTATTTGTTCTTATTATTTAATGCCGGTTTGGTCCAATGTAGATGCCAGCACGGGTCGCCTTCATTAACTTGCCCCGCTTGAGTGACAAATACACCGGCAGCTGCAATTAATTGCTCGCCAAAATACAGCAGAGGAATACGCTCCCGCTGCCATGGCGGGATACCTAACTCTTGCCATATTTTCTTGCTTTGACGCGAATGGTGCCGCCCGACAATTTTGATATCCCCTTGCAAGCCAAAGCGAATGCTTATTTCTTCGCCAAGATTGGGAGGCTTAATAGCTTGCCCGCCCTCGTGCGTAAAACTCAGCACCCCAAGATTGGCAGGCAAAATCAAAGGTGCGGGTACAACCACCGCCTCGTCAGGTGCGACCTGAACTTTAGCCCAAGACAGATGCGGTATTCGTATCTCTGCCAGTGGTGATAGCAGGTACAAATATTGCCTGAAACGGCGAATCTGATGTATGCCAAGAGTCAATTGAGGCTCGGCATCCTGTCTGGCCATCGCCACTTCTAACCACAAACGTTGCAGTTGGCTTTGTGATGGCATTGAGGCACCACGCCCTGCCAGCCAACGGCGCAATATCGCGGCGCGCTTAGCCTCTGAGGCGAGTAATAACCCCTCGACAGACAGCGCTCCCTCTTCGTTTTGCAGTTGTTGCAGATTATCAGCCAGTAACTCATCCAATAGTTGCTCTTGCTCAGCACATAAACTGGCACTGCGCGCCGTAGCTTGAGCAAAATGAGGCCAGCGCTGAGTCAACAAAGGTAAGATTCTTAATCGCAGGAAATTACGGTCAAAGCGATCATCCTGATTACTGTCATCTTCAATCCATTGTAAGTGCTGTGCTTGGGCATAGTTTTCTAACATTTCACGAGAAAATGCCAATAATGGCCGCCATAGTTGGCTGTGAGCAAAAGGCATTTTAGCCGCCATTGCAGATAAACCCGCCGGGCCACTGCCGCGTTTGAGTGCCAGTAAGAAGGTTTCACACTGGTCATCTAAATGCTGGGCGGTAAGCAACACTTCATTGGCGGCTAAATGTGAGGTAAAAGCCTCATAACGAGCGGTTCGCGCCGCCGCCTCAATACCCGCATGGCGCGCATCAATGCTAACGCGCACTACTTCCAGTGGAATTTTCCATTGCCGACACTGTTGCTGGCAATGTTTTACCCAACTATCTGCCCGTGGGTTTAAACCATGATGAATATGAATAGCGCGAATTATTAAGTCAGGTATAAATTGATCACGCAGGCAAACCAATAAATGCAGCAGCACGCTAGAATCCAAACCACCACTAAACCCAACCAGAACATGGCGTTGTTCACCCAATTGCGCGAACAGTGGGTTGAGTAAAACATTGGGTGTCGCAGGAGTGAAGTTCATCTTATTCCGCTATCAATTCATAGAGCTCCAGAGGTAAACCATCTGGATCATTAAAGAAAGTAAAACGTGATTGTGTATAGGGATCAATGCGAACTGCTTCGCAAATCACACCAGCGGCGTCAAGTTCTTGTATCGCCAGTTCAATATCATCAACCTGAAAAGCCAAATGCCGTAAGCCGCATGCTTCTGGGCGGCTAGGCCGTGGTGCCGGAGAGGGAAAGGAGAATAGCTCAATCGTATACTGGCCGTTTAGCGCCAAATCCGCTTTCCACGAGTCCCGCGCTTCGCGATAAACTTCACTCAGGAGGCTAAAACCCAGTATTTCACAGTAGAATTTTTTGCTTGCCTGATAATCTGAGCCAATGATCGCAATATGATGAACCTGACGTATAACTAACATATCTCATCCTAAGTTAACTCTGTATTATTTGCATGTCACTATTGATATCACCGGTCAGTCCACTCGGCACTTATACAATAGTAATACTAAAAACAAAATATTCATAATTAATCATTCACTAAAACATAACTATATTCAACGCGTCATGAGAATATATTAAATGACATATGAACAACTATTTTTATATAAATCCCCATCAGCATCCTGTGCTATGTTCTAATTTTGAAAATAATAGCACCAGGACATCAATAAAAAATAAATGAATTTTGCGAGGTGAAAATGACAAGTTTTACAAAGGTGTATATAGAGTTTAGTAAAGTTTTATTTTTAATTACTATTGCTTCTGCCAGTTTACCGGCACTTGCTATTAGCCCAGTGAATATTGTTTATCGAGTAGATAACCGCCCCCCAGAAGAAATAACCTTGGTGGGGGGGATGTTCCCCTACTTTCATTTACTTCATAGTAATGATTTATTGGAACATTTCACAGGAGAGGCACCAGAGGGTTATACCAGTGGTTTTGTTTCAACCACCTCTTTATTAGAACATGCTATCGAACATTCTATTTTTGAATTCGACATTGACAGTAATGGTTTATATGCAGGTGATTTTGAGACTTATCTATATGCAATTCGCCCGGCAGCTAACTTCTATAATGTCGACGAGTCCATTGCCCATGCCAGAGATACTTCACCCGTTAACTCCTATCAGTACACTATGTTGCGTGATGCTCTGGAAGAGTGGGGTGGCATGGAAGAATGGGTGGCCTATGGTGGTTTTGTACATAACCGGATTATGTCGTATGCCCCGATTAATGCGGATTTACTGAATCAGCATTACCAAACTGGCGCTATGAATTCAGACATTTTTTGGGCTACACGCTGGCATTCTAACCCTTCATATTCGCCTCAATTTGATCATAACCAAAGTTCCTCCGAAGCTTACCCAACCGTTGGTACGCCAAATGGGTTCATTATTATGGCCCAGAATGATACCGGGCAACAATTGCCACTGTCAGTGGTTACAGGAACTGCATGTAATGATAGTCAAAATATAAATAACTTAATAATGAAGAGAGATATTCCAGCAAAAAACGCCTGCCTTAATAAGGGGTTTTCCACTGTGAAGTATTTTTACAATAAAAAAACACTGGCTGCCATATTACGATTACTGCCCCTGGATTAATGGCTAAAGATAATAACCATTTCGCTACTAGAACTGATAAGGATGTTTTATGATTAAATTAATCGCCGCTACTGTAACGATATTATTGTGCCAACCTGCTTTTTCCGAATATAAATTAGTGGGGAAAATTAACGGCCTACGTCATTCAGAAGAAAACTGTCATATTTCAATTAAAACCAATACTATGCCTGGTTACAGTAATATTTGGCACTACATAGAGAAAGAGAAAATTTGTAAGTTAGCACAGTTAGCTTATGTATTAGGGAAAGATATCACTATTGATGCTCAGGAAAACTCTAACCCAGACTATGCAAGTACAATAGTTGATATAGCGGTGACTGATACAACCATTCAATGGCCGCCCTATAATAAATCTAATCATAATTAAATATAAAAAATCCGGTGCTAACTCAGCACCGGATTTTCAAATATCATTTTTTATGCCATTGACTCAGCAATAACCATAATTCATCAGACGTTGATAACGACGATTTAATAACTCTTCGTCATTCAGAACATCCAGATCACTAAGATCAGCCAGAAGCTGTGCTTTCAGTGAAGCGGCAATCGCCAGGTAATCACGATGTGCTCCTCCTAAAGGCTCAGGAATGACGGAGTCAATCATTTTCAGTTCTTTCAAACGGTGAGCGGTAATACCCATGGCTTCTGCGGCTAAAGGCGCTTTATCCGCACTTTTCCACAAAATAGACGCACAGCCTTCTGGGGAGATAACAGAATAAGTGCTGTATTGCAGCATATTCACTTTATCACCTACACCAATTGCCAAGGCACCGCCGGAACCCCCTTCGCCAATGACAGTACAAACGATAGGCACATTCAGGCGTGACATTTCACGTAAGTTACGAGCAATGGCTTCAGATTGACCGCGTTCTTCTGCGCCGACACCGGGGTACGCCCCTGGTGTATCAATGAAAGTAATGATTGGCAGTTTAAAGCGCTCAGCCATTTCCATCAGACGCAATGCTTTACGATAACCTTCTGGTGCTGGCATCCCAAAGTTACGACGAATCTTCTCTTTGGTTTCACGGCCTTTTTGGTGACCAATGATCATCACCGGGCGACCGTCCAGACGTGCGATCCCACCAACGATAGCTTTATCGTCAGCATAGGCGCGATCACCGGCCAGCTCTTCGAAATCGGTAAAGATATTAGCGATATAATCCAGGGTATAAGGACGACGAGGATGGCGTGCCAATTGGGCAATTTGCCATGCACCGAGATCCGAGAATATCTTCCGCGTCAGCTCGACACTTTTCTCACGTAGACGCTGAACCTCTTCGTCCAGATTAATATCTAATTTTTCGTCTTGACGGCTGACTGCGGTCAGCGAGTCAATTTTCGCTTCCAGCTCTGCAATCGGCTGTTCAAAATCAAGAAAATTCAGACTCATAGCATTCCTATTTTAGTCAAATTCCAGTTCCACCTGCTCATTACCTACCAACGTTCGCAAATCTATCAATAAGCGATCGGTGGGCGTCACGCGCCATGTGGCTCCAAACCGCAGCCGGGCGCGAGCATCTTCCCGTTGGTAATAAAGATGCACTGGGATCGTCCCCGCTCGATGGGGTTCCAACGACTGACGGAGACGGTTCAAAAGCTGGTCATCAATTTGCCTGTCAGTCAGCGATATAGCAAGCCCACGGGCATATTTTTCACGAGCTTCACTGATGTCCATTAACTCACGGGCGGTCATTTTAAGTCCACCACTAAAGTCATCAAAGCTGACCTGTCCGGTGGCTATCAGGATACGGTCTTTTTCCAACAAATGCTGATATTTTTCCAAGGCATCGGTGAATAGCATGACTTCAAGACGCCCAGAACGGTCATCCAATGTACAAATGCCAATACGATTTCCGCGTTTTGTCACCATAACCCTCGACGCGATAACCAGCCCCGCAGCCATGGTCATTTTGCCCCGATCCGTCGGGTGCATATCTTTCAAACGCAGCCCGCCGGCATAACGTTCTATTTCCTTAAGATATTGGGTGATGGGGTGGCCGGTCAGGTACAGCCCCAACGTTTCCCGCTCACCGTCTAAAACAATCTGTTCCTGCCACGGCGGCACATTAGCATAAGATTGCTCAACCTGCTCAGGAGCATCTGCTAATACACCAAACATATCAACCTGACCAATGGCTTCTGCCTTAGCATGTTGGTCGGCGGCTTTTAATGCTTCGCCCAGCGAACTCATTAATGCAGCGCGGTGCGGCCCCAGACGGTCAAAGGCACCGGACATAATAAGCTTTTCTAAAATCCGGCGATTAAGTTTTTTAGTATCGACTCTGGCACATAAATCAAACAGCTCTTTGAAGTAGCCGCCTTCTTTGCGGGCTTCCAACATGGCCTCAATCGGCCCCTCGCCGACACCTTTAATCGCGCCGATACCATAAACAATCTCGCCTTCATCATTAACATGAAAATGATACAGGCCGCTGTTGATATCAGGAGGCAAAATCTTCAGCCCCATTCGCCAGCACTCATCGACCAGACCCACCACCTTATCGGTGTTATCCATATCGGCCGTCATTACCGCCGCCATAAACTCCGCCGGATAATGGGCTTTCAACCACAAAGTTTGGTAAGAAACCAAAGCATAAGCGGCGGAGTGTGACTTGTTAAAACCGTAACCAGCAAATTTCTCTACCAGGTCAAAAATCTTAATCGCCAGTTCACCCTCGACCCCCTGGCTTTTCGCACCATCTTCAAATATAGAGCGCTGTTTCGCCATTTCCTCTGGGTTCTTCTTACCCATCGCACGCCGCAACATATCCGCGCCGCCGAGTGAATAACCAGACAAAACCTGAGCAATCTGCATAACCTGTTCTTGATATAAAATGATGCCATAGGTTGGCTCAAGAACTGGTTTTAGTGATTCATGCTGCCATTCAATGTCAGGATAGGATATTGCTTCACGGCCATGTTTGCGGTCAATGAAGTTATCAACCATCCCTGATTGCAATGGGCCGGGGCGGAATAATGCCACCAACGCGATCATATCTTCGAAGCAGTCAGGTTTTAGGCGCTTAATAAGATCCTTCATACCTCTGGATTCAAGCTGGAATACCGCCGTCGTTTCAGAACGTTGTAGCATATCGAAGCTTTTTTTATCATCCAGCGGAATAGAGGCGATATCAATCGGCTCTAACCCGGTTTTCGCGCGCCGGGCGTTGATCATCTCCAATGCCCAGTTAATGATAGTGAGTGTTCGCAAACCCAAGAAGTCGAACTTCACCAACCCGGCATATTCCACATCATTCTTATCGAACTGAGTAACCGGGTTATTCCCTTCTGCATCGCAGTATAGCGGGGCAAAATCGGTAATTTTTGTTGGTGCGATAACCACCCCACCGGCATGTTTACCAGCGTTGCGCGTTACCCCTTCCAACTTACGCGCCATATCAATTAGCGCTCTAACTTCTTCATCTGCCTCATAGATTTCAGGCAGTTGCGGTTCCGCAGCGAATGCTTTCTCTAGCGTCATGCCTGGATCTGGCGGGACTAACTTTGAGATACGGTCAACGAAACCATAAGGATGGCCCAAGACTCGGCCCACATCGCGGATGACCGCTTTGGCTGCCATGGTACCAAAGGTAATTATCTGAGAAACAGCATCACGGCCATACATTTCAGCCACATGTTCAATGACCAGATCGCGTTTTTCCATGCAGAAGTCAACGTCGAAGTCGGGCATTGATACACGTTCGGGGTTTAGAAAACGTTCGAATAGCAGGTCAAATTCCAGTGGATCGAGATCGGTAATTTTCAGCGCATAAGCCACCAAAGAACCCGCACCAGAACCGCGCCCCGGCCCTACCGGCACGCCGTTATCTTTTGACCACTGGATAAATTCCATTACAATCAAGAAGTAACCAGGGAAGCCCATCTGGTTAATAACTTTTAGTTCAATTTCCAGACGTTCATCATATTCAGGGCGTTTTTGTACCCGAACTTCAGGGTCAGGGAATAGGAATTCCAACCGCTCTTCTAAACCTTGTTTAGACTTTTCAACCAGAAAGTCTTCTGTGCTCATATCGCCGGTGGGGAATTGCGGTAGGAAATACTCACCAAGCCGGATAGTCACATTACAACGTTTGGCTATTTCAACACTGTTAATCAGCGCCTCAGGAATATCCGCGAAAAGCTCGCACATCTGCTCTTCATCGCGCATAAATTGCTGGGGGCTATAATTCTTAGGCCGCTTAGGGTCAACCAATGTAAAACCGTCATGAATAGCCACGCGGATCTCATGGGCATCAAAGTCAGATTCATCGATAAAACGCACATCATTGGTCGCGACTACCGGCAAGCCACGCTCAGTTGCTAATGCTACAGCGGCATGCAGGTAGTTTTCTTCATCCGGGCGGCCAGTCCGAATTAATTCCAGATAGTAGCAGCCAGGAAAATGCTCTTGATAAAACTCAAGGCACAAATCAACCTGAGCATGATTACCCCGCAGAATAAACTTGCCAACATCCCCCATCCGACCACCAGACAGCAGAATCAGGCCTTGTTTATGTTTAATCAGCCAGTCACGGTCAATGATAGGGCCTGCTGCGCCATATCCGCGTTGATAAGCTTCAGATATCAGCAAAGTAAGGTTTTGATAACCTTCATTATTACGTGCCAGAACAGTGAGGTGAGCTAATTCATCACCTAAAATTTCACTTTGCACGTAAAAGTCTGCGCCAATGATGGGTTTAATCCCAGCACCATGAGCGCTACCGTAGAATTTTACCAAGCCACATAGGTTGGTAAAGTCGGTAATGGCCAGAGCGGGCATGCCTAAGGCGGCAGCTCTCTTCACCAAGGGTCCAATCTTGGCTAATCCATCGATCATGGAGTAATCGCTATGAACACGCAGGTGGACAAAACGAGGTTCGGCCATATCCAGATACCAGAAATTAGTGGATTGAATCATATCCCCAGCGATTCATTGCCAAGGAATCATATACATACGTTATGGATGTTGCTTTATTTTATAGATGCAAGTCACTGTTTACACTAAACCCAGCACACGTTTAACCGGGCCAAAACTGCGCCGATGATGTTCAGTTGCACCCAAAGTTGCCAATTTTTCCAAATGGACAGCGGTTGGATAACCTTTGTGTTGCGCGAAACCATATCCGGGAAATTGAAGATCCAGCTCAGTCATTTCGCGATCACGGGTTACTTTAGCCAGAATTGAAGCGGCGCTTATCTCAGCTACCCGACTGTCACCTTTCACTACAGCCAATGACGGCATAACCAGCTTCGGGCACCGATTACCGTCAATCAAGACATAATCGGGGGTTATATGCAGCCCTGCTACCGCCCTTTGCATTGCCAGCATAGTTGCGTGCAATATATTTAGATGATCAATTTCTTCTGGCTCAGCGCGACCAAGGCTCCATGATAAGGCCTTGTCTGTAATTTCGTCATAAAGTGATAAACGGCGCTTTTCACTCAGTTTTTTTGAGTCAGCTAAGCCCGCAATTGGCCGTTTCGGATCGAGAATAACTGCAGCGGTAACAACGGCCCCCACTAAAGGGCCACGGCCCACTTCATCCACACCCGCAATCAAGTTTGCTTGTGGATAAATAAAAATATCAGTCATCGTCCGGCTAACTCCAATACAGCCTGTGCCGCCTGTTCATCCGCACCACAGCGGATGCTCTGATGTAAGATCAGGAAGCGCTCTTTTAAGGCCTCAACCGCCTCTCCACCTTGCAATAAAGGCAGCAGCGCATCTGCTAGTTTCTGCGGTTGACACTCTTGTTGCAACAACTCTGTCACTAGCTCTTCACCAGCCAACAAATTGGGCAATGAGACATAAGGAGTTTTAACCAACCGCTCGGCTAACCAGAATGTGAAAGGTTTCATACGATAACCAACTACCATTGGGCACTTGGCCAACATGCATTCTAATGCAGCAGTACCGGAAGCCAGTAACGTCGCATCAGCAGAAATCATCGCCAGACGGGCATTGCCATCAAGTAAATGTACTGACAGATCCGGGGTAACTTCGGCCTTAATTCGCTCGAATTGCTCACGGCGCTTGCTATTCACCAGCGGAACCAGCACTTCCAGATTGGGCAGTTGTTGCTTCAGAAT
Source organism: Yersinia thracica (assembly GCF_902170565.1). Lineage (GTDB taxonomy): Bacteria > Pseudomonadota > Gammaproteobacteria > Enterobacterales > Enterobacteriaceae > Yersinia > Yersinia thracica. Next base: position 18,698 of record NZ_CABHXX010000134.1, read on the forward strand.
GGCTGCGGTGCGCAGGAAGTCACCACTGAGCATTTCGACTTCAGAATGGCGACTACCCGGCAATAAAGCCAGACAAGGTGTATTGGGTGCAATACCAAGCTCAGCTTTTGCCGCGTGTTTATCGGGAGCCAATGGCATAGTGTCCGCCATGGTATGGCCGATAAAACGGCAGGGAACATTAAAACGATCGTAAAACGCTTTTTCAAAAGGAAGGAAGGCGAGCACCATATCGGTCGCTTTGCCAATTTTGAAAACACGTTTTTGCCGCCAGGCCCACACGGATGGGCTGACATAATGAACGGTTCGTATGCCACGCTGTTTCAAGCGCCCTTCGAGGGTAATATTGAAATCAGGAGCATCGATACCGACAAAAACATCCGGCGATAGCTCGCTAAAACGCTGAGTCAGCTCTTTTCGGATTTTCAGTAGACGTGGCAGGCGCTCTAACACTTCAACAACGCCCATCACTGCCAACTCTTCCATTTCAAACCAGGCTTCACATCCTTCAGCTTGCATCAGCGGCCCTGCTACACCAACAAAGCGAGCATCAGGAACCTGAGCTTTCAGCGCACGAATCAATCCTGCACCTAAGATGTCGCCGGAGGTTTCACCGGCGACTAAACCTATAGTTAAAGGACGCCCGCCGCTTGACGGTCGATCAACAGATAATGGGCTATTTTGCATAAGTCAGCGAATAATACCGCGAGTCGAACGAGCAAAGAAATCAATGAATGCTTGAACTGATGGATGCTGTTCCGCCAATTCAGCAATTTCAGGTTTCACTTCATCCAATGTCCGGCCACTGCGATACAATAATTTGTATGCATTGCGGATAGCATGGAGTGATTCTTTGTCGAAACCACGGCGTTTTAACCCTTCGATATTGATACCGAATGGTGTCGCGTGGTTACCTTGAGCGATGACAAAAGGAGGCACATCCTGAGCTACACCAGAACAACCGCCCACCATCACATGCGCACCAATCACGCAGAATTGGTGGATAGCAGTCATTCCGCCAATAATGGCAAAATCGTCGATTTCTACATGACCACCCAATGTTGCATTATTCGCAAGAATACAACGATTGCCAATGATACAGTCATGGGCAATATGGGCATTAATCATCAGTAAATTATCGCTGCCTACTTTCGTTAATCCACCACCTTGCACGGTGCCTCGGTGGATAGAAACACTTTCACGGATACGATTACGGTCACCGATCTCTACGCGAGTAGGTTCGCCAGCATATTTCAGATCCTGATTTGCTTCACCAATCGAAGCAAACTGATAAATCTGATTATCACTGCCGATTTTTGTTATTCCATTAACGACGACATGGGATTTCAGTTCCGTGCCAGCGCCGATTTCCACCTGGGATCCGACAAAGCAAAAGGGGCCAATACGAACGCCGGCGCCAATAACGGCACCTTCTTCAACGATAGAACTTGGATGGATAACGGCGGTTTTGTCAATCACGTATCAAGACTCCTTAACTTCAGACTTTGCAGCTTCAGACTTTCCAACTTCAGACTTTCCAACTTCAGCCTTTCCAACTTCAGCCTTTCCAACTACAGCTGTTGCTGGTTTGCTACGAGCACACATCATTGTTGCCGTACAAACGATTTCACCATCAACTTTCGCAACACCAGTAAAACGGGTCAGACCACGGCGCTCTTTAACAAACTCAACTTCCATGATCATTTGATCGCCAGGCACTACTGGGCGTTTAAAGCGAGCGTCATCAATACCAGCAAAATAATAAAGCTCACCTGGTTCAAGTTTACCGCGGCTCTTAAACGCCAAAATCCCGGTAGCCTGAGCCATAGCTTCTAATATCAGCACACCAGGGAAGATGGGCTTACCTGGAAAATGGCCTTGGAAAAATGGCTCGTTGAAAGAGACGTTCTTCACTGCACGCAGAAATTTCCCTTCCTCAAAATCAAGGACACGATCTACCAGCAAAAACGGAAAACGGTGCGGGAGTAGATCCAGAATCTCTTCAATGTGCAGAGTATGAGTGTCAGTAGTCAAAATACTCTTCCTGTCTAAAAACTGATGCTATCAACAACACGGCCTGCACTGCCCCAAAAGGGAGGCATTAGGCAGGCCGCAAATTAGGAACTCTTTACACTTACTTTTGGCATCAATTGCCAATAAGTTTGATTATTTGCTCAGAGTTTCGGGCTTAAGTGATTATTCTTTATCGATTTTGCGCTCAATCGCTTTTAAGCGTTTATTAATTCCATCAATATTCATCACTAAAGCAGCTGTTTTGCGCCACACTTTATTGGGTTGTAGCGGAATACCGGAGGAGTATAACCCAGGTTCAGTGATTGGGCGCATCACCATTCCCATTCCGGTGATTGTGACTTTGTCACAAATCTCCATATGACCATTGATCACACTTGCGCCGCCTATCATACAATAGCGTCCAACTTTCAGACTACCTGCCATGATAACACCACCCGCAACCGCGGTATTGTCGCCAATCACAACGTTATGTGCAATCTGACATTGGTTATCAATGATGACGCCATTACCAATAATCGTATTATCCAGCGCACCACGGTCAATTGTTGTACAAGCGCCAATCTCAACACGGTCGCCAATATGTACAGAACCAAGCTGCGGTATTTTTATCCAGTTGCCACGATCATTTGCATAGCCAAAACCATCTGCACCAATGACCGTACCGGATTGAATCAGACAGTTTTGCCCAATGACAACTTCATGATAAACGGAGACATTGGCCCACAAACGGCTACCAGCACCAATGTGAGTATCCTTACCAATAAAACAGCCAGCACCGATAACCACGTTATCGCCCAGCACAACACCAGACTCTATCACTGCATTCGCACCGATAGATAAGTTCTCGCCCAATGTTGCCTGTGGAGAAATCACCGCACTTGGGGCGATATCTTGCGCAGGCTGAGGTGTGGTATCCATTATCTGTGCCATGCGCGCATAGGTTAAATATGGATTTTTAACCACCAGGGCCGCCGATTTACAGAAAGGTAAGTCAGCCTCAGTCAGCACCACCGCACCTGCATTGCAAGTTGCGAGTTGTTCTTGATAACGGCTGTTTGACAAGAATGTGATTTGCGAAGGCTCGGCAGAATGCATAGAAGCGATGCCGGTGATGACAAGAGAGCCATCACCGTGCACCTGTGCATCCAACTGCTGGGCTAAATCAGCCAGTCGAATTGAAGGCATGTTTTATTTAACCTGTTTCAGCACGTCAGCAGTGATATCTTTTGAAGGATCTGCATATGCAACAGCATTTGCATCAATCACCACGTCATAACCACCTTTGCTGGCGACAGATTTAACAGCATCCTGAATACGGCTCAGAATTTTGTTACGTTCTTCCATCTGACGACGGCGATTATCTTGCTCAAAAGCCTGGGCTTTAGTAGAGAAAGTTTCACGCTGTTTCATTACGTCGCTTTCCAGCTTAGTACGATCACTCGCTTTCATGGTAGAACCGTCACGTTGCAGCTTCTGCATTTTAGTCTGCAGATCGCGCTCCATTCCTTGCAGTTCGGTTGCACGGCCTTTGAATTCATTCTCCAGCTGCTTAGCTACGGTTTCACGCGCAGGTAATTGTTGGAAAATGCTGGAAACGTTAACAATAGCAATCTTGTCTGCGGCTTGAACGCTGGCAGAAGCTGCCAATGCTAAACCAAGACCTGCGGCACACAACCACTTTTTCACTATAAACTCCTTACCATTACCCGTTTGTGTCAGAGACACCTTGAAGTGCACTTAATACTGAATAATACCTAAGATAGCGCCAGCCTAAGCCAACGCTACTTTAGGTTATTTCAACTACCAGTGCTGTCTTTAAAATTCAGTGCTACTTTGCCAATCAATTACCAAGTTTTACCGATGTTAAACTGGAATTGCTCTGACTTATCGCCTTCATAATCTTTAACCGGTTTAGCGTATGAGAACACTAAAGGCCCCAATGGTGACATCCATTGTAGTGCCACACCGGCAGAGACACGAATATTGCTAGCTTTACTGTAATCAGGAATACCTGCTGCTCGTGTTTGAGCGGTATTTTCCCAATTGGTATCCCATACGGTACCTGAGTCAATGAAGACTGAAGTGCGTACAGAGTTCGAGTATTTCTCACTAATGAACGGTGTCGGTGTAATCAGTTCTAAACTGGCCACCGCCATGGCGTTCCCCCCTACCGCATCGGTAGAGTTATTAACGCCCTTCCCATTATCGGTATAATACGCCGCTTTTGGACCAATGTTATTAGAGCGGAAACCACGGACAGAGCTAGCGCCACCGGCATAGAAGTTCTCGTAGAATGGCATTTCTTTCGAACCGATGCCGCCACCGTAACCCAAGCGACCACGGCCCAACAGCACCCATGAACGATCTTCATCTAATGGCTGGTATGCTGATGTATCGAATGTGACTTTGTAGAACTCATTATCTGAGCCAGGTACAGTCACTTTCGTATTCACCGAGGATTTCACACCCGACGTTGGGAAGAAGCCACGGTCAAGGTTGTTGTATGTCCAACCCAGATTCAGCGTAAAGTCATCAGTAGTAAAGCCCGTACGCCCAGTATAGTCAGGACGTTGGCCTACTGATTCTAGATAGCGCCACATCGCAACTTGCGGTTCCATATCAGACAGGTCGTTGTGGACGTAACCTAAGCCAACACGCAATGAGTTATTCTCATTGATTGGGAAGCCTAAAGTACCGTCAACGCCATAGCTGCTGTTGGTATAACCGGACAGGTCTGCGTTATCTGCTTTAAAATCATTATAGAAGATACGCCCGCCCAGACTGACACCGTCAACGGTGAAGTATGGGTCAGTTAAGGTAAACTCAGCATAGGTCTGGTAGTCGTTTTTCGTGCCGTTAATACCGACAGTGTTACCCGTACCCAACCAGTTATCTTGCTGCACGCCAACCTGGAAGCTCACGCCACTTTCAGTACCGTAACCGATACCAAAGTTCAGACTACCCGTGTTTCGTTCCTTAACTTTGTAAGTAACATCGACCTGATCAGCCGTTCCTGGGACACGTTGAGTTTCAACATCAACAGTCTCGAAATATCCTAAACGGTTCAGACGTTCTTTACCGGCTTCGACTTGATCATTACCCAGCCATGCACCTTCCATTTGACGCATTTCACGGCGCAACACTGAGTCTTTACTGGTGTCATTGCCTTCGAAACGGACATTCCGGACATAGAAACGGTTACCCGCATCTACATTGATACGCAATTTAACTGTTTTATCAGCATCGTTAATTTCAGGCTGAGATACGACGCGCGGGTAAGCATAGCCATAGCGGCCCAACATCTTCTTGATGTCTTCTTCCATGCGCGTCACTTTACTGCCGTTAAACAGTTCACCCGGCTCAATCTTGGTCAGCTTATCCGCCTCAGATTGATGGCCCGCAAGATTACCGCTCACCACCACGCTGTTAAGCTTGTATTGGTCGCCTTCAGTAATATTGATAGTGATATAGATGCCTTTTTTATCTGGCGTCAAACTCACTTGGGTCGAATCAATGTTAAACCGGGCATAACCACGATCCAGATAGAAACTGCGTAAGGTTTCAAGGTCACCAGCCAGTTTCTGCTTCTGATATTTACGATCACCGACCACGTTCCACCATGGCACTTCATCGCGCAATTGGAAGCGCGAGATAAGTTCATCAGTTGTGAAACTGTGGTTACCTACGATGTTGATCTGCTGAATTTTTGCAGACACACCCTCGGTAAAGACCAGTTTTAGATCAACACGATTACGCGGCAATGGCGTAACAACAGCCTTCACTGAAGCACTGTATTTACCCACACTGTAGTAGAAGTCTTCGAGTCCTTTTTCAATGTTGGATATAGTGGTACGGTCCAGGGCTTCGCCAACCCGGACGCCAGAGGCCTCCAGATTCTGCTTAAGCATGTCATCTTTCACCGCTTTATTACCGGAGAAAGTGATGCTGGCAATCGTTGGGCGTTCTTTGACTTGAACAATCAGCGTATCACCATCGCGCAGGACGCGAACGTCCTCGAAGTTGCCTGTAGCAAACAACGCACGGATAGTTTGACCGATGTCATCATCACTGACGGTATCGCCTACGCGAACCGGCATATTAAGTAACGCCGCACCGACGGCGACCCGTTGCAGGCCTTCGAAATGAATATCTTTCACTACGAACCCGTCTGCACCGTATACGGTGGCGCTGCCAAACAGCAGCGACGCTATGAGCAACTTTTTCATCGCCATCGTTGTTATGCGTTCTTCCTAACCTATCCCCTGCCGTTAAAGACGGGAGAAATCATTGAAAAGTGCAAGCCCCATTAATAACACCAGCAAAATCGAGCCGATGCGATAACTGAAGTCCTGTACTCGCTCAGAAACCGGCCCACCCTTCAGCTTTTCTATCGCCAGGAAGAGCAGATGTCCACCATCTAACACCGGTAACGGGAACAAATTGATAATGCCCAAGTTGACACTGATCAGTGCCAAAAACATCAGGTAATACACCAACCCGTACTCAGCTGAAACCCCAGCACCTTGTGCAATAGATATCGGGCCACTCAAGTTATTCAGCTTAACATCACCAGTAATCAGTTTACCCAACATGCTTACCGTCAAATGCATCAACTGCCAGGTTTTATCCCCAGCTTGGTAGAGTGCGGTGAACGGGCCATATTGGCGAATCGTTTTATATTCATCCGGAAGCGGTATAACTTTCGGCACTACACCCGCAAAACCTTCACTGCGGTTTTCTCCAACCGATTTTGTATCTGGTATCAAGGTTAAAGACAAGGGGGTACCACCCCTTTCAATATCTAACACCAGCGCTTTACCGGGGTTATCTCGAACTTGTAAAACAAATGATTGCCAACGATCCAGCAACTGACCGTTAACTTTAACTATCCTATCCCCTGCTTGTAAACCCGCCTTTTGTGCCGCTGACCCTGGTTGGACTTCTGCCAAGACGGATTCAATCTGCGGGCCACGCGGAATAATGCCTAACGCAACCACTGGATCTTGTTTATCTGGCTCAAATTGCCACTGACGCAAATCCAAGGTCTTTTGCACCACATTAGCAGAGCCAAATGGAGCAACACCGACTTGTGTTTGCTTATCGCCAATTTTACTGATTAAAGCCAAACGAACAGAATCCCAATCAGGCGTTTCGATGCCATCTACAGACTTAAGTTCCATTCCTGGAGAAATATTGGCTTGCGCAGCAATGGATTGTGGCGAAATATCACCCACAACCGGACGTACACTTGGCACGCCAATGATAAACACCAGCCAGTAAGCAATGATAGCAAAAAGGAAGTTAGCAATAGGGCCCGCGCTGACGATTGCCGCACGTTGTAAAATGGTTTTATTGTTAAAAGATTGATGACGGAGCTCCGGAGCAACAGTCTCTACGCGCTCATCCAACATTTTAACGTAGCCACCCAATGGGATGAGGGCGATAACATACTCGGTTCCCTGACGATCAGTTCTACGCCATAACGCTTTACCAAAACCAATCGAAAAGCGTTCGACACGGACACCACAGCGCCGTGCCACCCAAAAGTGGCCAAACTCATGCACTGTAATTAAGATCCCCAGTGCGATAATAAACGCGGCCAGGCTCCAGAGTATGCTCATCATATTCCCTAAACTCCCCGTCAGTGACGGATTAAAACACTAACAGCATTAAGCAGGCAAATACCGGCACAGCTGCGGTCAGGCTATCGATACGATCCAGTATCCCACCATGACCAGGAATCAAATGACCACTGTCTTTGATTCCCGCTTCACGTTTAAACATACTTTCGGTCAAATCGCCGAGTACCGAGGCCAATGCTGCGACCACGGAACAGATTAACAGTTTTTCGGGGATGATATCCAATGGAGCATATCGACCAAACAACCATGATATCAGAGCTGATGTCAGTAAACCGCCAATTAATCCTTCCCACGTTTTACCTGGTGAGACTTTAGGCGCCAATTTATGTTTACCGAACAATTTACCGAACATGTAGGCGCCAGAATCGGCTCCCCACACCAGCAGCATCACATAAAGCAGCCACCAGGCACCAATATTATGGTTCTGCTCATAGCCATACTGGCGTAGTGCCACCATGCCCCAGAAGAATGGGACAATGGTCAGAATACCGAAAACTATACGCAACAGACGTGAATCGCGCCAAAATACCGCAGAGCGTGGGTAAGTCAGCACCAACAGCAATGCAGTGATCCACCAGCCCATGGAAAGCCAGAGAGGCACGCTCACTTGTGGAAGATGAGCTGAATGTTGATAGGCCGGGAGGCTAAGCAACATTGAGATCAGTAAAAAACCACACAGTATGGCTAGCCAAATACGCTGAGAACGACTGGCTAACCCGGCTAATTGCCCCCATTCCCAAGCAGCAAGCATGCTGACAACAAGAGTGACAATAGCAAAACCAACCGGCGGAAGCAGGAACAGTGCACCAATGACAACCGGAATCAAGATTAAAGCAGTTATGAGACGATACTTCAGCAAAAGTTCCCCCTAGGATGCAGTGGCATCGATAGGTGTAGTTCCCCCGAAGCGACGCTCGCGTTGTGCAAATGCATTCAGCGCACCTTCAAAGACATGTTCATCAAAATCAGGCCAGAGTACATCAGTAAAGTAAAGTTCAGCATAGGCGATTTGCCACAACAAGAAATTACTGATGCGATGTTCACCACCGGTTCTGATCACTAAATCTACCTCAGATTGCTCATGCAGGCAGATATGCGAATTTAGCGATTCTTCACAAATATCTGTGGGTTGCAATTCCCCTCGCTGTACCTGCTCAGCTAAGTGACGCACTCCCTGAATAATATCCCAACGGCCACCATAGTTGGCAGCAATGTTAAGTCTCAGACCGTCATTATTTGCCGTTAACTCTTCTGAGCGACGGATCCGTTTCTGCAAACGTTCACTAAAGCGACTGATATCGCCAATTACCGATAACCGGACTTTATGTTTATGCAGACTTTTTACTTCGCTGTCCAGCGCATGAACAAAAAGTTCCATTAATGCGGTGACTTCTTGAGCAGGGCGGTTCCAGTTTTCACTGCTAAAAGCATAAAGCGTGAGCGCATCCAACTGATGAGTAGCAGCAAAACTGACCGCTCTGCGAACAGATTTCACTCCCGCTTTATGACCAAAAACCCTTAATTTACCCTGTTTTTTGGCCCAACGCCCATTGCCATCCATAATGATAGCAACATGGCGTGGGGTCTCGGGGGACAAGTTAGCCCTATCTTCATTTACAGACGACATAATGCGAACTCATTTCCTCAATAAATCAATTGTTCATCCCGAACATTAGGCAGCAAGCGCACAAAAAAAGCCGTGTACCAAGTCACGGCTTCTTCAGTGACAGCCAAAATAGACGGTTTAAATACCTATTGGGCCACTAATCAACAGTCTATCTACCCATTGACAGTGCAGACTATATCATCTCAGCCTTGTCCTAACAAATTCCCACATTAGCCAAGGAGGCTTTTAATTATTCAATTTCGCTATTACTTGAACCGCCATATCGCGGGCTTTACGATCAATCACCAACACCTCATCCACACTGGCTGGCTCTGGTAATGATAACTGCTCCACAACAGTACGATTAATCACTGCAATATCAGTGAAACGAATTTGCGAATCCAAGAATGCCATGACAGAAATTTCGTTGGCTGCATTCAGGGCGGTAGTGGCGGCTTGCCCTGCATTTGATGCATCAATAGCCAATTTCAAGCACGGATAACGCTGATAATCTGGCTCCGCAAAAGTCAGCTCGCGTATGTTGCAGAAATCTAGTGGTGCAACGCCTGAACTCACCCGCATTGGATACGCCATCGCATGTGCAATCGGTGTTCGCATATCTGGCGTACCCATCTGTGCCAATACGCTACCATCATGGTAGCGCACCATTGAATGAATAACAGATTGAGGATGTAAAATAACTTCCACCTGTTCTGCGCTAGCATTAAATAACCACCGCGCTTCGATATACTCCAGCCCTTTGTTCATCATTGTCGCTGAGTCGACCGAAATCTTGCGCCCCATAGACCAGTTTGGATGGGCACAAGCTTGATCTGGGGTGACATCTACAAATTGTGCTAATGGAGTTTCACGCAGTGGGCCACCAGAGCCCGTTAAGATAATGCGGGAAACACCATTCTCACTCAGTGAAGAATAGCCTAATTGAGACTGAACCTTTTCAGGTAAACTCTGAAAAATAGCATTATGTTCGCTGTCGATGGGTAACAGTTGTGCACGGCTGTGCTTCACTTCATCCATAAAGAGCTTGCCACAAGTAATTAGTGACTCTTTGTTGGCCAGTAATACTTGTTTCCCGGCGCGGATAGCCGCCAGTGTTGACGGTAAACCTGCGACGCCGACAATCGCCGCCATCACCTGATCAACATCGCCGATAGCCGCCAGCTCGCACGCGGCTTTTTCGCCGGAGTAAACTTCTGTTCTTGAACCGTTTTCTGCCAATAACCGGCGCAATGCTTTAGCCGAAGTTTCATCGGACATAGCTGCATAACGGGGAGCGAATTCGAGACATTGTTGGGCCATCTGATCAACATTGCGACCAGCAACCAATGCGGTGATTTTGAATAATTCAGGATTAGTGCGCACAACACCCAGAGTGCTGTTGCCGATGGAACCTGTAGAGCCAAGAATAGTCAGTTGCTTCATGAGAGTACTCTGAATAACTGTTTTTATGATAGGCGCGGCATCAATCTAATAAAACATTGAACCCGCTAAAACAAAGCGCCAACTAAGCGGCGCTTTGTCATGGCGAATGAGGATTAGAAATCCATCAACTCAGTTTCTTTAGCAGCCAACGCAGCATCAACTTTCTTGATAAAGGCATCGGTCAGTTTTTGTATGTCTTCCTGAGAGCGACGATCTTCATCTTCGCTGATCTCTTTATCTTTCAACAAAGCTTTTACTTTATCGTTAGCATCGCGGCGCACGTTACGAATAGAAACGCGGCCCTGCTCTGCTTCTGCACGAACAACTTTGATTAAGTCTTTACGGCGTTCTTCTGTCAATGCTGGCAGTGGAACACGGATAACGGTGCCCGCAGAAGAAGGATTCAGGCCTAAATCAGAGGTCATGATCGCTTTTTCAACTGCGGCACTGAGGCTGCGGTCAAAAACAGTCAAAGCCAAAGTCCGGGAGTCTTCAACGACGATGTTAGCCAACTGGCGCAATGGCGTTGCAGTGCCATAATACTCAACCTGGATGCCATCAAGAATACTTGGAGAAGCGCGGCCGGTACGGATCTTACTGATGTGATTCTGGAATGCTTCTAAGCATTTTTCCATACGCACTTCGGTATCTTTTCTAATTTCGTTAATCACGTTGTGAACCCTTGAAAACTGGTTACTTGGCAGGCCATACCTTGAGTATAGCCAGTGAATATACAAACCAACAGTTGCTGGCGTTAGGGGCAACCCCTCGACAACACGGGCAGTCGCTTATTTAACTGTCGGTATCACTTCTTTAGTGATCAATGTCCCTTCGTTCTCACCCATCACCACACGGCGCAGAGCGCCAGGCTTATTCATGTTGAAGACACGAATCGGCAGGTTGTGGTCACGGGCCAAAGTGAAGGCCGCCAGATCCATAACTTTCAGCTCTCGCTCTAAAACGTCCTGATAGGTTAACTGCTCAAACAGTGTTGCGTCAGGATTTTTCACCGGATCTGCGGAGTACACCCCATCGACTTTTGTTGCTTTTAACACAACATCAGCTTCAATCTCGATGCCACGCAGACAAGCTGCGGAGTCTGTAGTGAAAAATGGGTTACCGGTACCCGCAGCAAAAATGACCACGCGGTTGTGGCGCAGCAGGCTAATTGCTTCAGCCCAGCTGTAATTATCACACACACCATTAAGTGGAATAGCAGACATCAGGCGGGCGTTCACATAGGCACGGTGCAGTGCATCTCGCATTGCCAGGCCGTTCATTACGGTAGCCAGCATTCCCATGTGGTCGCCCACTACGCGGTTCATCCCTGCTTGTGCCAAACCGGCACCGCGGAACAAGTTACCGCCGCCAATCACCACACCGACTTGAATGCCCAATTCGACCAGCTCTTTAACTTCTTGAGCCATGCGATCCAAAACGCTTGCGTCGATACCAAAACCTTCTGCGCCTTGCAGGGCTTCGCCACTAAGCTTAAGCAGGATACGCTGATATACGGGTTTTGCATTGGTTGCCATGGTGTTCTGTCCTAAGCAGCAGTAATAATATTGGGGACTTGACCGTCAGGATTTCAATGCAGTATTGGGCGTTGAAAACTGACTAGCCTAAGCTTATACCCTCAATAACTCGAGTGACAGGAAGACGACAACTGAGGTGAACAAAAGCAGTCAACGTACCTGTAGCTTGAAATATGACGGGTATCGAGTGGATAAAATGGAACCGCCTGGTGGCGGCCCCATTTTTAGCATTAAGACTGTTTGCTCATTGCTGCAACTTCAGCAGCAAAGTCAGTCTCAACTTTCTCAATGCCTTCGCCCACTTCGAAGCGGATGAAGTTTACAACGTCAGCTTTGTGCTCTTTCAACAGATCGCCAACAGTTTTGCTTGGGTCCATAACGAAGTTCTGACCAGTCAGAGAAACTTCGCCGGTGAACTTACGCATACGGCCTTCAACCATCTTCTCAGCAATTTCACGCGGTTTGCCGGATTCGATAGCGATGTCCAACTGGATTTGGTGCTCGCGAGCAACAACCTCAGCAGGAACATCTTCTGGCTTAACGTATTCAGGCTTGCTTGCAGCGATGTGCATAGCAATGTGCTTAACCAACTCTTCATCAGCGCCAGTTGCCGCAACCATAACACCGATACGTGCACCGTGCAGATAAGTACCCAGAACATCGCCTTCCAGAACAGCAACACGACGAATGTTGATGTTCTCACCGATTTTAGCCACCAAGTTAGCGCGTTGTTCTTCGAACTTAGCTTTCAGAACGTCGATATCAGCGATTTTGTCAGCCAAAGCTGCGTTGATAACTTCTTCGCCGAATGCTTTGAAGCCAGCATCTTTAGCAACGAAGTCAGTTTCGCAGTTCAGTTCCAGAATCACACCGAATTTGCCGTCGGCTGAAATTTTAGCCAGGATGATACCTTCAGCAGCGATACGGCCTGCTTTCTTGGCAGCTTTGGCCTGACCAGATTTACGCATATTGTCGATGGCAAGCTCGATGTCGCCGTTAGCTTCAACCAACGCCTTTTTACATTCCATCATGCCTGCGGCAGTACGCTCACGCAGTTCTTTTACCAAAGCAGCGGTAATAGCAACCATTTCAATTTCCTCGGTTCTCTTGTGAAAACAAGATCTCACATTAGATACGCAAAGGGGGCCTATAAAAGGCCCCCTAACCAACATATTTCAATACCTGGTTAATAAGGGCTCACGACGAGCCTGACTTATTATTCAGCTTCTACGAAGCTTTCTTCCGCTTGAACGGCCAGATCTTGAGAACGACCTTCAGTGACGGCAGTAGCAACAGCGCTCAGGTACAGTTTAACTGCACGGATTGCGTCATCGTTACCTGGGATGATGAAGTCAACGCCATCTGGATCGGAGTTAGTATCAACGATAGAGAATACCGGGATACCCAGGTTGTTAGCTTCTTTGATAGCGATGTGTTCGTGATCAGCATCAACAACGAACAGTGCGTCTGGTAAGCCGCCCATGTCTTTGATACCGCCCAGGCTGTTTTCCAGCTTGTTCAGTTCACGAGTACGCATCAGCGCTTCTTTTTTGGTCAGCTTGTCAAAGGTGCCGTCTTGAGACTGGATTTCCAAATCTTTCAAACGTTTGATGGACTGACGAACAGTTTTCCAGTTAGTCAGCATCCCGCCCAACCAGCGATGGTTCACGAAGAACTGGTCGCAGTTGTTGGCAGCGTCTTTTACCGCTTCGCTTGCTGCGCGTTTAGTACCAACGAACAAGATCTTACCTTTACGGGAAGAGATCTTTTTCAATTCAGCCAGAGCTTCATTGAACAATGGTACGGTCTTTTCCAGGTTGATGATGTGAACTTTGTTACGTGCGCCGAAGATGAAAGGCTTCATTTTCGGGTTCCAGTAACGGGTCTGGTGACCAAAGTGAACACCGGCCTGGAGCATGTCGCGCATGGAAACAGTTGCCATGATTAAAACCTCTATAGTATCAGTTGGGGTTATGCCTCCACGTGTCCCATAACGCCGACCCCATAAGCGATTGATAATCATCAAAAACTTTAGGGCACCCCGGCGTATGTGTCGACACGTGTGTGTTATTTACACATATGAGTGCGATTGGTATTACTCGACTAAATAGTACTTTCTTATCAGAACATGCACAGGCTCCCTAGAGAGACCCAAGAATAATTTCCTAACAAAGAAAATAGTACGATTCGCCGGCGCGCTTTATACCATAAACAGCCACAACACACCAACTTTTGTTGTATTTAATGTCGTCACTGCAAAGGAAAGTTTGGCAGCAAATTGCTGGGCTGATACCATTAGCGACAGCTTTTTTAGGGTATATGATATTTACCTGCTTATTCATATCACGGCGGCTGGTTGATACTTACAGCCCCTACGGACACTTTTGCATGGCAATCTCAATCAAAACACCTGAAGATATTCAAAAAATGCGCGTTGCTGGCCGCTTGGCTGCTGAAGTGCTGGAAATCATTGAACCTCACGTAAAACCAGGCGTCACTACCGGCGAGCTTGATCGTATTTGTCACGATCATATTACCAATCACCAGCAAGCGATTTCAGCTTGTCTTGGTTATCACGGCTTTCCGAAGTCAGTGTGTATTTCGGTCAATGAAGTTATCTGCCACGGCATTCCAAGTGACGAAAAAGTCCTGAAAGATGGCGATATCGTGAACATCGACGTGACCGTGATTAAAGACGGCTTCCATGGCGACACGTCAAAAATGTTTATTGTCGGCAAACCAACCATCCTCGGTGAGCGTTTGTGTCGAGTGACCCAAGAGAGCCTGTATCTGGCTATCAAAATGGTCAAACCGGGTATCCGCCTGCGCACCTTGGGTAAAGAAATCCAGAAGTTTGTCGAAGCGGAAAACTTCTCTGTCGTCCGTGAATATTGTGGCCACGGCATTGGTGAAGGTTTCCATGAAGAGCCACAAGTTCTGCACTACGACGCTGATGACGGTGGCGTTGTCCTGCAAGCCGGTATGGCTTTCACCATTGAACCTATGGTCAATGCTGGCGATTATCGCATCCGCACCATGAAAGACGGTTGGACAGTAAAAACTAAAGATCGCAGCTTGTCGGCGCAGTATGAGCATACTATTGTGGTCACTGATAACGGCTGCGAAATAATGACGTTGCGCAAGGATGACACCATTCCCAACATCATAACGCACGAGTAATATGACAAGCCGGCATCCGCCGGTTTTTTTATGGGTTGCGTCTTTATTATCAACGGGGAATATATGTCTGACAATCACTCCGAGCATACTCTATCGCTGATAACCACACCGGTCATTCCTGAGCAGCCCGCATCCCCGACCACCTATCTTGATAGCGAGCTGAATTGCCCGATACTCAAGCAACGGCTAGAGACTTTCCAGTCTTGGTTGGCTGATGCATTCAATGGCGGAATCAGTGCAGAGACATTAATTGCTGCGCGCAGTGATTACATCGACCACTTGTTGCGGCGACTGTGGACATTCTATGGCTTTGATGATGTGCCAGAAACCGCACTGGTCGCCGTCGGCGGTTATGGTCGTGGTGAATTGCATCCACTATCTGATATCGATGTCCTGATTCTGACCAAACAACGCCTGAACGACGAACAAGCTCCGCGAGTCGGCCAATTAATTACGTTGTTATGGGATTTGAAGCTGGAAGTTGGTCATAGTGTGCGCACACTGGAAGAGTGTTTACTGGAAGGTTTAGCCGACCTCACTGTTGCCACCAATATGATTGAATCGCGTCTAATTTGTGGCGATGTCGCGCTGTTCCTACAGATGCAAAAACATATTTTCAGCGAAAATTTCTGGCCCTCCCCCCAATTTTTCCATGCCAAGCTGGTTGAGCAACAAGAGCGGCATAAACGCTATCACGGCACCAGTTATAATCTGGAGCCAGATATTAAAAGCAGCCCCGGAGGCTTAAGAGATATTCATACCTTACAGTGGGTTGCCCGCCGCCATTTCGGCGCAACATCTTTAAGTGAAATGGTTGATTTTGGTTTTCTCACTAAAGCCGAGCGTAACGAACTGATTGAAAGCCAAAGTTTTTTGTGGCGCATCCGCTTTGCTTTGCATTTGGTTCTGACCCGCTACGACAACCGCCTGTTATTTGATCGCCAACTGAGTGTTGCCCAACTTCTGCAATATCAAGGCGAAGGTAATGAGCCGGTCGAACGTATGATGAAAGATTTTTATCGTATGACGCGCCGGGTCAGTGAACTGAACAACATGCTGTTACAGCTATTTGATGAAGCCATCTTAGCGCTGGATGCCAATGAGAAACCACGACCACTGGATGATGAGTTTCAGTTGCGTGGCGATTTAATCGATCTGCGTGATGAAAATCTCTTTGTTGATAAACCTGAAGCTATAATGCGCATGTTCTATCTCATGGTGCGCAATCAGGACATCAAGGGCATTTACTCCACTACCGTGCGCCGTTTACGCCATGCACGTCGGCACCTGAAACAGTCATTATGCAATATCCCTGAAGCACGCAGGCTGTTTATGGCCATTTTGCGCCACCCAGGGGCGGTTTCCCGTGCGCTGTTACCTATGCATCGCCATAGCGTGCTGTGGGCCTATATGCCGCAATGGGGCAGTATTGTCGGGCAAATGCAGTTTGACCTTTTTCATGCTTATACCGTCGACGAGCACACTATCCGGGTGTTACTAAAACTCGAAAGTTTCGCCGATGAAACAACCCGCCCACGCCATCCTCTTTGTGTCGAACTTTATCCGCGTTTACCTCAGCCTGAATTATTGCTGCTCGCGGCGCTGTTCCACGATATCGCCAAAGGACGAGGGGGTGACCATTCAATATTGGGCGCTCACGATGTGCTGGAATTTGCCGAGCAACATGGGCTGAACTCACGCGAGGCCCAATTAGTTGCCTGGCTAGTCCGCTGCCATCTATTGATGTCAGTGACAGCTCAACGCCGAGATATTCAAGACCCGGCGGTTATCCAGCAATTCTCCGCAGAGGTGCAAAGTGAAACTCGTCTGCGTTATTTAGTCAGCCTGACAGTGGCCGATATTTGTGCCACCAATGAAAACCTATGGAATAGCTGGAAACAAAGCCTATTGCGCGAACTTTATTTCGCCACAGAGAAGCAACTGCGCCGCGGCATGCAAAACAGCCCGGATTTACGCGAGCGCGTCCGCCATCATCGGCTACAAGCGCTGGCATTGCTGCGCATGGATAATATTGATGAAGAAGCGCTGCACCGTATTTGGAGCCGCTGTAGAGCAGATTACTTCCTGCGCCATTCGCCCAATCAATTAGCCTGGCATGCCCGTCATTTACTGGAGCATGACTCAACCAAACCCTTGGTGCTGGTAAGCCGTCAGGCCACACGGGGTGGGACAGAAATCTTTATTTGGTGCCCTGATCGTCCGTCATTATTTGCCGCTGTTGTCGGTGAGTTGGATCGCCGAAACCTAAGTGTTCATGACGCTCAGATTTTTACTAATCGAGATGGCATGGCGATGGATACTTTTATTGTGTTGGAGCCGGATGGCAGCCCATTGGCACAAGACCGGCACCCTATTATCATCCATGCTTTGCAGCAAGCGATGACTCGACAAAACTATCAACACCCACGAGTCAGGCGGTTATCGCCCAAGTTACGGCATTTCAGCGTACAGACTGAAACCAACTTCTTACCAACACACAACGAACGCCGGACATATCTGGAACTCATTGCGCTCGACCAACCCGGCTTATTAGCGCGTGTCGGTGACATTTTTGCTGATTTAGGATTATCACTGCACAGTGCGCGCATCACCACAATCGGCGAGCGGGTAGAGGATTTATTTGTGTTAGCAGATAAAGACCGCCGTGCTTTGAGCATTGAAACTCGCCGTGAATTAGCACAACGGTTGACAGATACCCTCAATCCGAACGATAAACTGTGATACAAATACCTTTTTAGTCATTAATTTTCTTACAATCGACCACCCAACGTCCTTGGAGTTATAGCTCACACCGCAGCGACTTCAAGCAAAGGGTAAAACATCAGGAAAGAACAGTATGCAGCAACTACAGAACGTTATTGAAACCGCTTTCGAACGCCGCGCAGATATCACTCCGGCCAATGTTGACACCGTAACACGCGAAGCGATTAACCACGTGATTGATCTGCTGGATACCGGCGCGCTACGTGTTGCAGAAAAGATTGATGGCCAGTGGGTCACTCACCAATGGCTGAAAAAAGCCGTGCTGCTGTCTTTCCGCATCAATGACAACCAGGTTATGGAAGGCGCAGAAACGCGTTACTACGATAAAGTCCCTATGAAGTTTGCTGGCTATGATGAAGCCCGTTTCCAACGTGAAGGTTTCCGTGTCGTACCTCCGGCAACCGTGCGTAAAGGCGCATACATTGCGCGTAATACTGTACTGATGCCTTCCTACGTTAATATCGGTGCTTTTGTTGATGAGGGCACCATGGTCGACACATGGGCAACAGTGGGTTCTTGCGCACAAATCGGTAAGAATGTTCATCTGTCTGGCGGCGTTGGCATTGGCGGCGTATTGGAGCCACTGCAAGCTAACCCAACCATTATCGAGGACAACTGCTTTGTCGGCGCGCGTTCAGAAGTGGTCGAAGGGGTTATTGTTGAAGAAGGCTCGGTTATTTCCATGGGCGTTTTCATTGGTCAAAGCACCCGTATTTATGACCGCGAAACCGGCGAAATCCATTATGGCCGTGTTCCAGCGGGTTCTGTCGTCGTTTCAGGTAATCTGCCATCAAAAGACGGTAGCTACAGCCTGTACTGCGCGGTTATCGTGAAGAAAGTGGACGCGAAAACCCGCGGAAAAGTCGGCATTAATGAGTTATTACGCACCATCGACTAAGATTGAAGATAGCGGGCTAATTACCCGCTATTTTTTTGCCTTGTGAGTTCATCACATTTTTTGGCGAAAATTACCGTCATAATCATAATCTGTGGAATATATACCTAAAGTAATTGGCATTTACAGGGAGACCGCAAGCTAATCCCCAGCAATTCCAAATATGAAAGGGATAAAACTAAAAAGGTGGCGCTATGTATGACAATCTGAAAAGCTTAGGAATCACACAACCAGAAGATGTCGATCGCTATAGCCTGCGTCAGGAGGCCAATAACGACATTCTGAAAATTTACTTCCGCAAAGATAAAGGTGAATTTTTTGCTAAGAGTGTGAAGTTCAAATACCCACGCCAGCGCAAAACAGTGGTCGCTGATAATGCTGGTCATGGCTATAAAGAAATCAATGAAATCAACCCAAATCTACGCTATGTCATTGATGAACTTGATCAACTGTGCAAACGCGATCAAGTTGAAGTTGATTTGAAACGTAAGATTCTGGATGACTTGCGTCATTTAGAGAGTGTAGTGACCAATAAGATTGCTGAAATTGAAGCTGACCTGGAAAAACTGACCAGCGGTCGCTAAATCTGGTTTTTAGTATTGCTAAAGTCACTGGAATTGCAGGTGAATAAACATCGCTCTCACCTGCAATTTCATGAGGAGTATTAGAAATTCTGTGTCATTCCGCTAAAGTATTTAAAAAGAGGAATGACATATGACTCAA
This sequence comes from Yersinia thracica, assembly GCF_902170565.1. Lineage (GTDB taxonomy): Bacteria > Pseudomonadota > Gammaproteobacteria > Enterobacterales > Enterobacteriaceae > Yersinia > Yersinia thracica. The sequence continues at coordinate 38,537 of NZ_CABHXX010000134.1, forward strand.
TCTTTCGATTTTGAAAAAGCGCTAAAAG
>NZ_CABHXX010000135.1 GCF_902170565.1 Yersinia thracica
GCTTCTGCCTGCCGAAACAGGCTTCGATATCGTCTTGCGAGTGCCCACACAGATTGTCTGATAAATTGTTAAAGAGCAGTGCGTTAGCAACCCGTGGTTGGTAACGCGAGGTGCGCATATTACGCTTTCCTCATTCAGAGTCAACTACTAATTTCGTTGAATTTCTCTGTTCTCTTCGCCGGTCACTTAACTACTTGATTCGTTGTGTGCCGTCTCGATGGATGCGCATTATAGGGAGTCGAATTTTTTGCACAACTCTTTTCTCGCGTTTTTCTTCTGTTTGAATACTTTTCACTCCTTACGTGCAGATCTTGGCCGATCCGCGGTATTTTCATGGCGATCCCCACCGCCGATTGGTTGTAATTCCATCAACAAAGGCTAGTATTGCCGGTAAAATACTTTCTTATAAAGAGGCTATTATTATGTCCGATACTATTCGCGCTTATCTTCATTACTTACCTGCGCTAGGTGAACGCGTCATGATCGATAGATCCAGTGTGATCATTGGTAATGTTATTTTGGGTGATGATGTCAGTGTCTGGCCGTTGGTTGCCATTCGTGGTGATGTTAATCAGGTTAGCATTGGCGCACGTTCTAATATTCAAGACGGTAGCGTGTTACATGTTACCCATCACTCAGAACATAATCCCAAGGGGAACCCGCTGATTATTGGCGAAGATGTGACTGTCGGGCATAAAGCCATGCTCCACGGTTGCACTATTGGCAATCGGGTATTAGTGGGAATGGGCTCCATCGTGTTAGATGGTGCCATTGTAGAAGATGATGTGATGATTGGAGCGGGTAGTTTGGTTTCTCCTAGAAAAAAACTGGTTAGTGGCCACCTTTATATGGGCAGCCCAGCCAGACAAGTCCGCCCTTTAACGCCTGCTGAATTAGAAGGCCTGCTTTATTCTGCGGGTAACTATGTGCGCTGGAAAGATGACTATCTAGCAGAAACCAAATAGAGATTAATTTCTGATGCAGGGAATTAACCATATCTTCCCTGCATTATTCAGTGACTTTCTATTTACCTAACTCATCACGCAGCTGATTTAATACAGGAGTAATTTCAGGCATCACACTATGCCATAACTGAAAAGCATGCGCCGCCTGCCCCACCAGCATGCCCAAACCATCGGCATAGTTCGTCACCCCCAAGCACGCACTCCAGGCTAAAAACGGCGTAATATCAGCCTGATAGAACATATCGTAGCAACGGGTTTGTGGGCTAATAATATCCATAGGTAAGTTTGGTACTTCACCATAAATACCCGAGGCTGTCGCATTGATGATTAAATCAAACTGCTGCCCACTCAGATCTTGCATCTCGATAGCATCTATATCCCCTAAATGATGGAATACTTCTGCAAGTTGCTGTGCGCGAGCATAAGTCCGGTTAGTGATAACGACCTTACAGCCATAGGAAAGTAAAGGAAAGATCACGCCCCGAGCTGCCCCACCAGCCCCCACCAATAGGATACGGTCGGTTATTTGGATCAGATCCTGTCGCTCAAGATCACTGAGTAAACCAATGCCATCGGTGTTGTCACCCAACAAGCGCCCATCTTTTAATTGCTTAATGGTATTGACAGCACCGGTCAGTGACGCACGATCGGTCAATTCGTCGCACTTTGCATAAGCACGTTCTTTAAACGGTGTCGTTATGTTCGCCCCTATCGCTCCGTCCGCAAAAAAAGACATTAATGTCTCTTCAAAGGTTTCATTAGGAGCCAAAACCATACCGTAGCGATATTCAATGCCAGTTTGCTCAGCGAAGAGCGCATGGATCCTTGGTGACTTACTGTGCCCAATTGGGTTACCAAACACTGCAAACTTCTGATCCATGCTATTTCCTATCCTTGACGAAATTGTTTACCGGTTAAAGCATCTCTGATCTCTGATGGATTCAAACGCCCTCCAACCAAACCAGTGAATACGGGCAGTGAAACACCAAATTGCATTCTAACTTCTTCAGTTGTACGGCAAGGTTCTTGGCCACTTAAGTTGGCACTGGTTGAAACCAAAGGTTTGCCATACTCCGAGCAAAGCTGCTGTACAAGTGGGTGGTCACTGACTCTCACGGCTAATGAATCAAAGCTGCCCGTTAGCCAGCGTGGTGTTTCAGGGTGGGCAGGAATAACCCAAGTTACCGGCCCAGGCCAACAGGAAAAAATAGCCTCTCGCTGAGCATCACTTAGTGCCGCGTCATTCACATACGGTTTTAACTGTTCATAATTGGCGGCAATTAGAATCAGCCCTTTCTGCCATGGCCGCTGTTTTAATGCTAATAAAGCATTAACGGCCTTTTCACTATCAGGATCACAGCCCAACCCAAACACAGCCTCTGTCGGGTAGGCAATAACCTCTTCTTGTTGCAATGCCCGCAACACATCCGCCAAAACGGCACTATTCTCTGGCTTACTCACGTTGTTATTACTCACTGACTACTGCCTTCCCGCATAACTTGCTGGCGCAAAAACGTTTTACGCCTTGTGCTGTTTTCTTTTCCATTAACAATAGATAGTGGCAATAAACACACTCTCCAGTAATGGGTTGCTGATTAATTGTAAACTGGCAATCGGGATAACGATTGCAAGCATGGAAGACTTTTCCAAACCGAGATTTGCGCTGTAGCAATTTTCCTTGACCACACTGCGGGCAGTCTATTGATGTTTCATCTGGTTTATCAATAACTTCGGTATGATCACATTGCGGATATTGGCTACAGCCAATAAACATACCAAAACGCCCTTGCCGCAACACCATTTCTGAACCGCATTCAGGGCAATGTTGCCCTTCCAGAACTTTCACGATATGGCCGTCAGATTGCGCTTTCAGCGGGCGCATGTACTGGCAACCAGGATAATGTGAGCAACCAAGGAATGGGCCATGATCGCCGCTGCGTATGACTAACGCCGATCCACACTCCGGACACGACCCATTATCCTTAGCAGTAACTGTTTTTGTCATAACGCCTTCTATATAAAGTTATTTGCCAGTGATATTACCACTTAGTGTAAATAACCTTCATTGACTTCAAAAAGTAACTCTTCCATCTGCTGATAGGCGCTTTCATAACCCGGAATGTTAAACAGCACCATCAACACAACCCATTTGAGATCCTCTAGGTCAATCTCATTCGAGTCCAACGCCATAATGCGGTCGATAACCATCTCACGGGTATCAAGATGTAATACCTGAATTTGTTCAAGAAATAGGATAAAACCACGGCAAGTGGTATCCAAACGTTGGCACTCTTCCGCTGTGTAAATACGCAGTGCTTGTGGATCAGCAGCATAGAGATAAGGTGCTTTCTGCCCTTCTTGTAGATCGGCGAGAGCCTCTAACCAGTTCAGGGCGTTGTTGATATCCTCACGATAGAAACCTGCTTGTGCAAGATCGTCAGTAATCCTGTCTTGATCAACAAGCATTTCCGACTCGTTATGCATATAAGTTTCAAATAAGTAAATTAGAACGTCGAACATGGCCTGCCCTCCTTAATCGGACATAGCCGCCGGGTACAGCTGCGATCCACCCTGCTAACTCCAGTTCGAGCAATTTGCTAACGATATCTGGCACAGGTTGGCCGGCACGTTCGGCGACGACATCAACGGGTGTCACCTCATCTCCTACGTTAGCCAACACATCGGCAAATGGCAATTCAACTTGCTCCTCAGATGAAGAAATAATTACTTTATCGGGCAATGATATCCATTGCAGCGAACCGCCAACCTGTTCAGCAACCTCATGAGCAGATTTGGCCAAGTATGCCCCCTGCTGAATTAGCCAGTGAACCCCCTCACTGGTTGCGCTGCCGAGTGGCCCCGGAATTGCAAAAACATCTCGGCCTTGATCCATAGCATAGCGGGCAGTAATTAAAGAGCCACTTTTCATTGTTGCTTCAACAACTAACACTGCGGAACTTAATCCGCTGATAATACGGTTTCTTCGAGGAAAATGAGCGGCGATAGGTAATGCTGTTGTCAGAAACTCGGAGACTAAAGCCCCACCTTGATACTCAATTTCGCGCGCTAATTGACTGTGACGACGTGGGTATATGTACTCCAATCCACTACCTAATACAGCAATGGTTTTTCCTTTAGCATTCAGGGCCGCCTTATGGCAGATTCCGTCAATCCCCACAGCCAGACCACTGGTAATGACTAACCCAGTTTGAGCCAATTCTGAAGCGAAATATCGCCCCCACTGTTCGCCATAATGGCTAAAATGGCGGCTCCCCACCATAGCAATTTGTGGACGATAAAGGACATCAAGCTCACCGGAGGCAAAAATCACCAAGGGAGCAGCAGAAATATGGGCTAAACGCGGTGGATAGCTCGGCTCGCCATATGTGAGTAAGTAATGAGAGGGGTGTTCCAGCCAGGTCAGGGTGGCGTCAATATAATGGAGGTCGACCTGAGTAAATTGCTGACATTGCTGGGGATTTAACCCATAGGCGGCCAACCTCCCAAGGTGAACATCACCGCTGGCCAGTAACCGCCTTACCAAGGCGCTGCTTTTTATTGCCCCGAGCCCTTTGACGTAGCTCATCCTGAGCCATAATTCTGCCGCTAACATATCGCCTCCCTGGCATACTTCCTAAACTGACGCCGATTTGTTCAATTGGTAGACGATGCTGTCAATCATGGCCGGAAATGTCTAGAATAGAGATTGAATATCATTCACTACTCGGACGCAGATCTAGATATTTATGTCAGTATTACAAATATTACATTACCCAGACGAGCGGCTGCGCAAAATTGCAGCGCCGGTAAAAGAAGTCAATGGTGAAATCCAGCGTATTGTGGACGACATGTTCGAAACCATGTACGCAGAGGAAGGTATTGGCCTTGCTGCAACACAAGTGGATGTTCACCTGCAAATTATCGTCATCGATGTCTCGGAAAATCGTGACCAACGTTTAGTGTTGATTAACCCTGAACTGTTGGAAAAAAGCGGTGAAACCGGTATTGAAGAAGGTTGCTTATCCATTCCAGAGCAACGCGCGTTAGTTCCTCGGGCTGAAAAAGTCAAAATCAGGGCGCTGGATCGTGACGGTAAACCGTTCGAGCTAGCAGCTGATGACTTATTGGCAATTTGTATCCAGCATGAAATGGATCATTTGGTGGGCAAACTGTTTGTGGATTATTTATCTCCACTGAAACGTCAGCGTATCCGCCAGAAGCTGGAGAAAATGGCCAAGCTAAATGCTCGGGCCGACTAACCGATTCTAATACAGGAAACCAATTAATTGCAGGAAACCAATGTGTCTGACTCTTTGCGGATTATTTTTGCCGGAACTCCTGACTTTGCAGCGCGCCATTTAGGCGCGTTGTTGTCTTCTCAACATCAGATTGTGGCTGTTTTCACTCAACCTGACCGCCCGGCAGGCCGAGGAAATAAGCTTACCCCCAGCCCGGTGAAGGTATTAGCTGAACAACACAACATTCCCGTTTTTCAGCCAAAATCATTACGTCCGGAAGAAAATCAGCATTTAGTTGCCGATCTTAACGCGGATATTATGGTGGTGGTTGCTTATGGCTTGATTCTGCCAGCATCTGTTTTGGCCATGCCGCGATTAGGTTGTATTAATGTCCATGGTTCCCTGTTGCCGCGCTGGCGTGGCGCTGCTCCGATCCAACGCTCATTATGGGCCGGCGATGCAAAAACCGGTGTAACTATCATGCAAATGGATATCGGGCTGGATACCGGTGATATGTTGCATAAGATTGAGTGTGATATTCAGCCAGAAGACACCAGTGCGACACTGTACGATAAATTGGCGCAACTTGGCCCGCAGGGCTTATTAGTCACACTGCAACAATTGGCCGAAGGCCGTGCACAGCCCGAGGTACAGGACGAAGCGCAAGTTACCTATGCAGAAAAACTGAGCAAAGAGGAAGCCAAATTAGATTGGTCACTTTCTGCTGTTCAGTTAGAGCGCTGTATTCGCGCCTTTAATCCTTGGCCAGTCAGCTATTTCGTTGTTGATGAGCAGCCGATCAAAGTTTGGCAAGCACAAGTGCTCGCGACTGTTGATAATGTCTCACCTGGAACAATCATTCAGGCCGATAAGCATGGCATTCAAATTGCCACCGCTGATGGTGTTTTGAATATCACGCAACTGCAACCGGCTGGAAAGAAAGCGATGTCAGCAGCAGATTTGTTAAATTCGCGGCGCGAATGGTTTACTCCCGGTAACCCGTTAGCATAAAAGATCTATTTAATCATATACCCAACGGGTATAAGTTTCATCGCCCGATACTTCATCATCGGGCTACTTTCCCTTTATTTGCTGACGTTTGTCGGCTTTTTTGGTTATGAAAAACACATATAATCTCCGCAGCATCGCTGCCAAAGCAATTAGCCAGGTATTGGATCAGGGGCAATCGCTCAGTACCGTTTTACCTGGGCTACATAAAAATATTTCCGATAAAGATCGCGCATTGCTGCAGGAGTTGTGTTTTGGCACTTTGCGTGTTTTACCGCAGCTCGAATGGTGTATCAAGCAATTAATGGCACGCCCGATGACTGGCAAACAGCGCATTTTTCATTATTTGATTATGGTTGGACTTTATCAGCTGATATACACGCGCATTCCCCCTCATGCAGCGCTGGCGGAAACAGTTGAGGGGGCTACCGCACTGAAACGCCCCCAATTAAAAGGGCTTATTAATGGGGTACTGCGCCAATTCCAGCGCCAGCAAGTGGAATTATTAGAGCGAGCTGCAAATAACGAGAGTCACTATCTGCATCCAAGCTGGCTGCTGGCGCGGATTAAACACGCCTATCCGGATCAATGGCAGCAGATTGTGGATGCAAATAATCAAAAACCGCCAATGTGGCTGCGTGTAAGTCGGCTACATAATTCACGCAGTGAATACCTTGAGCTGTTGAAACAAGCCAATATTGATGCTCTGCCTCATGATTTTTATCCTGATGCTGTTCGCCTTATTACACCTTGTGCTGTTGGTGCTCTCCCCGGCTTTGAACTCGGCTGGGTAACAGTGCAAGATGCATCAGCACAAGGCTGTGTTGATCTGCTTGATCCGCAAAATGGTGAACAGATCCTCGATTTGTGTGCCGCACCAGGTGGTAAAACAACTCATATATTGGAAGCAGCGCCAAAGGCCCATGTATTAGCTATCGATATAGATGAACAGCGTCTCAGCCGAGTTAAAGAGAACTTACAACGTCTGAAATTACATGCGGACGTGCGAGTTGGTGATGGCCGAACCCCGGATGAATGGTGCGGTGAACAGCAATTCGACCGAATTCTGTTAGATGCCCCTTGCTCAGCAACCGGGGTTATTCGCCGGCATCCCGATATCAAATGGTTGCGCCGAGACAGCGATATTACCGATCTGGCCCAACTTCAATCTGAGATACTTGAAGCTATCTGGCCTAAACTAAAGCAAGGTGGCGTAATGGTTTATGCTACCTGCTCTATATTGCCAGAAGAGAATCAGCAGCAGATAGCCGCTTTCCTGCAACGGCACAGTGAAGCAGAATTGGTCGAAACCGGTACAACTTCAGCGCCCGGTAGACAAAACCTGCCACATCCTGAGGATGGCGATGGTTTTTATTATGCAAAGTTGATCAAAAAATAGTCGTGGCCTTTGCTGCCTCAAACCTAATTTCAGTGTGAAACAGAGAGCGCTATGAAAATAATTATTCTTGGGGCGGGGCAAGTGGGCGGTACCCTGGCAGAAAATCTGGTGGGTGAGAACAATGACATCACGGTCGTTGATGTCGACTCTGGTCGGCTACGCCAGCTACAAGATAAATTTGATCTTCGAGTCGTGCAAGGGCATGGGTCGCACCCGCGTATTTTGCGGGAAGCTGGGGCAGAAGATGCCGATATGTTGGTGGCAGTGACTAACTCCGATGAAACTAATATGGTTGCCTGCCAAATCGCTTACTCGCTATTTAACACACCAAATCGCATCGCTCGCATTCGTTCAGCTGAGTATATTCGTGAAGCAGATAAACTCTTTCTACCGGAAGCGGTTCCTATTGACCATTTAATATCACCGGAACAGTTAGTTATAGATTACATCTATAAACTCATTGAATACCCGGGGGCTTTGCAGGTGGTGAATTTTGCTGAAGGTAAAGTCAGTATTGCGGCGGTCAAAGCCTATTATGGCGGGCCATTAGTCGGGAATGCATTATCATCTTTACGTGAACATATGCCGCATATTGATACCAGAGTCGCGGCAATATTTCGTCAAGACCGGCCAATTCGCCCGCAGGGTTCGACAATTATTGAAGCGGGTGATGAAGTCTTCTTTGTTGCTGCCTCGCAGCATATCCGGGCTGTAATGAGTGAATTGCAACGGCTGGAAAAACCTTATAAGCGCATCATGATTGTTGGTGGTGGGAATGTAGGGGCGGGCTTAGCGTTACGGTTGGAAAAAGATTACAGCGTAAAGTTAATCGAACGCGACCAGCAACGTGCGGCCGAATTAGCAGAAATGCTGCACGATACTATCGTATTTTATGGTGACGCATCAGATCAGGAATTGTTAGCAGAAGAACATATTGAACAGGTTGATGTTTTTATCGCCATTACCAATGATGATGAAGCAAATATTATGTCAGCTATGTTGGCAAAACGCATGGGAGCTAAAAAGGCAATGGTATTAATCCAGCGCAGTGCCTATGTCGATCTGGTTCAGGGAAGTGTTATTGATATTGTTATATCGCCACAACAAGCTACTATTTCCGCGTTATTAGGTCATGTCCGCAAAGCCGATATTGTCAGTGTATCGTCATTAAGACGAGGTGTTGCTGAAGCAATAGAAGCCATTGCCCACGGCGATGAAACAACATCAAAAGTGGTAGGCCGAATGGTTGAAGATATAAAGCTGCCGCCGGGTACAACTATTGGGGCAATTGTTCGTGGTGACGAAGTCATTATTGCGAATGGTAACTCCATTATTAAACAGGGCGATCATGTAATAATGTTTATTACTCACAAAAAATTCGTCCCTGATGTGGAGCGGCTGTTCCAGCCAAGTCCATTCTTCTTGTAATAAATGGTGATTAAATTAAAACTATTCCCATTGATAATGGAAAAATTTTCCTATAATTATGGCTGTATCCAGTTTTATTTAGCTAAGATTAAGTAGTTCATTTTAAAGGGGGTGTTAGTTATGAGTTTTATGAAGGAATTTCGTGAATTTGCCATGCGTGGCAATGTGGTCGACTTGGCTGTCGGGGTAATTATTGGGGCTGCATTTGGTAGAATTGTTTCCTCACTTGTTGCCGATATCATTATGCCACCATTAGGTTTATTGCTCGGTGGGGTCGATTTCAAACAATTCCATTTCGTATTACGTGCTGCCGAAGGAACTATACCTGCTGTTGTAATGAATTATGGTAGTTTTATTCAAAGCGTCTTTGATTTCGTCATTGTGGCACTCGCTATTTTCTCAGCCGTTAAACTAATGAATAAACTACGCCGTGAAAAAGCGGAAGAGCCTGCGGCACCGCCAGCACCAACAACAGAAGAAAAACTGCTCGCTGAAATTCGTGACTTACTAAAAGCACAACAACCAAAATAATTTCAGCTTTATTAAATGTAGAAAGCCATCAAATTGATGGCTTTTTTATTGCGTTGAAATCAAGAAGGTCAGTGGTAATAAATCTATTGATTGCTTACCACTGGCCTCCCAGTTACCGCCTTTACCGTGTTTTTCTTTACGCTGGTAGCTCCCTTTACCTTTAGCATTCTTCTCAATACGTTGCCTGAATAGTGGATCATGGAGCAGGGCTTCCAGCGCATTGTCTTTAATTTTCCCTTTTGTATGCCGATATGTCGTCATAGTAGTATCTCACTAATGAAATGTTGATTAAAAAACCCACGAATAATACTGTCTGTAGATACGGATTAAAACCCACCTTCTAAAAAAATTAGTCCCTCGCTAACTCTTCAGTTGCTCCTTGCTCCAGTGCCTCCAAAATTGAGCAATAAGTCGTGGCGTGCGTACTACCACAACATGCATTACTAAGCCGTTTTAAAGACTCCCGCATCTTTTTCAACTCAGTGATCTTGCTTTCCACATCATGTAACCGAGAATCTACAATTGCTTTAGACTCTTGGCAGGTGTGGTGCTCAGGATCGACACGGATCGATAATAACTCAGCAATTGTCTCTAATGTAAAACCAAGCTGCTTTGCATAACGAATAAAACGTAAACGCTGCAAATCTTGTTCAGTGTAAAGTCTGTAGCCACCTTCCGTGCGTTCACCATGCTCCATCATCCCTTGTTTTTCATAATAGCGGATAGTATCGGGTGTAACATCTGCAAGTTTAGCGAGCTGGCCTATCTTTAACATTTATTATTCCTCTTTGGACAATTTATCTGTCACTTTACCTTGATATTCGCTATGCAAGAAATCAGCACTAAAGCCTGCTTGTTTTAATTTTAACTCCAATAAAACCAATCTCTTATGTAAACCTGAGTAGTCATTATGACGAGTATCGAACTGTGACAACAGAGCCGTGATAGTCAATGCTTCCTGTCTATCCTGTAATTCTGGAGGGAGATATCCGGCATTCTTCAATAATCTATAGCCGACTCTAAGTTCAGGAGGAACAAAGGTGTCATTATCAAGCAATAAGGGTTTGCCATTTCCCGAAAGATTATCCAGTTCTCCATTCTCTTGAGCATTAATAATGTGTCTTTCAGCCCATTCGTCGACTAATCCCATATACCCTCCAATCAGCCCCATAAAATGGAGTGCTAGTTAAGATTAATGGATTGGCAGATAAATAATAAGTGGCAAGGTGCAAAGAGATGAAGGATGGAAACCATGTTGCTGAATTTTGGACGTAAAAAAACCGGGCAAGCCCGGTTTTTTTACGCGTTTACAGATTACTCTGCAGCAACTACTTCTGCTTGCGATGCAGCACGATCAACTAACTCGATGTAAGCCATCGGTGCGTTGTCGCCTGCACGGAAGCCACACTTCAGAATGCGAGTGTAACCACCGGCGCGGCTCGCGAAACGCGGGCCTAGCTCGTTAAACAGTTTTGCCACGATCTCGTTATCACGAGTGCGGGCGAATGCCAGACGACGATTAGCTACGCTGTCGGTCTTGGCAAGAGTAATCAGCGGCTCAACAACGCGACGCAGCTCTTTCGCTTTCGGCAGGGTCGTCTTGATTATCTCATGACGAACCAAAGAGCCGGCCATGTTACGGAACATAGCCTGGCGATGGCTGCTGTTACGGTTCAGTTGACGACCACTCTTACGATGGCGCATGACCTTATCCTTCTCAGTAAAACCTTAACCTGTGATCCGGTTACTCGTTATCAGCAATGCTAGCCGGCGGCCAATTTTCTAGGCGCATGCCTAAAGAAAGACCACGTGATGCAAGCACGTCTTTAATCTCAGTAAGAGATTTTTTACCCAGGTTAGGCGTTTTCAGCAACTCAACCTCGGTACGCTGTACCAGATCACCGATGTAGTGGATAGCTTCTGCCTTGAGGCAGTTAGCAGAGCGGACAGTCAATTCCAGATCGTCAACAGGGCGCAGCAGGATCGGATCAAACTCTGGCTTCTCTTCTTTAACTTCCGGCTGACGTACATCACGTAGGTCAACGAAAGCTTCAAGCTGTTCAGCCAAGATAGTTGCCGCACGGCGGATCGCCTCTTCAGGATCGATCGTACCATTGGTTTCCATCTCGATAACCAACTTGTCCAGGTCGGTACGCTGTTCTACACGCGCTGCTTCAACATTGTAGGCAATTCGCTCTACAGGGCTATAGCATGCGTCTACTAACAGACGACCAATCGGGCGCTCATCTTCTTCCGAATGAATTCGGGCAGAAGCCGGCACATAACCACGACCACGTTGAACTTTGATACGCATGCTAATAGATGCGTTTTCATCGGTCAGGTGGCAGATAACGTGCTGCGGCTTGACGATTTCGACATCACCATCATGGGTGATATCGGCTGCAGTCACAGGGCCAATGCCAGATTTATTCAGGGTAAGAATAACTTCATCTTTACCCTGAACTCTCACCGCCAGCCCTTTCAGGTTGAGCAGGATCTCCAGGATATCTTCCTGTACGCCTTCTTTGGTGCTGTACTCATGTAGTACACCATCAATCTCAACCTCGGTCACAGCGCAACCCGGCATAGATGAAAGCAGAATACGGCGCAGTGCGTTGCCGAGAGTATGGCCAAAGCCACGCTCTAACGGCTCAAGGGTCACCTTGGCATGCGTCGAACTGACTTGCTCGATATCTACCAGGCGCGGTTTTAGAAACTCTGTCACAGAACCCTGCATTGTGTCCTCTCTTTGGTACTAAGCTTTACTTGGAGTAAAGCTCGACGATCAGGTGTTCGTTAATGTCCGCAGACAGATCAGTACGTTCAGGAATACGTTTGAACACACCTTCCATCTTGACAGCATCAACTTCCAGCCAAGTCGGCTTTTCACGCTGCTCAGCCAGCTCCAAAGCTGCCTTAACACGAGACTGCTTTTTAGCTTTCTCACGGATGCTGACTACGTCATTCGGAGATACCTGATAAGAAGCGATGTTAACAACGCGACCATTTACCATGATAGCTTTATGACTAACCAGCTGACGTGATTCAGCACGAGTTGCGCCAAAGCCCATACGGTAAACTACGTTATCCAGACGGCCTTCCAGCAATTGCAACAGGTTTGCACCGGTGTTGCCTTTCAGACGTGCTGCTTCTTTATAGTAGTTACGGAATTGACGTTCTAGAACACCATAGATACGGCGAACTTTTTGTTTTTCACGTAACTGCACACCGTAGTCAGACAGACGCGGTTTACGCGCACCGTGCTGGCCAGGTGGTTGTTCAATCTTACACTTGGTGTCAATCGCGCGAACGCCAGACTTAAGGAACAGGTCTGTGCCCTCACGACGGCTCAGCTTGAGCTTAGGACCCAAATATCTTGCCATTTTCTCTCTCCAACAAACCTAAAAGCAGCGTTATACGCGGCGCTTTTTCGGCGGACGACAACCGTTATGAGGGATCGGAGTCACATCAGTAATATTAGTGATGCGAAAACCAGCCGCGTTTAACGCACGGATAGTAGACTCACGGCCCGGACCAGGTCCTTTAACCATAACTTCCAGATTCTTGATACCGTATTCTTTCACTGCGTCAGCGCAGCGCTCTGCTGCAACTTGCGCTGCAAACGGAGTAGACTTACGAGATCCACGGAAACCGGAACCACCTGCTGTTGCCCAACCCAATGCGTTACCTTGACGATCTGTAATGGTAACGATGGTGTTGTTGAAAGAAGCATGGATATGAGCCACACCGTCAGAGACTGTCTTTCTTACACGCTTGCGTGCACGAATAGGTGCCTTTGCCATTATTCAATCACCCCGATTATTTCTTGATCGGTTTACGCGGACCCTTACGGGTACGTGCGTTGGTCTTAGTACGCTGACCGCGAACTGGTAGACCACGACGATGACGCAAACCACGATAAGTCCCAAGGTCCATCAGACGCTTGATGCTCAGGGTCACCTCACGACGCAGATCACCTTCTACAACGTACTTGGCAACTTCGTCACGCAGCTTCTCGATTTGCTCTTCAGACAGCTCACTGATCTTAACATTTTCAGCAATACCCGCAGCAACACAGATAGCCTGTGAACGGGTCTTACCGATGCCGAAGATCGCTGTTAAAGCGATAACGGTATGTTTCTGATCAGGAATGTTAATGCCTGCTATACGGGCCACTATGCACTCCTACTATTTTATACAGCAATACCATTCTGAAAAGCCCGTTTTCAGGATACTCAAATAGCATTGCAGTCACATACAAAAGATTGGCTGGCTAATCTAGCCAGCTCAACCCAACTTTGCAAGAAAAATATGCAAGATAAATCAGCCTTGACGCTGTTTATGCTTTGGTTCGGCACTGCAGATTACGCGAACGACACCGTTACGCTTAACAATTTTGCAGTTACGACATAATTTCTTGACGGAAGCACGAACTTTCATTTTTACTCTCCGTAACTTCTCAAACATCCCTGAATTAGCGGTTATAGCCTTTCAGGTTTGCTTTCTTCAATGCAGACTCGTACTGACTAGACATCATCAGAGTTTGCACTTGAGCCATAAAGTCCATGATGACCACCACTACGATAAGTAGGGAGGTACCACCAAAGTAAAATGGTACTTTCATCGCGTCACGCATGAACTCCGGGATCAGGCAGATGAAAGTAATATACATCGCACCAATTAAGGTTAGACGCGTCATTACTTTATCGATGTACTTCGCCGTTTGCTCTCCCGGACGAATTCCTGGCACGAATGCACCGGACTTCTTCAGGTTATCTGCTGTTTCACGTGGGTTAAACACCAACGCCGTGTAGAAGAAACAGAAGAAGATGATTGCAGACGCATAGAGTAACACATAAAGCGGCTGTCCCGGCTGCAAATACATCGAAATAGTCGTCAGCCAGTTCCAGCCTGTTCCACCCCCGAACCATGATGCAATCGTGGCAGGGAACAGAATTATGCTGGAAGCAAAGATTGCAGGGATAACCCCAGCCATATTCACTTTCAACGGTAAATGTGTGCTCTGTGCTGCATAAACACGACGACCTTGTTGACGTTTAGCATAGTTAACGACGATACGACGTTGACCACGTTCAATGAAAACAACGAAGAAGGTTACTGCAAACACTAATACTGCAACCAACAGCAACAGGAGGAAGTGCAGGTCGCCTTGCCGAGCTTGCTCGATGGTATGGGCTATTGCAGGTGGAAGACCGGCAACAATACCAGCAAAGATTATGATTGAAATACCGTTACCGATACCACGCTCAGTAATCTGTTCGCCAAGCCACATTAGGAACATCGTCCCTGTGACCAAGCTAACAACAGCGGTAAAATAGAAGGCAAAGCCTGGATTGATTACCAGACCTTGCATCCCAGGCATATTCGGCAGACCGGTAGCAATACCGATCGATTGGAATATAGCCAATACCAACGTGCCATAGCGGGTGTACTGACTAATCTTACGACGGCCAGCCTCCCCTTCTTTCTTTATTTCTGCCAACGCTGGATGAACCACCGTTAGCAGTTGGATAATAATCGATGCCGAAATATACGGCATGATACCCAAGGCAAAGATAGAAGCACGACTGAGAGCACCACCAGAGAACATGTTAAACATTTCAATGATGGTCCCTCTCTGCTGCTCGAGCAATTTAGCAAGCACAGTGGCATCGATACCAGGAATCGGAATAAAAGAGCCGATACGGAAAACAATAAGCGCACCGATAACAAACAAAAGTCTGCGCTTCAGTTCGCCTAATCCGCCTTTAGCACTTTGAAAATCTAATCCTGGTTGCTTAGCCATCTGCTACTTATTCCTCAATTTTACCGCCAGCAGCTTCGATAGCAGCACGAGCGCCTTTGGTGACACGCAGACCACGAAGAGTTACCGCACGAGTGATTTCGCCTGAAAGCATAACTTTCGCGAACTCAATCTGGGTACCAACAACGTTAGCGGCTTTCAGCGTGTTCAGGTCGATTACGTCGCCTTCCACTAAAGCCAGTTCAGACAGACGAACTTCTGCCGTGATCATAGCTTTGCGAGAGGTGAAGCCGAATTTCGGCAAACGACGATATAAAGGCATCTGACCACCTTCAAAACCACGACGTACGCCACCACCAGAACGTGAGTTCTGACCTTTGTGACCACGACCAGCAGTTTTACCCAGGCCAGAACCGATACCACGACCTACACGCTTCGGCGCATGCTTGGCACCTTCAGCCGGAGACAGAGTATTTAAACGCATCTGTTACTCCTCAACTTTAACCATGTAGGAAACCAAGTTGACCATACCACGCACAGCAGGAGTATCCTCACGCTCTACAGTATGACCAATACGACGCAGACCTAAACCGATCAGAGTTGCCTTGTGTTTCGGCAAACGACCGATACTGCTTTTTGTTTGAGTTACTTTAATAGTCTTTGCCATGGTTATTTCCCTAGAATTTCTTCGACGGACTTACCACGCTTAGCAGCGACCATTTCTGGAGATTTCATATCTTCCAAAGCTGCGATAGTTGCACGAACCACGTTAATCGGGTTAGTAGAACCATATGCTTTAGCTAGAACGTTATGAACCCCTGCAACTTCCAAGACGGCGCGCATTGCACCACCGGCGATGATACCGGTACCTTCAGAAGCTGGTTGCATGAATACACGGGAACCTGTGTGAGCACCTTTAACAGGGTGCTGCAGAGTGCCGTTATCCAAAGCAACATTAATCATAGCGCGACGGGCTTTTTCCATCGCTTTTTGGATCGCTGCCGGAACTTCGCGTGCTTTGCCGTAGCCAAAACCAACGCGACCGTTACCATCACCAACTACTGTCAGTGCGGTAAAGCTGAAAATACGGCCACCTTTTACGGTTTTAGATACGCGGTTTACCGCGATCAGCTTTTCCTGCAGTTCGCCAGCTTGTTTTTCGATGTGAGACATCTTACACCTCTACCTTAGAACTGAAGGCCAGCTTCACGGGCAGCATCTGCCAGTGCCTGGACTCGACCATGATATTGGAAACCGGAACGGTCAAAGGATACTTTCGTGATCCCTTTTTCCAATGCGCGCTCTGCAACAGCTTTACCTACAGCTGCGGCGGCATCTTTGTTGCCGGCGTACTTCAATTGCTCATTGATAGCTTTTTCTACAGTAGAAGCTGCTACCAAAATTTCAGAACCGTTTGGTGCAATAACCTGCGCGTAAATATGGCGTGGGGTACGATGTACCACCAGGCGAGTCGCACCCAGTTCTTTGAGCTTGCGGCGTGCGCGGGTCGCACGACGGATACGAGCTGCTTTCTTATCCATAGTGTTACCTTACTTCTTCTTAGCCTCTTTGGTACGCACGACTTCGTCGGCGTAACGGACACCCTTGCCTTTATAAGGCTCAGGACGACGGTAGGCACGTAAATCTGCTGCAACCTGACCAATCACCTGCTTATCAGCGCCTTTCAGCACGATTTCAGTTTGGGTCGGGCATTCAGCAGTAATGCCAGCCGGCAATTCATGGTCAACTGGATGAGAGAAGCCTAAAGCTAAATTCACCACGTTGCCTTTAACTGCGGCACGGTAACCTACACCTACCAATTGAAGCTTCTTAGTGAAGCCTTCGGTAACACCAACGACCATTGCATTAAGCAGTGCACGAGTGGTACCCGCTTGGGCCCAACCGTCTACAGCGCCTTCGCGTGGAGCGAAAGTCAATGTATTTTCTTCTTGCTTAACTTCAACAGCGCTATGGACGGTACGAGTCAGCTCGCCGTTCTTACCCTTTATCGAAATAACCTGACCGTTGAGTTTTACCTCTACGCCGGCAGGAATGACGACGGGTGCTTTTGCAACACGAGACATTCTTTCCTCCCGAATTAAGCTACGTAGCAGATAATCTCGCCACCAAGACCAGCTTGGCGAGCTGCACGATCGGTCATAACACCTTTAGAGGTAGAAATAACAGCGATACCCAAACCGGCCATAACTTTTGGCAGCTCATCTTTTTTCTTATAGATGCGCAAACCTGGACGGCTGATACGTTGAATGCTTTCTACCACTGCCTTACCCTGGAAATACTTAAGTGCTAATTCCAGAACAGGCTTGGTGTCGCCTTCGATTTTAAAATCTTCAATAAAACCTTCTTCCTTCAGAACGTTGGCAATTGCCACTTTCAGCTTGGAGGAAGGCATGGTGACCGCGACTTTGTTTGCGGATTGACCGTTACGGATACGGGTCAGCATATCCGCGATCGGATCTTGCATGCTCATCTGTCTTTACTCCCGTGATTCAATTGGTGACAATTACCAGCTAGCCTTTTTAAGGCCCGGGATTTCACCGCGCATTGCGGTTTCACGGACTTTAATACGGCTCAACCCGAACTTCCGCAGGAAACCATGCGGACGACCAGTTTGGTTGCAGCGGTTACGCTGACGGGACGGGCTGGAATCACGCGGCAGAGACTGCAGCTTCAGAACAGCATTCCAACGATCTTCGTCGGATGAGTTCACACCAGAGATAATAGCTTTTAATTCCTCGCGTTGAGCGCGGTATTTGTTAGCTAGTTTCACGCGAACGACTTCGCGTGCTTTCATTGATTGCTTAGCCATCAGTAACCCTACCTTACTTGCGGAATGGGAATTTAAAAGCAGCCAACAATGCACGGCCTTCATCATCGGACTTCGCAGTAGTGGTAATGGTAATATCCAAACCACGTACACGATCGACTTTATCGTAGTCGATTTCCGGGAAGATGATCTGCTCGCGCACACCCATGCTGTAGTTACCACGGCCATCGAATGACTTAGCGGACAAGCCACGGAAGTCACGGATACGTGGAACAGCAATGGTAATCAGACGCTCAAAGAATTCCCACATGCGTTCGCCACGCAGGGTTACTTTACAGCCGATCGGATAGCCCTGACGGATTTTGAAGCCTGCAACAGATTTGCGTGCTTTGGTGATAAACGGCTTTTGACCGGAGATTGCTGCCAAGTCAGCTGCTGCATTGTCCAGCAGTTTCTTGTCAGCGATCGCTTCACCAACACCCATGTTCAGGGTGATCTTCTCGACCCGAGGGACTTGCATGACAGAGTTGTAGCCAAACTGAGACATCAGTTGTTTGACTACCTCGTCTTTGTAGTAATCATGCAGTTTCGCCATCGTATTACTCCAAATTACTTGATAGTTTCGCTATTAGATTTAAAGAAACGGACTTTTTTGCCGTCTTCGAATCTAAAGCCTACACGGTCAGCCTTACCAGTTGCCGCGTTGAACAGCGCAATGTTGGAAACTTGAATTGCAGCTTCTTTTTCAACAATGCCACCTGGTTGGTTCAGGGCCGGAACCGGCTTCTGATGTTTTTTAACCAGGTTGATACCTTCAACAATGACCTTACTAGCAGACAGGACATTCTTTACTTTACCGCGCTTACCTTTGTCTTTCCCGGTTAGCACGATAACTTCGTCATCACGACGGATTTTCGCTGCCATGGTTCGCTCCTTAGAGTACTTCTGGTGCCAGAGAGATAATTTTCATGAACTTCTCATTACGCAGTTCACGAGTTACCGGCCCAAAAATACGCGTGCCGATTGGCTGCTCGCTGTTATTATTTAAAATAACACAAGCGTTGCCATCGAAGCGAATGACAGAACCGTCCGGGCGACGTACACCCTTCTTGGTGCGCACCACTACCGCCTTCAGAACATCGCCTTTCTTCACCTTGCCACGAGGAATTGCTTCCTTGATGGTGATCTTGATGATGTCGCCGATGCCTGCGTAGCGACGGTGCGAGCCACCTAGAACCTTGATACACATTACGCGACGTGCACCGGAGTTGTCGGCCACGTTCAGCATAGTCTGTTCTTGGATCATGTTAGTGCTCCGCTAATGTCAACTACTACTTTAGGACCCAGAATAGGTCGTTTAAAAGCCCCATGAATGAGGGCGCAGCATTATAACACCGCTTCCAGATTATGGGTAGAAAAAATAAACGGCCCACTTTCTGAGCCGTCTATTATGTTCGAGTTGGCTACTCTATTACAGAATCGCTTTCTCTACAACGCGAACAAGTGTCCAAGACTTAGTCTTTGACAATGGACGGCATTCGCGGATTTCTACCACGTCACCGATTCCACATTCATTGTTCTCGTCATGTACATGCAATTTCGTCGTACGACGGATGAATTTCCCATAAATTGGGTGCTTCACCACACGTTCGATAGCAACAACCATGGATTTCTCCATTTTGTCACTAACTACGCGACCTTGCAGAGTACGGATTTGGTCAGTCATTACGCACCCGCCTTCTCAGTCAGTAAAGTCTTAACACGTGCGATATTACGACGCACTTGTTTCGACAGGTGAGTTTGTTGCAGCTGGCCACTAGCCGCCTGCATGCGCAAATTAAATTGCTCACGCAGCAGGTTGAGCAGCTCAGTGTTCAGCTCTTCAACGCTTTTTTCACGCAGCTCTTGTGCTTTCATTACATCACCGTCTTAGTTACAAAGGTGGTTCCTACAGGCAGTTTCGCTGCAGCGAGCTTAAATGCTTCGCGAGCAGTTTCTTCCGGTACACCAGCCATTTCAAATAAAACTTTTCCTGGCTGGATCAGGGCAACCCAATACTCTACGTTACCCTTACCTTTACCCATACGCACTTCGAGCGGCTTCTCAGTGATCGGTTTGTCCGGGAATACACGGATCCAGACCTTACCTTGACGCTTAATTGCACGTGTCATCGCACGACGGGCTGCTTCGATTTGACGAGCCGTCAGGCGGCAACGGCCACAAGCTTTCAGGCCGAACTCACCGAAGCTAACATCCGTACCTTGCGCAAGGCCACGGTTACGGCCTTTGTGCATCTTACGGAATTTTGTACGCTTTGGTTGTAACATCAGCGATTCTCCTTACTTGCGGCCTTTACGCTGCTGCTTTTTAGGTTGAGCAGCCGGTTCCGGTTGTTCAACAGCAGCCATACCACCCAAGATCTCACCTTTGAAGATCCATACCTTAACGCCGATTACACCATAAGTGGTGTGCGCTTCAGATGTGTTGTAATCGATATCCGCACGCAGTGTATGCAACGGAACACGACCTTCACGGTACCATTCGGTACGCGCGATTTCAGCACCGCCAAGACGGCCGCTTACTTCAACTTTGATACCTTTAGCGCCAAGACGCATTGCGTTCTGTACAGCACGCTTCATAGCACGACGGAACATAACGCGACGTTCCAGCTGTGAAGTGATGCTGTCAGCAACCAATTTTGCGTCCAGTTCCGGTTTACGGACTTCGGCGATGTTAATCTGTGCAGGAACGCCAGCGATATCCGCTACGACCTTACGCAGTTTTTCGACATCTTCACCTTTCTTGCCGATAACGATGCCAGGACGAGCGGTGTGAATAGTCACACGGATGCTCTTCGCTGGACGCTCGATAACGATGCGAGAAACGGAAGCTTTCGCTAATTCTTTAGTCAAGAATTGGCGAACTTTAAAGTCGCTGTCCAGGTTGTCAGCGAATTCTTTGGTATTTGCGTACCAGGTAGAGTTCCAAGCTTTGACAATACCTAGTCGAATACCATTAGGATGTACTTTCTGACCCATTGCTAGTCTCCAGAGTCTCAGCGATCGGACACAACCACAGTAATGTGGCTGGTGCGCTTCAGGATGCGATCTGCACGACCTTTTGCACGCGGCATAATGCGCTTCATGCTAGGGCCTTCGTCTACGAAGATCTTCGTGACTTTCAGATCATCGATGTCAGCGCCATCGTTGTGTTCTGCGTTAGCAATGGCAGACTCCAGTACCTTCTTAACCAAACCAGCAGCTTTCTTGTTGGTATAGGCCAGAGTTTCCAGAGCTTGCGACACTTTCTTACCGCGAATCAGGTCCGCTACCAAGCGAACCTTCTGAGCAGAAGAACGAGCGTGGCGATGTTTAGCGATAGTTTCCATCTCTTCCTCCTACCTTAGCGCTTTTTAGCCTTTTTATCGGCCGCATGGCCGCGATAAGTACGGGTCGGCGCGAATTCACCCAGTTTGTGACCGACCATTTCATCGGAAACAAAAACGGGAACGTGCTGACGACCATTATGGACAGCGATGGTCAAACCGATCATATTTGGAAAGACCGTTGAACGACGGGACCAAGTCCGAATTGGCTTCTTGTCTCCGCTTTCCACCGCTTTCTCTACCTTCTTCAGCAAGTGCAGGTCAATGAAGGGACCTTTCTTGAGAGAACGTGGCATGGCTTATCCTCTAATTATTTTTTACTACGGCGACGTACGATGAACTTATCAGTACGCTTGTTGCTACGGGTCTTCTTACCTTTGGTCTGAACGCCCCACGGGGTTACCGGGTGCTTACCAAAGTTACGACCTTCACCACCACCGTGTGGGTGATCGACTGGGTTCATCGCCGTACCGCGAACGGTAGGACGAATACCACGCCAACGACTAGCACCTGCTTTACCCAGCACACGCAGCATGTGTTCAGCGTTACCGACTTCACCTAAGGTGGCGCGGCAATCAGCTAAAACCTTGCGCATTTCGCCGGAGCGCAGACGCAGAGTAACGTAGGAACCGTCACGAGCAACGATCTGAACGTATGCACCAGCAGAACGAGCCAATTGGCCGCCTTTACCTGGTTTCATTTCTACGTTATGAACCGTTGAACCAACTGGGATGTTACGCATAGGCAGGGTGTTACCTGCTTTAATTGCAGCATCAACGCCAGATTGAATCTGGTCACCAGCTTTCAGGCCTTTTGGCGCCAGGATATAACGACGTTCGCCGTCTTTGTACAGAACCAGTGCGATATTCGCAGAACGGTTCGGATCGTACTCCAGACGCTCAACCACAGCAGGGATACCATCTTTGTTGCGTTTGAAGTCAACCAGACGATAATGTTGCTTGTGGCCACCACCGATATGACGGGTAGTGATACGGCCATTGTTGTTACGGCCACCGCTTTTGCTTAATTTCTCAAGCAACGGGGCATAAGGCTTACCCTTATGCAACTCCTGGTTAACCACTTTAACAACGTGGCGACGACCCGGAGATGTAGGTTTACATTTAACAATTGCCATTGTTTACTCCTCCGACTTACTCTGCGCCGCCGATGAAGTCCAGATTCTGGCCTTCTTTCAGGGTGACGTAAGCTTTTTTCCAGTCGCTACGACGACCAACACGCTGACCTTGACGCTTACTCTTGCCTTTAACCAGCAAGGTGTTAACGTCTTCGACTTCGACTTCAAACAGTTTCTGCACTGCAGCTTTAATTTCTGCTTTGGTCGCGTCTTTGGCAACTTTGAGAACGATGGTGTTATTCTTTTCCATCGCAGCGGATGCCTTTTCAGATACATGCGGCGCGCGCAGTACTTTCAGCAGACGTTCTTCACGAATCATGCCAGCATCTCCTCAACTTGCTTCACAGCATCAGCAGTCATAACCACTTTGTCGAAGGCGATCAGGCTAACTGGGTCAATACCAGCAACATCACGGACATCAACCTTGTACAGGTTGCGAGCTGCCAAGAACAAGTTCTCGTCCAGTTCACCAGTGATGATCAGTACATCTTCCAGAGCCATATCTTTCAGCTTCTGCGCCAGCAACTTAGTTTTAGGTGCTTCAACAGAGAACTTTTCGACAATGATCAGACGATCTTGACGTACCAATTCGGACAAAATGCTTTTCAGCGCGCCGCGGTACATCTTTTTATTTACTTTCTGACTGTGATCCTGAGGCTTCGCAGCAAAGGTCACACCACCTGAACGCCAGATTGGGCTCTTTACAGAACCTGCACGCGCACGGCCGGTACCTTTCTGGCGCCACGGTTTTTTACCGGAACCAGTCACTTCGGCGCGGGTCTTCTGAGCACGAGTACCTTGACGGGCACCTGCTGCATAAGCAACAACAACCTGATGTACCAGCGCTTCGTTGAAATCACGACCGAAGGTAGTTTCGGAAACAGTCAGCGCGCCTTGCGCGTCTTTCAATACTAATTCCATTGCTATCCCCTTACGCCTTCACAGCTGGTTTAACGATCAGGTTGCCACCGGTAGCGCCCGGTACAGCACCCTTAACCAGCAGTAGGTTGCGCTCAGCGTCAACACGTACTACGTCCAGGCTTTGAACGGTTACACGCTCGTCACCCAGGTGGCCAGCCATTTTCTTGCCTTTGAACACTTTGCCCGGAGTCTGGTTTTGACCGATAGAACCCGGAACACGGTGAGACAAGGAGTTACCATGGGTAGCATCTTGGGTGCGGAAGTTCCAGCGCTTAACAGTACCGGCAAAACCTTTACCTTTAGACGTACCTGTAACGTCGACTTTCTTAACGTCGGCAAAAATCTCGACGCTAATTTCTTGACCAGCAGTGAACTCTTGACCTTCTGGAAGGCGGAATTCCCACAGACCACGGCCAGCTTCTACGCCAGCTTTAGCGAAATGACCCGCTTCTGGTTTAGTAACGCGGTTAGCTTTTTTAGCACCGGTAGTTACTTGTACAGCACGGTATCCGTCGTTCTCCAGGCTTTTGACCTGAGTTACACGGTTCGCTTCAATTTCGATAACAGTTACTGGGATTGAAACGCCATCTTCTGTGAAGATACGCGTCATGCCCACTTTCTTACCGACTAAACCAATCATTGTTTCAACCTCTCAATCGCTCAATGACCTGATTAACCCAGGCTGATCTGCACGTCTACACCGGCAGCCAGATCCAGACGCATCAGAGCATCAACGGTTTTCTCGGTTGGCTCAACGATGTCAACCAGACGCTTGTGAGTGCGAATCTCGTACTGATCGCGCGCATCTTTATTGACGTGCGGAGAGATCAGAACGGTAAAGCGCTCTTTGCGAGTTGGCAGCGGGATCGGACCACGAACCTGCGCACCAGTGCGCTTGGCAGTCTCGACGATTTCCGCAGTTGATTGATCGATCAAACGATGATCAAACGCTTTCAGGCGGATACGGATTCTTTGGTTCTGCATGAGACCAGAGCTCCAATTATTTATAAACGTAAATGATTACTCCTCGCACCCATTTCGATTGATGGGGGAGTGTAATCGTTCAACATATAACCCCCATATCGGGAGTATTGTTCGGTTTCAGCACCAGGCTGTAACCGACAGATTAGTTTCAATCTGGCCTATCAAGATTAGGTAGGCCCGCGCATTATACGTAAATTCCAGCAGGAAGCAAGCCAGTGTTGAAAATCTATGCGAAAACTTACCAGATAACTTAATTAGAGGGGAATAGGTCTATTTTTGCCGGTATGTAAATGAGAAATAGAGTGAGGCCAAGGCGGTTCTCACTCTTTTGACTAAATATATTATGATTGAGTAAACGACGGTGCCGCGAGGAAACAACTAGTCTTTTGCCAATTGAGCCTGGGAGTAGTTCTGTATCCCCAAACGTTCAATGAGGCTCAGTTCCGTTTCCAGCCAATCGATGTGACCCTCTTCTTCCGCTAGAATTTCTTTCAACAAATCGCGACTGACATAGTCATGAATAGAATCAGCATAGGCAATGCCTTCGCGCAGATCCTTAGCTCCTGCTAATTCGAGAGCTAAATCTGACTTCAATATTTCTTCAACGTCTTCGCCGATATTCAGCTTACCCAAATCTTGTAAGTTAGGAATACCTTCGAGGAATAAGATGCGCTCGATATATTTATCTGCATGCTTCATTTCGTCGATTGATTCGTGATACTCCTTATCATTAAGGCGCATCAGTCCCCAGTTTTTAAACATTCGGGCGTGGAGAAAATATTGATTGATAGCAACTAACTCGTTTCCGAGCAGTTTATTGAGATGTGCAATTATTCTTTTATCGCCTTTCATAGTTATACCCTCCGCTTCCAGTACTAAAAGTGTAGTACCAGATGGCAAAGTGTGGGGAAAACTTCTCCCTGCTAACTATTAGGCAACATCATTCATTTCTGGAATGTTAGCGCGTTCCTCAATCAAGATTTCTCTGGCCTGTCGAATGCACTTCCCACAGTCTGTACCAATTGGTACTAATTGGCGCAGCTGTTGAATGGTATGTGGATGGTGCTGACGCACAGCTTTACGGATAACTTTGTCAGATACCGCATTACACAGGCAAACATACATAAAATGACTCACTTCTTAACCAGTATCCACAGTGTAAATAAGAATGCGAGTTATTTCAATTAAGATTATTTTCTTTAGGCAATAAAAAAGGGCGCCGAAGCGCCCTCTTACTTGATCAATAACGTAATTAATCAATAAAACAATTAAGCGATAACTTTAGCAACAACACCAGCGCCTACAGTACGGCCGCCTTCACGGATTGCGAAACGCAGGCCGTCGTCCATTGCGATTGGGTGAATCAGAGTAACAACCATGTTGATGTTGTCACCTGGCATCACCATTTCAACGCCTTCTGGCAGTTCGATGGTACCGGTTACGTCAGTTGTACGGAAGTAGAACTGAGGACGGTAGCCTTTGAAGAACGGAGTATGACGGCCGCCTTCATCTTTGCTCAGAATATAAACTTCTGATTCAAAGGTAGTGTGTGGCTTGATAGAACCTGGTTTAGCAAGAACTTGACCACGTTCGATATCTTCACGTTTGATACCACGCAGCAGAACACCAACGTTCTCACCAGCACGGCCTTCGTCCAGCAGTTTGCGGAACATTTCAACGCCGGTACAAGTAGATTTAACAGTATCTTTGATACCAACGATCTCTACTTCTTCACCAACTTTAACGATACCGCGCTCTACACGACCCGTTACAACAGTACCACGGCCAGAGATAGAGAATACGTCTTCGATTGGCAGCAAGAATGGCTTATCAATAGCACGTTCTGGCAGTGGAATGTAGGTATCCAATGCTTCAGCCAATTCGATAATTTTAGCTTCCCACTCAGGAATACCTTCCAGTGCTTTCAGAGCTGAGCCCTTGATTACTGGAATATCGTCGCCTGGGAAATCGTAAGCAGAAAGAAGTTCACGCACTTCCATTTCTACCAATTCCAGCAGCTCTTCATCGTCAACCATGTCACATTTGTTCATGAATACGATCATGTATGGAACGCCAACCTGACGACCCAACAGGATGTGCTCACGAGTCTGTGGCATAGGGCCATCAGTTGCAGCAACAACCAAGATAGCGCCGTCCATCTGAGCAGCACCGGTGATCATGTTTTTAACGTAGTCGGCATGCCCTGGGCAGTCAACGTGCGCATAGTGACGTGCCGGGGTGTCATATTCAACGTGAGAAGTGTTGATAGTGATACCACGTGCTTTTTCTTCTGGTGCGTTATCGATCTGATCGAAAGCACGAGCGCTACCGCCGTAGGTTTTAGCCAGTACGGTGGTGATTGCAGCAGTCAGGGTAGTTTTACCATGGTCAACGTGGCCGATAGTACCGACGTTTACATGGGGTTTGTTACGTTCAAATTTTTCTTTAGACACGACTATATTCCTTACTCTTGTGCTCTCCCACTTATGAGAGAGCACTGGATCATTGTTTTAAACCCGAAAGCTTATTTGCCACGGGCTTCGATAACGGCTTTAGCGACGTTACTAGGTGCTTCAGCATACTCCAGGAATTCCATGGAGTAAGAAGCACGGCCCTGAGTCTGAGAACGCAGGTCAGTAGCATAACCGAACATTTCAGACAACGGAACCTTGACGCGAACGGTTTTACCGGTAGCAGTATCTTCCATACCTTCGATGATACCACGACGACGGTTAAGGTCGCCCATTACGTCACCCATGTAATCTTCAGGGGTTTCGACTTCAACCTTCATGATTGGCTCAAGCAGAACTGGTTTAGCTCGTTTGAACCCTTCTTTAAAGGCGATAGAACCGGCTAATTTAAACGCCAATTCTGAGGAGTCAACGTCATGGTAAGAACCGTAGTGCAGACGGATTTTAACGTCAACAACCGGGTAACCAGCCAGAGGACCGGCTTTCAGTTGTTCCTGGATACCTTTATCAACAGCAGGGATGAACTCTTTAGGAATAGAACCACCAACGATTTCGTTGACGAATTCATACCCAACACCACCCGGTGGCAACGGAGACATGTCGATAACAACATGACCGTACTGACCACGACCGCCTGACTGCTTAGCGTGCTTACCTTCCACGTCCTTAACGGTATCGCGGATAGTTTCACGGTAGGCTACCTGAGGTTTACCAACGTTTGCTTCCACGTTAAATTCGCGGCGCATACGGTCAACCAGGATATCCAAGTGCAACTCACCCATACCAGCGATGATAGTCTGACCAGATTCTTCGTCAGTCCAAACGCGGAATGATGGATCTTCTTTCGCCAGACGACCCAGAGCCATACCCATTTTTTCTTGGTCGGCTTTGGTTTTTGGTTCAACGGCAACAGAGATTACTGGCTCTGGGAACTCCATACGTTCCAAGATGATCGGATTAGCTGGATCACACAGAGTGTCACCCGTCGTCACATCTTTCAGACCGATCGCTGCTGCGATGTCGCCTGCACGAACTTCTTTGATCTCTTCACGTTTGTTTGCGTGCATCTGAACGATACGGCCCAGACGCTCACGCTGTGAACGTACTGAGTTCAACACGGTGTCACCGGAGTTAACAACACCAGAGTACACACGGAAGAACGTCAGGTTACCCACAAACGGGTCAGTAGCAATTTTGAATGCTAGTGCAGAGAACGGCTCTTTGTCGTCTGAGTGACGAACAGCCGGAGTATCTTTACCATCGTCCAAAATACCGTTGATTGCTTCAACGTCAGTTGGTGCTGGCAGATAGTCGATAACTGCATCCAGCATTGCCTGTACGCCTTTGTTCTTAAACGCAGAACCACAGGTAACCAAGATGATTTCGTTGCGCAGAACACGTTGACGCAAAGCTTTCTTGATTTCTTCTTCAGTCAGCTCTTCGCCGCCCAAATATTTATCCATCAGCTCATCTGACGCTTCTGCAGCAGATTCAACCAGATTCTGGTGCCATTCGGCAGCCAGTTCAGCCATATCAGCCGGGATCTCTTCGTATTCGAAGGTCACGCCCTGATCAGCTTCGTTCCAGTTGATCGCTTTCATTTTCACCAGGTCGATAATACCGGTGAATTTCTCTTCCGCGCCGATTGCCAGTTGCAATGGAACTGGATTCGCGCCCAGACGAGATTTAATCTGACCAACAACTTTCAGGAAGTTAGCACCCATACGGTCCATTTTGTTAACGAACGCAATGCGTGGAACTTTATATTTGTTAGCCTGACGCCATACGGTCTCAGACTGTGGCTGAACACCACCAACTGCACAGTAAACCATTACCGCGCCATCAAGAACACGCATGGAACGTTCTACTTCGATAGTGAAGTCAACGTGCCCAGGGGTGTCAATGATGTTGACGTGATGTGGTTCGTACTGTTTAGCCATACCAGACCAGAAGCAGGTAGTAGCCGCAGAAGTAATGGTAATACCACGCTCCTGCTCCTGTTCCATCCAGTCCATGGTGGCTGCGCCGTCATGAACTTCACCGATCTTGTGGTTTACACCGGTGTAAAACAGGATACGTTCGGTAGTGGTTGTCTTACCGGCGTCGATGTGAGCGCTGATACCGATATTACGATAGCGCTCAATGGGTGTTTTACGAGCCATTTGATTCCTCTATTCCTAGGGCGTTCATTCGGTTAACCCATGCGGGTTGGCTTAAAGCGCCCGCATGGGTAGCATGACTACTGCGTGGTGATTACCAGCGGTAGTGCGCGAACGCCTTGTTAGCTTCGGCCATACGGTGAACGTCTTCACGTTTCTTAACAGCAGAACCTTTGTTCTCTGCTGCGTCAGACAGTTCATTCGCTAAGCGCAAAGCCATGGATTTATCACCGCGTTTACGAGCAGCATCAACGATCCAACGCATTGCCAAGGCATTACGACGAACCGGACGAACTTCAACTGGTACCTGATAAGTAGAACCACCAACGCGGCGAGACTTAACTTCGACAGTCGGGCGCACGTTGTCCAGAGCTACTTCGAAAGCTTCCAGAAAATCTTTACCAGAACGCTGAGCCAGGGTCTCCAGCGCGGTATAGACGATTGCTTCTGCAGTAGATTTCTTACCATCTACCATCAGGATATTTACAAATTTAGCCAGCAATTCAGATCCGAACTTAGGATCCGGTAAAATTTTACGCTGACCAATTACACGACGACGTGGCATGGAAATACTCCGTTGTTAATTCAGGGTTGTCCAAAACTCTAAGAGTTTATTTTGACATTAATGTGAAAATGTTTGGCCTTACTTAACGGAGAACCATTAAGCCTTTGGCTTCTTCACGCCGTACTTAGAACGTGATTGCTTACGGTCTTTAACACCTGAGCAGTCAAGCGCGCCGCGAACGGTGTGGTAACGCACACCTGGCAAGTCTTTAACACGACCGCCACGGATCAGGATCACGGAGTGTTCCTGAAGGTTATGACCTTCACCGCCGATGTAGGAGGTGACTTCAAAACCGTTAGTTAAACGCACACGGCAAACTTTACGCAGTGCGGAGTTAGGTTTTTTCGGGGTGGTTGTATATACGCGGGTACATACACCACGTTTCTGCGGGCATGCTTCCAGCGCAGGAACGTTGCTTTTAGCAACCTTCATGCTGCGTGGCTTGCGAACCAGCTGGTTAATCGTTGCCATTATTAAAAAAGCTCCTGGTTTTTTGCTTCGTAAACACGTGATAAATCCCCCTCGTTTGCACTACTGGCAGAGAACGAGGACGCAGAATTTTATGGCTGACTATCTAAGGTGTCAAGAAATATACAGCATTGACTGCATTACCATGCCAGTTGCTGCTGATGTTTTAGGGTCAAATCCACAAAGCGAGTATAACCGATTAGCGTAATTTTGTCTGAAATTTGACCACCCAAGCCACGGGCAATAACGTCATCTTCCAATACAAATAGCGAAGCGGGGTTATTTAACAACAAGTTAAGACTTTCACTATTTTTTAAAACCGCCATCACGCCATCTTGCAGAAATAGAATTTCATCTTCTGATGTAACTAATCTTAGCAATGCAGATAAATCGCAGTGATAAGGTGAATGACTGACGGTATACAGCATTATGGCTACCTAAATCTCATTAGAAAGTCAGTACAACATCATAATTTGCCAATTGGCGGCGTAAATTTACCGGAGATAACACCGCAACATCAAGTATCCAATCCGTCACTTCACTCAATCCACGCTGCTGCAATGAGGCTTCACAGATATAACAATTCTCAACATCGTACAGAGGTAAGACACCGAAAGTTGCAATATAGTTTCTGGAGAGAATTTTTTCTGGCTGCTGCTGTGGCAAAAGCTGCAAAACACCATCCGAAATAAAGAATACCCCGATGTCTTCACTCAAAGCAGAAGTTGCCAGCAAGGCATCTAACCCTTCCCGCCCCGCTGAATTACCATGCGGGCCTTGGGTGAAAACAAAAGCAATACTATTCTTACCATTCTCTGCCATTAAAATTGCACCATGCGGTCACAGGTTAATGCGGCTTCAGCCAGTGCACCTAGCCCACTCAAGGTAAAGCCGGGTTGCAGATTCGCCCTCACCAAATCGAGTTGGTCAGCTTCATTTTGGTCAGTAACACCACGGCGCAATGCCGCCGCTACACAAACATTTAGCTCAATCGAATGGTTAAGCGCGAGTTGCTGCCACGCGCGTACCAAATCAAATTCATCACTAGCAGGCGCGGTTAATTGGTTAGCATTCAAAACACCTTCGCGGTAGAAAAAAACACTAACCAAATTATGACCTGAACTTATCAGTGCTTGGGCGAACTGATAGGCGCTGCTGGCCTGCTGGGTGCCATAGGCTGGGCCTGTGACCATCAGACAATATTTCGCCACCTTTGCCCCTGACATTAACGCTCGTGTCCCACGAGATCGCCACTTTTGAACTGGCGAATGTAGAGATAAACCGTGTGTTTGGAAATATTTAGCCGCTCAGCAACCTGATTAATTGCATCTTTGATATCAAAAATACCTTTCTCATACAGATTGAGAACAACCTGGCGGTTCTTCGCATTGTTAGACACATTGCGGTCAGCATTCACTTCCTCAATAGTAAATTCCAGTGTTTGCGCCACCAAGTCATCGACTGATGAAGCAAAGTTTACTGAGGAAGCAACCTCCTGAGTTTCCGGTGGCATGAAAGTCTTAATGATTTGCGAGAAAGGCACATCCAGATTTATGTTAATACATAACAGACCAATAACGCGCTGGTCGCGATTACGGATAGCGATAGTGACAGACTTCATCAGCACACCGCTTTTGGCGCGCGTGAAATAGGCTCTTGAAACACTGCTGTCTGCACCCGCCATATCATGCAGCATCCGCAGGGCCAGGTCGGTTATCGGCGAACCAATTTGCCGGCCTGTATGTTCGCCATTAGCAATTCTTACCGCAGAGTTTTTCAGGTCTTCCAGTGAATGCAGGACTATTTCACAATGGTTGCCAATAAGCATCGCCAAGCCATCAACGATAGCTTCGTATGATTTGAGTATTTCATGGTCCGTCTGACTGAACGGACGTTCATCCAGTAAATCCAGTTCACTGGTTTCGCTACTGAGAAGCGAATTAGACATCGAAGACACCATCCTCTACATAAAGCCTGTCTCAATATCGTTGGCAGACTCATAACTCAAATATATTGAATTTTAAGTCTAGCAAATATGCCGAGATAAAATCCTTGCGTTTGCGCGTGATCTTGACGTTAAGCCCACAAAGCATAAATCGTCAAGTTATCAACGAGCAGAAGACAGATATACCGCAAAAAAAACCGCCACGACAATTATCGCAGCGGTTATAAGCAGAACCGAGTACCCGATTATGACAACAAAGGCGCTAAATTATTTTTTAGCTTTTGCGTCCGTAGCAGGTTGTTGTTCTTGAGCATCAGCTTTAGGTGCCGCTTTAACATCCAACAGCTCTACATCAAATACCAGAGTAGAGTTGGCTGGAATGCCTGGGACGCCAGTTTTGCCGTAAGCTAATTCTGGTGGAATAACCAGAGTTATCTTGCCGCCTTTCTTGATTTGCTTCAGGCCTTCGGTCCAACCAGGGATAACACCATCAAGACGGAAAGACAGTGGCTCACCGCGTTTGTAAGAGTTATCAAACTCAGTACCATCGGTCAGAGTCCCTTTGTAGTTAACGACCACGGTATCACTGTCTTTTGGTGCTTCACCGGTACCGGCTTTCTCTACTTTGTACAGCAGGCCAGATGCGGTTTTCTTCACATTTTTTTCTTTAGCGAAGGTTTCGCGGTACTTAGCACCTTTATCGGCGTTTTCTTTAGAATCTTGCTCCATTTTAGCCTGAGCAGAAGCTTTTACGCGCGCTTCAAAACCTTGCAGAGTTTTTTCGATTTCTTCATCGGTCAGTTTGCTTTTGCTCGCAAAAGCATCCTGTACACCGGCGATCAACTGGTCTTTATCCAGTTTGATGCCCAACTTTTCCTGTTCTTTCAGGGAGTTATCCATATAACGCCCTAATGATGCACCTAATGCATATGCAGATTGTTGGTCATCATTTTTAAATGCGCTATTTGTCGTTGCTGCCGCATCAGCAGTTTTGGCTGTTTCAGCAGCAAAAGTCGCAGAGGTATTCAGGGTCAGCGCCATGGTGGTAGCCAGTAGCGTTACTTTAAACAGTGATTTCATCCATTTCTCCATTGGCTTAAGGACACTTACCCCAAGCAACGATTATAAGTGTGTCTTGTACTATAACTGTCTGTGCGAACACAAAACAATCTCTATGCAGATGCTATTAAGTGATATTAAGACTTTTTTTACTACAAGAAGTTTCGTTTTATCTATATCTTGACCCTCGCAGGGTAATAATGGGGTTTTACCAGTAGAATTATCCCTCCCCTGTTTTATGACCGTCGAAGAGAAAGCGACCATCAAATGGAAAGTGATCAGAGGGTATGGTTTGCAGTTATAAGAGGACACTAAGATGGAACAATCCCTGTTTGAACAACGGCTAGAAACGCTGGAGAGCCGTCTGGCATTTCAGGAAGTGACGATTGAGGAACTCAATTTGATCGTGACGGATCACCAGATGGAAATAACCAAATTACGCGAGCATCTACGTTTATTGACCGATAAGCTGCGAGAGTCTCAGTCTTCCATGATGGCTTCACCAGCAGAAGAACCACCGCCGCCGCACTATTAGCTCGCGCAGTTGCAATTCGATTGACATAAATAGCAAAAAGCCAGCCGCAAGGCTGGCTTTTGACTGACCCTATCAAATGTTAGTGGCAGGTCAGATGTTAGTGACAGCCGCAGCCGCCTTTACCACAACCGCCTTTACCATGTTCATGACCTTGGTCACTTTCATCATGGCCACCGCAGCAACCGTCACCGTGCTCATGGTGATGATCATGCTCACCGTGTACGTGACCATGCTGCAGTTCTTCTTCTGTTGCTTCACGGATTGCAACCACTTCAACGTGGAAGTTCAAATCCTGACCCGCCAGCATGTGGTTACCATCAACCACAACGTGCTCGCCTTCAACAGCAGTGATTTCGACTGGCACTGGGCCTTGATCGGTATCAGCCAGGAAACGCATGCCAACTTCCAACTCGTCAACGCCCATAAAGACGTCTTTCGGTACGCGCTGCACCAGATTTTCATCATAGCTGCCGTAACCTTCGTCGGCGTTTACACGCACGTCAAAGCTGTCGCCCGCTTCATGGCCTTCAAGCGCTTTTTCCAAACCTGCGATCAGAGAACCGTGGCCGTGCAGGTAGTCCAACGGCGCGCTCACCGGAGACTCATCAACTAACACACCGTCTTCTGTACGCACCTGGTAAGCCAGGCTGACCACCAAGTCTTTTGCTACTTTCATGATATCTCCTACCCTTGGAACAAAAATTGGCACAGATTGTAGCGGAAATCTGCACCGCTGTACTCTCCAGCATAAAAAAACACGAAGAATAACGCTACTCTGGATCGAAAATTCCGATCACTTGTTCATTCTCACGGACATGCTGATTGACCTGTTCGTCCGTCTGACGCTGATGGTGACCGCACTTAACACACTCCACCACTTCCACTTGGTCTTCACGCCATAAAGCCAGCGTATCCAGTGCCTTACATTGCGGACAAACAGCCCCGGCGATGAATCTTTTCCGTGTTGCTGTCTTGCTATTTGACGTAATTGCCATCATTTTCTCCGGCATTATTCGTATTCATCCCACCCATCTAACTGCCGACTTTCATGCAGCATTTCTCGTTGGAAAATATCTTCCAGTTCACGGCGGGCTTCTTTAATTCTGGAAATTTGCGCGACATCCCCATGATGCTGCGGCACCAGCTCACGCAACATTCGCATGTCGAGACGGCGGAAATGTT
This sequence comes from Yersinia thracica, assembly GCF_902170565.1. GTDB lineage: Bacteria > Pseudomonadota > Gammaproteobacteria > Enterobacterales > Enterobacteriaceae > Yersinia > Yersinia thracica. The sequence goes on from NZ_CABHXX010000135.1 coordinate 34,931, forward strand.
GCTGTGCTCGGTAGGCCTGATGCGGATGCATCCCTAACTCCAGCAGCGTTTTTCGCCCCAACTCCAGCGCACTGGAGAAAGTCTCGCGCGTAAAATCTTTAACCCCGTTTTGCAGCAACTCATGCGCTTCAACACGCCCTCTGGCACGGGCCAGAATGTGTAAGTTGGGGAAATGTTGCTGGCACAAATGCACCAGCGTCATGGTGTCTTCCGGCTCATTACAGGTGATCACGATAGCTTTGGCTTTTTCCGCTCCGGCCGCCCGCAACAGTTCCAGCTCAGTAGCATCACCATAGTAAACTTTATAGCCGTATTTGCGCATCACACTGACGGCACTGACATCGCGCTCCAACACAGTAATGCGCATTTTGTTCGCCATCAGTAAGCGGCCAATCACCTGACCAAAGCGCCCGAAGCCGATAATAATCACCTGAGGGTCATTATCTTCAACAAACGGCTTCTCGTCGCTCTCTTCCTGCGCGTTGTAACGGCGGACCAAAATGCGGTCAATCCCCTGCATCAATAGCGGCGTGGTCATCATTGAGAGAGTGACAACCACCAGCAGCAATGCCAGTTGCTCAGCATCCAACACGTGCTGAGAGAATGCCGCTGAGAATAACACGAAAGCAAATTCGCCCCCTTGGCTTAGCACCCCAGCAAATTGCAGCCGCACCGAACGGCGCAAGCCAAATGTCCGCGCTAAACCATACAGCACCGTGCCTTTGATAAAGACCAGCGCCAGAACACCGAGCAGCACATCCAGCAAATGAGTAAACAAGACGCCGAGGTTCAAAGCCATCCCGACTGAGATGAAAAATAGCCCGAGCAACAGCCCTTTAAAGGGTTCGATGGCAATTTCCAGCTCATGCTGGAACTCACTTTCAGCCAGTAATATCCCGGCGATAAAAGTCCCGAGCGCCATTGATAGGCCCAGAGCATCCATAAACAGCGCCGAACCCAGTACCACCAGCAAAGCCGCAGCAGTGAACACTTCCCGCACACCAGAGGCCACAATGTAGCGGAATAATGGGCGCAGCAAATAGCGGCCGCCAATCAGCATGCCGGCAAAAGCCGCGATTTTGATGCCAATCTTGACCCAATCATTCGCCGCCCCGCCGCCACCGGCCAAAATAGGAATCAGCGCCAAGGCCGGGATCACCGCCATATCCTGAAACAGCAACACCGAGAAACCGAGCTGGCCGCCTTCATTGCGGTTCATGCCCTTTTCCCGCATTAGCTGCAATGCCATCGCGGTTGAGGACATCGCCAAACCGATACCGCCAATCACCGCCGCCTGCCAGGCAAAATGGCTGAAGTAGAGTAATGCCCCCAGCACCGCAGCGGTTATCACCACCTGACCCGCACCGACGCCAAAAATAGAGCGCCGTAACTGCCAAAGCTTGGCTGGGTTCAACTCCAACCCAATGATAAACATCAGGAAGACAACGCCCAGCTCGGAGAAATGGAGTATTTCGTCGACATCACGAATAAAGCCCAATCCCCAAGGGCCAATGGCGATACCCGCAATCAAATAGCCCAAAACCGCCCCAATACCGAGGCGCTGGGCAATGGGAACCGCCACCACAGCGGCAAATAAAAATAATAAAATCGCGGTCAGTAGCGCCGAGCCTTCCATATTCAGTGCCCTCCCGTCGGTAGCGGTGACTGCAACCACTGCCCATAAGCTTGCGCATGGCTAGCCAGGACTTCCGGTTTCTGCCGCCGTGCCCAGTAAATAATCATCGGATTCATCCAATGCATATGGCACATAGCTGCCGTCAATTCGAAGGGCCGCAAAATATCTTCCATCGGGTAGCGGTTATAGCCGCCAACACGATAGGCTCCTTCTGGCTCGCCGGTGGTTATCACCGAACGCCAATATTTACCGGTCAAAGCATGCCCCCCGACCCCATTCGCAAAACCACGCGCCAGCACCCGATCCAGCCACTCTTTCAGTAACGCCGGGCAACTGTAAGTATAAAGAGGATGTTGAAAGACAATAATTTGATGCTCGCGGAGCAATTGCTGCTCATGGTGAATATCAATAAAAAAATCCGGATAATGTGCATATAAATCGTGCACAGTGACATGCTCTAGCTGCTGCACCGGTTGCAATAAAACCCGGTTAGCGACCGAGTCCTGTGATTCCGGATGGGCATACAGCAGCAAAACCTTTGGTGGCTGCGACATCATTCCCCTCCAAAGCGTCGTCAGGGTCCGGTTTTTCCGTTACCATGCTTCGCAAAGACCAAAAAGACTAAGATTTGTACCCGAAGTCATTGGCGTTGTCAGTCGGCAACCTCAAGAACCAAGGGGATGATAATTTAACATATCCTAAACATACGGCACTCTATGATTGTTTTTTCCTCACTACAAATTCGACGTGGTACTCGTGTCTTGCTGGACAACGCGACAGCAACGATTAACCCTGGACAAAAGGTCGGGCTGGTCGGCAAAAACGGCTGTGGTAAATCCACTCTGTTGGCGTTGCTCAAAGGCGAACTCAGCGCCGATGGGGGCAATGCCACTTTTCCCAGTAACTGGGCGCTGGCTTGGGTCAACCAAGAGACCCCCGCTCTGGATGTGCCGGCGATAGAGTATGTTATCGACGGCGATCGCGAATATCGTCAGTTGGAGGCCGAACTTCAGTCCGCCAATGAAAAAAATGACGGCCATGCCATTGCTACCGTGCATGGCAAACTCGATGCCATCGACGCCTGGACTATTCAGTCGCGTGCTGCCAGTTTGCTCCACGGGCTGGGCTTTTCTCAAGAGCAATTACAGCAGCCGGTGCGTTCATTTTCCGGCGGCTGGCGGATGCGCCTTAACCTGGCGCAAGCACTGGTTTGCCGCTCTGATTTACTGTTGCTGGATGAACCGACCAACCATTTAGATTTGGATGCGGTGATCTGGCTGGAAAAATGGCTGAAAAGCTACCCCGGCACACTGGTGCTGATTTCCCATGACCGCGATTTCCTTGATCCTATTATCGATAAAATTCTGCATATTGAACAGCAAACGCTGAATGAATACACCGGTAACTATTCATCTTTCGAACGCCAGCGCGCGACTAAGCTGTCGCAACAACAATCGATGTATCAGAATCAGCAAGAAAAAGTCGCGCATCTGAAAAGTTACATTGACCGCTTCCGCGCCCAGGCGACCAAAGCCAAGCAAGCCCAAAGCCGCATTAAAATGCTTGAGCGGATGGAGCTGATTGCACCGGCCCATGTGGATAATCCATTCCACTTCAGTTTCCGCACACCGGAAAGCTTGCCAGACCCGCTGTTGCGGATGGACAAAGTCAGCGCCGGTTATGGTGACCGCACTATTTTAGAATCTATCAAGCTCAATCTGGTGCCCGGCTCGCGCATTGGTTTATTAGGCCGCAATGGCGCGGGTAAATCCACTTTAATCAAATTGTTAGCAGGGACTTTAGAGCCACAAAGTGGTGAAATCGGTCTGTCCAAAGGGATTAAACTGGGTTACTTCGCCCAGCATCAGCTTGAATTCTTACGAGCAGATGAATCTCCGCTGCAACATATGAGCCGCCTGGCCCCCAAGGAGCCGGAGCAGCAGTTGCGCGATTATCTCGGTGGCTACGGTTTTCAGGGGGATCAGGTTACCGACCCTACCGCCCGCTTCTCTGGTGGTGAAAAGGCGCGGCTGGTATTGGCGCTGATTATCTGGCAGCGCCCTAACCTGTTGCTGCTGGATGAACCGACCAACCATCTGGATCTTGATATGCGCCAGGCGCTGACCGAGGCACTGATTGATTTCGAAGGTGCATTGGTGGTGGTGTCCCATGATCGTCACTTATTACGGTCAACTACTGATGACCTTTACCTGGTACACGATGGTAAAGTGGAGCAGTTCGACGGCGATCTGGAGGATTATCAACAGTTTCTGGTGGATGTACAGCGCCAACAAAGCCAGCAAGATAACCCCGGCAAAGAGTTATCCGGCAACAGCGCACAGCAACGCAAAGACCAAAAACGCCGTGATGCTGAGTTCCGCAGCCAAACCCAGCCGTTGCGTAAGCAAATTATGACGCTGGAAAAACAGATGGATAAACTCAGTACCGAATTAGCGGCAGTTGAGGAGCAACTCGCTGATTCCGCACTGTACGACATGGCTCGCAAGAGCGATCTCACCCAATGCTTACAGCAGCAGACACAGGTGAAATCCAAGCTGGAAGAAACTGAGATGCATTGGTTGGATGCACAAGAGCAGTTGGAGAATATCACCAGGCAATTCGAAGCGGGGTAACCCGCTTTTCAAAAAAAAACCTATATTAAGGATAATAAGGTTATGAATAAAAAGGATATTACCGTCATAGTGCCGGTATTTAATTGTATGCCGTACCTCACGGAGCTGCTCGACTCGTTATGGAATCAGTCTTGTCCATCATTAGAGATTATTGCTGTTAATGATGGCTCGACGGATAACAGCCTCTCGGTTTTAGAAAACGCCGCGCGCCGCGACTCCCGGCTCATCATCGTCAATCAACAGAATCAGGGGCTATCTGCGGCGCGTAATGCTGGAATAGCCCGGGCGACCGGAACCTGGATTGCCTTTGCCGATGGAGATGATTGGCTGGATCCTGAAGCTTTATCAACCTGGTTACAGCAAGCTAATCAACAAAAACTCGACTTATTGATTGGCAATGGCTATCCCTTCGTCACTGCCCCCCATCACCCCGCCAGCCCTCCACTGCTGCATAAACAGTCTTGGGATCAGGTGCTTAGTGGTAAACAGTGGATTATTGAGAGTGTTGAGCGCAATGAGTGGCCACATTATGTCTGGCTGCAACTCATTCGCCGTGATCTTATTCAAGCCCACCAGCTCGCATTCATCCCCAAAATGTTACATGAAGATATTCTGTGGACAGCCGAACTGGCATTAGTGGCACAACGTGTGGGTTACTGTGCCGCACCATTTTATGGCTACCGCACAAATCCCAGCTCAATCACTCACTCCCATTCAACTCGAGATCTCTTACTGCGGGCAAACAGCTATATCAACATTATCAAAGGATTAGTTGATATTTCTGACACGGCAGAACCCGACTTACGCCGTGCTTTGCTCCGCCATGCTAACCAAGAGAGCGGCCATTTTTTGGGGCTGATGCGCAAAAGATTATCCACCTCGCCAGAACGCAGCGTACTCGCCACCAAGTTCTGCCAATTGAAGTTACATTCAGCCCTATTCCGTGGAATTGGTAACAAACATGAGTTCTGGCGGGCACTGCGTTGCACACTGACTATCGCGCGTTATGCATGGCAAAAACATTCATTACATAAATAGATATTAAATTGATGTTTATTTTTGTTATTGCTCAGAGGATTTTAATGTCTAATAAGGCATAAAACTATTTCTGGGAAGAAGTATCAATGCAGCGCATTTTGGTTATCCGAATTGATTTCCTTGGCGATATGATATGCACGACTGCTTTTTTACATGCCCTCAAACAGCGTTGGCCTGCCGCTAAGATTCATGTCTTAGCGAACAAATACAACCGGGCAGCATTGGCACGCAATCCTGATGTCAGTGCAGTACATACTTACGTTTACAGCAAGCAATGTGAACGAAATCAGCAACCTGGCAGGCTTAAAGGCCTTCTTGATCGCTTGGCCTTGATTTGGCAATTACGGCGTTTGCGCTTTGATCTGCTGGTTATTCCTAATGGCGGCATGAATAAAAACAGTATTCAGTTCGCCAGGCAACTTAATGTGGCCGATAGCCGCTGGCATACCCCAGCCAGTGAGTTTGATGACCGCAATCCTGACCATATTGTTAACCGGCCGATACGCCACGAAGCGCTCTCCGGTTTTACACTGATGCCCGAGTTAAACTCGGTGGATATCAATACGCTCAAATTGTATATCTATCCTGATCCCAAATTGCAGGCGAAATGGCAGACAGAACTCGGTGAAAAAAAGCGGCCACGGGTCGGTTTTTTTGTCTCTAACAAAGCCCCGCAACGGCGTTGGAGTTGGGAGAAGTGGCAACAGTTGGCGCTGAAACTCAGTGTTCAGGCCGATATCATCATTCTTTATGACCCTCAAGAGCCACCAAGTGAGCAACAGTTGGCAAGTATCGCGGGCCGCCCTTTATTAACCCCCTCGGTTGATGAGTTTGTGGCTGCCGCCAGCCAGTTGGATGTGGTGATTTCAGCCGACAGTGCGCCGGTGCATATTAGTTCAGCACTGCAAATCCCGGTGGTGGCTTTGTTTGAATCCCGGCCAGAGAAATATCTGCGTTGGTATCCACTAACCCGCCACATTTTGTTGCACGCCGGCCCGCAGGTCGAAGACATCACTGTCGATGCCGTCGAAACCGCCGCGCGCGCACTGTTGGACAAAAATAAAATAGCTAAAATGGGCGTAATTGATACAGTTAGTTTGAATGCGGCCAGCGCACAAAAACCGGAGCATACAGACAGTACGTGAGGATTGTGAGCACTGCCCAAGTTCAAAATAACAAATAAGATAGCCGATTAAGGCCGGAACACCGGTTTGTCGCCCAAAATCGTCGCCCGGTGCATAATCCGCCGCTGTGGTAAATAATCCGCATTGGCATAGTGTTGAGTGACGCGGTTATCCCAGATAGCCACGTCATCCTGCTGCCAGCGCCAGCGCACCTGAAACTCGGGTTTTGTGGTGTGGGCAAACAGAAAACGCAGTAGCGCATCACTCTCTTTATCACTCAAATCAACAATTCGAGTAGTGAATCCTTCATTGACGAATAATGCCTGACGCCCACTCACTGGATGGGTGCGTACCACCGGATGGAGCAACGGCGGATTCTTCTCTTTTGCCAGCAACCAGCGCTGATGCTCTTCCGGCGTGGTACGGTGTTTGTGCTCGGGGAAAGAATGGGTGAAATCGTGCTCCGCCCGTAGCCCCGCCAATAGCTGCTTAAAGGGCGCAGAGAGAGCTTCATAAGCCGCAATCCCACTGCTCCATAAAGTATCGCCGCCGGTGGTCGGCAACTGCTTGGCTGCCAGAATCGCGCCCAATGGCGGATTTTCGATAAACGTCACGTCAGTGTGCCAGTTGTCATTATCCGGCGGGTTATCATCGTGCGTGTCCAACACAATGATTTCTTCACACTCTTTAGCATGAGGGTAAACCGGGTGAATATGTAAATCACCAAAGCGCCCGGCTAAATCGCGCTGCTGTAGCGGGGTAATCGGCTGATGGCGGAAAAACAGCACTTGATGCTTGAGCAAAGCATGATAAAGCTGCTCAAACTGGCTGTCTCCCAATGGGCGGGCGATATTAATATTCTCAACCAACGCCCCAATATACGGCCCCAACGGGGTCACTACCAAACGTTCATTCATTGCTGTGCTCCATACCAAGGCGTTAACCGGCGTTGAATCGCCCGCAAACTTAATTCCATCCCAAAGGCGATAATGGCAATCACACTGATGCCCGCAATCACCACGTCGGTCGCCAGAAACTCACCGGCGGATTGCACCATAAAGCCCAAACCCCGGGTGGCGGCGATTAATTCGGCGGCTACTAATGTTGACCAACCGACCCCCAAACCAATGCGAATACCGGTTAGGATTTCCGGTAATGCACTGGGCAAGATAACAAACCATAAAACCTGCCAGCGGCTGGCCCCTAATGCGCGGGCGGCTCTTACTCGCACCTGCGCCACACTGCGCACCCCAGCCACGGCGGCCAAGGTGATCGGCGCGAATATGGCCAGATAAATCAGTAGGATTTTTGAGGTTTCACCAATACCAAACCAAATCACCATCAGGGGTAAATAAGCTAACGGCGGTACTGGGCGATAAATTTCAATCAGCGGGTCCAGCACACCGCGAACCCTGTTGCTCAGCCCCATCGCAATGCCGGTGGGGACGCCGAGCGCTACCGCGGCTAACAAGGCAATTAAAATTCGCCCCAAACTGGCCGTCAAATGCTGCCATAGCGTGGCATCCATAAACCCCTGCGGGCTGGCAATCACCAGTAATTGACGCAAAACCTGCTGCGGCGCGGGCAAAAACAGTGGGCTGATAAGCCCAAGCGCGGTGACTGCCCACCACAGCGCCACCACACTCGCCAAGGTGGCGATACTGAGCCACAGCCCTTTGCTGGCCGATGAACGGCGGGTTATTTTTCCTGGCGCAGGCCGTGTGACATCAGGCGCGGGTGACGAATTGACTTGTTGGCGTAAATTGCCGTCGCGTAGGGTGCTGTGCAGGCTCATATCAGGGCCTCCCGCTGTTGGAAGACTTTACCCAGCACGTATTCGCGGCGGGCGATAAATTCAGGATCAGATTTAATGCTGCGGCAAGCTTCGCCGTCGGCATAGCGCTGACCAAAGTTCAGTGATAACCGCTCGACCACCTGCCCCGGTCCCGGCGACAGCAGCAATAACTCGCTGGCCAAAAAGACCGCTTCTTCAATATCGTGAGTAATCAGTAGAATTTGCTTGCCAGTATCGCGCCAAATCGTCAGCAGCAACTCTTGCATCTGTTCGCGAGTAAAAGCATCCAGTGCGCCAAACGGCTCATCGAGCAGCAATAAACGCGGGTCAACCGCCAGCGCACGGGCAATCCCGACTCGCTGGCGCATACCTCCGGAAAGTTGCCAAATAAAGTGATGCTCAAAACCAGCTAACCCGACCCGATTAAGCATTTTCAGCGCGGTTGCCCGCCGCTGGGATTGACTTAACCCCGCCAGTTGCAAGCCAAACTCGACATTACTGACCACATCGCGCCACGGCAGTAAACCCTCATGCTGGAACACCACTCCCCGCTCGGCACTGGGGCCGTGAACCGGAATATCATCCAGAGTGATGCTGCCAGCTGAAGGCTCCATAAACCCGGCAATCAGATTCAACAAGGTGGTTTTGCCGCAGCCCGATGGCCCCAATACCACGACTAACTGTCCGGATGCGATTTGTAATGACACATCCTGTAAAGCCGGTTTGCCCTGATATTCAGCCCACAGGCCGCTAACGTTTAGCATGATGACTCCTAGGACTGCGGTGCCGCCTGAACCGCTTTCACAAAGCGGTCAGTGACGAAATTATGATAATCACTGGCCACTTGCGGGATCTTACCTTGCTCTTTGAGGAACGCGGCAGTGTCGCGGATAGCCTGATCCACTGGCTGGCCCAGCTGTGTTATCTGTTCAGCCACTGGCAGATAGGTATTGCCCTTCACCAACTCCGGCACTTGCTCGGCTGGTACGCCACTTAAACGCGCCAGCTGGCTCAAATTTTCTGGGTTTTTAAGCCATTGATCCGGCTGGGCCAAATAAGCCCCTTGGGCGGCTAATGCACTGCGGGCAAAGGCGGTCACCACTTCGGGATGTGCCTGGGCGAAATCTTTGCGCACTACCCAAACATCCAGAGTTGGCGCGCCCCATTGACCCACTTGCGCGGAATCCGTCAGCACCCTGCCAGTTTTGGCTAATTCGTTAACGGCGGGCGCCCAAACATACGCGCCATCAATATCACCGCGCTGCCAGGCGGCGGCGATGGCCGGTGGCTGTAAGTTCAGAATAGTGACTTGGCCCGGCTTGATGCCCCAATGTTTCAGAGCGGCGAGCAGGCTGTAATGGGTGGTGGAGATAAAGGGCACGGCGATGCGTTTACCGATTAAATCTTGCGGGGTTTTGATCTCTTTTTTGACCACTAATGCTTCAGAGCTACCCAGTTGTGAGGCTAGCAAGAAAACCTCAATCGGGACATTCTGACTGGCCGCAACCGCCAATGGGCTGGAGCCGATATTCCCGATTTGTACATCACCCGAGGCCAGCGCCCTAACCACACTGGAGCCGCTATCAAACTTGCGCCAATCCACCTTGGCACCAGAAAGCTTGGCAAAACTGTTATCCGCCTGGGCGACCTTGGCCGGTTCGGCAGAAGTTTGGTAGGCCACCGTCACATCGACAGCATGCGCACTGGCCGCCACCAATGACAGAGCCAACAGCGCGCTAGCGGGCCGTAAGAAGCCGCGAATGGCGGCGGCAAGACTTGCAGAAGATAAGCTTGTAGAAGATAAGATTACCGCCATGGTGCACTCCGCTCGGTTAACAGTGTCATTCGCTAGTATTGCGACCTTTAGCGCACAGGGGCGCTGAGATGACAGTGATACCTGAAGGCGGAATGGGGACAAAGGAATAAAAAATTATTCTTTATTCCTTTATGCGATAACAAGAATGGAAATTGTCGGCATTGCCAGCTTAAATAACTATCTGACCTTTTATGAAAATGCGCGATTCACCGGAGATAACCGTGCGATCTCCGGCTAACGTGCAGAATAACTCGCCACCTCGTGCCGATATCTGGCGAGCATGGAGGGACGTTCTGCCCAAGCGAGCCGCCCAATAGGGCATTAATGTGCAATGGGCCGAGCCGGTCACCGGGTCTTCATTACTGCCGAGGGTAAAGTAGCGCGAAACAAAATCGACCTCATCACCGGGTGCCGTCACAATCACACCACGGCCAGCGAAAGCAATGAGCGCAGCAATATCCGGCTGTAATTGCTGAACTTGTTGCTCATTCTCCAGCACCACCAATAGGGACTTTGCTTGCCATACCTGTTGAATATCAACCGCTAGCAAGGTTTTCAACTGCGCCGAAATCGCGATTTTCTCTGGAGGCAATGTGGGGAAATTCAGTGACAGCCGGTTAAAGTTATCGGCATCGCGTTTGACATGTAAATCACCGCTGGCGCTACGAAAACAGATATCGTGCAAACCGGGGTTCACCACATTGAACATCACATGCGCCGCCGCCAAGGTGCCGTGACCGCATAAATCCACTTCACGTTCCGGCGTAAACCACCGAATTGCCGATTTATCCCCTGCGTCCCAGACAAAACTGGTTTCCGGCAAATTGACTTCAGCGGCAATACGCTGCATTTCTTCTGCCGACAGTGGCTTTTTCAGCAAATACACCCCGGCCGGGTTACCGGATAACCCGCGGCCGATAAACGCATCAACATGAAAATAGTTGTAAGCCATCAATTAACTCCGGTGATTAATTAGTGCCAAATCAGCGCTCGATCAATGCCAAATCAACAAGACACAGGCCGCTGTCAGCAACCCCATCGAGATATTAAAAGTAAACCAGGCCCGGCGACTGCGCAGCAAACGGCCAATCAAAGTACCAAAACCCAGCCAAATAATACCGGCCACCAGATTCACCATAAACATGCCAAGACTTATCATTAAGATGGAATGATGATAAGCCGCACCCGCCATGCTAAAACTGGCGACTGATCCTAATCCCATCAGCCAGGCTTTTGGGTTAAGAAATTGCAATAGCCAACCCTGATATAATCGCAGCGGTTTTGGCGGGACGACATTGGTTTCTAATTTTTCATAGGCTGAAGTGGCAATTTTCCATGCCAACCACAGCAGATAAAGACTGCCGAGAATTTTCAGGATTAAATGCAGGGAGGGATAAACTAATATCAGGCCGCCGACACCAAATGCCACCAGCAACAGCATGCTCTGCATACCCAACATAATGCCTAACATCAACCAGATAGAGCGCATAAAGCCGAAGTTAGCCCCGGCTGAGGTTAATAACATATTGTTTGGGCCGGGGGTAATTGCAGCAACCCAGAGAAAACCTACCATTGAAAGAAATAAACTCAGTTCCATGAGACGGGTGCCTCTCACCCAAAATGATGCGCGATATACCCATGAAGCTAACAGTGTGCTATTGATCACACAAGAGCAATGACATGATTTCCATTCACCATATGCATGAAATATTTCGTCCGCTGGCCGGTGCCAGTAACCCACATTTACAAACGCTGCTGCCGCGCTTGGTCAGGCGGCGCGTGCAGCTGCAACCTTTTTGGCAACGGCTGGAACTGCCCGATGGGGATTTTGTCGATCTGGCCTGGAGTGAAAACCCTGAGCTGGCGCGTGATAAACCCAGAGTGGTGCTATTCCACGGGCTGGAAGGGAATTTTTACAGCCCTTATGCCCATGGGTTACTGCGCGCCTGGCAAGACCGCGGGTGGCTGGGGGTGGTGATGCATTTTCGCGGATGCAGTGGCGAACCAAATCGTAAGTCACGCATTTATCACTCCGGTGAAACAGAAGATGCCCGCTTCTTTCTGCGCTGGTTGCGGGAAAGCTATGGTCAGGTGCCCACCGCCGCGGTTGGCGTCTCTTTAGGCGGCAATATGCTGGCGCTCTATTTAGCTCAACAAGGGCAGTTAGCTCAACAAGGACAGTTAGCGGAGCAAGGGCAAGAGAGCTTATTAGAGGCAGCCGTGGTGGTTTCTGCACCGCTGATGCTCGAACCTTGTGCTGACCGCATGGAGCAAGGTTTCTCGCGCATTTATCAGCGCTATTTGTTGAACCAACTCAAATTAAATGCCACCCGTAAACTACTGCATTACCCCGACAGCCTGCCGTTGGATCTGACTCAATTGAAAGGATTGCGGCGAATCAGAGAGTTTGATGATGTCATAACGGCTAAAATACATGGCTTCAATGATGCGTTGGATTATTATCGGCGTTGCAGCGCGTTACCTAAGCTGTCACACATTAAGACGCCGCTGCTTATCATTCATGCCAAAGATGACCCGTTCATGACCCCCGAGGTTATCCCGAATCTCAACGAGTTACCGGACAATATTGCTTATCAGCTCACAGAACACGGCGGCCATGTCGGTTTTGTCGGCGGCTCATTAAAACACCCACAAATGTGGTTGGAACAACGTATTCCAGCCTGGCTTTCCCCCTATTTGGAGCAATCATCATGCTGATCCCCTGGCAACAAGTCGACAGTGAAACACTGGATAATCTGCTGGAAGCCTTTGTGCTACGTGAAGGCACGGATTACGGCGAGCATGAACGTTCATTGACCCAAAAAGTCGAAGACGTCCGCCGTCAGTTGGTCAGTGGTGAGGCGGTTTTGGTCTGGTCCGAGTTACACGAGACCATCAATATTATGCCGCGCGGTGCATTTCGAGCCGGTGCAGAAGAGTTGCCATAATCCTCACTGGGTCATGACACTCGCCGAGTAAAATCAGGGTGACAAGCCGGACACTTTGCCCTAAAAATAACCATTAGTGCTAAAAAACAGCCAATTTCATCCTGTCCACTGAGGATCTAACCCCATGGAGTTACAGCTAATATGTCAACTAAACATCCGGTTATAGCCGTCACCGGCTCAAGTGGCGCAGGGACGACGACAACCAGCCTGGCGTTTCGCAAAATTTTTCAGCAATTGAATATTCGCGCGGCGCAAATTGAGGGTGATAGCTTCCACCGCTATACCCGCCCAGAAATGGATACCGTCATCCGTAAGGCGCGGGATCAAGGGCGGCATATCAGCTATTTTGGCCCAGAAGCCAATGACTTTGGTCAGTTAGAATACAGTGTGGAAGAGTACGGCAAAAATGGCTCGGGGCGTTCACGTAAGTATTTGCACACTTATGATGAAGCGGTGCCTTATAACCAAATTCCAGGCACTTTCACCCCTTGGGAGGCGCTGCCAGAACCTACCGATGTATTATTTTATGAAGGGCTGCACGGCGGAGTCGTGACCGAGCATCATGATGTGGCAAAACATGTCGATTTACTGGTCGGCGTGGTGCCCATCGTCAACCTGGAGTGGATTCAAAAATTAGTCCGGGATACCGGTGAGCGCGGCCATTCCCGTGAGGCGGTGATGGATTCCGTGGTGCGCTCCATGGACGATTACATTAACTACATTACGCCGCAGTTCTCGCGCACCCACATTAACTTTCAGCGCGTGCCGACCGTCGACACCTCAAATCCATTTGCCGCTAAAGCCATTCCTTCACTGGATGAAAGTTTTGTTGTCATTCATTTCCGCGGTTTGGATCAAATCGATTTCCCCTACTTATTGGCCATGCTGCAAGGGTCTTTTATCTCCAATATCAACACTTTGGTTGTCCCTGGCGGGAAGATGGGGCTGGCAATGGAGCTGATTATGGCCCCGCTGGTGCAGCAATTACTGGAAGGGAAAAAAATTATTTAACGGGTTGAATAATAAACCCATAACCTAGTCGCTAAGCTATGGGTTAAGCGCTTTTACGCGATGTCACGGATTTCAAAACTGTGGGTAATGGTCGCCGCTTTCCCCAACATCAAAGAAACCGAGCAATATTTCTCTGCTGAAAGCTCAACTGCGCGCTCAACAATTTTATCGGTCAAGCCTTTACCGCTGACAATAAAATGCAAGTTAATTTGTGTAAACAGGCGCGGTGCTTCTTCCCGGCGCTGCGAGGTTAATGTCACTTCGCAATCGCGCACATCGTTGCGCCCCTTTTGCAAAATGGAAACGACATCAATTGCACTACAGCCCCCTGCCGACATTAACAACATTTCCATCGGGCTAGGAGCTTTGTCGCCTGCATTTCCGTCCATCAAAACCTGATGACCTGAAGCTGATTCACCCAAAAATGTCAGCCCCTCAACCCACTTTACACGTGCCTGCATAACTCTTGCTCCCGGTTAAATTTTCGGATTCAGACTACCCTTTCATTTACAAACTGGCAATGTAACCCGATGTTCATCATGCTGAAGCGATACAACACAAGACACTGGCCTCATCCTGTGCTACAAACAGAACCGAAAGTGTTGTTTTTTGAATTAAATAGGGTAGCTTCTCAATACTCAGTGAAGGGTTTCTACTCGGTACGCATCTTGGTTATACCTTTCGGCAGTTGAGCAAATTAATATGCTAAATGAAAGTGTATTTTATAAGCACGCCGTACAGGGAACTCTGAGCCCTGTTAAGTTAGGCTGCGATAACAACAGAGGATAACAGCGAATGGTTCTCGGCAAGCCACAAACAGACCCGACTCTCGAATGGTTCCTGTCTCATTGCCATATCCACAAATATCCATCGAAAAGTACGCTAATTCACCAAGGTGAAAAAGCCGAAACGCTTTACTACATCGTGAAAGGCTCCGTTGCGGTGCTTATCAAAGATGAAGAAGGTAAAGAGATGATTCTCTCCTATTTAAACCAGGGAGATTTCATCGGCGAGCTTGGATTATTTGAAGAAGGCCAAGAACGTAGTGCTTGGGTTAGGGCAAAAACTGCCTGTGAAGTGGCTGAAATTTCTTACAAAAAATTCCGTCAGCTGATTCAGGTCAATCCAGATATCTTGATGCGCCTGTCTTCACAAATGGCGAATCGCTTACAGATAACATCTGAGAAAGTGGGTAACCTCGCCTTCCTGGATGTCACTGGGCGCATTGCACAAACGCTGCTTAATCTGGCAAAACAACCGGATGCCATGACCCACCCAGATGGGATGCAGATAAAGATTACCCGCCAGGAAATTGGTCAAATAGTTGGCTGTTCCCGCGAAACTGTGGGGCGGATACTAAAAATGCTAGAAGATCAAAATCTGATCTCCGCGCATGGTAAAACGATTGTCGTTTACGGCACTCGTTAATTCCCTATAAACCGGTGCTGTTACCTCGGCACCGGTTTTCTCAATCTTTTGTGATTAATAAATTTCTGGGGCCTATATGAATTGGCAACGGCTTATTTATCATCCTGAAGTAAATTATGCACTCCGCCAGACACTTGTTCTCTGCTTGCCGGCGGCATTGGGGTTCGCGATAGGCGAATTGCGGTTGGGGTTGATGTTCTCCCTGATACCCGCCTGCTGTAATATTGCAGCGCTAGATACTCCCCATCAACATTTCTTCCGGCGACTGATTGTCGGCGGGGCTCTCTTTACCTTCAGTAGTTTTCTGACTCAACAACTGCTGCTGTGGGATATTCCATTACCTGCGGTGATGCTTGGCTTGGCATTAATATTGGGTGTCAGTGGCGCTATCAGCCAGCTCAATGGCCGCCTGCTCCCCGCCGCACTTATCGCCGCTATTTTTAGCCTCAGCATGGTAGGCCGTGCGCCTATCTGGCAAGCGCCATTGATGTGTGCCGTGGGGACTCTCTGGTATGGCCTATTTACCTGGCTATGGTTCCGGTTATGTAAAGACCAGCCGATCCGTGAGCCATTAAGTCAGCTTTATCATTTGTTGGCCGATTATTGCGATGCTAAATACAGTTTGTTTGGTCAGCATGTGGAGCTAGAAAAGGCAATGCCGCCGCTGCTTGACCGGCAACAAGGCATAATGGACAAGATTAATCAGCTTTATCAGCAATTTAACTTGATCGACAATGCCACTAAAAAAGAGCGGAAACGGCTATTGAATTTGTTTCAAATGGCGCTCGATTTGCAGGAACACGTCACTGCGGCGGTGAGTCAGTCAGAAAAAACGCAAGAGTTAATTGACCAAAGCCCGATAGAAAGAGTCCTTAAGCGCAATATGCAGGTTATCTCGACGCAAATGCGCACCATCGCCGATGATATTCTCTATCATCACCGCGCGAAAAATCATTTCAGTGCGAGCGATGCGCTGGTCGAACTGGAAGAGATTGCCCAGCAGCACCCGGATAACCCAGTGGCGCAATTTTTCTATTATCATATCAGCCATGTTACCCAGATCCTGAGCGACCAACGCCCGCAGTATGACCGCGCCTTGATGTCCAGCCAGCCATCTCAGCCGTTCTGGCCAGCACTCACCAGCTATTTATCTTTTAAATCCAGTGCATTGCGGGATGCCGCTCGCCTTGGCGTCACTTTGGCCGCCGGCAGTTACATCGGTACCTTGATTCATCTGCCCAAACCTTATTGGATTTTGCTCACCGTGATGCTGGTTACGCAAAACGGCTATAACGCCACTAAAATTCGAATTCATCACCGCGCCCTTGGCACTCTGATCGGGCTGTTACTCGCGGCAGCTTTGCTGCATTTTCAAATGCCGGAAGGCACCACGCTAAGCATTATGTTGCTCATCACCCTGGTCGCCTATCTGGTTCAACGCAAAAACTATGGCTGGTCGGTCATTTTCAGAACCATCACTACGGTCTATATCTTGCAGTTATTGACCGGCGAAGGTGCAGACTTTTTAATCCCGCGATTGTTGGATACGTTAATTGGCTGTGCATTGGCCTTTGCCAGTACATTGTGGCTATGGCCGCAGTGGCAAAGCGGTTTACTGCGTAAAAATGCGCATCAAACGCTGGAGAGTTATCAGAAAATCCTGCGCATCCTGCTGAAACCTCATCCGAATATCGAACAACTGGCGTTTGAGCGCATCCAGGTGAACAAGGCCAGCAACGCCGTCCTCAGTTCACTGAAACAAGCTATGCAGGAGCCGGGGTTCAACTCAAAATATCTGGCGGATATGCGCCTGTGGGCCACCCATAGCGAACTTATTGTCGGGAATATCAATGAGATGACCATCCTGACGCGGGCTTATCCAGTGGAAGAGTCACCGGCAGAATCAGATAAACACCACATTCAGCTGACAGTTAGGTTGGCGGAAGAGTATTTGCAGCTCTGTGAAATGGCGATTCAACAATGTCAGCAACGGCTGGAGTCAGATACCAGTGAGGATAATAACGATTTTGTTCAAATGCCAGATGTGGATGCTGATACGCAAATCTCTGAACTTGAACGTAATTTACGGCGTATTTTGTCGCATTTGAGTGTGATGCATACCGTTTCATCGCTGGCATGGCAGCAACAGCCGCACCACGGTATTTGGCGCAGCCGGAAACTGCGGGGGACGGCATCGTAAATAAAAAAAGGAGAGACAAAAAGCCTCTCCACTGGCCGTTGACAAAAATGCAGCTTAACCTTTGACCAGGCTGGCAACCGCCCTTTCTAAACGCGCCATACCTTGCTGGATATCTTCAAGTTCAATCACCAACGAAGGCGCTAACCGCAATACATCTGGCCCGGCATTAAGGATCATTAAACCATTCGCTGCTGCTGCCGTCAGGAACTCCCGCGCGCGACCATGATATTGCGGCGTTAATTGTGCCCCGATCAGTAGCCCCATGCCGCGGACGTCATCAAACACCTGATACTTACTGTTAATCTCTTGCAAGGCCTGCACAAACAGGCCGTGGCGCTGTTCAATTCCATTAAGTACCTCAGGGGTGTTAATCACATCCAGCGCGGCCTCTGCGACCGCACAGGCCAGTGGATTCCCCCCATAGGTGGTGCCGTGGGTTCCTACCGCCATCACTGAGGCAATTTCTTCTGTCGTCAGCATCGCGCTGACCGGGAACCCGCCGCCTAAAGCTTTAGCCGTGGTGAGGATATCTGGCGTCACGCCGTAGTGCATATAAGTAAACAGCTTGCCGCTGCGCCCCATACCGCTTTGCACTTCATCAAACACCAACAGCGCTTTGTGTTGGTCACACAGCGCGCGTACACCTTGCAGAAACTCTGGTGTCGCGGAGGTAATGCCGCCTTCCCCTTGAATAGGTTCCAGCACCACCGCACAAGTGTGGTCGTCCATGACCGCTTTCACCGCAGCCAGGTCATTAAACGGCACATGGATAATATCGGCCGGTTTCGGGCCAAAACCATCGGAGTACTTGGGTTGCCCGCCGACAGATACAGTAAACAGCGTGCGACCATGGAATGCATTATGGAAAGCAATGATTTTAGTTTTATATGGGCTGTGACGTTCAATCGCGTAATGACGGGCTAACTTAAATGCCGCCTCATTCGCCTCGCCACCTGAATTGGCAAAAAACACGCGGTCAGCAAAGGTCGCCGCAATCAGTTTTTGTGCCAAACGCAGGGCGGGTTCATTGGTGAATACATTACTGGTATGCCATAACATTTCACCTTGCTGATGCAATGCCGCCACCAGCGCCGGATGGCAATGACCGAGTGCCGTAACCGCAATTCCACCTGCAAAATCAATGTATTCCGTACCCTGTTGATCCCACACGCGGCTGCCTTTCCCTTTTACCGGAATAAACTGTGCGGGTGCATAAACAGGCAAAATAACCTGATCAAATGTACTGCGAGTCACTGCTAATTTATCTGCCATTGCACTGTCCAATCTGAGAAAACATTGAGCCGCCAATTACTGACGAGTGAGAATATAATCACAAAATATGCATAAAAAATCACAATCAAGCAAACAATAAATTAACCAACAGAGAAAATGCAATTCAATGACTTAATTTTTAAGGAAATTATTCAATAACTGATGGCCTTGTTCGCTGAGAATACTTTCCGGATGGAACTGCACGCCCTCCAGTGGCAAAGTGCGATGGCGGATGCCCATAATCTCATCCATCACACCCTCTTGTTCAGTCCATGCAGTCAGCTCAAAACAATCAGGCAGGGAGTCAGTGGCAATCACTAAAGAGTGATAGCGTGTCACCGTAAGCGGCTGATTAAGCTCACGAAAGACACCCTGGCCATTATGGCGAATTGCTGTGGTTTTACCGTGCATCACTTGTCGCGCCCGCACGATCCGCGCGCCAAAAGCCTGCCCAAGCGCCTGATGGCCCAGACAGACGCCCAGTATGGGCAATTTACCGGCAAAATGACGGATCGCGGCCACAGAAATCCCGGCCTCATTGGGGGTGCAGGGGCCGGGCGAAATCACCAAATGGGATGGTGATAATCTTTCAATATCAACTAGTTGCACTTCATCATTACGTTTAACCACCACTTCCGCGCCCAGCTCACAAAAATACTGGTAAAGGTTGTAGGTAAACGAATCGTAATTATCGATCAATAACAGCATTTCATATCCAAAAAATCAGGTTAACGCTTGCGCCCACCGGTAATTGACCCCAAAACACCGCGCAAAATTTGTCGGCCCAGATCGCGCGCCATACTTTTAGCAGCAGTCTGGACAATACCATCGCGTTTACCGCCACGTGGCCCGGTAGAGCCAAACAGCAAATCATTCAGCCCATCCATCAATCCGCCGCCGTGAGCATCTGGCTGCTGAGGTGCAGCCTCCTCACCCGAAGCCGCATCCCCCAAGGTTAAGGAGCCACCGGCAGACAATTTCTCATAAGCTGACTCGCGATCCACCATCTCTTCATAGCGGCCATATAGCGGCGAATGATTGATGGCGTGATTACGTGCAGTAGCATCCAGCGCGCCCATTTTGGATTGTGGGGCAATCACCATGGCACGCTCAACAATATTGGGCCGCCCTTTCTCATCAAGGAAAGAAATAAGTGCCTCACCGACACCCAGCTCTGTAATCACCTGTTCAGCGCTGAATGCTGGGTTCGCCCGCATAGTCTGCGCAGCGGATTTCACCGCTTTTTGATCCCGTGGAGTAAAAGCACGCAAAGCATGCTGCACGCGGTTGCCTAATTGACCGAGAATTTTATCGGGAACATCTAATGGATTTTGTGTCACAAAATAGATGCCGACCCCTTTTGAGCGGATCAACCGCACCACTTGTTCAACTTTATCCACCAGCGCCGCTGGGGCATCAGTGAATAATAAATGGGCCTCATCAAAGAAAAAGACCAATTTGGGTTTATCGACATCGCCGACTTCCGGCAGTTGCTCGAACAATTCGGCTAACAACCACAGCAGGAAAATGGCATAGAGTTTGGGTTGATTAATCAGCCGGTCAGCGGCCAGTAGATTGATAACCCCTTGCCCGTTGCTGTCAGTTCGCATCAAATCATGAATATCCAGCATTGGCTCACCAAAGAATTGATTAGCACCCTGCTGTTCTAAGGTCAGTAAACCGCGCTGAATAGCACCGATCGAGGCGGGCGTAATATTGCCGTATTGGGTGCGGAACTGCTTGGCATTGTCGCCGACGAATTGCACGATGGCGCGCAAATCTTTCATGTCTAACAGCAGCAAATTATTGTCGTCGGCAATTTTAAACACTAATTGCAGCACGCCACTTTGCACTTCATTGAGATCAAGCAGACGCCCCAGTAGCAGTGGGCCAAGATCGGAAATGGTGGCCCGGATGGGATGGCCTTTTTCAGCGAAAATATCCCAAGGTACAATCGGGCAAGCTTGGGGTTGCCAGTCAGTGACGCCAATTGCCGCCAGTCTTGCTTGCAGTTTTTCTGATTCAATACCTTCCGCGCCAATACCGGATAAATCGCCTTTCACATCGGCCAGAAATACCGGTACGCCGATACGGGAAAATTGCTCGGCCATTTTTTGTAATGTGACCGTTTTACCGGTACCGGTCGCGCCGGTAATCAGCCCATGACGGTTTGCTAATGCCGATAAAATTACTAAATCCTGTGCTGGCTGCGCCTTCGCGATAAGCAATGCTTCACTCATGAACCTTTCCCCCAAGCTAAGACAGATAATTGATTATATGCAACCTGTTGATTAATTTCTGGTGGGATGGGATTTTTAGGTGATAAACCAGCTTTCGGGGATGAAAGCTGGTTGCAGTAATTAAGGTAAAACTTTCGCCGACAGAATGGTGATTGGTTTCACCGGCACATTCTGATACGGGCCAACGTTTTCAGTCTGAACCTGGGAGATTTTCTCTACCACATCCATCCCCTTGACCACTTTACCGAACACGGCATAGCCAAAATCGCGCTGGCCGTGATCGAGGAAAGCATTGTCTGCCACGTTGAGGAAGAACTGGCTGGTGGCGCTGTCTTTATCTGCGGTGCGGGCCATGGAGATGGTGCCACGCAGGTTACGCAAGCCGTTATCCGCTTCATTTTTGATGGGGGTTTTAGCCGTTTTTTGTTTGAAATCGGCTGTAAAACCTCCGCCCTGAATCATAAAGCCGGGGATAACGCGGTGGAAGATGGTGTTGTTGTAATAGCCGTTGTTGACATAATCAACGAAATTCTGCGTTGAAACCGGTGCCTTCTGGCTATTGAGTTCCAACTCAATATTCCCAACCGACGTCGTTAACAACACATGAGGTTCACCGGCAGCCAAAGCAGCGGGTGCCACGGCGCTTAGGGAGCAAAGTGCGATGAAGGTCACTAAAGTACGTTTAAACATTAACGGTTCCTTTCTGTGGGATGCGAACAACGGAAAAGCGCTTTGATTCTAAAGAGCTAACCCACGCAATGCCACCCATTTACGGTTATTTATGTTACAGAATGCGCATTTTCGCTGAAAATTCGCCGCATCAGCAGTGAAATAGCCTAATGGCGATTAATTAACCACATTACCCCTTCTACCAAATCCTAGCCAACAGTGAAATTCTGCAACCGGGATCACGTATTGCTTATTTCCTTACTCTCAAACTGCCATTTTTGCGAGCAGCATCCCATTTTGTTTTTGGTTAATCGTTAGTCTTTCCCCTCAAATGAGAGCGCTCTCATTTCTAATTTATTCATTTGGAGGCCAAATATGAAAACCTTTAAAATTACCATTATTGGTGGCGGCAGTAGCTATACCCCAGAATTAGTTGATGGATTAATTCAGCGGATTGACCAGTTACCGGTCACGGAACTGGCGCTGGCTGACGTCGAGTTAGGCCGTCAAAAAGTGGAAATTATTGCTGCACTGACCCGCAGAATGCTGGATCGCCACGGGCTGGAACGCGTGAAAGTTAGTGTTCACTTCTCCCTGGATACCGCAATTGAAGGCGCCAGTTTTGTTCTGACACAATTCCGGGTTGGCCAACTCCCAGCACGGGCAGCAGATGAGCGCTTGGGTCTGAAATATAACTTGCTCGGGCAGGAGACAACCGGCGTCGGCGGTTTTGCCAAAGCGCTACGCACTATTCCGGTGATGCTGGATATTGCGGCTAAAGTTGAGAAACTGGCACCAGATGCCTGGATAATTAACTTTACCAACCCCGCCGGTATCGTCACCGAAGCAGTAACCCGTTATAGCAAAGCGAAAATTATTGGCCTGTGTAATGTTCCAATCAGCATGCACCACATGATTGCAAAATTACTGGATGCGCCTTATGAAGATATCCAACTGCGCTTCGCCGGGCTTAATCATATGGTGTGGGTGCATGAAGTGTTGCAACAGGGTAAAAATGTCACCGCAGATGTGCTGAACATGCTGTGTGACGGCGCTTCACTGACCATGAACAACATCAAAGAAGCTCCATGGCCGCCGGAATTCCTGCGGGCAATGGGCGCAATTCCTTGCCCATATCATCGCTATTTCTACCAGACTCAAGATATGCTGGCAGAAGAGCAGGCCGCCGCCGCTGAACGTGGCACCCGCGCAGAACAGGTGATGCAGGTAGAAAAAGAGTTATTTGATCTGTACGCTGACCCACATCTGGACAGCAAACCGGAGCAATTGAGTTTCCGGGGCGGATCATTTTATTCTGAAGTAGCACTGGAACTTATTCGTGCAATTCATAATAATTTAGGCACGCAACTCGTGGTGAATACCACAAACCGTGGTGCAATCCGTGGTTTGTCTGATGGTTCCGTGGTAGAAACCAACTGTATTGTTGATGCACAAGGTGCTCATCCGCTCACTTTCGGACCTTTGCCGGTGTCAATGCACGGGCTAACTCAGCAAGTTAAAGCCTATGAGCGCCTGACGATTGAAGCGGCAGTTCACGGTGATCGCCGTAGTGCCCTGCTGGCATTAGTGACCAACCCGCTGATTGGCAACGCCAGCATTGCTCAACCACTACTGGAAGAGGTTTTACAGGTCAATAAACCTTACTTGCCGCAGTTCGCAGATTTGTAACATTAACTCATTTTATACCCACAGTAATCGGAGTCGCAGGTAGGCAGCAAACGAATGAGTCCCGATGAGCTTACTCATGTAAGTGATTCGGGTGAGTGAGTGAAGCTAACACCCCTGCGCCTTCAAGTACGAAGGGGATTGGAGCAAGATAATGGTCACACTGGAAGACGTCGCGGTATTAGCCGGGGTTTCCCGTGCTACGGTATCCCGCGTGGTCAACGGTGATACCAATGTCAAAGCGCAGACGCGCGAAAAAGTCGAACAAGCGGTCGCGGTCTTGGGCTACACCCCCAACCCTGCCGCGCGGGCACTGGCCTCCAGCCAAAGTAATACGTTGGGGCTAGTGACCACCTCTTATCGCGGCGGCTTTTTTGGTGCCTTGATGGATTTTGTCCAAACTGAAGCTGAATTTCAGGGTAAACAGCTGTTAGTCACTCAAGGGCGGGATAATGCAGATAAAGAATGGCAGGCTATTCAGCGCCTGTATAACTTACGCTGCGATGGTTTAATCCTGCACGTCCGTTTTCTCAGCGATGAGAGGCTGCATCAGCTGGCAGCGGCTGGGCGCTCATTTGTGTTATTGGATAGGCTGGTTCCCGGCCTGGAAGCCCGCTGTGTTACTTTTGATCATCGCCGCGCCAGCCAAATGGCAACACAGACATTGATTGATGCCGGCCATCGCCATATTGCTTGTATCAGTGGCTCCGCACAGCGCCATTCCAGTGAATTACGCCGTCAGGGCTTTCTTGATGCCATGCAATTAGCCGGTTTAGAGCCGGTGGCCTGTGTAGAGGGGGTTTATGACCTGGAAAGTGGCCACCAGCGCGCTGATGAAATTCTCAACCTCCCCAAGCTCCCCACCGCCATTTATTGTTGTAACGAAGAAATGGCCATTGGCGCTTTGTTGGCTATCAATAAGCACCATTTGCAAGTACCGCAGGATATTTCATTGCTTTGCTATGACAGCGGCGAACGCGCCCCATTTGTCCGTCCGGCATTGACCAGCCTGCATTTCCCTATTGTAGAAATGGCGCGCTATGCGACTCAATTACTGATTAACCCATTGATCCCCAACGCCAGTTTCCCACCCGCGATTATCATGCGCGAGTCAGTTATGCCGCCCAGGAAGTAGTTTTTCTGTTGGTTCATGCCCGTGCTGCTCACTCTCTCCTTGCGATCAAAATTTGCCCACTCCGCTGCCATATTCAGAATATTTACCAGATGAACCGTCACCGCAAATTGTGACATCTCACTATTATTCGCAATAGCATTTCATTCATTACATTAAAAGTTGAATGTAAGTCACAAAAACTCGCCATGCCTGTGCTAGGATTCGCGGCCTCAATGCTGAAATTAGTTTGAACCATTTTTATAAAGGTTCTTACTATTATTGTTTAAATATTATGCTGACACAGGCCCCATCTATGAATAACAGCAATCGCCTTCGACTCACTTGGATCAGTTACTTTTCATACGCGCTGACCGGTGCGTTAGTTATTGTCACCGGGATGGTGATGGGAAACATCGCAGAGTATTTCAATCTGCCTATTGCCAGTATGAGTAACACATTCACTTTCCTTAACGCTGGTATTTTGATCTCTATCTTCCTGAATGCCTGGTTGATGGAAATCATTCCACTAAAACGTCAGTTAGTGTTTGGTTTTATTCTGATGTTAATTGCGATTGCCGGGTTAATGGTTGGCCATAACCTGATGGTCTTCTCCATCAGCATGTTCATTCTCGGGGTGGTTAGCGGGATAACCATGTCGATCGGGACTTTCCTGATTACCCATATGTATGAAGGGCGTCAGCGCGGTTCTCGCCTGCTGTTCACCGACTCCTTCTTCAGCATGGCTGGGATGATTTTCCCGGTCGCCGCGGCCATGCTGCTGGCGCGCCATATTGAATGGTATTGGGTTTATGCTTGCATCGGCCTACTGTATGTCGGCATTTTCGTGCTGACACTGTGCTCTGAATTCCCGGTTCTGGGCCATAAAGCCACTGACCAGAGCAAGCCTGTAGCCAAAGAGAAATGGGGCATGGGTGTACTGTTCCTGGCGATTGCCGCGCTGTGCTATATCCTCGGCCAACTCGGTTTCATCCAGTGGGTACCGGAATACGCCACCAAAACTTTCAATATGGATATCAGTCAGGCTGGCCAATTGGTCAGTAACTTCTGGATTTCCTACATGATTGGGATGTGGGTATTCAGCTTTATTCTGCGCTTTTTTGATCTGCAACGCATCGTCACCGTGTTAGCCGCGCTGGCAACTTTGTCGATGTACCTGTTTGTCAGCACCAATAACCCAGAGCACTTGAGCTACTACATTCTGGCGTTGGGTTTTGTTTCCAGTGCGATTTACACCACGTTGATTACGCTGGGTTCACTGCAAACTAAAGTGTCTTCGCCAAAACTGGTAAACTTCATTCTGACCTGCGGCACCGTCGGCACCATGCTGACTTTCGTGGTCACTGGCCCGATTGTGGCGAACAGTGGTGTTCATGCCGCTCTGGCCACCGCCAATGGTTTGTATCTGGCCGTATTTGTGATGTGTCTGATTCTGGGCTTCTTCACCAAGCACCGCAGCCACGGCCATACAACCAACTGATTTAGCGAGTTATTGCCCTGTCACCATCTCGGTTGCAGGGCATCTTCTATTTAAAATCCACCCGCTCTTTCTGACCGAGATAAATCCAGCTTTCTGCCGGTTGCGTCTTGGCGATCACCACACCATGGCGAATAGAATAATGCACCGGTACTTGTCGCCGCACCGCATCAAAACCATTGTCGGCGGGCAGAATTATCAGGTTGGCGCTATTCCCCGACTGCAAACCATAATCCGACAAATTCAACGTTCTGGCGCTGTGGGTGGTTATCAAATTCAGCCCATCATTTATTTGGCCATAACCCATCAACTGGCAGATATGTAATCCCATATGCAGCACCTGCAACATATTGGCAGTGCCCAGTGGGTACCACGGGTCAAATACATCGTCATGACCGAAACAAACATTAATCTCTGCCGCCAGCATCTCTTTAACCCGTGTAATACCGCGCCGCTTGGGATAAGTATCAAAGCGCCCTTGCAAGTGAATATTTACCAGTGGGTTAGCAACAAAATTAATGCCGGACATTTTCAGCAAACGGAATAATCGCGAGGTATAAGCGCCATTATAAGAGTGCATCGCCGTGGTATGACTGGCGGTCACCCGCGCGCCCATGTTCTCCCGGTGCGCCAATGCCGCTACCGTTTCGACAAAACGCGACTGTTCATCATCAATTTCATCACAATGAACATCCACCAGCCGCTGATATTTCTGCGCTAATGCAAAGGCGATATGCAGTGATTCGACGCCATATTCGCGGGTAAATTCAAAATGAGGGATCGCGCCGACCACATCCGCCCCCAGCCGCAGCGCCTCTTCTAACAATGCGACGCCCTCGGGATAAGAGAGAATCCCCTCCTGTGGGAAAGCCACAATCTGCATATCCACCCACGGGCTGACTTCTTCTTTGACTTCCAGCATTGCGCTTAAAGCCGTCAAACTGGGGTCGGAAACATCCACATGAGTACGAACATGCTGAATCCCATTGGCTATTTGCCATTTCAATGTTTGCCAGGCGCGTTGTTTAACATCCTCGCGAGTCAGTAGCGCCTTGCGCTCGGCCCAGCGCTCAATGCCCTCAAACAAAGTGCCGGATTGGTTCCAACTGGGCTGCCCGGCGGTTTGAGTGGTATCCAGATGAATATGCGGCTCAATAAATGGCGGCAAGGCCAGCCCACCTTGAGCATCCAATATCCCCTCACCGGCGACGACGGTCTGCTCTGGTTGCGGCGCAATCGCAGTGATTTTTCCGTCCGCAATGGCTATCTGCCACAGCCCCGTTTGCCCACTAAGGCGGACATTATTGATTGTGGTTAATAAATGAGGGGTTAAAGATTTGCCCGCCATAAAGGCCTCCATGATTGTTTTTCATTATTACCCTCTAGCTTACCCGACCCACCTCCCTCCACCCGATTTTCTTTTAATAAAACAGCGTTTTATTTTAATGAATAAAAAAACCAAAACTGAAACCTTTCAGCTAAACATGAATGAAATCCGCAACTTATAAAAAACGTTAAAAATCAGCCGCCTACCACCTTAGAGGTATATGGAAAGCAAATTGATTTACATCAATAAGTGCGCCGTGCGGAAGATTAAGGTGAGGGTAGAAAATTAAAAATTGAGGCAAAAATGAGCAAAGTCAAACTTGCCATCATCGGCAACGGTATGGTCGGCCACCGCTTTATTGAAGACTTATTGGATAAAGCAGATAAAGACCAATTTGAGATAACCGTCTTTTGCGAAGAACCGCGCATCGCTTATGACCGGGTTCATCTTTCTTCTTATTTCTCCCACCACACCGCGGAAGAACTGTCACTGGTTCGCGAAGGTTTTTATGACAAGCACGGCGTCAATGTGCTGGTTGGCGAACGCGCCATTACCATTAACCGCAAAGAGAAAGTTATCCACTCCAACAGCGGCCGTACTCTGTATTACGACAAGCTGGTTATGGCGACTGGCTCTTATCCGTGGATCCCACCGATTAAAGGCAGCGAAGGGCAAGATTGCTTTGTTTACCGCACCATTGAAGATTTAAATGCCATTGAAGCTTGCACCCGCCGCAGCAAACGCGGGGCGGTGATTGGCGGCGGGTTATTAGGATTGGAAGCAGCGGGCGCACTGAAAAGCCTCGGCGTTGAAACCCATGTCATTGAGTTTGCTCCGGTATTAATGGCTGAACAGCTTGATCCCATGGGCGGCGACCAACTGCGCCAGAAGATTGAGCGCATGGGCGTCCGAGTTCACACTGGCAAAAATACCCAAGAAATTGTCCATAGCGGGCAAAACAGCCGCAAAACTATGCTGTTTGCCGATGGTTCGCAGCTGGAAGTCGATTTTATCGTGTTTTCCACCGGCATCCGTCCGCAAGACAAACTGGCCCATCAATGCGGTTTAGCCACAGCACGCCGTGGTGGTATTGCTATCAATGATTATTGCCAGACGTCTGATCCGGATGTGTACGCCATTGGCGAATGCGCATCCTGGCAAGAGCGGACTTTCGGGCTGGTTGCGCCGGGTTACAAAATGGCGCAAGTGACCGCCGACCATTTACTGGGGCGCGAAAATGCCTTCCATGGCGCAGATATGAGCGCCAAGCTCAAGCTGCTGGGAGTGGATGTCGGCGGGATTGGTGATGCCCATGGCCGCACTGAAGGTGCGCGCAGCTATGTCTATCTGGATGAAAGTAAAGAAATTTATAAGCGTTTGGTGGTCAGTGCCGACAACAAAACCCTGCTCGGGGCGGTGCTGGTGGGGGATACCAGCGATTACGGCAATCTGCTGCAACTGGCCCTGAATAATATTGAGCTACCGGAAAATCCAGACAGTCTGATTTTACCGGCTCACGCGGGCAGCAAACCGGCGATGGGGGTGGATTCACTGCCAGATACTGCACAAATCTGCTCCTGTTTTGATGTCACCAAAGGCGACATTATTCAGGCCATCGGCCAGGGCTGCCATACCGTGGCGGCGCTGAAATCGGCGACCAAAGCTGGCACCGGCTGCGGCGGCTGTATTCCACTCGTCACCCAAGTATTAAATACCGAACTCAGCAAGCAAGGTATTGAAGTTAATCATCATTTATGTGAGCACTTTGCCTACTCGCGCCAAGAGCTTTACCACCTGATTCGCGTTGAACAGATTAAAACTTTCGATGCCTTGCTGGAAAAATACGGCAAAGGCTACGGCTGTGAAGTCTGTAAACCGACAGTCGGCTCACTGCTGGCATCCTGTTGGAATGAATATGTCCTGGAGCCGCAACATACCCCGTTGCAAGACACCAACGACAACTTCCTCGGTAATATCCAAAAAGACGGCACTTACTCGGTTATCCCGCGCTCACCGGGTGGGGAAATTACCCCGGATGGCTTGCTGGCCATAGGCCGCATTGCCAAAGAATATAATCTCTACACCAAACTGACCGGCTCACAGCGCGTCGGGATGTTCGGCGCGCAAAAAGACGACCTGCCCGCTATCTGGGCGCAGTTGATTGAAGCGGGCTTTGAGACCGGACACGCCTATGCCAAAGCTCTGCGTATGGCAAAAACCTGTGTTGGTAGCACCTGGTGCCGCTTTGGCGTGGGTGACAGCGTTGGCTTTGGTGTTGCGCTGGAACACCGCTATAAGGGCATCCGTACACCGCACAAAATGAAATTTGGTGTCTCCGGCTGTACCCGTGAATGTTCTGAAGCACAGGGCAAAGATGTCGGGATTATTGCCACCGAAAATGGCTGGAACTTGTATGTTTGCGGTAACGGCGGGATGAAACCTCGTCATGCGGATTTACTGGCCGCGGATCTGGATGAAGAAACCCTGATGCGCTACCTCGACCGCTTTATGATGTTCTACATCCGCACCGCCGATAAGCTGCAACGCACCTCAGTGTGGCTGGAAAGTCTGGAGGGCGGCATTAATTATCTACGCGCCGTGATTCTCGACGACAAACTGGGCATCAATGATCAGCTCGAAACTGATATTGCCCGTCTGCGCGACAAAGTCGTCTGCGAATGGCAAGTCACGGTGGAAAACCCGGCGGCGCAAGTCCGTTTCGCCCACTTTATCAACAGCCCGCTGCGCGACCCCAATGTACAAGTGGTGCGCGAGCGCGACCAACACCGCCCGGCCCGCCCGGAAGAACGCATCCCCGTCCGGATGCTGGAACTGGAGGAAAACCTATGAGTCAGTGGACCCCACTTTGCCCATTAAATGACATTTTGCCCGGTAGCGGCGTATGCGGCCTGGTTGGTGAGCATCACGTCGCGGTCTTCCGGCCTTATGCCGACGAACAGGTCTTTGCTATCAGCAATATTGACCCCTTTGCTCAGGCCAGCGTGTTGTCGCGTGGATTAATTGCAGAACATCAAGGTGATTTGTGGGTGGCTAGCCCGCTGAAAAAACAGCATTTTCGCCTGCATGATGGTTTCTGTCTGGAAGATGAAACGCGCTCAGTGACCCATTACGACGTGCGGGTCCGTGACGGCATAGTGCAAGTCAAAGCGTAATAGATAACGGGAGGATCCGGTCAATCTGGATCCAACAAAAATAACATTAGTCATCCCCAAAGATATTGGCGTCGCAGCGAACACCGCTGCGGCGTCAAGAGCAACGGGATTGGGATAAAATATGTATACAGACACCATCAACAAATGCGCGGCCAATGCGGCGCGGATCGTCAAACTGGCTAAAGAAAGCCCGCTGGGCTTTTGGATTGGTTCGGCGATGGCCGGTGCCTATGTCGGCCTTGGCATTATTCTGATTTTCACCCTGGGCAACCTGATTGACCCGGCTTACCGCCCATTAGTCATGGGAGCCACCTTTGGTCTGGCGTTGACCTTGGTGATTATTGCCGGCTCTGAACTGTTTACTGGCCACACCATGTTCCTGACCTTTGGTGTCAAAGCGGGCACCATCAAATCCAGCCAAATGTGGGCCGTTTTACCACAAACCTGGCTGGGGAATCTGTTGGGTTCTGTTTTTGTCGCCCTGCTCTATTACTACGGCGGCGGCAATTTGCTGTCCGTTGACACCAGTTTGGTACACACCGCGGCGCTGGCAAAAACCTCTGCGCCCGCTATGACCTTATTTTTCAAGGGTGTATTATGTAACTGGCTGGTTTGTCTGGCAATCTGGATGGCAATCCGTGTAGAGGGTGCCGCCAAATTCATCGCCATCTGGTGGTGTTTACTGGCCTTTATTGCCTCTGGTTACGAACACTCAGTGGCCAATATGACCCTGTTTGCGTTGTCGTGGTTTGGTCATCACAGTGAGGCTTATACCTTAAGCGGCATCGGCCACAACCTGTTATGGGTCACACTGGGCAATACCTTGTCAGGCGCGGTATTTATGGGGCTGGGCTACTGGTATGCCACCCCACGGGAGCAGCGCCCACAGCCTGCGGTAGTTAACGCGCTGCAAGCCGTGAAAGAGTGAGTTATACAGAGTTAATGGCAAAACGATTGATAGCTCAGTGAGTGAAGGGTTTACCGCGCCCAGGGGCACTTCGGTCGCTTACGCGACTACGACCCCAACGGCACGATTCCCTTTCATTTGACTTTGTCAACAGTCTGATACCCGAATTTACCCGCTCTTAGGGGCTGGTTTTATCCCCTAGCGGCCTCAACCTGAAGGATTGCCCATGGACTACTTCCCGATTTTCTGCCAACTGAAAAACAAAGCCTGCCTGCTGGTTGGTGGTGGTGAAGTGGCCGAACGCAAAGCCCGCTTGTTGCTGGATGCCGGTGCCGCCGTCACCGTCAATGCGTGCGAGTTTACGCCGCAGTTTCATGATTGGGCTGATGAGGGGCGGCTTTCTTTAGTCAGCGGCGAGTTTGTCCCCGAGCTGTTGGCAGAAAAATGGCTGGTGATTGCCGCAACGGATCAGGTGGCCGTCAATGCTTTGGTTTATCAAAGTGCCAATCAACAGCGGATGTTCTGCAATGTGGTCGATGACCCGAAGCGCACCAGCTTTATCATGCCGTCAATCATTGACCGCTCTCCTATCATGATAGCCATCTCCTCGGGCGGTAAAGCGCCAGTATTGGCCCGCTTGCTGCGAGAGAAACTCGAGGTCATGCTGCCACAGCATTTGGGGCAGTTGGCACAGCTAGCGGGCAATTTACGCCAGCGGGTGAAACAGCAGTTTGCCGCCATGACTGACCGCCGCCGCTTCTGGGAAAAACTGCTGACCCACGACCGGCTGGCGCAATCACTGGCGAATGAGGATCAGGTGCAAGTCGAGCAGCATATTGAGCAACTGTTCAATGCGCCGCTGTCTGACCGCGGTGAAGTGGTGTTGGTGGGGGCTGGGCCGGGCGATGCCGGTTTGCTGACATTGAAAGGTTTACAGCAGATTCAGCAAGCAGACGTGGTGGTCTATGACCGGCTGGTGTCCGATGAAGTCATGAATTTGGTGCGCCGCGATGCCGAGCGCATTTTTGTCGGCAAAGAGTCAGGCCGCCATAGTGTTCCGCAGGATCAAATCAATCAGATTCTTTTGCAACAGGCGCAGCAAGGGAAGCGCGTGGTGCGCTTGAAAGGCGGCGACCCGTTTATTTTTGGCCGTGGCGGCGAAGAACTGGAAACACTGGCAGATTACAATATTCCGTTTTCCGTGGTGCCGGGGATAACAGCGGCTTCTGGCTGCTCGGCCTACAGTGGCATTCCCCTAACTCACCGCGATCACGCCCAAAGTGTGCGGCTGATTACCGGCCACGCCAAGAAAGACTGTCAGTTAGATTGGGCCAATCTGGCGGCAGAGAAGCAAACTCTGGTGTTCTATATGGGGCTATCACAAGCGGGCGAGATTCAGCAGCAATTAATTCGGCACGGCATGCCAGCCACCACGCCAGTTGCTCTGGTCGAGAATGGCACCTCGCGGCATCAGCGGGTCGTCAGCGGCGAACTGAGTCAGTTGGCACTGCTTTCTCAGCAGGTCAGCAGCCCGAGCTTGATTATCGTCGGCAGTGTGGTCAGTTTGCGCAAAAAACTCAATTGGTTTTCCAGTGCGGAGCACGGCAAAACTGGGGTAAAGGAACAAATTGAACAGGTGGGTTAAACTGAATTGACTCTGAAGGGGGGAGAAATCCCCCTTCGACTGACTGATTGATTCACTTACGGATGGGCAACAAAACCAATAGCTTCATACACTTTCGCCAGCGTTTCTTGTGCACGAGCACGCGCCTTAGCCGCCCCGTCACGCATCACTTCCTGCAAGAAAGCTTCGTCTTCGCGATATTGATGATAACGCGCCTGTAGCTCGCTCAGCATGCCAGAAACCGCCTCCGCAACCGCACCTTTCAAATGACCATACATTTGGCCTTCAAACTGGGCTTCCAGCTCAGGAACCGACTGCCCGGTCACACCTGACAAGATATCCAGCAAGTTAGAAACGCCGGCTTTCTTCTCAGTGTCATAGCGGATAACCGCTGGCTCGTCAGAATCCGTCATCGCGCGCTTAATCTTTTTCACCACAGATTTAGGATCTTCCAGCAATTCGATGACGTTATTGCGGTTGTCATCAGACTTGGACATTTTTTTGGTCGGATCCTGCAAAGACATCACCCGCGCACCGGCTTTAGGAATAAACGGCTCAGGGATTTTGAAGATATCGCCATACAGGTTATTGAATCGGCTGGCGATATCACGGCTCAGTTCCAGGTGTTGTTTCTGGTCTTCGCCGACCGGCACTTGGTTAGTCTGATACAGCAAAATATCCGCCGCCATCAACACCGGATAATCAAACAAACCGGCGTTAATATTTTCAGCATAACGGGCTGATTTGTCTTTGAACTGGGTCATGCGGCTCAGTTCGCCGAAATAGGTGTAGCAGTTCAGCGCCCAGCCCAGTTGGGAGTGTTCTGGCACATGGGATTGAACAAAAATGGTGCTTTTCTTCGGGTCAATGCCACAAGCCAGATACAGCGCCAAGGTGTCCAGAGTTCTTTTGCGTAACAACGCCGGGTCCTGACGAGCCGTGATGGCATGCAAGTCAACAATGCAATAAATGCAATCATAGTCATCTTGCATTTGTACCCACTGACGCAATGCACCCATGTAATTGCCAATAGTCAATTCGCCGGACGGTTGCGCGCCGCTAAATACGATAGGTTTTTGTTTATCGGATACAGCAGAAATTTCAGTGGGTTTACTCATTTTATGTTTCCTGATCTTTTAAAGATGTCAGCCCGAGAGCGGGCAACAGACAGGCAAAGTGCTCTAGCACGCAGTCGGGACGACTGGTGGCAATAGCTTCACCATAGTTATATCCATAGGTCAGCCCGACACAGGGGCAACCCGCCGCCTGCGCGGCCATAATATCATTACGTGAATCACCAACAAATAGCATTTCACGGGCATGCAAGCCAAGCTTGGCCAGCAATAAATACAAGGGCGCGGGATGGGGTTTCTTCACCACGACATCATCACCGCCAATGATGACGGAGAAATAATCGGCAATACCCAAGGAGGCTAGCAGTGGGGCGACGAATGGCGTGGGTTTATTAGTAATCAGGCCCATCAGCAAACCACTGGCCGCCAGTTGCGCCAATGTGGCTTTCACTTGCGGAAATAGCTGGCTGCCCTGCTCGACTGTCTGGGCGTAATAGTGGTCAAACAGTTCACGGGTATGCGCCACAGATTGGGTATCTGGCTCGCGACCCGCCCAGCGCAGCGCGCGCTCGACTAATACATCCGCACCATTGCCAATCCAGGTTGAGACCAAATCTTGGCCCGCGACCGGTAAATCTTGATGTGCCAGCGCCAGATCAATCGCGCTGGCAAGCCCCGGAGCGCTATCAACTAATGTGCCATCGAGATCAAAAGCCACACCGCGGATAGCATCAAATTTAGTCATGAGCAGACTTCGCCAATTCACTGCGCATAGCATCAATCACACTTTTATAGTCCGGCTGACCAAAAATTGCCGAACCGGCGACAAACATATCGGCACCGGCCGCCGCGATATCGCGAATATTATCCACTTTAACGCCGCCATCCACTTCCAGACGAATGTCATAGCCGCTGTCATCAATCAGCTTGCGCACCTGACGCAATTTGTTCAGTGTTTCGGGAATGAAAGACTGCCCGCCGAAGCCAGGGTTCACGGACATCAGCAAAATGACATCCAGTTTATCCATCACATAATCGAGGTAGCTAAGCGGGGTGGCGGGGTTAAACACCAAACCCGCCTTGCAGCCACTCTCTTTGATAAGTTGCAAAGTGCGGTCAACATGCTCTGAAGCTTCAGGATGGAATGAAATATACGTGGCACCGGCTTTGGCGAAATCCGGGACAATACGGTCGACCGGTTTCACCATCAGATGGACATCAATAGGGGCAGTAATGCCATAATCACGCAAAGCCTTGCACACCATCGGCCCGATAGTCAGATTAGGAACGTAATGATTGTCCATCACATCAAAATGCACCACATCAGCACCGGCGGCGAGCACCTTAGCGGTATCGTCACCCAGGCGGGCAAAATCGGCTGACAGAATAGACGGGGCAATTAAAAACTTTTTCATCCGCTTCTCCAAACATCTCTCTTTGTTTTATGAAATATCAGTTTTATCAATAACTTTTTATTTCATAAATCACTGGGTTTGAATCCGAGCGGCAGTTCCCGCTCAGCTATACAGCGCCAAAAGCTCGTTCACTTTATTACGGCCAAGAATATTACGGCTAATAGTACGGCGCGCTTTGACCACATGCAGTGACGCCTGATGATACCAATCGCGCGTCAGCTCTGTGTCGTGATTAGAAATTAGAACCGGGATCTTATTTTCTGCTGACAGCTGGTAAGCCAGACGAGCCAGATTCTGTTGATCCGCTAAACCAAAATTACTGGTGTGATATGCCGTAAAATTAGCCGTCGCTGATAATGGCGCATACGGAGGATCGCAGTAAACCACCGCCCCGTGCACAGCTTTTAATAAAGTTTCCTGATAATGCTCACAAACAAAAACAGCATTTTGCGATTTTTCAGCAAACCAATACAGCTCATTTTCTGGGAAATAAGGTTTTTTGTAACGACCGAAAGGCACATTGAATTCACCGCTCAAATTATAACGGCACAGACCGTTATAACAATGGCGATTCAAGTAGAGAAACAATAAAGCACGACGATAGGCATCGACGCTGGCGTTAAACTCTTGACGCAGTTGATAAAAATGCTCGGAATTATTGAAATCGCCCGTGAATAAAACACGAGCATCACGCACGAAGTCATCAGTGCGGTCCTTTACGATATTGTAGAGGTTAATGAGGTCACTGTTGATATCGGCCAGTATGTAAGATTCATACTCAGTGTTAAGAAACACCGACCCCGCACCGACGAATGGCTCTATCAAGCAGTCTCCCGCTGGAAGATGGCGTCGAATGTCATCAACCAGCGGATATTTCCCACCAGCCCATTTTAAAAAAGCGCGGTTTTTCTTCATGCCGTCAGTTAGCTACTTAATAATTCAGAGCCGCAGATTGTACTCTGTTTCAGACAGCACATCAGCGCACAAATAAGAATGATTTATTTTTTAAGGTCTTGCTGTACTTGTTGTACAGGTTTAACCCACGGTTTTTTCGCCTGAACATCAGCGGGTAATGTGGCTATCGCCCTTTTAGCATCAGCAGAGGAGGCGTAGTTGCCACTCACTAAGATGTACCAAGGCTTACCATCACGTTTGGTTTCATATACATGATAGTCAGATAGTTTTTGCTGCTTAGCATAGGCATTCAAGGTATCTGAGCGCGATGCACTGCTCAGTTGTAACGTGAAGTGGCTACCAGGAGCATTTTTCAATGCGCTACTGCTGCCAGCCGAACCTGATTTCGCCACCGCAGAAGCGGCTGGTGAGACGGCTGTTGTCGGATTTTTATGGCTAACAGCAGGCTGTTTACCCGCGGCCGTGGCCTGTTTCTGCATCGGATGAGTCATCGGCTCCCGTGCTACTGGCACTTTGGCCCCTTTCGAGGTTGAAACAGTAGCCGGTGCCGTCGGCAGTGTGGAGGTTGGGCCGTCATTCATATTCTGAGACAGAGTATCGACCTGCCCCTGGGTCTGAGAAAGCGCGTCAGACATATTTCCAGGTAACTCAATACGTTGGGTTGAATTATTGACAGAAGACTGCGGAGCGGCCTCGGTCGGTGTCGGAGAAATCGGCGGAACACTAATATCTTGTGGCTGAGCGGTATTCCTCACGCCATTGGCATCATGACCATCGGTGGTGTTATTTGCCACCGCTGGCTGAGTATTACTGCCACTGGTCAGTGAAGATGAATCAGACAGATTGATGTTTCGCGCAACATCCACATTTGGATTTTGTTGTGATGCTTCATGTTCGGTCGGGGCTTTTAGGGCTGAACCTATGGCAATAATGATCAGCAGCAGCACTAAAATGCCAATACCAATCATCATATGTTGGCGTGAAACAGCAAGCTTAGGCCCAGTCGAGGACTTGCGGGCACGTGTTGGGCGACGGTCACTGCTATCTGGTTTCAGATCGTCTTCCGGCTTTAAATCATCCATCTAAACCCTCCAACTAGAGGCAAAAGCCTACCGCATTTATCACTGCGGCTCGGCTGATTGATTTTACTGACTGCCAACAAGCTAAAACGCCCGCAGCAAAGGAAT
The DNA here is from genome assembly GCF_902170565.1 of Yersinia thracica. Classification (GTDB taxonomy): domain Bacteria; phylum Pseudomonadota; class Gammaproteobacteria; order Enterobacterales; family Enterobacteriaceae; genus Yersinia; species Yersinia thracica. The sequence goes on from NZ_CABHXX010000135.1 coordinate 72,657, forward strand.
ATGATAAATGTACTTATGCCATTTCCTATCACTGACAATCAGAGATAGACGCCAGTACCCTATCATGTGCAACACCGCCACGGACTTCTGACCGACCTATTGCGGTTGGCAATACCAGACGAAGCTCACCGGCTAGCACTTTTTTATCTCGCATCATGTGCGGCAGATAGGACTCTGGCGTCATTTCCTGCGGCCCGCTGACTGGCAGACCAGCACGTAAAAGTAGTTTCTTGATACGCTCAACATCTTGGTCTGAAAGCTGGCCTAATCGACGGGAGGTATGTGCAGCCATCATCATTCCGGCGGCAACTGCTTCCCCGTGTAGCCAGACGCCATAACCCATTTCAGCCTCAATGGCATGACCATAAGTATGACCCAAATTGAGTAAAGCGCGCCTCCCGCTCTCTTCCCTTTCGTCGGCGGCAACAACATCGGCTTTCAATTCACAGCAACGGCGGATGCAGTAAGCTAATGCTGACATATCCAGAGCTAACAAAGCGTCAATATTGTTTTCCAGCCACTCAAAGAAAGCTGCGTCAAGAATGATACCGTATTTGATAACTTCAGCCAGCCCGGAAGCAAGCTCACGTGGAGGGAGGGTTTTGAGACAATCAAGGTCAACCACCACCGATGCCGGCTGGTAGAAAGCACCAATCATGTTCTTACCCAATGGGTGGTTCACTGCGGTTTTACCACCGACAGAGGAATCCACTTGAGAAAGTAAGGTGGTAGGAACTTGAATAAAGCGTACGCCACGTTGATAGCAAGCAGCGGCAAAACCGGTCAGGTCGCCTACTACACCGCCACCTAGGGCGACAAGTGTAGTATCACGACCGTGCGGTTTTTCCAGAAGGGCAGAAAATACCTGCTCCAGAACACTCAGAGATTTATACTGTTCGCCATCAGGTAAAATCACCTGATCGACTTTAATGCCGCTTTGTTCCAGCACTGCCCGGAGCGAATCCAGATAGAGTGGCGCTAGCGTTTGGTTGGTCACCAGCATGACCTGGTCACCCGCTTTTAGCGGCTTAAAAGAGGCCGGATCTTTAAACAATCCAGCAGCAATCGTAATCGGGTAGCTACGCTCCCCTAACGTGACAGTAATCTTCTCCATGTCGCGCCCAGTAACCTTCTTAACTTACGCCCGCGGGCATTAGTAAAATGCTAAATCAGTTACTTTCCAGCATGTTGATAATCTGGTTAGCAACAACTTTCGCGCTTTGATCGTCAGTGCGGATGGTGACATCTGCAATTTCTTCGTACAACGGATTACGTTCTTTTGCCAGTGCTTCTAACACCTCACGTGGAGGCGAATCAACCTGCAACAACGGACGTTTTTTGTCGCGTTGTGTACGGGCCAACTGCTTCTCAATAGTGGTTTCTAAATACACCACCACGCCACGGGCTGACAAACGGTTACGGGTTTCTCTGGATTTAACAGAGCCACCACCGGTTGCCAGAACAATGCCCTGTTTTTCCGTCAGTTCATTAATAATTTTTTCTTCACGATCGCGGAAACCTTCTTCGCCTTCCACGTCGAATACCCAGCCCACGTCAGCTCCGGTACGTCGCTCAATTTCTTGATCAGAGTCGAAAAACTCCATATTGAGTTGCTGAGCTAACTGACGACCAATAGTGCTTTTGCCGGCACCCATAGGCCCAACCAGAAAGATATTGCGTTTCTCTGCCATGTTTTTGGTATTACTAAGACTATTCGTTAATGATAACCCGCCCCGCCAATCAAATTAGCGACGGGACCTAAACTGAAACCTCATGAGCGATAGTGCGAGATCAGACTGAAAATTATCTCAGCACTTCTGGTAGTTTGGCAACCGAATAAATCGTTGTACACGTCGTGGGAGGGAAACCATACGTTTTTATCGGCGTATCAACGTTATTAAAAACCTCGGAGCTCAATTCGGTAACCCTTGTAAGCTAAATCTGGGGCAGCGTCAAATTTAGAAGCCCCCTATCACACAAAAAGTTGCAGAAAGTCACCAAGATTGGCCTGTTTTCATAAATCGGCACCTTTTGGGACTCAAGTACCTATCAATCTTGGGGTGATAAAAATAACTAACTCCCGACGACTTTGTTGCTGGGCATCCTGTTTAAACAGCCCCCCCAGCCAAGGAATATCGGCCAACATAGGCACTTTATTAACACCTTGACTGTTTTTTTGCTGAAAAATCCCGCCTAACACAATAGTTTCGCCGTCATTGACCGTTATTTGGGTTTTGATTTCCTGTTTATCGATTAGCAGAGTTTCACTATCACCACGTTTCATCGCCATTCCTGGCATATTATGGCTGATTTTTAAGTTTAAAGTAATTTTGCCATTACGCAGTATTTTTGGTGTGACTTCCATTCCTAATACCGCCTCTTTAAACTCAATCGTCGTCGCCCCTTTTTTCCCCCGTGAGACAGTATAAGGAATATCAGAACCTTGTTTGATACTGGCGGTTTGCTGATGTGAGGCCACTAAGCGCGGGCTGGCAATAATGTCGACCTGATTTTCTTGCTCCAGAGCGCTCAGCTCCAGCTCCAGTAGCCTCCCCCCGATGCGGGCAACATTAAACCCAGCACTGACTGCGCTGGTAGGCAGCGGTAAATTGACATTAAAATCACTCATTCTCAGCGCGGATGTAGGTTGCGGCTCACCCATTCCCCAACGTACGCCAAGTTCCTGCAAGTTTTCACGGCTGATGGTCACTATATGCGCGGCTAACTGCACTTGTTGCAAAGGCAAATCCATCTCTGCTAACCAGCTTTTCAATAATGCTAATGATGCGGAAGTATCGCGAATTAATAATGTATTTGTACGTTTATCTACCACCACACTGCCCAGCGGAGAAAGTAACCCGCCCTCGGCCAGGCTCAAACTGTCCGCGACTTGTTCAGCATCCGCATATTGCAAAGCCAGGCTCAAGTTACTGAGTGATTCTGGCCCCGCTTTTTGTTCAGCCAGCAACCGCCGGTCCTCAATATCCTGTTCGGTGAAAACCATCATCACCGCTCCCTCGCGCTCGACTTTCAAGCGGCTCATGCGCAAAACGATAGTAAGTGCTTGTTCCCAAGGGACATCCACCAGCCGGAGACTAAGATTACCGCCAATATCTGCCGCAATGACCAAATTCAATTGCTGATAATCCGCCAGTGCTTGCAACACCATGGGGGCAGGAGCGTCTTGAAACTCCAGTGAGATTGGCGTGCCACCTTTTGCATGAATGGGAAAGGGCATGGTAAGTAAGGCACTGAGCAGCAGAAAAAGAAATAATGGCCCTCGCGCCATACTGCATGCAGCCCATAGCCCGTCTTTTACTTTAATTATCTTATTGATTTTAATTGTATTTTTTATTTTTAATCTATAGAAATCCATCAGATTCATTCCTTTTAATACTGATGATTAATATCTTAGCGCATCGATAGCACCACAGAACCTGATGAACCTGAGCATGGCTTTTCTGGGTTAACATGCTGGAGGTGGACTTGCCGCGCACTGATGTGGGTCACTTGCCAATGGGGCAATAGGCGCGTTTCTATCGCCAGTTTTTGCCACTGGCCCTCCGCCCGCTGTACCCAAGCAAAATGGTCATCCGCCCCCCGGACAATGCCCTGTAATTGCCAATCGGCGAGTTTTTCGCGGTCATCATCACAAGACCCTGTTGAGATTCGTTCAAATGGATTGCGCCCAATCTCAGTTGATAAGGGTTCTGTGCCAACCGCCAAAGCCGGTAATGCCACCATCAACAGCCCCCCGAGTGTCCACTGTCTGTTGCGGTGATTACTCACTTTCACCTCCGGTAAAAGACTTTTTTAGGTTTAGTTTCACTGTCAGCGCATGCTTCTCTCGTGTAATGCCCATTATTTCGACTTGGACTGGCGATGAGGTTGCAGCTAACTGACGAAGTAAATGGAGTAATCCATAAAAATTCACCCGCAAGGTTGCATGCCATTGTTGTTGCTCGGATGAATCCGCTCCAGGCTCCACTGGTTGTTCAGATTGCCGCTGCCAACTGATAACCTGCCCACCAAACGGCACAATCCATTGTCCTACCAAATGTCCGATTGAGGCTTTTGACTGCTGCCACGGTGCTTCAACCGCGCTCAACACAGCAATCTGTTGCTCAAGAGAAATGAGCGATGGCAACTGCGCCAATGCGGATTTTTGGCGATCAACCTGTTGTTGGCATTGAATAATTTTCTGAGCGGCTAGCCACTGCTGTTGCCATAGGGGCCGCAGCACCATGCCATAAACACTCGCCCCCACCAGCACCAGTATTCCCCATTGATATAAACAAAGTTGCCAACCGGGTCTGTCCATCCAGCGCTGAAGCTGTTTATTCATCATGCTATTCATCATAAGAAACGTCCTCTCCCTGCCAGTCGGCCTGCGCCATAAACCGAAAATGACCATCATCCTGCTGCGCAATCTTTTGTAAGCGTACATTTGCCAATAGGGGCTGTCGCCTTAACTTCACCAAAAAATCATGGATAGCGGCGTAATCTTGACTGACAGCCTCAAAAATCAGATTTTCACCTTTAGGTATCAGGCTGATTAACCAGCAGTTATCGGGAATTTCCTGTGCTAACAGCTGCAATAACATTGCGTAACGGCGAGCGGATTGGTGCATTTGCCGATACATTTTCACTCGCTGCTGCGCGTGCTGTTTTTGTGTCATCCGCTGTTGAACTTGCTGATGCTGCTGGCTTAATACCTTTTGCTGATGCAAAAGTGCGGCAAGGCTGCTTTGCTGACTGATTTGCACTAACTGTGATTGCCTCTGCATAACCACCAGCGCGATGATAAAAAACAGGGCTTGGCATAGCCCTAAGTTGCGCCAAAATCGGTAACGCGCTAGCTGGCGTGCAGTGCGCCATGATGAGAAATTAACCTGATACATCAGTAATCTGCCGGGCGTAACGCCAGCCCACCAGCCAACATGAAAGCTGCCGGTGATGAGGGCAAAGGGGGCTGATACTGGGCGAACGCAGCAAAGGGCGACCAGCGCGTGGTATTTTCCGGTGGGGATTCATCTATCATACTGCTGTAATACACATTCACCGGCTTATCACTTGGTTGGGGATAATGGGTATGAAGCTGTGCCAGCAATGTAGTTAACGGATTAGCAGTTAACGGATTAAACGAGCGCACGCGGTCAGATTCCTGTGTCTCGTCAGTTTCAATGGGCACCACACCGAAGATAAACGGCATGTCACTGGAGGAAACCCACAGCCACTCATGTGCCAGTCGATGGACTAACCAATAAGTCCCTGATAAACCGGCGGCCGTGGCCATATAACGCAGGGCGCAGGGGGTGATATCAATCACGGGGGATGGCAAATTAGCCTGCTGTAAACATGCTTGCCATTGGTGAATTTCTGACTGACGAGCGGCGGTGATTAATAATTCACTGCCCACTTCAGCACGATAATCCAGCGCCAACTCCTGACTGTTGACCGGGAAAAGCTTGCTTGCCTCCGCATTGATAAACCCCGTGCGTTCGGGCTCACGCAGCCGCCGGTCTGGGAGAGGGATAGTCTGCTGCAATATACGCTGGGCGGGCAATGCAATGCGTAATGAAATATGTCGAGGTAATTGTTTGCGTAATAATTTGAGTTTGTCGCTAACCACATCTGGCTGTTGTAAAATACCCTCCCGCAAAGCCCCAGAAGGTAAGGTTTGATGCCACCAATACCGCAGTTGCCAGCCATAACGGCGTCTGACAACGGCCAAGGCGCGTATTGCCTCCATTTGAATATCTAGCCCAACCTGCCAATATTGTGTGTACATCTTTGTCGACCTCCGTGTCGAGAGAGAATAAAAGAACGTATCCATGTAACGGGCTTGCCTTTATACTACGGCGCGGTTGTTTATAAACTGCCCAATTGACATTGAATGGGAAATCTCAGGTGAAGTTCGTAAAGTATTTTTTGATCCTTGCGGTGTGTTGCATTTTACTGGGAGCAGCCTCGATATTTGGCCTGTACAAATATATTGAGCCTCAGCTACCCGACGTTGCCACACTGAAAGATGTCCGGCTGCAAACGCCTATGTTGGTGTATAGCGCCGAAGGCGAATTGATCGCCCAATACGGTGAAAAACGGCGTATCCCATTGACACTAAAACAGATTCCACCAGAAATGGTGCGTGCGTTTATTGCCACGGAAGATAGCCGGTTCTATGAGCATCACGGTGTGGACCCGGTCGGTATCCTGCGGGCGGCTTCTATTGCACTGGTTTCTGGCCGCGCCTCTCAGGGTGCCAGCACCATTACTCAGCAATTGGCACGAAACTTTTTCTTAAGCCCGGAACGCACCTTGATACGCAAAATCAAGGAAGCTTTCCTGGCTATTCGCATTGAACAGTTACTGACGAAAGATGAAATTCTTGAGTTGTATCTGAACAAGATTTATCTGGGTTACCGTGCTTATGGTGTTGGGGCGGCGGCACAGGTTTATTTTGGTAAAGAAGTCAATGAGTTGACTCTCAGTCAAATGGCGATGATTGCCGGTTTGCCGAAAGCGCCCTCGACTTTCAACCCGCTTTATTCACATGACCGGGCGGTTGCGCGCCGTAATGTTGTGCTATCGCGCATGCTGGATGAAAAATACATCACCCAGGCGCAATATGATCAAGCTCGCAGTGAAGAATTGGTCGCCAACTACCATGCGCCGCAAATCGCTTTCTCAGCACCTTATTTGTCTGAATTGGTGCGGCAGGAAATGATTAAGCGCTATGGCGAAAACGCCTATACCGATGGTTATCAGGTCTATACCACTATCACCAAAAAACTCCAATTGGCGGCGGTGGATTCCTTACGCGCCAATGTGTTGGCTTATGACATGCGCCATGGCTATCGCGGCCCATCCAATGTGTTGTGGAAAGTGGGTGAAAGCGCATGGAGCAATGAGAAAATTATTGATTCGCTGAAAACATTGCCGGTTTATGGCCCGCTGTTACCTGCGGTCGTTACGCAAGCGAATGCCGACCAGGCAACAGCAATATTGGCGGATGGCAACAGTGTAGCACTACCGATGGCCGGTATGCGTTGGGCGCGCCCGTATAAATCTGACAATGCTCAGGGGCCAACACCTAAAAAAGTCACTGATGTGGTACAGCCAGGCCAGCAGATTTGGGTCAGAAAAGTGGCTGACAATTGGTGGTTGGCTCAAGTGCCAGACGTCAATTCCGCCTTGGTTTCTATTGACCCGAACAATGGCGCAATCAAAGCACTGGTCGGCGGTTTTGACTTTAACCAAAGTAAATTTAACCGTGCGACACAGGCGCTGCGTCAGGTCGGGTCGAATATCAAACCTTTCCTGTATACCGCGGCAATGGACAAAGGCCTGACTCTGGCAACCATCCTTAACGACTTGCCAATTACTCGCTGGGATGCGGGTGCTGGCACCGATTGGCGGCCTAAAAACTCGCCTCCGACTTATGATGGCCCGATTCGTCTGCGTCAAGGTTTAGGCCAGTCGAAAAACGTGGTGATGGTGCGGGCAATGCGCGCCATGGGTGTGGATTATGCCGCTGAATATCTGGAGCGCTTTGGTTTCCCGGCACAGAATATCGTGCATTCAGAATCATTGGCGCTGGGTTCCGCGTCATTCACACCATTACAACTGGTGCGCGGCTATGCAGTATTGGCCAACGGCGGCTATTTGGTCGACCCGTATTTCATCACCAAAATCACCGATGATACCGGCAATGTGCTGTTTGAAACGAAACCAAAAATTGTTTGTGAAGAGTGTAACTTACCGGTCATTTACGGCGACACTCAGCGCTCTGTAGTGCTGTCCGACGATAACACTGAAAACGTCGCAACTTCACGAACGAATAATGCTAACAATGTGCCGATGCCGGAGCTGGAACAAGTCACGCCAGCACAGGCCAAGCTCAATAGCGATGGACAATATGCGCCACATGTGATCAGTACACCGCTGGCGTTCTTGATACGCGATGCATTGAACTCCAACATCTTCGGGGAACCGGGCTGGATGGGGACTGGCTGGCGTTCTGGACGTGACTTAAAACGCAGAGATATCGGCGGTAAAACCGGTACTACCAACAACTCAAAAGATGCCTGGTTCTCCGGCTACGGCCCGGACACCGTGACATCCGTCTGGATTGGTTTTGACGATCATCGCCGTGACTTAGGCCGCAGCACCGCATCTGGCGCTATTTCTGATCAGATTTCAGGCGCCGAGGGCGGAGCGAAAACGGCTCAACCGGCGTGGAATGACTTTATGAAAGTCGCCCTGGAAGGCCTGCCGGAAAAACAAGTGCCACCACCGCCAGGTATCGTTAGTGTCGTGATTGATAAGCAGACGGGCAAGCTATCCCCAGGTGGCCCAGGTAGCCGCTCTGAATACTTTATCGAGGGGACACAACCCACCGAGTATTCAGTGCATGAAGCGGGGACGACGCTGATGGATAACGGCCAAACTCACGAGTTATTCTGACGGTTGTGTAGCTATGTAGCTGCTGTAGCAAAATAAAAGCCGGGAAATCGCAAGATTGTCCCGGCTTAATGAGATGGTCACCCCCACCCTGTGAGCGGTAAGCTGACAGGGTTTTCTTTTGGAGGGATCATCATGCAAAACGTTACGCTCATCGGTATCGATCTTGGTAAGAATTCATTCCATATTCATTGCCAGGAAAAACACGGCAACCCATTATTACGCAAGAAGTTTTCTCGCACTCAACTCACCCAGTTTCTCGCCACCTGCCAGCCTTGTATTGTCGCGATGGAGTCCTGTGCCGGGGCGCATTTTATGGCCCGTCATATCAGCCAGTTAGGGCATCAGGTCAAACTCATTTCTCCGCAGTTTGTCCGGCCATTCGTTAAAAGTCATAAAAATGATTTTATTGACGCTGAGGCCATCTGCGAAGCCGTTTACTCACCCGACTTCATCAGCATTATGGCTATCTCTGCGAGCAGATAGAGGCCGTCGAAAAAGAGTTAAAAAACCACATGGCCGATGATGAAACCGCACAGCGCCTGCTTTCCATTCCCGGCGTCGGGCCAGTCACTGCCAGCCTGCTGGCGACCAAATTGGGGGACGGTAAAAACTATGCCAGCAGCCGGGATTTTGCGGCATC
>NZ_CABHXX010000136.1 GCF_902170565.1 Yersinia thracica
ATCTTATAAAAGTGTAAGAATTACATGCAAAACAACCTTGTTTTTATTTTAATACAGTAATCTACCGTCAGTATTTATCAGTAAGATAAAATAAAAAAACCGCTATTTAAACCAAACACATTTCAATGAACTTTTAGTGAGAATTTATATTTAACCTCAGATTTTTATTAGGAGCCTTCAGTCTTAATAAGATTCGTTCAGCCATAAAGAAAAAGCAAGTTTTTTGGTATTTATGATCATAAAGGTGATAAATTCGATACATAAACCTATAAAAAACCACTATACCACCCACCGGCAGATTACTATTCTGTTAAATGATTTAAACCTTAGAATAAAAGATCGTCAAATTAAAATAATAGTAATGTAAATATATTTACAATTAAATTTGCATTGGATCCGTCTTAAAAATAACCATTCAAAAAAATCAATTAAATAATCACAAAAATATAAAGTTAATTATCAATGACAAATTAGTTGCAAAAAAAGTAACTCATCAATATTGAAGGATAATTAATATTAAACAGTAAAAAGACAAAAAAACACCGTCAGAAACAAAACACAACCAATTGAAATTAAACGATATTTAATATAAAAAAACAGGTTGAATATATTAAATTAAATCAAGATTAAAATGAATTTTATTCATATTAGCGGTACAGTTTGAATGGATGAGTGAATAAAAGGGTCGCATAAGCCGTGACTCATTAAGCAAGTTAAGTGCATTAGTATGGCGATTCATTTTTTTAAGAAAAAGGCCGGATACTGAAGAAGCCCGTCAGGAGTGGGAGCATTTGTCGGGATTGGAGGGATATCGAGCAAGCGCGTTGGATACTCGCGGTTCAAAGCAAGCTGATTGCCGTATCCAACACGCGTATGACATTCACAATAGTTATCAACCACAGGAGTTATCAGCTACAAGAGCTATCAACTCGCTGCCGCTTAGCGGAACGGAGTGGCGTCACCGGCACCTTCGCGGATAACTTCTGGGGAAGAATCCGTTAGGTCAATAACCGTAGTCGGTTGTTGGCCTAGAGAGCCGCCGTGAATAATTAAATCCACTTGCTTGCCCAAATTTTCTTTGATTTCTTCTGGGTCAGACTCAGCAAAATCATTGCCCGGTAACATCAATGTGGTCGACATCAGCGGCTCACCCAATACATCCAGCAGTGCCAGCGCAATAGGATTAGACGGCACACGCAAGCCGATAGTTTTGCGCTTGTCATTCATCAAACGCCGCGGCACTTCTTTTGTCGCTTTCAGTATGAAGGTGTAATTGCCGGGAGTATTATTTTTGATTAACCGAAATGCGGAGTTATCAACATAGGCGTAAGTTGATAACTCGGACAAGTCACGGCATACCAGTGTGAAGTTATGGTTTCCATCCAACTGGCGAATACGACAAATACGCTCCATTGCCGCCTTATCTTCTAAGCGGCAGCCCAGGGCATAGCCCGAATCTGTCGGATAAACCACCACCCCACCCTTGCGCAAAACATCAACACTTTGGTTGATTAACCGCGGCTGCGGGTTTTCCGGGTGAATATAAAAAAATTGACTCATGATTCTGCCTTATCATTCAACGTGCAAGTGGATTAGCGCTCTATCTGCCAATCACGCCATACCGGTTCTACCCCAGCGGGCAGCCACAATTTGCGGCCCAACTCAATCCAGGAACAAGGTTGATGGAAATCAGACCCCTGGGATGCAAGTAAATTATAGTCACGCGCATACTGGGCCAGTTGCGCCCGCTCAAAGGGGGCTTGCTGGCACTGGGCAACTTCCATGGCATCACCGCCATGCTCAGCAAAATGCGCTAATAACCGTTTCAGCCATTTTGCTGTTAAATCATAGCGCCCAGGATGCGCCAGTACGGCTTGCCCACCAGATTGCTTAATAGCATCAATAGCTTGTTCTATTGTACACCATTGCGCGGGAACATAGCCGGTCTTGCCTTTGGCCAAATACTTTTTAAAAACCTGACCGACATTGCTGGCCAGGCCTAACTCCACCAGATAGCGGGCAAAATGGCCTCGCGTCACCTGGCCGCCCTCTGCTAAGCGATTTGCCCCTTCCCAGGCACCGGGGATCCGCGCTTTTGCCAGCCGGGCACTTATTTCTTGCGCTCGAATATAGCGGCGCTCTGATTGTTCGCTTAACAACTGACAAAGACTGGCATGCTGAATATCCATGCCCAACCCCACAATATGGATCTCGTGGTTTTCCCATAATGTGGAAATCTCGACGCCGGGAATCAGCCGGAGGGGTAATTGCTGTTGCTCGATAGTCGCGGCGGCTTCTGCTAACCCTGCGGTGGTATCGTGATCGGTTATCGCCAACCCCCCTACACGCATTTGCGCCGCCCGGATAACCAACGCCGCGGGGCTTAACGAACCGTCCGATGCCGTGGTGTGGCTGTGCAAATCATAGAGTGTGAAGGCCGTTGATGTGACAGCATCAGTTAAATCAGCCGTGTCAGGTGATGTGGAGTTATCAGATAAAACGGGTTTATTAGTCAAAACTGATTCATTAGCCAAAACATGAGTCCGGAAAAAGCGTGGCCTTCAATTATACTCGCTAATGTGACATTAACGTTAATCAATCTTATTTGTGCTCGTCATACTTCAAGCCCATGAGGCCCAGCGCCCTGACAAAAAGAGTTTGTTAAAAAACAATCATCAGGGGTTGACATTCATCTCGCGAACCAGTTAACTAGTACACAAGTTCACGAGAGACCAAAATGCTGTTCAGGTCTATTCTGATAACACTATCAAATCGATAACAACAGCAAAGCAATTATAGCGAGTGACTGATAATGAAAATTTCCCTGATTTCCTTACTGCGTTGGTGGCACATCTCCCTCTCCCGGGCGGTGTAATCGCGCATATCAGTCACCAGACAATGCAGATTGCTTCAGCCCGCTAATAGCGGGCTTTTTTATGGATATACCCGTCATACTTCAAGCTACATGTGCGTTGGCTGCTCTCATTCACCCGAATCATTGACTCGAGTCAACTCATCGGGACTCACTCGATTGCCGCCTTCCTGCAACTCGAATTATTTAGAGCATAGATTTCGGCGTAATCACTTTTTTCAGGAACGACAAACAATATTTAGGAACGACAAACCATGCAAACCTCGCGCCCTACTTTACAGTTATTGACCACCACGGGGTGTTACCGTGATGACCCAACCGCACTGTTTCATCAGCTCTGCGGCGCACGGCCAGCAACACTTCTGCTTGAATCTGCGGAAGTGACCAGCAAACAGAACCTGAAAAGTCTGCTGATTGTCGACAGTGCGCTGCGTATCACCGCACTGGGGCAGAAAGTGACAATAGAAGCGCTGACACGCAATGGCGCATCTTTATTACCGCTGTTGGACTCAGCATTACCCGCGCAAGTTGAGATTCAAGTGCGCCCAAATGGCCGCGAACTCACGTTTCCCGTCATTAATGATGTGCAGGATGAAGACTCTCGCTTACAGGCATTATCCGTTTTTGATGCTTTGCGCCTGCTGCTGAAACTGGTGGATGCTCCAGTGGCAGAGCGGGAAGCCATGTTTATTGGTGGTTTGTTTGCCTACGATTTGGTCGCCGGTTTTGAAAACTTGCCACAGTTGCGCCAGGATCAGCGCTGCCCGGATTTCTGCTTCTATTTAGCCGAAACATTATTAGTGCTGGATCACCAACACCACTCCACAGGTTTACAAGCCAGCTTGTTCACCCCGGATAACAGTGAGCATCAGCGCTTAACAGCTCGTTTAGAACAACTTGCTCACCAATTGCAACAAACGCCACAGCCAATTCCTGCCAAATCAGCGCCAGAAATGGCGTTACAGTGTAACCAATCGGATGAAGAATACGGTGCAGTAGTCAGCGAATTACAGCAAGCCATTCGCGAAGGTGAGATTTTCCAAGTGGTGCCTTCCCGCCGCTTCTCACTGCCGTGCCCATCACCACTGGCGGCGTACCAAACACTGAAAGACAGTAATCCAAGCCCGTATATGTTTTTCATGCAGGATAATGAATTTTCTTTGTTCGGCGCCTCACCAGAGAGCGCACTGAAATACGACGCGACCAATCGCCAGATTGAAATTTATCCGATTGCCGGTACTCGCCCTCGTGGCCGCCGCGCTAATGGTGAACTGGACCGCGATTTAGACAGCCGCATTGAGCTGGAAATGCGCACCGACCATAAAGAACTCGCGGAGCACTTGATGCTGGTGGATTTGGCCCGCAATGACCTGGCGCGCATCTGTGAACCGGGCAGCCGTTACGTGGCAGATTTAACCAAAGTTGACCGCTATTCCTTTGTTATGCATCTGGTTTCTCGCGTGGTGGGCACATTGCGCCACGATTTAGATGTGCTGCATGCGTATCAAGCCTGCATGAACATGGGGACATTAAGTGGCGCGCCCAAAGTTCGGGCGATGCAACTAATCGCTGGCAGTGAGGGAACGCGTCGGGGCAGTTACGGCGGTGCCGTGGGCTATCTTACCGCCCATGGCGATCTGGATACCTGCATTGTGATTCGCTCAGCTTATGTTGAAGACGGAGTTGCTACTGTACAAGCGGGTGCGGGTGTGGTGCTCGACTCAATCCCACAGGCGGAAGCCGATGAAACCCGCAATAAAGCCCGCGCGGTTTTGCGCGCAATTGCCACGGCACACCACGCCAGGGAGCTGTTCTAATGGAAAATAATCTCATGGCCGATATCTTGCTGCTCGATAATATCGATTCCTTTACTTACAACCTGGTTGACCAGTTGCGCTCGAGCGGCCATCGCGTGGTGATTTACCGTAACCACATTGCTGCCGACACCATTATTGAGCGCTTGCAACAGCTTGAGCAACCGGTGCTGATGCTGTCACCCGGCCCCGGCACCCCTGCGGCAGCGGGCTGTATGCCGGAGTTATTACAGCGTTTGCGCGGCCAGTTGCCGATTATCGGGATCTGCCTCGGCCATCAAGCCATTGTCGAAGCCTATGGTGGCCATGTGGGTCAGGCCGGTGAAATATTGCATGGCAAAGCTTCAGCCATTGAACATGACGGGCACGGCATGTTTGCAGGAATGCCAAATCCACTGCCGGTCGCCCGCTACCATTCATTAGTCGGCAGCAATATCCCAGCAGAATTAACCGTTAACGCCCGTTTTGGCGAGATGGTGATGGCGGTTCGTCATGATGCCCATCGGGTTTGTGGCTACCAATTCCACCCGGAATCGATTTTAACCCCCCAGGGTGCCCGCTTGTTAGAGCAGACACTGGCCTGGACACTGGCGTAGGGATATAAGATGCAAACATTATCGAAAGAATTGTTATTGGAAAAACTGTTCCGCGCCGAGTCGATGACTCAGGCCGAAAGCCAACGCCTGTTTGCCGCGATTGTGCGCGGTGAACTGGAAGCCAGCCAATTAGCGGCGGCATTAATCAGCATGAAAGTGCGCGGTGAAACGCCAGCCGAGATTGCCGGTGCCGCACAAGCTTTATTAGCCGACGCGCAACCTTTCCCACGCCCAGATTACCTGTTTGCTGACATTGTTGGCACCGGCGGCGACGGCACCAACAGCATTAATATTTCCACCGCGAGCGCCTTTGTTGCCGCCAGTTGCGGGGTGAAAGTGGCCAAGCACGGCAACCGCAGTGTCTCCAGCCGCTCCGGCTCGTCAGACTTGCTGGCCGCCTTTGGTATTCGCCTCGACATGAGCGCTGAACAATCGCGTTTGGCCTTGGATGAGTTAGGGGTTTGCTTCCTGTTTGCGCCACAGTATCACACCGGTTTTCGCCACGCGATGCCAGTGCGCCAACAGTTAAAAACCCGCACCCTATTTAATGTGCTGGGGCCATTGATTAACCCCGCCCGCCCGCCGTTGGCGCTGATTGGTGTGTATAGCCCGGAATTGGTTTTGCCGATTGCTCAAACCCTTAAAGTCTTGGGGTATCAACGCGCTGCCGTGGTGCATGGCGGTGGAATGGATGAAGTGGCGATTCATGCGCCGACACAGGTCGCCGAGCTGAATAACGGCCATATTGAAAGCTACGAATTAGCGCCCGAAGATTTTGGGTTAAATCGTTATGAACTTGGCTCACTGCAAGGCGGCGCACCGGAAGAAAATCGTGACATTTTAGCACGGTTGTTACAAGGTAAGGGGACACCTGCCCACGCGGCAGCCGTCGCGGCTAACGTGGCGTTATTGCTAAAGTTGCACGGGCAAGAAAACTTGCGCCACAACGCACAGCAGGCATTGGAAATGATTCACAGCGGCCAGCCTTTTGACCGGGTTACCGCTTTGGCAGCAAGAGGATAAATCATGCAGGATACTGGGCTTAACAAAACTGTACTCCACAAAATAGTGGGCGATAAGGAAATCTGGGTTGCCGCGCGGAAATTGCAACAGCCTCTGGCCAGCTTCCAAAATGACATTACCCCGAGCCAGCGCAATTTTTATCACGCGCTACAGGGCGACAAAACGGTGTTTATTCTGGAATGCAAAAAAGCATCGCCATCCAAGGGTGTCATTCGCGATAATTTTAATCCGGCTGAGATTGCCGCAGTTTACAAAAATTACGCCTCGGCTATCTCGGTATTGACCGATGAAAAATACTTCCAGGGCAGTTTTGATTTCTTGCCGCAAGTCAGTGCCGTGGTGACTCAACCGGTATTGTGCAAAGATTTTATTATTGATGCTTACCAAATCCAGCTCGCCCGTTTTTATCAGGCTGATGCTATTTTGCTGATGTTATCTGTCCTTGATGATGAAACTTACCGCCAACTGGCTGCTGTGGCTCATAGCCTGAACATGGGCGTGTTGACGGAGGCCAGCAATGCCGAGGAGCTGGAGAGAGCCATTGCATTAGAGGCGAAAGTCGTCGGTATCAATAACCGTGACTTACGCGACTTGTCTATCAGCCTTGATCGCACCCGCGAACTGGCCCCCCGCTTGCCCGAGGGCGTGACAGTCATCAGCGAATCCGGCATCAATAACTACCAGCAAGTGCGCGAACTCAGCCACTTTGCCAATGGTTTCCTGATTGGCAGCGCGTTGATGTCTGAACCCAATCTAAATGCCGCAGTACGCCGCGTATTGCTGGGCGAGAATAAAGTCTGCGGGCTGACCCGCGCCCAAGATGCCACCGCAGCTTATCAGGCTGGTGCTGTGTATGGCGGGTTGATTTTTGTCGGCAATTCGCCACGTTATGTGGATATTGCGCACGCCCGCACCGTGATTAGTGGTGCGCCGCTAAAATATGTCGGGGTGTTCCGTGATGCCAAAGTCGAAACCATACAACAAACTGCCGAGCGCCTGTCACTAACCGCCGTGCAATTACATGGGCATGAAGATCAAGCCTATATCAACCAACTGCGCGAAATATTGCCCGCCAGTTGCCAGATTTGGCAGGCATTGAGTGTCAGTGGCACTGTGCCAGCACGCAACTTACAGCATGTCGAGCGCTATGTTTTGGATAATGGCCAGGGTGGCACCGGCCAACGCTTTGACTGGTCATTATTAGCCGGTCAGCCATTGGATAACATCCTGCTGGCGGGTGGATTGGGGCCGGATAACTGCGGTGCTGCGGCCCAATTGGGCTGTGCCGGTCTGGATCTCAACTCCGGTGTCGAAAGCGCCCCTGGAGTGAAAGACCCCAAAAAGATTGCCGCGGTGTTCCAAACATTGCGATTACGCACTTACTAATTTCTAAACACATTTGAGTTAACCCTATACCCAATAGATTTCAAGATGCAGGAAGGCGGCAAGCAAGATAATCCCGATGAACTTACAAAAGTAAGTGATTCGGGTTATTGAGTGCAGCCAACACACCTGCAGTTTGAAAGATGACGGGTATATAAAGGACAGAAAAATGACCACATTGAATCCCTATTTTGGCGAGTTCGGGGGCATGTATGTGCCACAGATTCTGATGCCAGCATTGAAACAACTGGAAGAAGCTTTTGTCAGCGCTCAGTTAGACCCTGAGTTTCAGGCGGAATTTCAGGATTTGTTAAAGAACTATGCCGGGCGTCCCACTGCCCTGACCCTCTGTCAGAATTTGACCGCTGGGACAAAAACCAAGCTATATCTGAAGCGCGAAGACCTGTTGCACGGCGGTGCGCACAAAACAAATCAGGTGTTAGGCCAAGCTTTATTAGCAAAACGCATGGGTAAGACAGAAATCATTGCTGAAACCGGTGCCGGTCAGCATGGTGTGGCATCCGCATTAGCCTGCGCCCTGCTCGGCTTAAAATGCCGCATTTATATGGGCGCTAAAGATATTGAGCGCCAGTCACCCAACGTATTCCGCATGCGCTTGATGGGCGCGGAAGTTATCCCGGTGCACAGTGGCTCCTCGACATTGAAAGATGCTTGTAATGAAGCCCTGCGTGACTGGTCTGGTAGCTACGAAACCGCCCACTATATGCTGGGAACCGCCGCAGGCCCGCACCCTTACCCGACTATTGTGCGTGAATTCCAACGGATGATTGGCGAAGAAACTAAAGCGCAAATGCTGGACAGAGAAGGCCGCCTGCCCGATGCAGTGCTGGCATGCATCGGTGGCGGTTCTAACGCCATTGGGATGTTTGCTGATTTTATCGATGAACCGGGCGTTGGGCTGATTGGTGTCGAACCGGCGGGGCTGGGTATCGAAACCGGCCAACATGGCGCGCCCCTCAAACACGGTAAAGTGGGTATCTACTTCGGTATGAAATCGCCGATGATGCAAACCAGTGATGGTCAAATTGAAGAATCTTACTCAATTTCTGCTGGTTTAGACTTCCCGTCAGTGGGGCCGCAACATGCATATTTGAACAGCATTGGGCGCGCGGACTATGTTTCCGTGACCGACGATGAAGCTCTGGAAGCATTTAAAGCGCTGTCGTGTAAAGAAGGGATTATCCCGGCTTTGGAATCTTCCCATGCACTGGCACATGCGTTGAAAATGATTAAAGCATCACCGGAAAAAGAACAGATATTGGTGGTGAATCTGTCCGGGCGTGGTGATAAAGATATTTTCACCGTTCACGATATCCTGAAAGCACGGGGAGAAATTTAATGGAGCGTTATCAGCAGCTTTTCCAACAATTGGCCGCCAAAAAAGAGGGCGCGTTTGTGCCTTTCGTCCAACTCGGTGACCCAACACCGGCGCTTTCTTTAGAGATTATCGACACCTTAATTGCCGCCGGTGCCGATGCATTGGAGCTGGGTATTCCCTTCTCTGACCCATTGGCGGATGGCCCGACGATTCAAAATGCGGCGCTACGTGCTTTCGCCGCCGGTGTTACCCCGAGTATTTGTTTTGAAATGCTGGCAGAAATTCGCAAAAAGCACCCTACCATTCCTATTGGGCTGCTAATGTATGCAAATCTGGTCTTCCATAATGGAATTGATACTTTCTATCAGCGCTGCGCTGATGTGGGTGTCGACTCAGTGCTGATTGCTGACGTGCCGTTTGAAGAGTCATTACCGTTCCGCACTGCGGCCTTGCGCCATGGAATTGCGCCGATCTTTATCTGCCCGCCTAATGCCGATGATGATTTATTGCGAGAGATTGCCTCTCATGGCCGTGGCTATACCTATCTGCTTTCTCGTGCCGGTGTGACCGGTGCGGAGAATCATGGTCACCAGCCCTTAAATCATTTAATAGATAAACTGCGTGAATACAATGCCGCGCCAGCCCTGCAAGGTTTTGGGATTTCAGAACCGGAACAGGTCAAAATCAGTCTGGCGGCAGGGGCGGCTGGGGCCATTTCGGGTTCTGCCATTGTAAAAATTATTGAAAACAATGTCTCACAGCCCACAGAGATGCTCGCGCAATTGGCGAGTTTTGTGACTAAAATGAAAGCCGCTACCCGCAATTAGTTTTCCAAGAGCGCCTGATGCCCCATCTTTCCCAGGCGCTATCTTCCTTATTTTCAATACCTTTCTCGCGGTCTATTCAGCATGAATTTGTATAAAAGCTATTCATCACCAATACTAATAATGTGTGACACACTCAGCATTTTTTACTTTTAAGATGCGGTGAATGTCAGCACGCCTGAGTGAAATATGAGTTAATAGTTCTTTGAGCTAAACATGGAGAGTCATTTATGAAGATTTTTAAGACCTTGGCAGCTTTATGTATTGCAGTGGTTATGGCGATGGCAATATCCGCTTGTGCGCCTACAGCAAAATCGGAAGGAACTGGTGGTTATCTGGATGATACCGTGGTTACCACGAAAGTGAAATCTGCGCTGCTGGGTGAGAAGAATCTAAAATCGACTGAAATCAGTGTTGAGACGTTCAAAGGGCGGGTTCAACTGAGTGGTTTTGTTAGCTCGCGTCAGGATGCTAACCGCGCGGTACAGATTACCCGTGGTGTACCTGGGGTGAAATCTGTTAGCGATCAGATGCTTATCAGGTAATTATGTGTAGGTAAGCACCTATTATAGTCTGGTGACTGGCGGGGCGACTGCACCGATGGGCGCTCCGGCAACTTTGGTCGCTACGACCCATTCGGTACATTTCCCCGCCTACTTGATGCTAAAAACGAAAAATATTAGCCAAAGTCATTGGTGTTACAGCAAGGCAGCCAGCAAACGCATCCCGATGAGCCTATTTATTTTAAGGTCAACGACAGTCAGTGATTCGGGAGTCAGTGATTCGGGTAAGTGAGCGCAGCTAACACCGCTGTAACGCCAAGGACGAAGGATAATTAGAAACGATAGCCAGCACCAAACATAAACACCCATGGATCAAGACGGGTATGAATACTTTGCTCTTGACCTGCTGCTTTGAATTTCACGTCAGTTTCGATATTCATCCACCAGACTGACATATTCACCATCCAGTTTTCGCTGACCATGTAATCCAAACCGGCCTGACCGGCTACACCCCAAGAGTCTTTGACACTTAAATCCGTCAGCCCAGCAGAAGTGCCGGTATTGTTGAATTTTTCATCAAAGAAAGTGGTGTAGTTCAGACCTATCCCCAGGTACGGGCGCAGTTTGTCTTGTTTATCACGGAAATAATATTGCGCCATTAATGTCGGTGGCAATTGCTTAACTTCTGCAATATCGCCGGTCGGCCCTAGGCCAACCTTATGACGAAACGGCGTCGCGGCCAATAGTTCGATCCCGATGTTATCAGTAACCAGATAGCTGAAGGTCAGACCCAACTGGGTATTGTTATCCGCTTTGAAAGAACCATAACCTAACACATCATCAGACCCGGTATTGGGTCTGACAGTTGCCGTCCCTGCCCGGAAAATATAATCGCCTGCTTGGTGCGCACTTACCGCAGTCGATGCCAGAGTTGCTACGGCTAACAATGCCAAAGTGACTTTTTTCATTATCCATTCCATTTGTAGGTATATTCGCGAGCAGAATATACCTACAAATAAGTATTCATGATCCAATCGAGATCACATCTTTCGTAACAATTTGAATAAAACCTAATTTAAGCATGGTTATTTAATGCCTTAATAATATTGAAATTGATCTGGATCATAAATGGCTGTTTACATCAGATTGTGCTCACAGCCATTGCTGAAACAGACAACAGGGGTCATGCTGCTATGCTTGGATGTCAGATGTGTGAAATCGTGATCGGTTGGCTGTTTACTTTGTAAGGAGCGGTAGATTAAAGATGAGCGCTGAAATAAATCCGTGTGTCAGTTGTGGGGCCTGCTGTGCCTATTTTCGAGTGTCATTTTATTGGGCTGAAAGCCAGGATGGCGGTGGTACAGTCCCCCCCTCTATGACTGAACAAATTACCCCCTTTATTAGCTGTATGTCCGGCACTAACTGCCAATCCCCGCGCTGCACCGCCCTTCAGGGAGAGGTTGGTCAGTCTGTTTCCTGTTCAATCTATGGTCAGCGCCCACCTCCCTGTCATGAATTTGAACCGTCGGGGGAAGCCGGGGTTCACAATCCATATTGTGACCGCGCCCGTGCCCACTACGGCTTGCCACCCTTACCTGTTGATAACATCCAGATAATTAGAGTAGAAGAAATCCGCCGTTGGCCAATGACGGGATCCCACAGCGCGCCATAACAAGGTATAATCATCGGCTAAGCGCTATTTTTTCATCCCAAGGAGCTTTCATGCCTATCACGGCTAACACTTTATACCGTGACAGTTTTAACTTTCTACGCAATCAGCTACCCGCTATTCTGTTGCTGGCGCTGCTGACTGCGTTCATTACCGTCATGTTAAATCAGGCATTTATCCCTGATACTGAACAATTGAGTAGTTTAAGTTCTACAGAAAGTGATTTCGCGTCATCAGGCAATCTCAGCATTACAGAATTAGTGGCGCAGCTCACACCGGAGCAACAGATTGTGCTGCTCAAAGTGTCAGCCGCGGCAACTTTCTCTGCACTAGTGGGTAACGTATTATTAGTCGGTGGCATGCTGACGCTGATTTCTATGGTTTCTCAAGGCCGTCGTGTTAGCGCATTGCAGGCAATTGGCATTTCCCTGCCTATTTTACCCCGCCTACTGCTGCTAATGTTCATCGGCACCTTGTTGATTCAGTTGGGAATAACCCTGTTTATCGTGCCGGGTATTGTCATTGCTGTCGCACTTTCCCTGTCACCGGCTATCGTCACGACAGAAAAAATAGGTGTTTTTGCCGCCATGAAAGCCAGCACTAAATTGGCATTTGCCAATGTGCGGTTGATTGTTCCGGCAATGATGCTGTGGATAGCGGCCAAACTGATTTTACTGTATTTGGTCAATCACCTGACGGTGTTGCCGACGCCAATTGCCAGTGTCGTTTTAGCTTCACTGAGTAATCTGGTTTCTGCATTGTTGCTGGTGTATCTGTTCCGCTTATATATGTTATTGCGCCCGACCGACATTACTGTATAAATATCAGTCAGATAACATGACAAAAGGGCCATTACGGCCCTTTTTTATTATTCAGGATTCAGCACATTTACTGTTGTACTGATTTCCGGCTCAGCTTCCGGCTCTTGTCTCTCTGCCACCCGCTGTTTACTCTGAATCAGCTTGAGGGCTAAATAGAGATCGGGCACCAAAATCAGGTCATCATCATGACTTTTCAGCCGATTAATCCGGAACCAGCGCGTCAGTTCGGTGCGCCGCCCTGCCAATATCAGCTTAATATTGCGCTGTTTTAAGTCGCGTTTAAGCTCATCAATCGCCGCCAACACACTGATATCCGCATAGGTAAAGCTGGCAACCGCATCAATCACCACCCAATTGGCCGGATGTGGCGTGCTGTCGACCAAATTCAGAATGCGCCGTTTAAAATAGGCGACGTTGAAATACGTCAGTGGCGAGTTAAACCGGTAAATCATCACGCCGGGTACAGGTTTGATGCCATTGCCAC
This sequence comes from Yersinia thracica, assembly GCF_902170565.1. Lineage (GTDB taxonomy): Bacteria > Pseudomonadota > Gammaproteobacteria > Enterobacterales > Enterobacteriaceae > Yersinia > Yersinia thracica. The sequence continues at coordinate 13,329 of NZ_CABHXX010000136.1, forward strand.
TGCGCATTGAATGGATCATGCCATCGGCATTCACCCCCAATAACTGCTCTGTCGGGCGAAAAACGGTGCGCAAGAATTGTAATAACCCCAACAATACCGCCAAACCAATGCCACTAATAACGCCGACCAATACCACGCTGACAAAAGTAAAAATCGCCAAATAGAAAGCTTGCGTATTACGTTTCCGTAATTGCCATAAACTCCTAAATCCGAGCAAAGACCAGGCGGCATAAATCAGCACCACGCCCAACGCCGCTATCGGGATATATTGCAGGGGACGGGTTAAAAACAGCAACACCATGGCGATAACCAATGCGGCAATAATGGACACCAACTGGCTTTTGCCATTATTGGCATCATTTACCGCAGTACGGGTGCTGGCCCCACTGATGGCAAAACCCTGAGACAAAGCAGAAACAATATTGGTAACACCGAGTGCGCGCAGCTCGACATCCGCATCGACTTCATAACCATTCTTCGCCGCAAAACTGCGGGCGGTGAGCATCATACTGACAAAGCTGACTACCGCCAGGTTGAGTGCCGGGATCACCATGTCACGTAACAGGCCTGGCTGAAAATCTGGCCAATGCACCATGGGCAAACCGCCGTCAAATCCCCCCACCACCCCAACACCAAATTGCTGCATATTGGCAGCCCAGGAGACAAAGGTCGCCATGACAATCGCCAACAAAGGCGCGGGCCAATTTGGCCGTAACCACTTGACGCCATACAGCACCACAAAAGTCAGTAGTGAAATCGCGACCGTGGGTAAATGGCTGTTAACCAAATTATGCGGCAGTGCCAAAACTCGCTCAATCAATTGAGGCGGGCGGGTCATAAAACCAAAAACTTTGCCCAATTGGTCAACAATAATGGTGACCGCCACCCCATTGAGCAAGCCGGTCAGTATCGGCCGCGATAATAAATCCGCCAACGCCCCCAACTTGAAGCGGCTGGCCACCAAGCACCATGTCCCCATCATCAGAGTCATCATGATGGTAAGCTGCCAATGAACCTCGCTATTCCCCGCCGCTAATGGGGCAACCACCGCCGCTATTACCGCGCAGGTTGCTGCGTCCGGCCCGACAATCAATTGCCGTGATGAACCAAAGAATGCATAGGCAATCATCGGCAAAATACAAGAATACAAGCCGACGGCGGCACTAACACCGGTCAATTCCGCATAGGCGATTGCGATGGGTAATGCCACTGCCGCCACCGACAACCCGGCTCTCATATCTGGCTTGAGCCAGTCGCGTTCATAAGCCATTAATTGGGTCAAACCCGGCATCCAATACCGGAGTGATTTTCTCTGCATATTTACTCCACAAACTTTAACCCAATATCTGTTTCTTATAATGCTGGGTTAGTGACTGACTGGCAATATACAGAAAATATCTGTTACGTGTTTATCGTAAGTTTCTGCAAATTCCGCTGGCAGAACGCGCATTCCAGCAGATAATTGAGGATAATAGTGTTTTGTCGCAGGTACCCTCACCTCACTGAATCCGGTATAGTCAGGCGGTGTATAAATGATGGATTGATTCATGAAGCAACTTTTAGATTTTCTCCCATTGGTCGTGTTTTTCGTTTTCTACAAAATGTATGACATTTTTGTCGCCTCAGGGGCACTGATTGTCGCCACATTGTTAGCGCTAGCCTTTACTTGGGTTAAATACCGCAAGGTCGAAAAAATGACACTGGTCACCGCCATTATGGTGCTGGTATTTGGTACCTTGACGCTGGCATTCCACAGTGACTTATTCATTAAGTGGAAAGTGACCGTGCTGTATGTTTTGTTCGCCGGTGCATTGCTCATCAGCCAGTGGTTTATGAAAAAACCCCTGATTCAGCGAATGCTTGGCAAAGAATTAACCTTGCCAGATAGCGTCTGGTCGACGCTGAACCTGTCTTGGGCAGTGTTCTTCCTGGTGTGTGGGCTACTGAATATCTATGTCGCGTTCTGGTTACCACAAGATATTTGGGTCAATTTCAAAGTCTTCGGCTTAACGGCCCTGACGCTGGTATTCACACTCATCAGCGGCGTTTATATCTACAAACATATGCCGGAAGAACAGAAAAAGTCATAATTTAAAATAGTAGGCAGAGATGACCCAAGAACAAACATCACCTCGCGGTGAGCGGTTATTACCTAACGGTGAGCTGGTGCTTCGCACCCTTGCCATGCCCGCCGATACTAATGCCAACGGGGATATTTTCGGTGGCTGGTTGATGTCGCAAATGGACATTGGCGGTGCTATTCAAGCGAAAGAGATAGCCCAAGGCCGAGTCGTCACGGTGCGGGTTGATGGCATGACTTTTCTCAAACCGGTTGCCGTGGGTGACGTAGTTTGTTGTTATGCCCGCTGCATTAAGTCCGGCCGCAGCTCTATTACCATTAATATTGAAGTCTGGGTGAAAAAGGTCTCTTCTGAGCCTATTGGGCAGCGCTACAAAGCCACTGAAGCGGTCTTCACCTATGTGGCCGTTGATGATGCAGGTAAAGCCCGCGCCTTGCCTGAAGGCAGCCGAAATTTTGAAGTTGGCGCGACGCAATAGCCGTAAAGCTATCCGATAGCATGCAAAAAGGGTCGCTATAAAGCGGCCCTTTTTATTGCAGCGTGACATTAATGCAGCATAGACACCGCCGAACAGCCATATCACGGGCTTAGTTCATTTCCGTCGTGCCACCAATTTTGAACACGATAGTGGTGACGCGATTTTTGTCCGTACCATCAAAACGCCATTTGCGCATCACCTGCTTCACTTCGCGCTCAAAGGTATTGCGCGGCGTTGCTTCCAATATCTGCACATTGGTGACTCGACCATCTTCGTCAATGTCATATTGTACTTTAACCTGCCCTTCAATGCCCAAAGCCAGTGCTCGAGCGGGATAATTCGGCTTCGCTTTGCTGAGCGCTCTTGGCCCGGTCGATGTTGATACCCCTGGCGTCGTCGCCTTAGGTGCAGATTTTACCGGTGCATTGGTAGAAACCAATGCTGGCTCATCCGATTTAAACGGTTTGTCATCCGGTGGTGCAACCGTCTTTTTAACATCCGGCTTCTTCACTTCTGGCTTTTTGACTTCTTTTTTCACCGGTTTTGGTTTCGGTTTGGGCTTCACCGGTTCAGGAAGCGGGACTGGCACCGGTTCTGGCAGCACTACTGGCTCTGGCGGTGCTTCTTCAACAGCTTCAGGTTCCGGCTCGGCCTGTGGCTCCGCCGCCGCTGGCTGGGGTGCCGCGAAGGTATCTATATTCACCATGGTGACAGCCAGCGGCGCGTCTTCTATCTCTGGCTGTATATTCATTTGCTCTACAGATACATATAGCAGCGCTGCAATGACGCTGCCATGTAGCCCGACTGAAAATACAAGTGGCCACGTCACCCGTCGACCCAGGAAAATTTTATTTAGCTGCATAATAATTCAGTGTCCTCTAATGCCGCTAAGTTTAAATGCAAATAGCAATCATATTCAATAAGCATGAGCAAACAATCTTACTGAACAGCTTTAAATGATGCTTTAAACGGCAATATCTACCCAATAACACTTTCCATTTACGCTTAGTTATCATTTTATTTCATTATAAATTACCGGTGTATTCACCTAAGAATTTTAGATGCCGCCCTTTATGCAGATTATTGAATTTATGGAGAGAACATGGTGTTATGGAGCACTGAACACAAATCATCATATTGAAGTATATACATTTAAAAGGTGAAACATGCTGTACATAATCCTTGCGACCGATGTCCCTGATTCACTTGAGAAGCGCTTGTCTGTGCGCCCTGCACATTTGACGCGCTTACAGGCATTACAAGATCAAGGCCGTTTATTGACGGCAGGCCCTAATCCCGCCATCGACAGTGCTGATCCCGGTGCTGCTGGGTTCAGCGGTTCTACCGTGATAGCTGAGTTTGAATCGCAGCACGAGGCCGAGGCTTGGGCTGAACAAGACCCTTATGTTGCCGCTGGGGTATATCACTCGGTCATTGTAAAACCTTATAAACGCGTATTTTGAATCAATGATTATTCAGGTGCCGCGCCCCTAATGGCGGCAGCCATTTGACAGAAGATATTCCTCACCATTCCTAGCCAGATTTTGGTTCACATTTCCCGGTCACTGCCGGGTTATTACATGTCTTTAATCAACTTTACTTATAATTACCGAGAATTAATGTCTAATTCTGTATCGATTGTTATGTCGAGACGATAAGCCATTTTGTTAAATGCGGAGATGAATACTATGCAGTGTCCAGTATGCAAAGATACCCAACTGGTTATGTCTGAACGTAAAAGCATTGAGATTGATTATTGCCCGAACTGCCGTGGTGTTTGGCTTGATCGCGGGGAGCTTGATAAAATCATTGAAAAATCAACTGAGAGTGCGCCTGCGGCCTCTTATGCTGAACCGAGAAATAGTGATCGTGATCGCGACCATCACGGATATTCAAAGCCCAAGCACTATAAAAAGAAAAGTTTTCTGTCAGAGTTGTTTGATTGACTCTGATGATGACTTAGATGGAAATCATACGCCTGACTCCAGGCGTATTAGCTTGATTACACCCGACTACACTTTGTAGTGTTTCAGCCAATGATCTTCACAGGCTTCCACCGCTTTATCCAACATATGCGCCGGTGATTTTAGGATCATATGGTCTTTTCTTACCCAGACAGAATAAGTATGTTTGCCGGCAGCAATGACTTGTTCAGAATAAATTGCAGCGTGATATATCAGCTCAGACTCTTCACAATAAATCTCATATTTATACAGCGCCGTGCTGGTTTTCAAATCCCCGAAGAATACTGTTTTCGCTAATTTATATTGAGACATTAACTGTAGCCTTTGCTGAACTAGGGATGACATCATCCGCCGAACCGCATGATATAACTGTGATATTCACAGCAAAAGTTTACCTAAGTTGATGTCCTATCGATAAATTTTGACTTTCATCTCCCGCGCCTTATAGCCCGCTAACTGAATTCTCTAATATTAAAATGATCATATTGCAGAGGCAGATGGCTCACCGCATCTAATGGACAAGCACTGAATAAGTAACCTTGCATGGCATCAACGCCCATATCGGCGAGTTGGCTAAACTGCTGGTGAGTTTCGACACCCTCGATAATCACATGCTGGCAATGGCTGCGCAAACTCACGATCAGGTTATCAAAGGTAGCGCTCCCTCCACATTGCCAATAAAAGTGCTTATCAATTTTTACACATTCAAAGAAGCCACTGGCTGATGCTGCAATATGAGCATCACCGCTACCAAAATCGTCCAACCAGAGAGAATATCGTTTAGCCAGCTTACTCAATAATGTATTCTCAGCGCCATCACTGAGGTTAGGAAAACATTCCATTATTTCCAATCGGATAAAAGGCATTGAACTCAACAACAATATGACCTCTTCATCATTCAACACCGCATTTGCCATATCAAAATCTATATTTATTGAGAGTATTATTTGATGTTCAGTAAACCACTGCTGTTGATTTTTCACTTCACATAATTGAGTGCGCAATAATTTTGCTTTCATCTGAGCATTAAGTTGATGTAAAAAGCGCTCAGTATAAATGGGCGATTTAAAAGAGGTTGTGGTAAAGCGACTCAATAACTCTACTGCAAGCAACTTACCGTCACGTTTGTAAACTGGTTCACAGATAAAAGTGCAATCAACAACAATGTTGAGTCTGCTATCCACAGTAAAATCCTTTTATTTGATGAGTACAGCAGTATTGATCAATTGATAAAATTGATCAATTTTTTATTATCGATCAATTAAAACGATGATTAAAATGGGCGCGATAAAATCAAATACAAAATAAACTATTGATAAATAATAAAATATAAGATAGGCATGATGATTATCATGTTTATTATCTCATAATCATTTATTTCGTTAGGGAATGGTCGCCTCGAACAACCCGACAGTAACACCCCTGAAACTGAAAAATTAGAGCGAAGCGACCGAATATATAGGGTAGCGCGAACACATTCTGATGTGAAATAAACTGAGAAAAGACTATTTTGCGCCTTTTATTATTAATATGAACATCAGAATAATCGTATTTTGATAATTTAGGATAGGAGCTGTTTTTCTGCGCAAAAAAGTGAAATTTAAAGTGGAAAATGCCTCTCAAAAATATCCAATCAATATCACTATTTTAGCAAAAACAGGGGATAGATCCGAGTTAGAAACTGTATTGTATCAAACACCATTCGGCGTAAAATAAATATTCAATGGGTTCGCACACTGTGGACTAAACAAAAACAGCCTCATAAAGAGACTGTTTTTATTACCACCACAGCGAATTACCATTCATAAGCCACAGTGAACAATAGCGCTCTACGATGTTGATGCTCGTGAAGCTGCCGAACACTATAGATATGGCGATAGCGCCGTGATTGACCTTCAAGCCAGCGATTTCTTCTGCGCTGATGTTGTCGCAACATCCGCCAACGGCCTACCTCATTTTTACTCCGCCTCATGAGCCACTCTTTCCAAGCTGAGAACCGGGCCATTATAAACTTTTCATCTCTTGAGCCAAGTCACACCGAGGAAAAAACGCATGTTTAGCGCTAAATCATCTAATCTTTAGTGTGGTAGAGCAAAATTAGTGTGATAAAACAAAAGTCGCTGACTCTATATCTCTATTCGTTCTTGCAAGTCCTTTAGCTTAAAAGACTTTATCCATTAATATATCCGATTAAAGGTTTCGCCTTCGCCATACTGTGCGTACACTCTTTAGTGACCGTTTGTGAACAGGATTTCCGCCCTTATGACAACATTTTATACCGTAATCAGTTGGCTCTCAGTTTTTGGCTATTGGTTGCTTATTGCCGGGGTTACATTGCGTATTCTCATGAAACGCAGAGCTGTTCCTTCGGCCATGGCATGGTTGCTTGTTATTTATATTCTGCCTTTGGTGGGCATAATCGCGTACCTCTCATTTGGTGAGCTTCATCTGGGTAAGCGGCGCGCTGAGCGAGCAAAAGCCATGTGGCCGTCCACCGCCCGCTGGCTCAGTGAACTGAAAGATTGCCAACATATTTTTGCCAGCTCCAATAGCGAAGTGGCGACCCCATTGTTCCAATTATGCGAACGTCGCCAGGGCATCAGCGGCGTTAAAGGCAATCAATTACAGTTATTAACCACCACCGATGACACATTAAAAGCATTGGTGCGCGATATTGAATTAGCTCGCCATAATATAGAAATGGTTTTTTATATCTGGCAGCCGGGCGGCTTAGTTGATCAAGTTGCGGAATCTCTGATGGCGGCGGCGCGGCGCGGTGTCCATTGCCGACTGATGCTGGATTCAGCCGGTAGCCAGCAATTCTTCCGCACCCCCTATCCGGCCATGATGCGCAATGCTGGCATTGAGGTGGTCGAAGCTCTCAAAGTGAATGTCTTCCGGGTATTTTTGCGCCGAATGGATTTGCGCCAACACCGTAAAGTCGTATTGATTGATAACTATGTTGCTTACACTGGCAGCATGAATATGGTTGACCCACGTTTCTTCAAGCAAGATGCGGGTGTCGGCCAGTGGATTGATATGATGGCGCGAATGGAAGGCCCAGTGGCGACAACCATTGGTATCGTCTATGCCTGCGACTGGGAGATTGAGACCGGTAAACGTATTCTGCCGCCGCCGCCCGATAACCATATTATGCCGTTCGAAGAAGAGAGCGGCCATACTATTCAGGTTATTGCTTCTGGCCCTGGCTTCCCTGAGGAAATGATCCATCAGGCATTGTTGACCGCCGTGTATGCGGCTCGTAAACAGTTGGTCATGACCACACCTTATCTGGTGCCCAGTGATGATTTGCTGCACGCCATCTGTACTGCGGCACAGCGCGGTGTCGATGTCTGCATTATCGTTCCGCGCGATAACGACTCAATGATGGTTCGCTGGGCCAGCCGCGCTTTCTTCTCAGAATTACTTGAAGCCGGGGTTAAGATTTATCAATTTGAGGGCGGCTTACTGCACAGTAAGAGTGTCCTGGTCGATGGTCAGTTAAGTTTAGTGGGAACCGTGAACCTGGATATGCGCAGCTTATGGCTGAATTTTGAAATCACACTGGTCATTGACGATGATGGTTTTGGTGCAGATTTAGCCCAAGTTCAAGATGATTATATTGCTCGCTCAGTATTATTGGACGGCGAACAGTGGAATAAGCGCCCGCTTTGGCATCGCGTAACTGAAAGATTATTCTACTTTTTCAGCCCATTCCTGTAATCAATCGGAAACTGAAAATCATCCAATTGTAGATTCTCTGAGTTATTCACTTTTAATAGCATATTAATTGTAAAAGCCGCATAGAGAATGTTTTAATAAGCACAGTCTGTAAATGATATACCCTAAATAATTCGAGTTGCAGGAAGGCGGCAAGGGAAATAATCCCGATGAGCTTACTGACGTAAGTGATTCGGGTTATTAAACGCAGCCAACACACATGCCGCTTGAAGTGTGGCGGGGATAAATGGGAATCTGCAAATGGATCATAATGTAATGGACCTGAATAACCGCCTGACTGAAGATGAAACGCTGGAGCAGGCTTACGATATCTTTCTGGAATTGGCCGGTGACAACCTCGATCCAGCAGATATTTTATTGTTTAATCTTCAGTTTGAAGAGCGCGGCGGTGCCGAGTTGTTTGATCCCGCTGAAGATTGGCAAGAACATGTCGATTTTGATTTAAATCCGGACTTTTTCGCCGAGGTGGTCATTGGCCTGGCGGAGAGTGATGGTGAAGAGATAAACGATGTATTTGCTCGTGTTCTGCTGTGCCGTGAAAAAGACCATAAACTTTGCCATATTCTGTGGAAAGAGTAACAAGCGCCCCATCTACTGCTTAGGCAGCGGCTTTACCAAACTGATGATTGTCGCTGCTCAATAAAAAATCCCCGCTGATTTATTTGGCGGGGATTTTTGCTATTCGGCTGTCAATATCTGAACAATAGCGCTATAACGGGTCCACTTTCAAACAAGAGACCGCATGACGGAAACTTCCTTCTAATAGTGGGCGGGTTTTTGCACATTCCGGCCCGGCGATGGGGCAGCGAGTGCGAAATACACACCCTGATGGCGGGTTAATCGGTGACGGTAATTCCCCTTCGAGCAATTGAATCACTTTCGCCCTTTCTTTATCCGGATCGGGGATAGGCACCGCCGACATCAATGCTTTGGTGTAAGGGTGCTGAGGGTTATGGTAAACCTCATCATAAGTCCCCAGTTCCACCGCATGGCCCAGATACATCACCAATACTCGGTCAGAAATATGTTTTACCACCGCCAGATCATGCGCGATGAAAATCAGTGACAGCCCCATTTCACGTTGTAATTGCTGCAACAGATTCACCACTTGCGCCTGGATTGACACATCCAGCGCCGATACTGGCTCATCACAAATGACCAGCTTCGGCTCAAGGATCAAGGCGCGGGCAATCCCAATACGCTGGCACTGGCCCCCCGAGAATTCATGAGGATAGCGGTTGATTAAGTTAGGCAGCAAACCCACCTTTAACATCATGGCCTTAACTTTATCTTTGATTTCCTGACGTGGCATTTTGGGATGATAAGTCCGCAATGGCTCGGCAATGATTTCACCAATAGTCATGCGCGGATTAAGCGACGCCAGCGGATCCTGGAATATCATCTGAATATCACTGCGTGTTGCCCGCCACTCAGCATCACTCATGTTGAGTAAATCTTTACCTAACCAGGTGACACTGCCGCCTGTCGCTTTCACCAAACCAATAATGGCACGCGCGAAAGTTGATTTGCCGCAGCCAGATTCACCCACTACTCCCAAGGTTTCACCTTCATACAGACGCAAGGTAACACCATCAACCGCCTTAAGTGTTTTTGACGGCTGCCAAAACCACTGCTTACCATCCTGAATATCAAAGTGAACTTTCAGGTCGACCACTTCCAACAAGACTTTTTGCTCTGTCATGGCATTCATACCAATTCCCCTACTGGCTTATAGCAGGCACGTAAACGGCCATCACCAAAGTGCTCTAATGCCGGAGCTGTCCCGCAGCGATCCATGGCATATTGGCAACGAGGCTGGAACGGGCACCCTTTCGGCAAGCGCAATAAATTAGGTGGATTACCCGGAATAGTCATGAGAGATTCGCCTTCAGCATCAAGACGAGGGACTGCATTTAGTAAGCCAATAGAATAAGGGTGGCTGGGGTGATAAAACACATCACGGGCCTGACCATACTCCATAGTTCGGCCCGCATACATCACCAGAACTTTATTACAAATACCGGCAACCACCCCCAGGTCATGGGTAATCATGATGATGGCGGTATTAAACTCATTTTTAAGTTCATTCAGCAAAGTCATGATTTGCGCCTGAACTGTGACATCCAGTGCAGTTGTCGGCTCATCAGCAATCAACAGTTTAGGGCGACACAGCAACGCCATGGCTATCATCACCCGCTGGCGCATACCGCCAGAAAATTCATGAGGATACATCCGCATGCGCTTGCGCGCTTCTGGCATTTTTACCGCGTCAAGCATGCGGATTGACTCTTCAAACGCCTCGCTCTTACTCATTTTTTTATGCAATTGCAGCACTTCCATTAGCTGCTCACCCACACGCATATAAGGGTTAAGAGAGGTCATTGGGTCTTGGAAGATCATCGAGATTTCTTCGGCCCGTAAGCGGTTCAATTGTTTCTCGGGTAAATTGAGAATTTCACGTCCATGAAACTTCGCCGAACCGCCTATGCGGCCATTACTGGCCAGCAACCCCATCAAAGCAAATGCCGTTTGCGATTTACCGGAACCTGATTCACCCACAATACCGAGAGTTTCACCGGCGCGCAGGTCAAAATTAAGGGCATTAACAGCGGTAACATCGCCGTCTGGTGTACCGAATGTGACGGTCAAGTCTTTGACATCCAACAGGACATCTTGCTGAACAGCAGACTGATTATCAATAGTTGTCATCGTGCTACTCCTCAGCGATCTTTCGGGTCGAGGGCATCACGCAAGCCATCGCCGATAAAGTTGAAACAAAACAGTGTCACCACCAGGAAACCGGCAGGAAACATCAATAACCACGGGGATACTTCCATTGAGTTGGCACCATCACTGAGTAATGCGCCCCAGCTGCTCAATGGCTCTTGTGTCCCTAACCCTAAGAAACTCAGGAATGATTCAAACAAAATCATGCTGGGAACCAGTAAAGAGGCGTATACCACCACCACACCCAATACGTTCGGCACAATATGACGCAACACAATATTGCGAGTGGAAACTCCGCCCACCAATGCCGCTTCGATGAATTCTTTGCGTTTCAGACTTAACGTTTGCCCGCGCACGATACGCGCCATATCCAGCCAGGACACCATTCCGATCGCCACAAATATCAACAGAATATTCTGACCAAAGAAAGTCACCAACAGAATGACGAAGAACATAAAGGGAAATGAGTTAAGAATTTCCAACACACGCATCATCAGTGAGTCAATTTTCCCGCCGAGATAGCCTGATAATGACCCATATAATGTGCCAACCACCACTGCCACCAAGGCCGCAGCAACCCCCACCATCAATGAGATGCGCCCACCAATAGCCACTCGCACCAATAAATCACGGCCAGATGAATCAGTACCAAAGTAGTGTCCGGATTCAATATCAGGTGCCGCTGACATCATGCCCCAGTCAGTATCTGCATAGGAAAACTGAGCTAACATCGGGGCCAGAATAACAAATAAGGTAATTAACATGAGGATCACCAAACTGGTGATCGCCGCGCGGTTATGAATAAAACGGCGGCGGGCATCCTGCCAAAGGCTGCGCCCTTCAACTTCCAGTTTTTCACTGAAAACTTCCAGAGCTTCGCTATTTTTCTTGCTCAACATAATTGGCGTGCTCCAGTGTTAATAACGGATTTTCGGATCGATAACGGCATATAGCACGTCGACAATCGCATTGAATAAAATGGTTAATGCGCCTACCAAAATGGTCAAACTCAGGACCAGAGAGTAATCGCGGTTTAACGCTCCGTTGACGAACAACTGACCAATACCTGGCAATCCAAAAATGGTTTCAATCACCATTGAACCGGTGATAATGCCAACAAATGCTGGCCCCATATAGGAGAGAACCGGTAGCAATGCCGGTTTTAATGCGTGGCGTAATACAATCGTTCGCAGTGGCAAACCTTTGGCTCGCGCAGTGCGAATAAAGTTGGAATGCAGAACCTCAATCATTGAGCCGCGAGTAATACGCGCAATACTGGCGATATAGGCTAAGGATAGCGCCACCATCGGCAAAATAATAAATTGTGGTGCCCCGCCATTCCAACCACCGCCAGGTAGCCATTTAAATATAATGGCAAACACCAGCACTAATAAAGGGGCCACAACAAAGCTCGGGATAACTACCCCGGTCATAGCAAATCCCATGACCATATAGTCCCACTTAGTATTTTGATTCAGCGCAGCAATAACACCGGCACTCACACCTAATACTACAGCGAGTAAAAATGCAGCCAGCCCAAGTTTAGCTGAAACAGGAAATGAGGCTGCAACCAGTTCATTGACGGTGTAATCTTTGTATTTGAATGAAGGCCCAAGATCACCATGCGCCAATTGCCCCAAATAATTGAAATACTGTTTATAAACTGGGTCGTTGAGGTGATATTTCGCCTCAATATTCGCCATCACTTCAGGGGGAAGATTACGTTCGCCGGTGAATGGACTGCCCGGAGCAAGACGCATCATAAAGAATGAGATGGTGATCAAAATGAAAAGTGTCGGAATTGCTTCCAGACAGCGGCGTAGAATAAATTTTAACATTGCCTGTACCTTTAGCCTTTTTGAATTATCAAGCAATAAGGGCAGCTCACAAATTTAGCGGCTGCCCTTAAGATATTAGTGCTTGATAATATAAAGATCTTTAACGTGCATGTTATCCAGTGGGTCTTTACCGGTATAACCACCGACATAAGGTTTCACTAAACGGGCATTCACGTAATAGAACAAGGGTACGATAGCAGAGTCTTTATCCAGCAAGACTTCAGCTTGTTGGTACAAGCCAGCGCGCTCTTTCTCCGTTTTAACTTTCAGCGTATCTTTTATCAGCTTGTCAAACGCCGGGCTTTTATAATGCACGGTGTTGTTGCTGCTGTCAGATAGCATCATATTCAGGAAAGAAGAAGGTTCGTTATAGTCAGCACACCAACCGGCACGCGCCACATCGAAAGCCCCTTGGTGACGGCTATCCAGGAAGGTTTTCCACTCTTGGTTTTCCAACTTAACATCAACACCCAGGTTTTTCTTCCAGATAGAGGCGGCGGCAATAGCCAGCTTCTTGTGTAAGTCTGATGTGTTGTATAACAGGTTGAATGTCAGCGGTTTATCTTTAGTGTAGCCAGCTTCCGCCAGTAACTTTTTAGCCACTTCATTTCGTTTTTCTTGTGTCCAACTGAACCATTCTGGCGGGGTCAACTCGGCACCACTGGTGTATGGCGGAGTGAAACCATAAGCCGGTAAATCGCCTTGGTTTTTCACTTTGTTCACGATGATATCGCGATCCATACCCAGTTTCAGGGCTTCACGAACACGAGCATCAGTGAATGGCGCTTTTTGGTTGTTGATTTCGTAGTAATAGGTGCACAGATACGGGTCAACATGAACTTCTGCTGGGATCTCTTTTTTCAGCTTCTGGAATAATTCAATCGGCATGTTGTTATAGGTCATGTCGATTTCACCACTGCGATAGCGGTTAACATCAGTCACTTCGGAAGAGATTGGCAGGTAAGTCACCTGATTAATGACGGTCTTGGCATTATCCCAATAAGTTGGGCTGCGCTCTAACACGATACGTTCGTTAACGACCCAATCTTTCAACTTATAGGCACCGTTACCGACAAAGTTCTGCGGTTGAGTCCACTTCTCACCAAACTTCTCTATCGCGGTTTTATTCACCGGGGACATAGAAGGATGCGCTAATAATTTATCCAAATAAGGCACCGGCTCACTCAACGTGACTTCCAGAGTATGGTCATCCAGAGCTTTCACGCCCAAGGTATCGGGTGCTTGTTTACCGGTGATAATATTGTCGATATTAGCAATATGGGCATATTGCACATAGCTTGCGTAAGGAGAAACTGTTTTAGGATCCGCCAAACGTTGCCAGCTATAAACAAAATCTTGTGCCGTTACAGGGTCACCATTTGACCATTTAGCATCTTTACGCAGATGGAAAGTCCACACTTTAAAATCTTTATTGTCCCAACTTTCTGCCACACCGGGTAGAATTTTGCCGTTAGGATCGTTAATAACCAATCCTTCTAACAGGTCACGTGAGATATTGGATTCAGGGACACCCTCAATTTTATGTGGGTCTAATGACTGAGGTTCGGAACCATTATTCCGTACTAAAACTTGTTTTTCAGCCAGTTGTACGCCTGCCGGCACATTGGCTGCAAAAGTATTGCCTACAGCCATCATACCTAAGGCAGCCACAATGCCTGCGGCCAGGAGACTTTTTTTTGTGATGTTTGTCATGCTTATATCCACTCCAGTTTTTATTATTGCATCGCCCAATAATCAGGCGAGCCTCACCTTTAAAAGGTATGTGTAAATTACATCGCGCGGGGAACGAATCCGGCCCTGTAATACCCTATATGTATTAACATCAGACGAAAATTCGTACTGTGTTATACATTCCTAATACCCTATTTGTTTTCTTCAATACTTTATGGCTCGACTTTCTACGGCTAATCGCTTTTTCACTACTCTAACTGACGAATATAAAGATTTTTTAAATCTATTAAATCTTGTGGATCCTTACCCGTAAACCCACCCACGGTTGGCCGAATTAGGCGCACACTGACGCGATAGTATACTGGCACCATGGCAGAGTCTTTATCCAATAAGTTTTCAGCCTGTTGATATAACGCTGCGCGCGCTTTGGCATCCGGTGCCGCTAATGTTTTGGCTAATAACGCATCAAACTCAGGATTCTTATAGAAAAAAGTATTATTGCTGCTGTCCGATAACAACATATTAAGGAATGCCGTCGGCTCATTGTAATCACCGCACCAGGTTGCTCTGGCAACATCAAACTGGCCTTGATGACGACTTTCTAAAGAAGTTTTCCACTCTTGATTCTGTAAAGTGACAGTGGCGCCGAGATTTTTTTGCCACATTGAGGCGGCAGCAATAGCCTGTTGCTTATTTTGATCTGAGGTGTTGTAGAGTAAATTAAACTTCAATGGATTCTCAGCATTGAAACCGGCCTCAGCGAGTAATTTCTTCGCTTCGGCATTCCGTTTTTCCTGAGTCCAACTGGCCCATTCGGGTAAAGCGAAATTACCGCCATCGGTAAATGTTGGGGTGAAACCATACGCAGGGATCTGCCCTTGCCCCATAATTTTGGTCGCAATAATGTCCCGATCTAGCGTTAATTTAATGGCAGCTCGAACCCTTGCATCAGTGAATGGGGCTTTTTGATTATTAATTTCGTAATAAAAAGTACAAAGGTATGGGCTGACATGAACCTGCGCTGGCAGGTCTTTTTTCATTTTGGCAAACAAATTGGGGGGAATGGCGCTGTTGGTCATATCGATTTCACCGCTACGATAGCGATTGATATCACTCACTTCAGATGTAATGGGTAAAAAAGTCGCCTTATTGATGATGGTGTCTTTATTATTCCAATAAGTCGGGCTGCGTTCGAGCACAATGCGCTCGTTAACCACCCAGTCTTTTAATTTATAGGCACCATTACCGACAAAATTCTGTGGAAGCGTCCATTTATCGCCATATTTTTCAACGATATCACGCTTAACCGGTTTCATTGAGGTGTGTGACAACATGCTAATAAAATAAGGAACAGGCTCGGTTAAAGTGACTTGCAACGTCTTGGCATCTAATGCTTTCACGCCTAATTCATCTGGCTTTTTGGCACCTTTTAGCACCGCGTCAACATTCTCAATTTGAGCATATTGTAAATAACTGGCGTAAGGAGAACCTATTTTAGGATTAGCCAGCCGCTGCCAGCTATAAACAAAGTCCTGTGCTGTCACCGAGGTGCCATCACTCCACACTGCGTTATCGCGCAGATGGAAAGTCCAGACTTTATAACCGTCATTATCCCAATGACTTGCGACAGCCGGAATGATTTGGCCGTTAGCATCATTACTTACCAGCCCTTCTAATAGATTTAGAATAATATTGGTTTCAGGGTTTCCCTCAACCTTGTGCGGGTCCAAAGAGGCAACCTCAGAACCATTATTAATAGTAATGCTCTGATCTAACGCTAATTCTACGCCCGGAAGAACGGTTGCAGCCATTGATCCCGCAGAGAATGACAACCCCAAAATAGTGCCAATTATTGCCAGTGGTCGCTGTTTAAACTTTATTTGCATTTCTAACCGCCCTTTTACGAGATTTGTGATGTTTTTCTCAAGGTTATGCGTCAATCTGCCGCCAACAACCACTAGCAATAACTATTCCAAAAATAAAAATTACGGTTCATTTTCATTGAAAAAACAAGAAAACTCTCGTTAGGGAGTTGCCCGAAAGCTAACAGAACCCGAAATCTGACGCCAATAATTTTTACAGAAATGTTAAGCAATTCTCTTTTTTACTGAGTCAGCATCCGTAGTAACTCAAGATATCATTATCCAAATAAACACATAAGTGAATGAATTTATTGGTTATATATAATAACGTTTTTAACTTCTCATTAAGAATTATGTTTAAAAACAGCGATAAGAAACATAAAGTTAACATTTCCACCATTGCTAGAATAAACACCTACTCTCTGCGATGTAATCACTAATAACATCTAGATAAATTCAGCACAAGCCCTACAGAATGATGTGAGCATTTTAACAACAAATAGCGTATTTAATTTAATCGGAAGGTTATCCAACCCTTTATTAAAGATGAATAAATAAGCCTTAAGCCAAATTATTTGTTCAGAATATCTATTAGTGCAGCATTTGAGTGCAATAGATTAAAGTTCCTGCATAATTTGCACCAAAATAACGCTTGAGGACTTCAATACCATGCTAATGGCAAGAAAAAGGCCACCGGTAATAAACCCGTGGCCTCTTAATAATGAGTTGTTTTCTGAGGGGGTTAAAGCAATCCTGGGAAAATAGCCTTAATACCGGTAACAATGAATTCGATACCCAATGCCATCAGCAGTAAACCCATAATACGTGTAATAACGTTAATGCCGGTTTGACCGAGTAATCGAACCAATAGCGGCGCAGCACGGAACAATAACCAACAACAAAAAGCAAACAGTGCAATCGCAACAGTTAACCCCAGCAGGTTCTGCCAACTGTGGTAGCGAGAACTCCACACGATAGTTGAACTAATTGCCCCCGGCCCGGCCATCAATGGTAATGCCAATGGGACGACGCCAATACTTTCGCGTACTGCGGTTTCTGTTTTTTCCTGTTTATTCTGTTTATCTTCACCCAATTTACCGCTGATCATCGACATGGCAATGCTGACCACCAAGATGCCACCGGCAATACGGAATGAATCAATAGAAATACCAAATATTTTCAGGATGGCATCCCCAAGGAACAGAGAGATCCATAAAATAATCGCCACCGACAGGTTAGCTGTCAGGTTGGTTTTATCCCGCCCTGCTGCTGCTTGATAACTAGTCATACTGATAAATACCGGCAAGATACCCACCGGGTTAACCAGCGCAAATAAGCCAACAAAAAACTTGATGTAACCTGAAAGGTCCAACAGGGATTGACTCACACATCACTCCGCGCAATTGCTCATAAATACATCACAGATATCAGGTCACTATACCTAATGCCCCGAGGCAACACACCTTACGGCTTAAACCTTAGAAAATTTGCGGGCAAATAATGATGTCACCGCACGCCGCAACTGATCTTCACTGCTCAAACCCCTGACAACAGTTCTTTTCACTGAAAATCACCCTTAGGGCAACCCCAAGTAGATGTGCGCGCTAATGTAATAGAATTAGTCACAGGAATCCATGGAATAAACCCGCATTTATAGATGGCCAATTTTTCCCGTTTAAAATGAAGATTATTGTTAACCATCTGTAGGGGTAATGATGCGTTAGCGTCATGAATTATCAATTCATTTCCGCCAATGATAATTACTCTCAACAAATAATGGCTGAATGGTGTCAGCTTGCAGATTTTGTGATTTAAATCACGAAAAACAGTCCTAAGAATCGTTAAGCTCAGAGCCGTAGTAGAGAGAACCTTTAGCAAGAAATAGAGTATCTGGGTTGAAAACAGTGTTTTTCTCCCACTTTATTCCTGGCGAACTTAAAGCTCTTTCAGTAAATCAGCGGTAAAGAATGAGAAAGTAAGATATAAAAACTATCTCTATTCGAGAGTACAGCACGGCTTAGCCTGTCTATACTAATTGCTTCAACAGCTCATTTACTAAAAGAGTTTAACATTATCAGGAGAGCATTATGGCTGTAACGAATGTCGCTGAACTTAACGAGCTAGTAGCACGCGTCAAGAAAGCCCAGCGCGAGTATGCCAACTTTACTCAAGAGCAGGTTGATAAAATCTTCCGTGCCGCAGCTCTGGCTGCAGCAGATGCCCGTATTCCTCTGGCCAAATTGGCTGTAGAAGAATCTGGCATGGGTATTGTGGAAGACAAAGTGATCAAAAACCACTTTGCTTCTGAATACATTTACAATGCATACAAAGATGAAAAGACTTGTGGCATTCTGGAAGAAGATAAAACCTTTGGTACTATCACTATCGCTGAACCTATCGGTTTGATTTGCGGTATAGTGCCAACGACTAACCCAACCTCTACCGCTATCTTCAAGGCATTGATTAGCTTGAAGACCCGTAACGGTATCGTATTCTCTCCACATCCACGAGCTAAAGACGCAACCAATAAAGCCGCAGATATCGTGCTTCAAGCCGCAATCGCCGCAGGTGCGCCAGCAGATATTATTGGTTGGATTGATGCCCCTACTGTTGAGTTATCTAACCAACTGATGCACCACCCAGACATTAACTTGATTCTGGCAACCGGTGGCCCGGGCATGGTTAAAGCTGCTTACAGTTCTGGTAAGCCTGCTATCGGTGTTGGTGCGGGTAACACCCCAGTTGTTGTTGATGAAACAGCAGATATCAAACGTGTTGTTGCCTCTATTCTGATGTCTAAAACCTTTGATAACGGCGTAATTTGTGCGTCTGAGCAATCTATCATTGTGGTTGACTCAGTTTATGATGCTGTTCGTGAGCGTTTTTCTTCTCACGGCGGCTACCTGTTACAGGGCAAAGAACTGAAAGCTGTTCAGGATATCATCCTGAAAAATGGTGGCCTGAACGCGGCTATCGTCGGTCAGCCAGCAACTAAAATTGCTGAAATGGCCGGCATCAAAGTTCCTGCTAATACTAAGATTCTGATCGGCGAAGTTAAAGTTGTTGATGAATCAGAGCCATTCGCTCACGAAAAACTGTCTCCAACCCTGGCGATGTATCGTGCGAAGAGCTTTGAAGACGCGGTTGAAAAAGCAGAGAAACTGGTGGAAATGGGCGGTATCGGCCATACATCTTGCCTGTATACAGACCAAGATAACCAACCTGCGCGCGTTAAGTATTTCGGCGATAAAATGAAAACCGCCCGAATCTTAATCAATACCCCTGCCTCTCATGGTGGTATCGGTGACCTGTATAACTTCAAAGTAGCGCCATCTCTGACGCTGGGTTGCGGTTCTTGGGGTGGTAACTCCATCTCTGAAAACGTCGGTCCGAAGCACTTGATCAACAAGAAAACTGTGGCTAAGCGAGCAGAAAACATGTTGTGGCATAAACTCCCGAAATCTATTTACTTCCGCCGTGGCTCCCTGCCTATCGCGTTGGAAGAAGTGGCAACTGACGGTGCAAAACGTGCCTTCATCGTGACCGACCGCTACCTGTTCAACAACGGTTATGCTGATCAAATCACCAGCGTACTGAAATCTCACGGTATCGAAACTGAAGTCTTCTTCGAAGTCGAAGCAGACCCTACCCTGAGTATCGTGCGCAAAGGTGCAGAGCAGATGAACTCCTTCAAACCAGACGTGATCATCGCGCTGGGTGGTGGTTCACCGATGGATGCGGCGAAAATCATGTGGGTGATGTACGAACACCCAGAAACCCACTTCGAAGAACTGGCATTACGCTTTATGGATATCCGTAAACGTATTTACAAGTTCCCGAAAATGGGCGTGAAAGCGAAAATGATCGCCGTCACCACCACATCAGGTACGGGTTCAGAAGTCACACCATTCGCGGTTGTTACCGACGATGCAACTGGCCAGAAATATCCATTGGCTGACTATGCATTGACTCCAGATATGGCAATCGTTGATGCCAACCTGGTTATGAATATGCCTAAGTCTCTGTGTGCCTTCGGTGGTTTGGATGCAGTGACCCATGCTCTGGAAGCTTATGTTTCTGTATTGGCGAACGAATACTCTGACGGCCAGGCTCTGCAAGCGCTGAAACTGCTGAAAGAATTCTTGCCAGCCAGCTATCATGAAGGGGCAAAAAATCCGGTTGCACGTGAACGTGTTCACAACGCCGCGACTATTGCCGGCATCGCTTTTGCTAACGCCTTCTTGGGTGTCTGTCACTCAATGGCTCATAAACTGGGTTCTGAGTTCCACATTCCACACGGCTTGGCAAACGCCATGTTGATTTCTAACGTTATCCGCTATAACGCGAATGACAACCCAACCAAACAGACTGCTTTCAGCCAGTATGACCGCCCACAAGCGCGTCGTCGTTATGCTGAAATTGCAGACCATCTGGGTCTGAGTGCTCCGGGCGACCGTACCGCACAGAAAATCCAGAAACTGCTGGCTTGGTTAGATGAAATCAAAGCTGATTTAGGTATCCCAGCATCAATCCGTGAAGCTGGCGTGCAAGAAGCAGACTTCCTGGCTAAAGTAGACAAACTGTCTGAAGATGCATTTGATGACCAGTGTACTGGTGCTAACCCGCGCTACCCACTGATCTCTGAGCTGAAACAGATCCTGATGGATACTTACTATGGCCGTGAATTCAGCGAAGAGTTGGATCATGAAGAAGTTGCAGTAGCCGCTCCAGCCCCAAAAGCTGAGAAAAAAGCCAAGAAGTAATCTCTATCTTAATGTGTAGTCTCACCGGTGGGTGAGGCGAATCACTGAAAGATATAACCCCCGACATCTGTTGGGGGTTTCTTTTTATATTCACCCAATGAATCTATACATAGTCTGCTCGTCACCACACTTTACTCATTGCGTCTAAATCCCCTATAACGGCGATTTATATCCTTCCTTACCTCATTCACCCGCTCCATCAAATAAACTCACCACATCTCGCCAGTAGCGATTTACTGGGGGATACCATCAGCTTGATAACTTATCAAAATGAATAACTCGATGTCATCCGGCCAATGATACTCAATAAAGTACCCTGGTCATTTATGGCGCGACCAGAAATAGAGGTCAGAGGATATGAGTCACACGCATAAGTACAATGAATGAAGCTGTATGGTGCTATATAGTGTTAATCAAGTAAAAGATCATTACCCCACGGTCTTTAATAAAGGAGCCAGTGAGGTGTTCTCTCGCAGATAATGGGCCGTTAAGGATATTGAGGGAGGGTGGCAGCTTTGATGGTTTCTTTATAATGGCGTCGGCAAACAGAAACGTAGCTTTCATTCCCACCGATAACAACTTGTTCACCATCGTGAACGGCCCGGCCCTGCGCATCCAAACGCAACACCATATTAGCCTTGCGCCCACAATGACAAATTGTCTTTAGCTCAACCAATTTGTCGGCCCACGACAATAAGTATTTACTGCCGGGAAATAACTCACCGAGAAAGTCAGTGCGCAAACCATAACACAGCACAGGGATATGCAATTCATCCACCACCTGGCACAATTCCTGAACCTGCTCTTTGGTCAAAAACTGGCACTCATCGAGTAAAATACAATGAACCGGATTTCTCTGATGCTCGGTGTTGATAATAGATAGTAATGATGTCCCACTATTGTAAAGCAGAGCCTCTGAAGACAGACCAATACGCGAACTGACCGTTCCAACCCCAAAGCGATTATCAATCTCGGCTGTAAACACCAGAGTGCGCATACCACGCTCTTGGTAGTTATAAGAAGACTGCAATAGCGCGGTGGATTTGCCTGCATTCATTGCTGAGTAATAAAAATAAAGTTGAGCCATGGGCCCGTAGCTCCAATAGTATAATAAATGGTCATATTGACAACATATGCACAGTTTATCATAAATCCTAAGGTTTCGTGGAACAGAGGAGCTTCTCTATATTACTGTTTTCTCTATTAAGTAATGAGAGAACTAATGAAGTTGACAGAGCTTTTATGTGAAATGCTTATGTATTATTAGGTAAGTTGCATGACCCATTTCACAATATTGCGATAGTAAAAGTATTCTGCTTGAACATTAACCAGATTAGCGCAAGATGAAAGCAATAGTGTTTGATATGCAGGCCGCACGATTGGTGCATTAATGATACGGGTAATGTGTTCTCATGATTAATTCGTAAATAGTGATAACAAATATTGCCGTAACCTGACAAAGCTTGGACCGCATGTTTTTTCTTACTCAATATTTCGTGGCGGCTATATCAATATCTCGGTGTTCTCGTGTGATCAGTTATTGTGCATCCTAACATGAGAAGTAACGTATTTTTGCTTTATTGATATAAAGCAAACTTATAACTTAGTGAGAAAATCATGCTCACGAGCAAAATCATTAGTGAGTGAAACGAAAATTTACGTTAAAAACAGCTCAGATAATAACAAGTGCCCATCGTTTATTAGTAGTAAGCAGCAACTTTTCGCAAATAAATACGTGAATTCGAGTATGCTAATCAAATTGGCTATTGCAGAAATTAAAATAGCACTCTATTATTATCCAGACGCCCCCCCACCAATTATAATTTGAGACCAGGACAATGAGCGAAGCGTTAAAGATTCTTAACAACATCCGTACTCTGCGTGCACAAGCGCGTGAATGCACTCTTGAAACTTTAGAAGAGATGCTTGAGAAACTTGAAGTGGTCGTTAACGAACGCCGCGAAGAAGACTCTCAGGCACAAGCAGAAATTGAAGAACGCACACGTAAATTACAGCAATACCGTGAAATGCTTATTGCAGATGGTATTGATCCGAATGAACTGTTGAATACTATTGCAGCTGCTAAAGCCGCAACTGGTAAATCAAAACGTGCTGCGCGCCCTGCTAAATATCAGTACACAGACGAAAATGGCGACGTTAAAACCTGGACAGGCCAAGGCCGTACTCCTGCAGTGATTAAGAAAGCCATTGAAGATGAAGGCAAATCACTAGATGATTTCCTGCTGTAATCGTAATAGTTAATTTACTATTGTGATAGAAATACCCTCCTATTATACGGGGGGTATTTTTTTGCGTTCTCTTTAACAGTCAAAACGCGCACTCCCCCCGATGAATTACCCTATCTAACAGTTTACATCCAAGCGGTAAACAACAGTCAATCTAAACATATCATTTTCAATAAATAACGTTCTGTTATCACTCTCATTGAGAATCGATAAGAATACTCCGCTAATTTATAACAATATAATAATCGCTATAACAGCCAAATCGACATTATCCTTTTGTGATATAAGATAAATTCAGCGATAAACCCCTGTTATTGAATCAGATAAGGATTAGCGTTGGCTACAAAAAAGAACTCCTTTAATTTTGTACCCAACACATAAACCCACCTTTACCACTTATTGCGCACGATTAATCGAAGCACCACGGCCAATTCCGTAATAAGTAAAACCTTGTCTATTTAGACGCTCGGGATCGTACAAATTACGCCCATCAAAAATAACGGGTTGTTTAAGGCGGGACTTGATCATCTCAAAATCAGGTGCTCTAAAATTCTGCCATTCAGTACAAATAATCAAAGCGTCAGCGCCTTGTAATGCTGACTCCTTTGTACCCATTAATTTTAAGTCATCCCGGGCGCCATAAATCCGCTGTGCTTCATCCATTGCCTCGGGATCATAAGCTTGAATAGTCACACCGGCTTTCCACAATGACTCCATTAAAATCCGACTCGGCGCTTCGCGCATATCATCCGTATTGGGTTTAAATGCTAACCCCCAAAGAGCCAATGTTTTTCCCGCCAGTTGTGAGTTAAAGTGATGCAGAATAAATTCGACCAATTTAAACTTCTGCTCATTATTGATTTGCTCAACAGCCTGTAACAGTTGAGGTTGATAGCCACAACTTTCAGCCGTACGAATTAACGCCTGAATATCTTTGGGGAAACAGGAACCACCATAACCACAACCAGAATAAATAAAATGATAGCCAATGCGCGAGTCGGAACCAATGCCCTGTCTCACCTTTTCGATATCTGCACCGAGACGTTCA
Source organism: Yersinia thracica (assembly GCF_902170565.1). Lineage (GTDB taxonomy): Bacteria > Pseudomonadota > Gammaproteobacteria > Enterobacterales > Enterobacteriaceae > Yersinia > Yersinia thracica. The sequence goes on from NZ_CABHXX010000136.1 coordinate 37,769, forward strand.
GCGATATTAGCAATCTCATTCATAAAGCTGATCTTGGTTGCCAGCATGCCGTTTGCTGCATATTTCGTCAGTTCAGCACTGCGAATATCCATTATTAACATCCGGTCATGATTTCGATTAAATGGCTCGTATAACTCGCTAATTAAATCGATAACACCGTTATCATCAGTATCAATGCCGATAACAATACGTTCAGGCCGTTTACAGTCAGCGACCGCCGCCCCTTCTTTTAGAAACTCAGGGTTTGAAACCACATTGAATGCTATTTTCTGCCCACGTTGCTGTAGAACAGTTTGTATCCTTTCTTGCACTTTATCTGCTGTCCCTACAGGGACGGTAGATTTATCTATAATAACTTTGGGGGTATCCATATATTTAGCAATGGTACTGGCAACTTCAAGCACATATTTCAGATCAGCGGCACCATCCTCATCAGGAGGGGTGCCAACGGCTATAAATTGAATAGTGCCATGTGCTACGCCAGCTTTTGCATCTGTGGAGAATTGCAGCCTCCCACTCTCATAATTTTCTTTTACCAGCGGTGCTAATCCGGGTTCGAAAATAGCGATACGGCCTTTTTGTAGATCTGCAACTTTCTTTTCATCAATATCTATACACATCACATCATGGCCAACTTCAGCCAATACAGCAGCCTGGACTAACCCGACATAGCCAATACCAAAAACCGTAACCTTCATTCAATCTATCCTCAAGTTAAAAATTCAATAAGGGCGTGCTCCAGGTCATTATCAGTAACTAACCTTAATTTAGCCTGAGGCGACGTCTCTTATTGCCTGCAAAAATAAAGCAGGTTGAAAATTTTCAGAGATAAGTAAGGAAGAAAGTATATCAACCGATAATTATTACATCTCGGTTATACACATCGATTGAAACATATTGGTCTTATTTCACAGATTCGTTATAGAACCATTTATATTAGGATAGATGTCGTCGTAAATAAATGTGTCAATATATTGCTTTATTAAACTCATTACTCTGTTTTCATAGTACGGCTTGCTCAGCTGCGGACAGCATCAACCGTAAACGACTCCCTCCACCCCAAATTTGGCACTGCCATGCAGCGCAACGCTGGCTGATTTGATTTAAATGGGTGGTTTTTAATGTTCCTAAAGGCACACCATTGCTGAGTTGAATTTGATGTTTACCTGCATGGACATTGGCATGTAAACCAGCGGAAATCAGTATCAAATTCTGGTACTCCGCATGGTAGTAGCCCATAAGCAAGGGAAATTGCCCCTCTAAATGGGTTCGTCTTAAGAGTTGATTAACTTGTTCGAGTAAAGATGACATCTGCGGCAGCCGATGTTGTTGATGTGCTAAATGCTCTTGTAGAATCCCATTAAATAATACCCTTAACAATAAAGCGGCTAAAACGCCGTTATCTCCCGCACGTGTAACATCCAGACAGTAGAAAGCTAAATCTTTATCTGACAATGCTGCAATATCCAAGACTAACCCCGGTTTCTCAACCATGGTCAATTGCCGGTAGTTTATGCGGCAGTGAGCAATTGTTTGTTGTGCTGGAGGTTGGAGTTGCTTTAATAACTGAGCGGCATAATAAGGATTTTGGCGCAGCGCCTCCCAATCTTGAATAAGTTCAGTTTCTTCAATTGCATGGGAGGTAAACAACGTAGGATAAAGGCAGGCCAATACAGTTTCTCGCAAGCGTTTTAAGTCAACAATTGGCTTCAACAAAACATCCTTTACACCTAGACGCAGAACTTTAGCAATATCCGTCATTTTATCGGTTGCTGATATAACCAGAATGGGAATTTTCACCCCTTGAACGAGTAAACGCTCAACAAACTCTATCCCTCCCATCACTGGCATAGCCAGATCGCACAGTATCAGATCAGGAACCTGAGTTTTTAATTGTTCTAAAGCCTCCAGTCCATTCCCCGCCTGGTGAACTGTTGCGCCAAGTGAACCTAAGAATTCCGCAATGACTGAGCGAAAAACTGTTTCGTCCTCAACGACTAAAATATTTTTACCTGCTAGTGGTTTTTCCATGTACTGCTTCTCTTACTGACCTTAATGGTAATAGTGGCTCAAAATGATTGTTTGTGCTTGTCAGAAATTGTCATGCACTATTTTACAAACACTGACTTGTGCTATCTGTGCTTTATCAGGGGATATAATTGTTCCGCACACTTCTCCACGGCCAATTGCCCGGCAGCAATGGCTTCATCCGCACGATGAAAATCCAGCATTGATATTTGCGGGCAATAAGGTTGAATCAGGACATCAGGAGGATCACCGGCCATACGATTGCGCTTCAATCGGTTTTCCAATACTTGTATCGACGTAGACATGATGTCCATCGCGCTGGGCGCATTTTTTGTCGGGCTGGATGTTAGGTCTGTTATCCTTGCCTTCAAACGCCGGTGCCAATTATTCGGTATCTCCGCAAGCGTGCTCTCAAGAGGTGTTTGTGGGGACAATATATCTTGCGCAATAAGATGCGCATCATGTTGTAAATCAACCGCAATAACGATATCTGCTCCCATAGCCCTGGCCAAAGAGATAGGAACCGGATTAACAACTGCGCCATCAACAAGCCAATATCCCTCCAACAAAACAGGTGAGAATAACCCGGGCATACTGCATGATGCTCTGATAGCCTGTTTGATATCCCCCTCTGTAAGCCATAGCTCCCGACCAGTTGTTAAATTTGTCACCACACACCCGAAAGGCAATGCGCATTCGGCGATATCTTGTACTTCAAGAATTTCATTTACTACATTAAATACGCGTTCCCCGCGAAGTAGCCCACCACGCCGCCACGAGAAATCCATCATTCGGATAACATCCCAGTATTTAAATGAGCGTACCCAGCGTTCCATCACTTCCAGGTGATCACTGGCGTAAGCTGCACCAACCAATGAGCCAACTGAGCACCCGGCGACCACATCAATCTCTACGCCTATCTTTTTCAGTGCATTAATGACACCAATATGTGCCCATCCTTTAGCCGCCCCAGCTCCCAGAGCCAATCCAACCTTACTTTTTCTCATTGTGTTTCATCCATTTCGAATCACTTTGGCACTTCCCCGACACTGAAAAAACCAAATAAATCTAACGCTTCACATACCACTCGCTAACCGTCAATTTAGTTGTTCTCGACCTCGCTGTAGCTAGGGAATAAAACGTATATTTATGCTTTTACTTTGCAGCCTTACTTATATAACTATAGTGAATATTTATTCTTCTGCTTTCTTGATACAAATACTTTACATTTCATGGTTAAGATATAGCGCGGGGACAAAAAGACATACGATGAATATTGAAATATGCCAAATGGCTCGGTTTATTCCTGAGGTTGTTACATTAATTAATCAATTAGATGCGTATCAATCTGCACTCTACCCCGCAGAAAACAATCATGCGGAACCTATAGAGTATTTGGCTCAGATAAAAACATATATTTATGTCGCTAAATGGGACGATCGCATTGTTAGATGCGCGATTCTGGTACTACCAAGGGATAGCGCCCCTGAAGTTAAACGCGTTTTTGTCACGCCAGATTGTCGAGGTCATGGCATTGCATCTTTGCTGATGGCAGCTTTGATTGACAAAGCTAATGTTTTAAAACTAAAGGAAATTCACCTTGAGACGGGAGTGCTCCAACCTGAAGCGATAAGCTTATATCAACAGCTAGGTTTTGAATTGACTGCTCAATTCGGCCATGATGCCTATGACCCATTGAGTGTATTAATAGTGAAAAATTATATCCCAACCGCTAAGTAAAACATAAGAAACATATATGAAGAATATACAACTAATACATTAACTATATTCTTTTAATTTTATTATCATCAACAGCAGATAAAAAGCAAAATAGCCACCTGAATGGTAGCTATTTAGAGTTAATATTCAGGATCACGCGCTCAAAAGGCGAAATATCATCGGATAGAAACAAACACGAGAAACAGGTCATGCACATGGCATTGTTACTTGGCGGTCTGTCTGCAATGATTTCAAAACCATTACCTATGAACCGAATTTCGTCCAGAATATTATGAAGACTTACGGATTAATAATGAAATTATTAACCGTTAATGGTACCGAATGAGACATTCATTTTTTCGAACATTGCGATAACTTTGTTAATCAGTTTCATGGCTAGCTCCAGTCATATCTTTATTTTTATGTGATACACATCACAGTTGCAAAGTTAATCCAAAATGAAACGCCGGTCAAGTATTTTTGTGAGATAAATCACAAAACTTCTCATTGCACTCTGTCTCTTACTCGACTACCAGCTTTGAACCTCAACACATGATTAGGTAAGATAGCCCCCTATTCGCAACAACTCGACTTTGTTTGTGTTGATCTGCCGTTAACGAGTCACTCGCGCTGATCACGGCATATTGATTATTTGGGAGATATTTTGTCAGAACAGTGTCCTTGCGGCAGTACACTTGAATATCAAGAATGTTGTGCACCTTATATTCTAGGTACTCAGGCTGCGGTTAAACCGGCAGTATTGATGCGTTCCCGCTATAGCGCCTATGTGAAAAAGAATGTGGATTATCTGGTCAATACTTGGCATCCCGACTGCAATGCGCAAGAATGGCGTGATGGAATCATTCAAAGTTTTAGTCATACGACATGGCACGGATTAACAGTCGTTGCTGAAATCGAGAGTGATCGTGATGATGAGGCATTTGTTGAGTTTATCGCCCGTTTTTCTGATACAACCAGTACGGATACAACCGGTGTTACTAATACAAATAGTACCCAGATAAGTTCCATTCATGAACGTTCTCGCTTCCTTCGCATAAATGAACACTGGTACTATATTGACGGAATCCGGCCATCTGTGGGTAGAAATGATGCATGCCCTTGTGGCTCGGGGAAAAAATATAAGAAATGCTGCGGGCGCTAACGGTAAGATCGTTCTCTTATTGGCCGTAACATCAAACATTTACATAACATCAAGTCATGTTAAGACAGGATTTACCACCTTATGCCACACCAGAATGTACAAAAGAAAGTGTTACGCACCATTTGCCCTGATGCCAAAGGTTTAATCGCAAAAATCACTAATATTTGCTACAAACATCAACTGAATATCGTGCAAAATAATGAATTCGTCGACCATCTGACGGGTCGCTTTTTCATGCGTACAGAGCTTGAGGGTATTTTTAACGATACCACCTTACTCGCTGATCTGGACGATGCATTACCGGAAGGGACTAACCGCGAACTGCATACTGCTGGGCGTCGTCGCATTGTCATTATGGTCACCAAAGAGGCACATTGCCTGGGTGACTTATTAATGAAAAGCGCCTACGGCGGTCTGGATGTTGAGATTGCCGCCGTCATTGGTAACCACAATGAACTACAGCATTTAGTCGAGCGTTTTGATATTCCATTCCATCTTATTAGCCATGAAGGTTTGACCCGTGACCAACATGATCAACTGTTGATTGAACAAATAAAACAATACGAGCCAGATTATGTTGTATTGGCAAAATATATGCGCGTGTTGACGCCAGCTTTTGTAAAGTGCTTCTCATATCAGATTATTAATATTCACCACTCTTTCTTACCTGCCTTTATTGGTGCGCGTCCTTATCATCAAGCTTACGAGCGAGGAGTGAAAATCATTGGCGCTACAGCGCATTATGTCAATGACAGCCTGGATGAAGGCCCAATTATTATGCAGGATGTGATTCATGTTGATCACTCATATACTGCTGAAGATATGATGCGTGCCGGGCGTGATGTCGAGAAAAATGTACTCAGCCGGGCGCTCTATCGTGTATTAGCACAGCGAGTTTTTGTTTACGGTAACCGAACTGTTATTTTGTAAATACACAATAAATCGATATTTTTTGTCCATATAATCATCGTCACGGACAAAAAAACACCGAACGAATTATTTTTTTCATTTCAAGTCTTTACAGGGGCGCTTCATTTGATATGATGCGCCCCGCTTACCAAGACAGTGTTGTTAAGCAGATAGGCCAGTGGTGGGGTTCCCGAGCGGCCAAAGGGAGCAGACTGTAAATCTGCCGTCATCGACTTCGAAGGTTCGAATCCTTCCCCCACCACCATATTTAACCTTGAGTCTCAGGGTGATTCAGAAGACCGAACTCCCAATCAACACTCAAGGCGAGAGCAACGCTCTCGATGAAGAGTGAAGTGGCCAAGCCCTTCCTTTCAAGTTTCTGCAGATTAAGTCAGGTAGCCGAGTTCTAAGATGCGGGCATCGTATAATGGCTATTACCTCAGCCTTCCAAGCTGATGATGTGGGTTCGATTCCCACTGCCCGCTCCAAGATGTGCTGATATGGCTCAGTTGGTAGAGCGCACCCTTGGTAAGGGTGAGGTCGGCAGTTCGAATCTGCCTATCAGCACCACTTCTCATTTTCTCGTCCCCTGATTTTCTTTCTGTGTTATGGATTCAGCAAGCATGCGCTTGGTTGATGTGGTGAAACCACCGATTCCGTGTCTTAGAGGGACAATCGATGTCTAAAGAAAAGTTTGAACGTACAAAACCGCACGTTAATGTGGGTACTATCGGCCACGTTGACCATGGTAAAACTACCCTAACTGCTGCAATCACCACCGTTCTGGCTAAAACCTACGGCGGGAGTGCTCGTGCATTCGACCAGATTGACAACGCTCCGGAAGAGAAGGCGCGTGGTATCACCATCAACACGTCTCATGTTGAATATGACACCCCGTCTCGTCACTATGCGCACGTTGACTGCCCAGGGCACGCCGACTACGTTAAAAACATGATCACCGGTGCTGCTCAGATGGACGGCGCGATCTTGGTTGTTGCTGCAACTGATGGCCCTATGCCACAGACTCGTGAGCACATCCTGTTGGGCCGTCAGGTTGGTGTTCCTTACATCATCGTATTCATGAACAAATGTGACATGGTTGATGATGAGGAACTGTTGGAACTGGTAGAGATGGAAGTGCGTGATCTTCTGTCTACTTACGATTTCCCAGGCGATGATACGCCGGTTGTGCGTGGTTCAGCGCTGAAAGCATTGGAAGGCGAACCTGAGTGGGAAGCGAAAATTATCGAACTGGCTGGCTACCTGGATTCTTACATCCCTGAACCAGAGCGTGCTATTGATAAGCCATTCCTGTTGCCAATCGAAGACGTATTCTCTATCTCTGGCCGCGGTACGGTTGTAACGGGTCGTGTAGAGCGCGGTATCGTTAAAGTTGGCGAAGAAGTAGAAATTGTCGGCCTGAAAGATACGGTTAAATCTACTTGTACTGGCGTTGAAATGTTCCGCAAACTGCTGGACGAAGGCCGTGCTGGTGAGAACGTTGGTGTTCTGCTGCGTGGTATCAAACGTGAAGATATCGAACGTGGTCAGGTTCTGGCTAAACCGGGTTCTATCAAGCCACACACCAAATTTGAATCAGAAGTTTATATTCTGAGCAAAGACGAAGGCGGTCGTCATACTCCGTTCTTCAAAGGCTACCGTCCTCAGTTCTACTTCCGTACAACTGACGTAACCGGTACTATTGAATTGCCAGAAGGCGTTGAGATGGTGATGCCAGGTGATAACATTCAAATGATTGTTAACCTGATTGCGCCTATCGCAATGGATGACGGTCTGCGCTTCGCGATTCGTGAAGGCGGTCGTACGGTCGGTGCTGGCGTTGTTGCAAAAGTCATTGAATAAGATTTGACGCGACATGTGATAAAAGGGCATCATTTGATGCCCTTTTTATACGTTGTCATACTAGAACCTATCTCATCAGCGGTTTTTTCATCATAATTACTGGTGAGATGGGCTCTGGAAGTACGGCGAATAGTGCTGAGTGGTGCCGATTAGAGAATTTCTAGCGCATCCTTCGGCTTGGTTTGCTTTGCGGTGCGAAGCAAAGTTGTTTGTTCTGAATCATAGTGACAGGTTGGTTTATGAGTGCGAATACCGAGGCTCCAGGGAGCGGACGCGGCCTGGAAACGGCTAAATGGCTAATCGTTGCTGTATTATTAGTTGCCGCTATTGTTGGTAATTATTATTACCGTGATTTCAGCCTGCCGCTGCGCGCGTTGGCAGTTGTAGTAATTATCGCTGTTGCTGGTGCTGTTGCGCTGATGACGGCAAAAGGTAAAGCCACTGTTGCGTTTGCTCGTGAAGCACGCACGGAAGTGCGTAAAGTGATTTGGCCTACCCGTCAGGAAACTCTGCACACAACGTTAATCGTTGCTGCGGTAACTGCTGTAATGTCACTGATTCTATGGGGGCTGGATGGTATTCTGGTCCGCCTGGTATCATTTATTACTGGCCTGAGGTTCTAAGATGTCTGAAGCACCCAAAAAGCGTTGGTACGTCGTTCAGGCGTTTTCCGGTTTTGAAGGCCGCGTAGCTCAATCGCTGCGTGAGCATATCAAGTTAAATGACATGGAAGAGCTGTTTGGCGAAGTCATGGTCCCAACGGAAGAAGTCGTCGAAATTCGTGGCGGTCAACGTCGTAAAAGTGAACGTAAATTCTTCCCAGGCTATGTACTGGTTCAGATGGTGATGGAAGATGCCAGCTGGCACTTAGTGCGTAGCGTGCCACGTGTAATGGGCTTTATCGGTGGTACATCCGATCGCCCGGCACCAATCAGTGATAAAGAAGTTGATGCGATTATGAATCGCCTTCAACAAGTGGGTGATAAACCACGTCCTAAAACACTGTTTGAACCAGGTGAACTGGTACGTGTTAGCGATGGTCCGTTCGCAGACTTTAACGGTGTCGTTGAAGAAGTGGACTATGAAAAGAGTCGCTTGAAAGTGTCTGTTTCCATCTTTGGCCGTGCAACACCGGTCGAACTGGATTTCAGCCAGGTAGAAAAAGGCTGATTCATTTTTCACCATTGGTTGAAATTTGAGTCTTGTCTTAGGCGCGAAATTACAATATAATTTCGCGCCTTTTGTTTTTAGATGTCTTGCTTTTTGTCATGCGTGGCAATTTATTTCATAGTAAATAATAGCGGGACAAAACACGGGGAGCCTCGAACGCGAGGCGATATTACCCAAATCGAGGAAATCGTAAATGGCTAAGAAAGTACAAGCCTATGTCAAGCTGCAAGTTGCAGCTGGTATGGCGAACCCAAGTCCACCAGTTGGCCCAGCATTGGGTCAGCAGGGTGTTAACATCATGGAATTCTGTAAAGCGTTCAATGCTAAGACTGAAAGCATTGAAAAAGGCCTGCCGATCCCTGTTGTTATTACTGTTTATTCTGATCGCTCTTTCACTTTCGTTACTAAAACCCCGCCAGCAGCAGTTCTGCTGAAAAAAGCGGCAGGTATTAAGTCTGGTTCTGGCGTGCCGAACAAAGACAAAGTAGGTAAAGTGACCAGTGCTCAGGTCCGTGAAATCGCAGAAACCAAAGCTGCGGATATGACTGGTGCTTCAATTGACGACATGATGCGTTCAATCGAAGGTACTGCTCGTTCCATGGGCCTGGTAGTGGAGGGTTAATAAATGGCTAAGCTGACCAAGCGCATGCGCGTGATCCGTGACAAAGTTGATGTTACTAAGCAATATGATATCAACGAAGCTGTTGCCCTGCTGAAAGAGCTGGCTACTGCTAAATTCGTAGAAAGCGTGGACGTTGCCGTTAATCTCGGTATCGATGCACGTAAATCTGACCAGAACGTTCGTGGCGCAACTGTGTTGCCACATGGTACTGGCCGTTCAGTTCGTGTTGCTGTTTTCGCTCAGGGTGCAAACGCTGAAGCTGCGAAAGAAGCAGGCGCTGAATTGGTAGGTATGGAAGATCTGGCTGATCAAATCAAGAAAGGCGAAATGAACTTCGACGTTGTTATTGCTTCCCCGGATGCAATGCGCGTTGTAGGTCAATTAGGCCAAATCTTGGGCCCACGTGGCCTGATGCCAAACCCTAAAGTGGGTACTGTTACTCCTAACGTTGCTGAAGCAGTTAAGAATGCTAAAGCAGGTCAGGTTCGTTATCGCAACGACAAAAACGGTATTATCCACACGACCATTGGTAAAGTTGATTTCGACTCAGAAAAGTTGAGAGAAAACTTAGAATCTCTGGTTGTTGCGCTGAAGCGTGCTAAACCTGCTACAGCGAAAGGCGTTTATATCAAGAAAATCAGCCTGTCCACTACCATGGGCGCCGGCGTTGCGATTGATCAAAGCGGCCTGTCAGCAGTAGTGAGCTAATCACTATTTGCTTTTATCGCTTTACGTGGACGTAAGGTTTGTCTAGAATCTTACGCCCATGCTTCTGTTGATGGCTTATTTGTTAATGACAAATGTGCAATCGGTAGAAAACAGAATTTTCGGTTGGAGCTTGGCCTTATCCAAGCCTCCGTCCAAGACCGCAGGTGTGTTGCGAAGCACTTAATTTCCTGCGTAGACGGTGACAGAACCTGAAGAAATTTTTTCTTTCTTTATTTGTTTATAAAGAATGATAAAGAATAGTCTTTGCTGGATTCTGCTCACCGTGTTTCAACGCCCGCTCACTGCAATTTTGTTGTGAGTTGGGTGACGTGAGTTCCGGGGAATTAATCCCCGGTTAATCCAGGAGCAAGAACTAATGGCACTAAATCTTCAAGGCAAACAAGCGATTGTTGCTGAAGTTAAAGAAGTAGCCAAAGGTGCGCTGTCTGCGGTTGTTGCGGATTCTCGTGGCGTTACCGTTGATAAAATGACTGAACTGCGTAAAGCAGGTCGTGAAGCTGGCGTTCACATGCAAGTTGTTCGTAACACCTTGCTGCGTCGCATTGTTGAAGGCACTCCGTTCGAATGCCTGAAAGACACGTTTGTTGGTCCAACCTTGATTGCATTCTCTTCAGAACACCCGGGCGCAGCTGCTCGTTTGTTCAAAGCATTTGCTAAAGATAATGCGAAATTTGAGGTTAAAGCAGCAGCCTTTGAAGGCGAGTTAATCCCTGCGGCTCAGATCGACCGCCTGGCAACTCTGCCAACCTACGAAGAAGCAATCGCACGTCTGATGGGAACCATGAAAGAAGCCGCTGCTGGCAAATTGGTTCGTACATTGGCTGCGCTGCGTGACCAAAAAGAAGCTGAAGCGGCTTAATTCGCCCTCACTTTTTAAGTCATTGCTTTTTAACGTATAAACTATTTCTGTATTTTAGGAACACTTGTTATGTCAACTATCACTAAAGACCAAATTCTTGAAGGCGTTGCAGCTCTGTCTGTAATGGAAATCGTTGAACTGATCTCTGCTATGGAAGAGAAATTCGGCGTTTCAGCTGCTGCTGTTGCTGCAGGTCCTGCTGCTGCTGCTGAAGCTGTAGAAGAACAAACTGAATTCAACGTTGTTCTGGCTTCATTCGGCGACAACAAAGTTGCAGTAATCAAAGCTGTTCGCGGCGCAACTGGCCTGGGCTTGAAAGAAGCTAAAGACCTGGTTGAATCTGCACCTGCAGTTCTGAAAGAAGGCGTGAACAAAGACGAAGCTGAAACTCTGAAAAAATCTCTGGAAGAAGCTGGTGCTTCTGTTGAGATCAAGTAAGTTAAGCTTTGAGTTTGCAGCCTAACTTATAGGCTGATGGCTGGTGACTTTTTAGTCATCAGCCTTTTTGCGCTGTAGGGCGTTAGTCGCATTTCACACTGTTTAGCGGCTAACTAACCCCTAATATTCCTTTCTATTGACGACTTAATATACTGCGTTCTCAGCTACGACCCACTCGGGTAGCTCGGTAGTCAAAGTAACGCGATGAAATGGTTTAAGAGTGATAGAAAAGAGTATTCCGAGAAGTGTTTCGACTTCTCATTCTAAATAATAGTGTTGCATGACCTGTCCTGGTTTCAGGGCAGACAGAGTGGGTCGACTTTTCAGCGAGCTGAGGAACCCTATGGTTTACTCCTATACCGAGAAAAAACGTATTCGTAAGGATTTTGGTAAACGTCCACAAGTTTTGGACATACCTTATCTCCTTTCTATCCAACTTGACTCGTTCCAGAAGTTTATCGAGCAAGATCCTGAAGGACAACACGGTCTGGAAGCAGCATTCCGTTCTGTGTTTCCAATCCAGAGCTACAGCGGCAATTCGGAGCTGCAATACGTTAGCTACCGTCTTGGTGAGCCAGTATTTGACGTCAAAGAGTGCCAGATCCGTGGTGTGACTTATTCCGCACCGCTGCGCGTTAAATTGCGCTTGGTAATCTATGAGCGTGAAGCTCCGGAAGGTACGGTCAAAGACATCAAAGAACAAGAAGTCTACATGGGTGAAATTCCACTCATGACCGAAAACGGTACCTTTGTCATTAACGGTACTGAGAGGGTTATCGTATCTCAGCTGCACCGTAGTCCTGGCGTATTCTTTGACAGCGATAAGGGTAAAACCCATTCCTCGGGTAAAGTGCTGTATAACGCACGTATCATCCCTTACCGCGGTTCATGGTTAGATTTCGAGTTTGACCCGAAAGACAACCTGTTTGTCCGTATTGACCGTCGTCGTAAGTTGCCGGCAACCATCATTCTGCGTGCATTGAATTTCACCACAACACAGATCCTTGATCTGTTCTTTGACAAAGTGGTCTTTGAGATTCGTGACAACAAGCTGCAGATGGAATTGGTTCCAGAGCGCTTGCGCGGTGAAACGGCATCCTTTGATATTGAAGCGAATGGCAAAGTTTACGTCGAGAAAGCGCGTCGTATTACTGCACGTCATATTCGCCAGCTTGAAAAAGACGGTATTGATCGCATCGAAGTTCCGGTTGAATACATTGCCGGTAAAGTGGTCGCAAAAGACTACATTGATGAGAACACTGGTGAGCTAATCTGTGCAGCCAACATGGAGCTGTCACTGGATTTGCTGGCTAAGTTGAGCCAGTCTGGCCACAAGCAAATCGAAACATTGTTCACCAACGACCTGGATCACGGTGCTTATATCTCCGAGACCCTGCGTGTTGACCCAACCAGCGATCGTCTGAGCGCTTTGGTTGAGATCTACCGCATGATGCGTCCTGGTGAGCCACCAACACGTGAAGCAGCTGAAAATCTGTTTGAGAATCTGTTCTTCTCTGAAGACCGCTACGATTTGTCTGCGGTTGGCCGGATGAAGTTCAACCGTTCTCTGTTGCGTGACGAGATCGAAGGTTCCGGTATCCTGAGCAAAGAAGACATCACAGAAGTGATGAAGAAGCTCATCGATATCCGTAACGGTAAAGGCGAAGTGGATGATATCGACCACTTAGGCAACCGTCGTATTCGTTCCGTTGGTGAAATGGCTGAAAACCAGTTCCGTGTAGGTCTGGTTCGTGTTGAGCGTGCGGTTAAGGAGCGTTTGTCTCTGGGCGACCTCGACACACTGATGCCTCAGGACATGATCAACGCTAAGCCGATCTCGGCTGCGGTGAAAGAGTTCTTTGGTTCCAGCCAGCTGTCACAATTTATGGACCAGAACAACCCGTTGTCTGAGATTACGCATAAACGCCGTATCTCTGCATTGGGCCCGGGCGGTTTGACCCGTGAACGTGCTGGCTTTGAAGTTCGAGATGTACACCCGACTCACTATGGTCGCGTATGTCCAATCGAAACGCCAGAAGGTCCAAACATCGGTCTGATCAACTCCTTGTCCGTGTACGCACAGACCAATGAGTATGGTTTCCTGGAAACACCTTATCGTCGTGTACGTGATGGTGTAGTGACCGATGAAATTAACTATCTGTCTGCTATTGAAGAAGGCAACTTCGTTATCGCTCAGGCGAACTCCAACTTGGATGATGAAGGTCGCTTCTTGGAAGACTTGGTCACTTGTCGTAGCAAAGGCGAATCAAGCCTGTTTAGCCGCGATCAAGTTGACTATATGGACGTATCTACCCAGCAGATCGTATCCGTTGGTGCTTCTCTGATTCCATTCTTGGAACACGATGACGCCAACCGCGCCTTGATGGGTGCAAACATGCAACGTCAGGCGGTTCCTACTCTGCGTGCTGATAAGCCGTTGGTGGGTACTGGTATGGAACGTGCGGTAGCGGTTGACTCAGGGGTAACCTCTGTAGCCAAGCGTGGCGGTACTGTTCAGTATGTAGATGCATCTCGTATCGTGATTAAAGTTAACGAAGACGAAATGTATCCGGGCGAAGCAGGTATTGATATTTATAACCTGACCAAATACACCCGTTCTAACCAGAACACCTGTATCAACCAGATGCCGTGTGTGAATCTGGGTGAGCCAATCGAGCGTGGCGACGTGCTGGCAGATGGCCCATCAACAGACCTGGGCGAACTGGCATTGGGTCAGAACATGCGCGTAGCCTTCATGCCTTGGAACGGTTACAACTTCGAAGACTCCATCTTGGTCTCCGAGCGCGTGGTGCAAGAAGATCGTTTCACGACTATTCACATTCAAGAACTGGCCTGTGTGTCTCGTGACACTAAGCTGGGGCCAGAAGAGATCACTGCTGATATCCCGAATGTCGGTGAAGCTGCACTCTCCAAACTGGATGAATCCGGTATCGTATATATCGGTGCTGAAGTGACTGGCGGTGATATTCTGGTGGGTAAGGTAACACCTAAAGGTGAAACCCAGCTGACGCCAGAAGAGAAGCTGTTACGTGCGATCTTCGGTGAGAAAGCGTCTGACGTTAAAGACTCTTCTCTGCGTGTACCAAACGGTGTTTCCGGTACGGTTATCGACGTACAAGTCTTTACTCGCGATGGCGTAGAAAAAGACAAACGTGCGTTGGAAATCGAAGAGATGCAACTGAAGCAGGCCAAGAAAGACCTGACTGAAGAATTGCAGATCCTGGAAGCAGGCCTGTTTGCACGTATCCATGCAGTACTGGTTTCTGGTGGCATCGAAGCTGACAAGCTGAGCAAATTACCACGTGATCGCTGGCTGGAACTTGGCCTGACCGATGAAGACAAGCAAAACCAGCTGGAACAGTTGGCAGAGCAGTACGACGAAATGAAATCCGAATTCGAGAAGAAGATGGATGCCAAGCGTCGTAAGATCACCCAAGGTGATGATTTGGCACCAGGCGTGCTGAAGATCGTCAAGGTGTATCTGGCGGTTAAACGTCAGATTCAACCGGGTGACAAGATGGCCGGTCGTCACGGTAACAAAGGTGTTATCTCCAAGATTAACCCGATCGAAGATATGCCTTACGATGAAAACGGTACGCCGGTAGACATCGTTCTGAACCCGCTGGGCGTACCATCGCGTATGAACATCGGTCAGATTTTGGAAACCCACTTAGGGATGGCAGCGAAAGGCATCGGCGAGAAAATCAACGCCATGCTGAAGAAGCAGGAGGAAGTTGCCAAACTGCGTGAGTTTATCCAGAAAGCCTACGATCTGGGCGATAACGTTTGTCAGAAAGTTGATCTGAGCACCTTCACCGATGACGAAGTATTGCGTCTGGCTGAGAACCTGAAAAAAGGTATGCCAATCGCAACGCCAGTGTTCGATGGTGCGACAGAGAAAGAAATCAAGGAACTGTTACAGCTGGGTGGCCTGCCAACTTCTGGTCAGATTACTCTGTTTGACGGCCGTACCGGTGAGCAGTTCGAACGCCAGGTTACTGTCGGCTACATGTATATGCTGAAACTGAACCACTTGGTTGATGACAAGATGCATGCGCGTTCTACCGGTTCTTACAGCCTGGTTACTCAGCAGCCGCTGGGTGGTAAGGCTCAGTTCGGTGGTCAGCGCTTCGGTGAGATGGAAGTGTGGGCGTTGGAAGCTTATGGCGCCGCGTACACATTGCAGGAAATGCTTACCGTCAAGTCCGACGATGTAAACGGCCGTACCAAGATGTACAAAAACATCGTGGATGGCGATCACCGTATGGAACCAGGCATGCCGGAGTCCTTCAACGTATTGTTGAAAGAAATCCGCTCGCTGGGCATCAATATCGAGCTGGAAGAAGAGTAATTCTTCTCCAGACGGCAGACTTTGACAGCCGGGAGTCTGCTGGTGGTTCGCACTGGTCACAGGGGCGCTCAAACTTAGGTTTTTATATTCTTAGGCTTGAGCGCCTATCAGGTCTAACTCCGACAGGAGCCAATCCGTGAAAGACTTATTAAAGTTTCTGAAAGCGCAAACTAAGACCGAAGAGTTTGATGCGATCAAAATTGCTCTGGCCTCGCCAGACATGATCCGTTCATGGTCGTTCGGCGAAGTTAAAAAGCCGGAAACCATTAACTACCGTACGTTCAAACCAGAACGTGACGGCCTTTTCTGCGCCCGTATCTTTGGCCCAGTAAAAGATTACGAATGCCTGTGCGGTAAGTACAAGCGTTTGAAACACCGTGGTGTTATTTGTGAGAAATGCGGCGTTGAAGTGACTCAAACCAAAGTACGCCGCGAGCGTATGGGTCACATCGAGCTGGCTTCTCCCACTGCGCACA
The DNA here is from genome assembly GCF_902170565.1 of Yersinia thracica. Lineage (GTDB taxonomy): Bacteria > Pseudomonadota > Gammaproteobacteria > Enterobacterales > Enterobacteriaceae > Yersinia > Yersinia thracica. Next base: position 54,116 of record NZ_CABHXX010000136.1, read on the forward strand.
TCTGGTTCCTGAAATCGCTGCCATCCCGCATCGGTTTGCTGCTGGATATGCCATTACGTGACATCGAACGCGTACTGTACTTCGAATCCTATGTGGTTATTGAAGGCGGTATGACCAACTTGGAACGCCGTCAGATCCTGACTGAAGAGCAGTATCTGGACGCGTTGGAAGAGTTTGGTGATGAGTTCGACGCGAAAATGGGCGCCGAAGCTATTCAGGCCCTGTTGAAAAACATGGATCTGGAAGCAGAGTGCGAGATCCTGCGTGAAGAATTGAACGAAACAAATTCTGAAACCAAGCGTAAGAAGCTGACCAAGCGTATCAAGCTGCTGGAAGCGTTCGTACAGTCTGGCAACAAGCCAGAGTGGATGATCCTGACCGTGCTGCCTGTGTTGCCGCCAGACTTGCGTCCATTGGTACCGTTGGATGGTGGTCGTTTTGCGACGTCTGATCTGAACGATTTGTATCGTCGCGTGATCAACCGTAACAACCGTCTGAAACGCCTGCTTGACTTGGCTGCTCCTGACATCATTGTGCGCAACGAAAAGCGTATGCTGCAAGAAGCAGTAGATGCATTGCTGGATAACGGCCGTCGTGGTCGTGCGATTACCGGCTCTAACAAGCGTCCGTTGAAGTCACTGGCTGACATGATCAAAGGTAAGCAAGGTCGTTTCCGTCAGAACTTGCTGGGTAAACGTGTTGACTACTCAGGTCGTTCGGTAATCACCGTTGGTCCATACCTGCGTCTGCATCAGTGCGGCCTGCCTAAGAAAATGGCTCTTGAGCTGTTCAAACCGTTCATCTACGGCAAGCTAGAATTGCGTGGTCTTGCTACCACCATTAAAGCTGCTAAGAAGATGGTTGAGCGTGAAGAAGCCGTTGTTTGGGATATCCTGGATGAAGTTATCCGCGAGCACCCAGTGCTGCTGAACCGTGCACCAACCCTTCACCGTTTGGGTATCCAGGCGTTTGAACCGGTTCTGATCGAAGGTAAAGCCATCCAGTTGCATCCACTGGTTTGTGCGGCATATAACGCCGACTTCGATGGTGACCAAATGGCTGTTCACGTACCGCTGACACTGGAAGCTCAGTTAGAAGCACGTGCGTTGATGATGTCGACCAACAACATTCTGTCACCAGCGAACGGCGAGCCAATCATCGTTCCTTCTCAGGACGTTGTATTGGGTCTGTATTACATGACCCGTGACTGTGTTAACGCCAAAGGCGAAGGCATGGTTCTGACTGGTCCGAAAGAAGCTGAGCGTATTTATCGTGCTGGTCTGGCATCTCTGCATGCCCGCGTAAAAGTGCGTATTACTGAAGAAATTCGTAATGTCGAAGGCGAAAGCATTACGCGTACCAGTATTATCGATACGACAGTCGGCCGTGCTATTTTGTGGATGATCGTTCCACAAGGCCTGCCTTACTCTATCGTGAACCAGCCGCTGGGCAAAAAAGCTATCTCCAAGATGCTGAACACTTGTTACCGCATCCTGGGTTTGAAGCCAACGGTTATCTTTGCTGACCAGATCATGTACACCGGTTTTGCTTACGCAGCACGCTCAGGTGCCTCTGTAGGTATCGATGACATGGTTATCCCAGATGCGAAAGCAGGGATCATCGAAGAAGCTGAAACTGAAGTTGCTGAGATCCAGGAGCAGTTCCAATCTGGTCTGGTAACGGCAGGCGAACGTTATAACAAAGTGATCGATATCTGGGCCGCGGCTAACGAACGTGTTGCCAAGGCGATGATGGATAACTTGTCGGTAGAAGATGTTGTCAACCGTGACGGCGTTGTCGAACAGCAAGTGTCATTCAACAGCATCTTTATGATGGCCGACTCCGGTGCGCGTGGTTCTGCAGCACAGATTCGTCAGCTGGCAGGGATGCGAGGCCTGATGGCTAAGCCAGATGGTTCGATCATTGAAACGCCAATCACCGCGAACTTCCGTGAAGGTTTGAACGTACTTCAGTACTTCATCTCAACCCACGGTGCGCGTAAAGGTTTGGCGGATACCGCATTGAAAACTGCGAACTCCGGTTACCTGACCCGTCGTTTAGTTGACGTGGCACAGGATCTGGTGGTGACTGAGGATGATTGTGGTACCCATAACGGTATCGTGATGACCCCAGTTATCGAAGGTGGTGATGTTAAAGAGCCACTGCGTGACCGTGTACTGGGTCGTGTGACTGCAGAAGAAGTTATCAAACCGGGTACGGCTGATATTCTTGTTCCGCGTAACACCCTGCTGGACGAAAAATGGTGTGATCTGTTAGAAGAAAACTCCGTCGACAGCGTTAAAGTTCGTTCAGTAGTCAGCTGTGAAACTGACTTTGGTGTGTGTGCAAACTGCTATGGTCGCGACCTGGCACGTGGCCACATCATCAACAAAGGTGAAGCGGTTGGTGTTATTGCAGCACAGTCCATCGGTGAGCCGGGTACCCAGCTTACGATGCGTACGTTCCACATCGGTGGTGCGGCATCTCGTGCGGCAGCAGAGTCCAGCATTCAGGTTAAGAACAAAGGCAGCTTGAAACTGAGCAACGTCAAGTTCGTTACCAATGCAGCGGGCAAGCTGGTTATTACTTCTCGTAATACTGAGCTGAAGCTGATCGACGAATTCGGCCGTACTAAAGAAAGCTACAAAGTGCCTTACGGTGCTGTAATGGCTAAAGGCGATGGCGCAGAAGTCCAGGGCGGCGAAACCGTTGCTAACTGGGATCCGCACATCATGCCAGTTGTCACTGAAGTGAGCGGTTTCATCCGCTTCGCGGACATGGTTGACGGCCAGACCATTACACGCCAGACCGACGAACTGACTGGTTTGTCTTCTCTGGTAGTACTGGACAGCGCAGAGCGTACTGGTAGCGGTAAAGACCTGCGTCCGGCACTGAAAATCGTTGATGCCAAAGGCGACGATGTATTGATTCCAGGTACGGATATGCCTGCTCAATACTTCCTGCCAGGTAAAGCGATTGTTCAGCTGGAAGACGGTATTCAAATTGGTGCGGGTGATACCCTGGCGCGTATTCCTCAGGAATCAAGCGGTACCAAGGATATTACCGGTGGTCTGCCACGTGTTGCTGACTTGTTCGAAGCTCGTCGTCCGAAAGAGCCTGCAATCCTGGCTGAAATCAGCGGGATTATCTCGTTCGGTAAAGAGACCAAAGGCAAGCGTCGTCTGGTGATTTCACCATTGGATGGTAGTGATGCATACGAAGAGATGATTCCAAAATGGCGTCAGCTCAACGTGTTCGAAGGTGAAATTGTAGAACGCGGTGACGTGGTTTCCGACGGCCCAGAATCTCCACACGACATTCTGCGTCTGCGTGGCGTTCACGCGGTTACCCGTTACATCACCAACGAAGTGCAGGAAGTTTACCGTCTGCAAGGCGTTAAGATAAACGATAAACACATTGAAGTTATCGTTCGTCAGATGCTGCGTAAAGGCACCATCGTTGATGCAGGTAGCACCGACTTCCTGGAAGGCGAGCAGGCAGAAATGTCTCGCGTTAAAATCGCTAACCGTAAGCTGGCAGCTGAAGGTAAAATTGAGGCTACGTTCACCCGTGACCTGCTGGGTATCACCAAGGCATCCTTGGCGACCGAGTCCTTCATCTCTGCGGCTTCGTTCCAGGAAACCACGCGCGTTCTTACTGAAGCGGCAGTTGCCGGTAAACGTGATGAACTGCGCGGCCTGAAAGAAAACGTCATCGTGGGCCGTCTGATCCCAGCCGGTACCGGTTACGCTTATCATCAGGAACGTGCACGCCGTAAAGCACAGAGTGAAGCACCAGTGGTTCCGCAAGTCAGCGCGGATGAAGCGACTGCTAACCTGGCTGAATTGCTCAACGCCGGTTTTGGTAACAACAAAGGCTAATCCCTTTGTCAGTCACCAAAGTAAAAACCGCTCCTTTCGGGGCGGTTTTTTTTGGCTAATTTTCCGGATGAAAAACCAGATTTTATTGTAGTGAACGGCCTAAATGACTATCCCAATCTTTCCACACTGGCTGTAATCCGGCTAGCGTCAATGCCTGAGCGACTTGCTCCGGGGTGCGATTATCATGAGGAGCAAACTGTTCAAGCTCAGGATGATTATCGGCATACCCGCCCGGCTGTGTTTTCGAACCCGCACTGACATTATTGATTGCCAGCGGAATCACGTTATCGCGGAAGAAAGGTGATTCACGGGTCGAGAGCGACAGTTCCACATCAGGTGCAAATAAACGAAAAGCACAGATCAGTTGTAGGAGTTGTGGCTCACTCATCATTGATGCTGGCTCGATCCCTCCAGCGCACGGGCGTAGGCGTGGGAATGAAATAGAATAGCGGCTCTGCCAATATGTTTGTTGCAAATAAAACAGATGTTCCGCCAACATGTAGCAGTCGGTGCGCCAACTGTTCGACAAGCCAATCAAAGCACCTAATCCGATCTTATCGATCCCCGCTCGGCCCAGACGATCAGGAGTGGCCAGCCGCCAGTGAAAATCCTGCTTATGGCCGCGCAAGTGATGGCGCTGATAAGTCGCCGGATGATAGGTTTCTTGATAAACCATCACGCCATCTAGCCCCAGTGTTTTTAGCTCCGCATATTCATTTTCTGCCAATGGCTGGACCTCCATCATCAGCGAGCTGAATTGGCTGCGGATAGTCGGGAAATGACGCCGGAAATAATCCATGCCGACTTTTGCCTGGTGCTCCCCAGTGACCAATAGCAAATGTTCGAAGCCCAGTGCTTTGATGGCGGCACACTCGCGGATGATTTCAGCATTGTCCAATGTCTTGCGTTTGATGCGATTACTCATTGAAAAACCACAATAAGTACAGTCATTGGCGCACAGATTAGAAAGATAGAGCGGAACATAAAAACTGACCGTATTACCAAAGCGCTGGCGGGTCAGTTGTTGGGCTTTCTGCGCCATTGGCTCCAGATAAGCCGATGCGGAGGGAGAAATAAGTGCCATTAAATCATCACGATTCGGTTTAGCCGCATTAATCGCCCGCTCAACATCCGCAGCGGTTTTGCTGTTGATGCGCAGAGCGATATCATCCCAATCCAATTGCTGCCAGCGCTGACTGAAGTCTTCAGACATGATTTTTTTCCTCAATCTGGCTGAGGAAGCCGGTCAGCGGGCTGGTAGCAATGGCCCTATCAAACTGTCGATTGCCCAGACCCGCTTGACGCGCCAATTCGCCGGACTCCACTGCTAAGCGAAAAGCATGGGCCATTTGCACCGGTGAGTGGGCAACCGCAATCGCGGTATTCACCAGAACGGCATCCGCACCCAGTTCTATGGCCTCAAGGGCATGGCTTGGTGCGCCAATTCCGGCATCGACCACCACCGGAACTTTGGCCTGCTCGATAATGATTTGCAGAAAGTCGCGGGTGCGTAATCCTAAATTGGAACCAATAGGCGCGCCCAATGGCATGACCGCCGCACAGCCGACTTCCTCCAGCCGTTTGCACAGAACCGGGTCCGCGCCGCAGTAAGGCAAAACCACAAAACCCTCCTTCACCAGTATTTCGGCGGCTTTAAGAGTTTCTATCGGGTCAGGCAGCAAATACTTCACATCGGGATGGATTTCCAGTTTCACCCAATGGGTGCCCAGAGCTTCACGTGCCAAACGCGCAGCAAAAACAGCTTCTTGCGCAGTTTTCGCGCCGGAGGTATTGGGCAGTAAACGGACACCCAATTGGCGCAATGGGGCCAGAATAGCATCGTTACCGGCGTGTAAATCTACCCGTTTCATCGCCATGGTAATCAGTTGTGAACCGGAGGCTTGCAATGCTTCTAACATCAATTCAGCTGTAGAAAATTTGCCCGTGCCAGTAAATAAACGGGAGGTAAAAATGGTATCGGCGATTTTCAGCATGTCAGCCCCCGGCAATCGCTTGGAATAGCAAAATATCATCACCCTCGTGTAACTGGCATTTTTCCCAGTCAGCGCGCGGGATGATGACCTGATTAATCGCCAGCGCCGTACCCGGCTGGTGGCGTTTAAGCTGATTGAGCAGCATCTCGGCGGTGATATTGGTCTCCACCTCTAATGGCTGGTCATTGAGCACAATCTGGATATGAGTGGCCTTCACTGTGAGCCTCCACAAGCTGGGCAATGCTTCGCTCGCGTGAGTTGCAAGGTGCTCCAACTCTGCTGCTTCCCATCAAATAGGCGCAATTTCCCACTGAGCGGGGAGGCGAGGCCGGCCAGCATTTTAATGGCCTCCAGTGCTTGCAAGGTGCCGATGACACCGACCACCGGCCCCAATATACCGGCAGTACGGCAGTTACGTTGCGGTAGCTCTTTATCGGGATAAAGACAAGCATAGCAACCTTGGGAATAGGGCGGTTCAATCACTAATAACTGCCCGCTGAACCCCACGGCGCTGCCGCTGATTAACGGTTTTTGTGCTTTAGTACAGGCGGCATTGACTTGATGGCGCGTCTCCATATTGTCACTGCAATCGAGCACTAAATTCACTCCAGCAACAGCATCAGCCAGCCCCTGGTCGGCCAGCCGTGTTTCCAACGCGATAATTTCAAGCAGTGGGTTAAGGTTTTGCAAATGATGCTGGGCTAACTGCGCTTTAGTTGGGTTAGTGGACGATTTTCGGTCGAGATCCGTGGTGCGATACAGGATTTGGCGCTGCAAATTGGTCAATTCTAGCCGGTCATCGTCAGCCAATAATAATTTTCCAACACCAGCAGCCGCCAAATAGAGCGCCGCTGGAGAACCCAGGCCACCAAGTCCGACAATCAATACACTGGCACTTTTCAGTTTCAATTGGCCCTCGGGGCCAATATCTTCCAGCAATAACTGGCGGCTGTAGCGCAAGAATTCACTGTCACTCAATTCATGCATGTTTATCATTAGCCAGCTCCTTGCCCTCGATCAGATGCAGTAATTGCGCGGTGGCCTGCTGCCAGTTATCGGCTTGAGTAATTGCGCTGACCACCGCCACACTGCCGACACCAGTTGCTAATACGGCGGGGACGCGCTCAATACTGATACCGCCAATCGCCACCGTCGGGTAATCCGCGGTGTTATCGACCATCTGTTTAAGCACCGCCAGCCCTTGTGGGGATGATGGCATCTGTTTGGTTTGGGTGGGGAAAATATGCCCGATTGCAATGTAAGAGGGGCGGACGGCTTTGGCTATCGCCAGTTCGTGTTCATCGTGAGTGGAGACCCCGAGCCGCAATCCGGCTTGCTGAATTGCAGCCAAATCAGTGGTTGCCAGATCTTCCTGCCCCAGATGCACCCCATAAGCGCCATGTTTAATCGCCAGCCGCCAGTAATCATTGATAAATAAGCGTGCCTGATAGTGTTTACCCAATTCAATGGCGGCAGCAATATCTTGTTCTACCTGCGCATCCTCTAAATCCTTGATACGCAGTTGAATGGTGGTCACCCCCGCCGCAAGCAGGCGCTCTATCCACAGCACGGAATCGACTACGGGATACAGACCAAGGCGCTGTTTGGTCGCGGGAAAACCTCTCTTGGCAGAAAATAAAGCATTATCAGACGGGCTCATTATTCGCCTCCGCTTTCAGACTGGCGGGGGCGTGATATAGCTCGCTACCACGGGAGCGGAACTCAGCTGACATCTGCTCCATACCGGATTGCAAAACTTCTATTGGTTGGGCTGCTGTTCCTTGTGCCGCTGCCAGTTCTTGCTTAGCCGCATAGTCGCGGACTTCTTGTGAGATTTTCATCGAGCAGAATTTTGGCCCACACATGGAGCAGAAATGCGCCACTTTGCCGGATTCTTGCGGCAGAGTTTCATCGTGATAAGCACGCGCGGTTTCAGGGTCGAGAGCTAAATTGAACTGATCTTCCCAACGGAATTCAAAACGCGCTTTTGACATGGCGTTATCGCGGATCTGTGCGCCGGGGTGGCCCTTTGCTAAATCAGCTGCATGAGCAGCAATTTTATAAGTAATAAGCCCTTGTTTTACATCCTCTTTATTAGGTAAGCCAAGGTGCTCTTTTGGCGTGACATAACACAGCATGGCGCAGCCGAACCAGCCGATCATCGCCGCGCCGATGCCGGAGGTGAAATGGTCATAACCGGGGGCAATGTCAGTGGTCAAGGGGCCTAAGGTATAAAATGGCGCTTCGTGGCAATGCTCCAATTCTTCGGTCATATTGCGGCGAATCATCTGCATGGGCACATGCCCAGGGCCTTCAATCATCACCTGCACATCATATTCCCAGGCAATTTTGGTCAATTCGCCCAAGGTATGCAGCTCAGCGAATTGGGCTTCATCATTGGCATCCTGAATGGAACCAGGGCGCAGACCATCACCCAGTGATAATGAAACATCATAAGCCGCGCAGATCTGGCAGATTTCGCGGAAATGCTGATACAGGAAATTTTCCTGATGATGGGAGAGGCACCACTTCGCCATAATTGACCCGCCACGCGAGACAATACCGGTCAGACGTTTAGCGGTCATCGGCACATAGCGCAACAGCACACCGGCATGAATAGTAAAGTAATCAACCCCTTGCTCGGCCTGCTCTAGCAGGGTGTCACGGAACATTTCCCACGTCAGGTTTTCCGCCACGCCGTTGACTTTTTCCAGCGCCTGATAGATAGGGACGGTGCCAATGGGAACAGGGCTATTGCGCAGTATCCATTCACGAGTTTCATGAATATAGCGGCCAGTGGACAAATCCATCACGGTATCTGCCCCCCAGCGCGTCGACCACACCAGTTTTTCCACCTCTTCCTCAATGGAGGAGGTGACGGCAGAGTTGCCGATGTTGGCGTTCACTTTCACCAAAAAGTTACGGCCAATAATCATCGGCTCAGATTCGGGGTGGTTAATATTCGCGGGGATGATAGCTCGACCGGCGGCCACTTCCTGCCGGACAAATTCTGCGGTGATATTCTCTGGTAAATGCGCGCCAAATGCTTGCCCCGCATGCTGTTGGCGTAATACTTCACCGCGAATACGTTCACGGCCCATATTTTCCCGCAGGGCGATAAACTCCATTTCTGGGGTGATTTTACCCGCACGGGCGTAATGCAATTGAGTGACACATTGACCCGCAAGGGCTTTTCTGGGACGGGGCAGATGCTCAAAACGCAAATGGTCCAAACCCTCATCAGCCAAGCGCTGTTGGGTAAAGCCAGAGCTGACCGAGGTGAGCGCGGCGGTATCCTGACGATCGGCTATCCAGCTCTCGCGCAGTTTGGGTAAACCGGCATGCACATCCAGCTTAGCGCGCGGATCACCATAAGGGCCGGAGGTGTCATACACCGGAATAGCTTCATTTTCTTCATAGTGGGGTGAGTCCTTACCGCCGCCGATCAATGTCGGGCTGAGCTGGATCTCGCGCATCGGCACTTGAATATCGGGCCGTGAACCTTGCAGATAGATACGTTGTGAATTAGGGAAGCTAACCCCTTGCAGGGTATCAATAAATTCTTGGGCTTCTTCACGTTGTGCCTTGCGCGGGCGTGATGGGTTTTTAGTGGTGACATTATTAGACATAGCAATTCCTACCAATGTGGTTAAGGGGAAAATTGCTTGTCTGGAGCTTGGCGGGAGTAACGATGTTGGCCAGTGACCGGCAGCCACCTGTCGGGGAATGCCGGGCCTGTAGCGATAAATTACTCTTGTTCCCTTCGCGGGTATTAACCCGATCAGGTTCCGCGGATCCCGAATTAACGGTCTCAGCCTGCGTTTGCTTTCCTAAGAAAACAGGTGCTAGGCACTCCGACAAGAAACCTCACTATATACCCTTCTTACTTGAAATTGCAGCGGTGTTAGCTACATTTATTCACCCGAATCACTTACCTATGTAAGTTCATCGGGATTCATTCACTTGCTGCCTACCTGCAATTCCAATTACTTTGGGTATTGAGATTGAATGAAAACTACAAGCCCGCACAGATCAGTGGGCTACTTTACCTGCCCTGCTTGATCCACTGGCTGAGCAGCTTGCCAGGATTCAGCCGCCCACTGAATTAATTGATCTTCCAGCCGAAAACGGGCATCAAGGGTTTCGCCGATATCGGATAAAGATTGTTGAAACTCGGTGCAGCTATCGTCATCGATCTCAATGTTTGTATAGCGATCATGGAATGCCATGATAGTTTGAGTGTTATTTTTCAAAGCAGGATAAACTTTGGTGGTCAGAGCCATTTTCGGGCTGGATGCGCCTTCCACCTGTTTGATAATTCTGTCGTAGATATTGAAATGTCCGGAGGAGAGATAATCCACCAGATTATGACAAAAGTTCTTCAGCGCTTTTTCATTAAGCGGGGTATGCTTTTCTTTTTGCGGCTTAATACCGATCACTGTGCAATATGAGACTAAAAGTTCTTTACGTGCATGAAGCCATTGATCAATTAATTCATTACTGCCGCCAACGCGTTGAGTTAGGCTTTCTAGTCGGTTGAGCATGAGATCGACTCCGTGAAGTAATAATGGGTTACAAAAATGTAACAAGCCGGATTCTAGATTGCCAGTGAAGTCGAGGTTGTGCAACAACGATATGGAACTACAACTTACAGGTAAAGAAAGTGGCTGGTGGATTGTCAGCCATGAAAACAAATTATGGTTACCAAGCGGGGAGTTACCACAGGGTAATGCGGCCAATTGGTCATTACAGGGCGCGACCGCACGGCAGATTGGTGAATGGCAAGGGCAGGCGGTTTGGCTGATTCGCCAACAGATGCCCACCGAGATGGGGTCAGTGCGGCAATTACTGGATGTCGATCGCGGTTTGTTTCAACTGGCGGGGCGCGGGGTACAATTAGCCGAGTTTTATCGATCTCACCGCTATTGTGGCTATTGTGGGCATCAAATGCATGCCAGCCGCACTGAGTGGGCTTGCCTGTGTAATCATTGTCGTGAACGTTATTATCCACAAATCGCCCCTTGCGTGATTGTTGCCATTCGCCGTGGTGATGAAATTTTATTGGCGCAACATGTTCGTCATCGTGGCGGTATTAACACCGTGTTGGCAGGGTTTGTCGAAGTGGGGGAGACGCTGGAACAGGCGGTTTCCCGCGAAGTGCTGGAAGAAAGTAATATCCACATTAAAAACCTGCGCTATGTGACGTCACAGCCGTGGCCATTCCCGCATTCACTGATGATGGCCTTTATGGCGGAGTATGACAGCGGCGAGCTACAACACGATCCTAAAGAGCTGTTGAATGCCGGTTGGTATCGCTATGACCAATTGCCATTACTGCCGCCGCCGGGCACCGTGGCACGCCGGCTGATTGAAGATACCGTCGTATTATGTCGCGAAGAGCAGTTCAATGCGGGCGAGTAGCTAAAAACCGCCTTTAGCCGCAACAGGAAAGTATTATCTGACATGCTACAATGCGCGCAGATAATCAAGGGAGCTTTATCATGAATGAGTTGAAAAACGATCGTTATCTGCGTGCTTTGCTACGCCAGCCGGTAGATGTGACTCCGGTGTGGATGATGCGCCAGGCAGGTCGCTATTTGCCAGAGTATAAAGCCACCCGCGCTATTGCCGGGGATTTTATGTCGCTGTGCAAAAATGCTGAGTTGGCCTGTGAAGTGACGATGCAACCCTTGCGTCGTTATCCGCTGGATGCGGCGATTTTGTTTTCAGACATTCTGACCATTCCTGATGCCATGGGGCTGGGGCTTTATTTTGAAACCGGCGAAGGCCCGCGTTTTCAATCTCCCATTACCTGCCGGGCTGATGTTGAAAAACTGCCCATTCCCGACCCAGAGCAGGAATTGGGTTACGTTATGAACGCGGTGAGAACCATTCGCCGTGAGTTGGCCGGTGCGGTGCCATTAATTGGTTTCTCCGGTAGCCCATGGACGTTGGCGACCTATATGGTCGAGGGCGGCAGCAGCAAAGCTTTCACCAAACTGAAGAAAATGATGTATGCCGAGCCGCAGACTTTGCATCTGTTGCTGGATAAACTGGCTGACAGCGTCATTTTGTATCTTAATGCTCAAATCAAAGCGGGCGCACAATCCGTGATGATCTTTGATACCTGGGGCGGGGTGCTGACTGGGCACGATTATGCTGAATTCTCTTTGAATTACATGCATAAAATTGTCGATGGCCTGATCCGCGAAAACGACGGGCGTCGGGTTCCGGTCACTTTATTCACCAAAGGCGGTGGGCAATGGTTGGAAGCGATGGCCGCGACCGGTTGTGATGCATTAGGGCTGGATTGGACCACGGATATCGCCGATGCGCGCCGCCGTGTGGGTGATAAAGTTGCTCTGCAAGGCAATATGGACCCTTCCGTTCTTTATGCACCTCCGGCGCGTATTGAAGAAGAAGTCAGCACAATCCTGGCCAGTTTTGGCCAGGGTGAGGGGCATGTCTTCAATCTGGGCCACGGTATCCATCAGGATGTCCCGCCAGAACATGCAGGTGCTTTTGTCGAAGCCGTGCATACGTTATCAAAGCCTTATCACCAAAAGTAATCAGTTTATATACCGGGGAGCGGATGATAGACACCAAAGCGCTGCGGGCAGAACAGCAACAACGGGCATCTGAAATTAGTCTTCAAGATGATATCGCTAGCGAGTCCGTGTGCTTTATTGCCGGGGCGGACGTGGGTTTTGAGCAGCAGGGGGAGGTCACTCGGGCTGCTATCGCGATTTTACGTTTTCCCTCGTTGGGGCTGGTGGAATATCAGGTTGCCCGCGTGGCAACTTCATTGCCGTATATCCCCGGTTTACTTTCCTTTCGTGAATATCCTGCATTATTAGCCGCTTGGGAACAGTTACAGCAACGGCCCCAGTTGGTTTTTGTTGATGGGCAGGGTATTGCGCACCCCCGTCGTTTAGGTGTCGCCAGCCATTTTGGCTTGCTCGTTGATGTGCCGACTATTGGTGTTGCCAAAAGCCGCCTGTGCGGGCACTTTGAGCCATTGGGTCACGATAATGGCGCATTACAGCCATTGGTTGATGCCGATGAGCAGCTTGGTTGGGTGTGGCGCAGCAAAGCGCGCTGTAATCCTTTGTTTATTTCGCCCGGTCATCGGGTGAGTGTGTCCAGTGCGTTGGAATGGGTGCAGCTTTGCATGGCGGGTTACCGTTTGCCAGAACCAACCCGCTGGGCTGATGCTATCGCCTCAAACCGCCCGCAATTTCAGCGGTGGGTGCGGAAAAATCCTGATTTGCTTGGCAAGCATAGGGATATGATTTAATTTCGGGTACACTGCTGCGCAGATAATGAATAATGAGAACTCATAATGATACGCAATCCGATTCATCTACGCCTCGAGAAGCTGGAAAGTTGGCAACATCTGACTTTCATGGCTTGTTTATGTGAGCGGATGTATCCCAACTATCAGCAATTTTGTCTGGAAACCGAGTTTGGTGATCCGGCCGTTTATCGACGTATTCTGGACCTTATCTGGGAAACCTTGGTGGTAAAAGATGCCAAGGTCAATTTTGATAGCCAGTTAGAGAAGCTGGAAGAGGCAATTCCTTCCGCTGATGACTATGCTATTTACGGCGTCTACCCAGCCATTGATGCATGTATTGCATTAAGTGAAGCTATTCATTCGCGTTTGAGTGGCGAAACACTGGAACATGCTATTGCTATCAGCGAAGCATCTATCCGCACTGTTGCGATGCTGGAAATGACGTTGGCCGGTAAAGAAATGACCGACGAAGAACTGAAAATCTTACCTGCGATTGAAGAAGAATGGGACATTCAATGGGAGATTTTCCGCCTGTTAGCTGACTGCGAAGAGCGCGACTTGGATCTGATCAAAGGGTTACGATCTGACCTACGGGAAGCGGCTGTTAGCAACATTGGCATAAATTTAACGCAATAAGGCAAGAAAACGTGATTTAACGCCTGATTTGTCACGTCTTAAGGCTTCACATCTGCCCCCTGTCTGTTCTACATTTGGGGGGCGAAAAAAAGTGGCTATCGGTGCGTGTATGCAGGAGAGTGCTGTCCATCGGCATATCCGTCGCACTTGATGCTTTGCAAACGATAAACACACTGTAAGGATAACTTATGAATAAGACTCAACTGATTGACGTAATCGCGGACAAAGCGGACCTTTCTAAAGTACAAGCAAAAGCTGCTTTAGAGTCTACATTGGCTGCCATTACCGAATCTCTGAAAGAGGGTGATGCAGTACAATTGGTTGGTTTTGGTACCTTCAAAGTAAACCATCGTAATGAGCGCACTGGCCGCAACCCACAAACCGGTAAAGAAATCAAAATTGCTGCAGCGAATGTGCCAGCGTTTGTTTCTGGTAAGGCATTGAAAGACGCTGTTAAATCTTAATAGTGTGTCAGTGAAAATAATAAACAAGGGGGTGGCAAAACCCCTTTTGTTTATGCAGCGGGTGCTGATGGCCCTCGGTTTAGCCTTTGGTCTCAGCGCCTGTAGCAGTCAATCCGGCCCTCCCCAATTCAGTGCCAGCGGTTATATTGCCGACAGCGGTGTTGTTCGCATATGGCGTCAGGATAATGCGCAGCAGCAGCCACAAGTGCTGATGAGCGTCTACAGTCCCTATTCGGGGGACAATACCCGCGTGACCTTCTACGCATATCAAAATGGCATATTACGGGAAATTCGGCGCAATTATTTGAGCCATAACCCGCAAAGCGTCGAGCTACGTTTTGATGAGCAAGGGCAGGTTAGTTTTATGCAACGCCAACTGGCAGCACGGCGTGAGCAACTCTCTGCGGATAATATTGCAGTTTATCAGTTAGAGGCTAAGCGAGTTTTGGAACTGAGCACGGCATTGCGCGCGGGCAATGTTCGGTTAATTCAGGGGCGTTGGCAGGACGGCATCATGATAACTTGCGCCGGGAAGACGGTACGCCCGAGCCTTGATGATAATTCGCAATCATGGTTGACCAAACGCGGCGCGAATAGTGCGGAACCTTTGGGTACCGCGTGGCTGGATTCACCGGAAGGTCAGCAATTGCTGTTGGTTGCTAATCAGGATTTCTGTCGCTGGGAACCTCAATCAGGCAGCTTGTAAGAAAACAGGTTGTAAGAAAAGGGGCATGGCGAACAGTACCCCTTGGAAAGACTTGAAGACTTATTTACCGCGAACAATTATTTCCCACGGACTATTATTTCCCACGGACTATGCTTTTTCACGGACTATGCTTTTTCACGGGCAATCGCCCGATAGCCAATGTCTTTACGGCAGAAAGCGCCTTCCCACTGAATGTTTTCCGCTAACTTATACGCATTTTGCTGTGCCTGGGCGACGGTTGCACCGAGTGCCGTGACACAAAGTACGCGGCCACCGCTGGTCACGACGTCCTTATTGCTATTCAGTTTGGTACCGGCGTGGAACACTTTCCCCTCCGCCACTTCTTGCTGCGGTAGCCCATGAATAATATCACCTTGACGGTAATCAGCTGGGTAACCGCCTGCCGCCAAGACGACACCCAGTGATGGGCGTTCATCCCAATCTGAGGTTTTCTCATTCAATTTGCCTTGCGCACCGGCTAAGCACAGCTCAACCAAATCTGAGCGCATGCGCAGCATGATGGGCTGAGTTTCGGGGTCACCGAAGCGGCAGTTGAATTCGATAACTTTCGGTTGCCCGTCAGCTGAAATCATCAAGCCCGCATAAAGGAAGCCGGTATAAATATTGCCTTCCGCCGCCATACCGCGCACGGTTGGCCAGATAACCTGATCCATTACTCGCTGATGAACTTCATCAGTAACAACGGGAGCCGGAGAATAAGCGCCCATGCCACCGGTATTCGGGCCGGTATCACCATCACCAACGCGTTTATGGTCTTGGCTGGTGGCCATCGGTAACACGTTTTCGCCATCAACCATCACAATAAAGCTAGCTTCTTCGCCATCGAGGAACTCTTCCACCACGATGCGGTGACCGGCATCACCAAATGCATTGCCCGCCAGCATGTCATGAACAGCGGTTTCTGCCTCTTTCAATGTCATCGCAACAATCACGCCTTTACCGGCAGCCAGTCCATCAGCCTTAATCACGATTGGCGCACCAATCTTGCGAACATAGGCTAGCGCCGGTTCAACCTCGGTAAAGTTCTGGTAAAACGCCGTTGGAATATGGTGGCGGGCCAGAAAATCTTTGGTGAAAGCTTTAGAACCTTCAAGCTGAGCGGCGGCTTGGGTTGGGCCGAAGATAGTCAGACCTGCGGCGCGGAAAGCATCAACCACACCGATGACGAGCGGTGCTTCTGGGCCGACGATAGTCAGGCCAATATCGTGGCTCTGAGCAAATGCCAGCAAACCGGCAATATCCGTGGCGGCGATATCGACATTTTCTAAACCCGATTCCAGCGCAGTACCGGCATTGCCCGGCGCGACATAAATTTTATCCGCTAAAGGCGACTGTGCAGCTTTCCAGCCCAGCGCATGCTCGCGCCCGCCATTGCCAATAATCAAAATATTCATCTGATGACTCCGTTAAGCGGTTTAATTAATGACGGAAATGGCGCATGTCGGTAAAGATCATCGCGATATCGTGTTCATCGGCGGCGGCAATCACTTCATCGTCACGAATAGAACCGCCCGGTTGGATAACACAGGTGATCCCGACGGCTGCGGCAGCATCAATGCCGTCGCGGAATGGGAAGAATGCATCAGAGGCCATAGCAGAGCCAGCGACTTCCAATCCCTCATCGGCCGCTTTGATACCGGCTATTTTGGCGGAGTACACACGGCTCATCTGGCCTGCGCCTATCCCGATAGTCATATTGTCGCGCGCATAGACAATCGCGTTTGATTTAACGAATTTAGCCACTTTCCAACAGAAGAGAGCATCACGTAGCTCTTGCTCGGTCGGCTGGCGCTTGGATACTACGCGCAGGTCCGCGGCGGTCACCATCCCTAAATCGCGGTCTTGCACCAACAGCCCGCCATTGACGCGTTTAAAGTCCAGACCGGCAGAACGCTCTTGCCACTGACCGCAAGTCAGAACGCGGACATTCTGTTTGGCGGCTAATAGCGCTAATGCTTCAGCACTGACTGAGGGGGCGATAATCACTTCAACGAATTGGCGGCTGATAATGGCGCTGGCGGTTTCGGCATCCAGCTCGCGGTTAAAGGCGATAATGCCGCCGAAAGCAGACGTCGGGTCAGTTTTATAGGCTTTGTCGTAAGCCGCCAGCAGCGAGTCAGCAATAGCCACGCCGCACGGGTTGGCGTGCTTGACAATAACACAGGCCGGTTCACTGAATTCTTTCACACACTCAAGTGCGGCATCGGTATCGGCGATGTTGTTATAGGAGAGCGCTTTGCCCTGCAATTGCTGGGCGGTTGCCACTGATGCTTCTTTAACATCTTCTTCTATATAGAAGGCGGCTTGCTGGTGGCTGTTTTCACCGTAACGCATATCCTGTTTCTTTATATAGTTAAGATTGAGGGTGCGAGGGAAACGGCCTGATGGTTGCTCGGTATCGCCATGATAAGGTGGCACCAGCGCGCCGAAGTAGTTGGCAATCATGCTGTCGTAAGCGGCAGTATGCTCAAAAGCCTTGATGGCCAGGTCGAAGCGGGTTGGATAAGTTAATGAGCCGTCATTCTCATCCAGCTCGGCAATAATCGCAGGGTAGTCGCTGCTCTTAACCACAATCGCAACATCTTTATGATTCTTGGCTGCAGAGCGCACCATGGTTGGACCACCGATATCAATATTCTCAACCGCATCTTCCAGTGAGCAATCTGGGCGGGCAACCGTCTGAGCGAATGGATACAAGTTTACGACTACAATATCAATTGGCTGAATGTCATGCTGGGCCATGATGCCGTCATCTTGGCCACGACGGCCTAAAATCCCGCCATGTACTTTTGGATGCAAAGTCTTAACGCGTCCGTCCATCATTTCCGGGAAACCGGTGTAGTCAGAAACTTCAGTGACTGGCAGACCAGCATCAGCTAGCAGGCGGGCAGTTCCGCCGGTGGAAAGTAACTCGATACCACGCTGAGAAAGCGCGGCGGCGAATTCGATGATACCGGCTTTGTCAGACACACTGAGTAGAGCACGGCGGATTGGGCGGCGTTGTTGCATGGTTTTATCCCTTGGCTTTGGAGTCGCAGTTATTCTTCACAATCATTCAATAGAGCGTTATATGAATCCCTCCTTCTATATAGATAGCTATATAGAAGAAGGGATTCATATAACGTCCCAAACCGGGGGATAAGGCCCGTCGGCGACGACTTTTAGGGCAAAACTCGCCCTCACAACATTAAAATACGCTTTATCACGTACCTCGTTACCCCATTTTCTAAAAAATCACCCCATGCCATCGATCTTTTGCCGACGAGGTCACTCTTTTTCGACGCGGGGAATTGTAGCGAAAACGATTGCGTGATGCTCGTCAATTTTGAGTGCAGATTCAATCTGTGGATAAGTTTGTGCACAACTGCGTATAAAGCGGGGTTTTGCTGTGGAATGCAGCAAACAGTCATTTTTATTGAAATTAGCGGTTGCGGGCGGCTGAGAACTCCCTATAATGCGCATCCATCGAGACGGCACACAACGAATCAAGTAGTTAAGTGACCGGCGAAGAGAACAGAGAAATTCAACGAAATTAGTAGTTGACTCTGAATGAGGAAAGCGTAATATGCGCACCTCGCGTTACCAACCACGGGTTGCTAACGCACTGCTCTTTAACAATTTATCAGACAATCTGTGTGGGCACTCGCAAGACGATATCGAAGCCTGTTTCGGCAGGCAGAAGC
>NZ_CABHXX010000137.1 GCF_902170565.1 Yersinia thracica
AAAGTGAACATCTGAACCCAGTGGTGGCGGCATTAATTGCGATTGGTGTGGCGGTGGCCACCTCTGGCTCAAGTTTGGTTGCCAATGCCAACATTGTTGTCGGTGGCGGGGTAGCTGGCGGGGCGGTCACGGCGGGTATGTCATCGCTGGCCGCACAGGCGGCGGTGGCGTTAGTTGAACATAAAGGCGATTTATCTAAAACATTCAGCACCTTGGGCAGTAAAGA
>NZ_CABHXX010000138.1 GCF_902170565.1 Yersinia thracica
CTATCTGCGGAATTTTATATAGTTTCAAATTCTGATCAGTGTCAAAGTTTGATAAACGAAAATTTATTTAATTTTATGATCGAATATACTTAATTACTTTTAGGAAGTTTTCAAAAGTTTTAACTAAGTTAACTGTAAGAACTTAAAAAAATAAAAAGGTAGATTATGAATCCTGAAAAATATGATAGAGAAATCATTTTGTTATGCCCAACTTGTGGAAATTCTGAGATGAAACACTCAGGTGAATCAAGTATCGTCAAATGTACAAGCTGCAATAGGGAAATGACAAAAGACGAACTCATAGAAGAAAATGGTCAAAGTATTGATGATCATGTGAGCGAGGTTAAAAAAGAAATTATAAATGATTTTGAAAAGGAGGTTTCTAAGATATTTAAAAATGCATTTAAAGGCAGTAAAAACATAAGGATAAAGTGATGTCGTCGAGTGATACTATCGCTTTGATAGCTCTTATCGTATCTATTTATACAATTATTTCATCAGAGTTAAAATCAAGGAAAAGTAATAAAGAGCAAAAAGTAATTAAAGATGAGCAAGATAGAATGCGTAAACTTTTACTGGAAAAAGAAACAAAATCTGCAATTGACGAAATGAAAGCTGACCTTGGTGCTAATCTTGTCCGTTTAGGTACTAACAAGTACAGGCTTAAAGTTTTCAATCGAGGAAAATCTGAGGCAAAACATGTCGAAATTCACTTTCCAGATAATGATGGTGATGAATATCTTGTAATGTCCCAAGTCAATGATAAATTTCCTTATGAAATTCTTTATCCACAACAATCAATAGAGATCATTGCTTCCATTCACATGGGAGGTAAAGCCAAGTACAAAATTAAAATTGCTTGGTCGGATAAACACCAAAATAGAAATGAACAAGATGTTATTGTATCAATATAAATAATATTAAAATATACATCTAGCTAAAAAACAAAGCCAAAAAATAGATGACATCCATTATTGAATTCAGCGTTTTGTATTTAAAGTAATAAAATTAACTATTCCAAAGTGTGTCATAGTCTCCCCTTTTCAAATAGGATGAAAAATGAACGATAAGATACAAGAAGAAGTAAAAAAAGATCCTGTTCCCCAAATTACGCAACTAAAAATCAGAAATTTTGGATGTATTGGTGACAATGAAGTATCTATCGATATTGATAGGATCGTTGTTCTTGTTGGTGAAAATAACGCAGGTAAAAGCACAATTCTAAGGGCATTTGAAGTAGTAACTGATAACCAAAAATTATCAATTGATGATTTTTACAATAAAAACAGAGATATAAAGCCAGAAATAACATTAATCTCTACAGTGATTCAAGAAAATAAACCAGGAGATGAATGGTGCAAAGATAACGGTGATGGCACATGGACAGTACAAGAAAAATGGACATGGGAACAACCTGACTCAATACCAACTAAAATTGGATTTTTGGCTAAAGGGAAACGCTGGGCTACCAAGGAAGATAAGGAAAAAGGACCTTGGGGTGCAGCCGCTGTAGCTAAATCCAAAAGACCTAAACCCCACCGAGTTAGTACTTTTGATTCACCTGAAACACAATCACAAGCAATTATATCTCTATTAAATACGGCATTAGAAAGTGAGCTTTCAAAATTAGATTCAAAGGACAATATAACTGAAGATGCTGTTTCTTATAAGGCAACAAAAGCAAAGTTACTAGAGTACAAATCAATAATTAAAAAAACGCAAGATACTCAAATTAGTGAAATACAAAAAAAAGCTAACGATATAATGGAGAGCATATTTCCAAATCATAATTTAGTGATTAAAGATGTCGAATCACCAGATATGACATTAAAACTTTTTAGTAATGAATTTGAAATTGAGATGGGCATGGGAAATAACACATTCCCACTATCTAAGCAAGGGAGCGGCACTCAAAGAACCGCATTATGGGCTATATTAAAAATACTCGCGGACAATGGGTATAAAGCAAAACTAGGAAAAAACGTATCTTGCGAAAGTGTAGGGAAAAATATATCGCACGTTTTACTAATTGATGAGCCTGAAGTTAGCTTACATCCTAAAGCCATTGGAAATGTAAGAGATGTCTTGTACAAGTTAGCTGATGGTGATAATTGGCAAGTAATGATTACAACTCACTCACCTCATTTTATCGATTTAGCTAAAGATCATACAACTATAATAAGAGTGGAAAAAAAACATGATGGAGTAATGCATGCTTCTACATTATTTAGACCTGAAGAAGCGAAACTAAGCACAGATGACAAAGAAAACCTTAAATTAACTAACCTATTTGACTCTCATATATCCGAAGCTTTTTTTGGGGGGCGCGTAATTATTGTAGAAGGAGATACAGAGTACACAGCGTTTAACTTTATAAAATCAAATGAGAAAGAAAATGGAAATAAAGAATATGATGATATTAATATAATTCGCGCTCGTGGAAAAGTTACTGTTGCATCAATGATGAAGGTACTTAATCATTTTAAGAGGAAATACTATGTTCTTCATGACTCTGACTCAGTTATGGTGCAATCAAAAAGAAGAGAGCCTAAGAGCATAGATGGGAAAGTTACATATAAAGTAATAACCATCAAAAATCCAGCTTGGACTAACAACGAAAAAATTCTGGATAATTTCAGTGAGTATAGCAGAGTTGTCGCATCAATAAAAAATTTTGAAGAGGCATACTTTATGGAGTCAATATCATCAGGGAAACCAGATAACTGTATGGAACACATTAAAAACAAAAAAGATAAAAGTCACTATGATAAAATAAAAAAACTACTTGATTTTATTCTTACCGAAAAAGGAAATATAGAAAATGCTATCGCATGGTCAAAGCTAGAAGAATTAGAAAGTGCGTACAATAATTGGGATAAGAATAATATTATTGTTATTTAGGATTGGCAGGAGATATATTTTCGATTAATTTGTGCACCTAGATATCCAGATGCACAAATTAAAAACATTTAGGAACATACCATAGTAGTTATCAAATCAACCACTTTATTTCTTGCTAAAATAACAATGTTGCTTCTATTTTACTCTGTATCAGGAATAGAACTGGCTATTTTTTCGTTAGTTTTTCTGGGTGGTTCAACTTTAAAACCTAGTTTATTTAGGATTAAATCTTTAGCTTCATTAGGCGTCTGAAGAAATTTTTTGAAAGAGTCACTACCTATCATCTCCATCCAAGGAGTATAATGTTCTTTGTCTTTTACCAAACGCAGTGGCTCTTCTTCAAATCGAGTTAATGCGGCTGCAAATAGCCTATTTTCAAAGTCACCATCTAATTGCTTAGCCTCTCTTCTATAACCTTCATATGCTTTAGCTACAGAGGCTTTGAATGCATAATCTTCCGCGAGTTTAAAACGTTGGCTAATTTGCTTTGTTGATAACCAAGCAAACCATAATGGTGCACCAATACTAAGCACAGAAAGAATAACCTGAGTAAGAATAACCGTTAAGCTAGGATTTGGTTTATCCAGAATACTAGAAAGAGCCTTTATTCTTTCAAAACCAACATAAGCTCCAGCGCCTAAAGCAATAAGAAGACCACCAACCCAAAATCTAATGCTAGCATTTAACTTATCCGCTTTAACCTCAAAAGCCCCTGCTAAACCCTTTGCTGTGGTAACTCTAAAAGCATCCTCACATTGTTCTACCAATATAGAGGATTCATCTTTTTTCTCGGTGATTATTTTTAAACTCTCTTCTGTTTCTTCTCTTTTTATCCTTATCTCAAATAGAATTTCCGATATTTCTTTTTCAGTTTTATTTATTTCTTTTCTTGCCTCTTTCAATATTTCCATATCTACAGGAAGTGCTTCAGCAGCACTGTGAGCATCTAAGATAGTCGATATTTTGCTTTTTAACTTATCAATCTCTGGTGATAATTGCTCAAGTCGTAAATTATAACTTCTCAGTCTAGTGTTTAAGTTTCTCGGCATAGCTTTGCTATCATACAATACTTCCCATGAAAATATTTTCTCAACCACACCATTGATATATAACATAGTTGCCATATAAGCTGGTATAGCTTGTAAACCGTTTCCATTATAAATATAAGGTATGGTGCTTTTTATTAAATAGTCTACATTACTAGAAAGTCCATCTATTTCATTATCGTCGTCATCATTTAATTCTTCGATTGGTATCGCATTTATTTTTTCAACCAGTTTCAAAGGCATGCAATTTAAATCATTTGGTGTTATAGCCGGGTATTGCCAACCATAGGTTTCACAAAGCATTGTGCTCCCATCATTTAAAGCTACTAACTGTCGATTCAATTCACTTAATTTCTTGCTCAATCTCTCCAAAGAAGCATTCATTTAGCTCTACCATTTTAACTGATTATTAGATAACCATTTAATACAAACAATTACACTTTGTCATCAATAAAAACTCATTAATCATCAGAAATAGTAATGATTTATGGTGTATATGACAAATGCGGCCCCCCTCGCATGTACAAAAATGTTTGTCCTAATTTACCACTGGTTAATTGAACAGTAGGGAATGGCCGGATATAGTGCCCCCGCAGCGGCAAATTCCGCTGCCGTGATTAGCGTCCCGGAATTCAATAGAGCGCACGACCGCACAGGCGGTTACTATGTGCGGGTACAGTTACACCTGTGAAAAAGCAATGGTGGGCTGGACGGGGGCATCGCAAGATGCGCCGGGTTCTCTGTTGACCGGTTACGCTAACCTCGTTCAGCTCACCACCCTCTTGAGGTTAGCGTCTCTTGGTGGTGATTTTAAAGCCATCAACTGAGAGGTTGTCATCATGGATTCGACGACTAAAGCCCCTTGCCGTACCGCTTTTCTTCACCTGCCAGCATCACTGGCCACCACTCTCCGGCCGGAGGTGCGCCATGTACGATAACTCGCCCCGCGAAGTGGAAGACCTCATTGATCATTGCCGTGCGCTCATTTACGCCGTTATCACTCTCGAATCGCAGGAAGTGAAAGAAATACTCAACTTTGTCCTACAACAGCAAATAGACCTGCTACATCAAACTTATCATCAAGCCACCAGCGAGCCTCTCGAGACCGAATAATCTCTAAATGTAAAAAGGCATCGTGAGATGCCTTTAAAAAGTTTGGGTAACTATTTCAGCCAGATAGCCAATATCCCTCCCCTATGCCCGTTTCCCAAACCTACCATGAATCACATTCTCGCCATTTTCCAGACTATCCATATAGTCGGCATACCATTGCAGCATTTCTCTGCGACCATCCAGATATTGAGCATGATTATAGGTACCGCGAATACTGTTTTTATCGACGTGAGCCAGTTGTGTTTCTATCCAGGCAGTATTAAAGCCCTGCTCATGCAAAATAGTGCTCATTGTGTGGCGAAAACCGTGGCCGGTGGCCCTGCCGTGGTAGCCAATACGCTTTATGACCTGATTAATACTGGCCTCGCTCATTGGCTTTAGACTGTCATTACGACCAGGAAAAACTAATTTAAAGCGACCGGTAATAGCATGCAGTTGCAACAACAACTCTAAAACCTGTTCAGATAAAGGGACCAGATGTGGACGGCGCATTTTCATTCGGATAGTAGGGACTTCCCACAGACCTTTATCTAAATTAAATTCAACCCACTCAGCAGCACGTAGCTCGATTGTTCGAACGCCGGTAAGCATGAGCAAACGGGTTGCTATTCGTGTAACAGGGCTGCCACTATAGGCACTAAGAGACTGAAGATATTCAGGAAGTTCAGCGGCTAAAAGGTGGGGATAATGCTGATGTTTCTGTACTGCCAAAGCACCTGCCAGCTCACTGGCGGGGTTGTTCTCCGCCCTGCCGGTCACGATCGCATAGCGAAAAGTCTGATTGCACGCCTGACGAATTTTGCGCATTTTATCGAGGACACCACGCGCCTCTAGTTTACGCAGTGTTTCAAGCATCTCTAGCGGCTTGATTTCAGCAACCGGGCGCTTTCCAACATAGGGAAATATATCATTTTCAAACGATTCCATTAAATCGTCGGCGTAACCTTTCGACCAATTAGGTCTTTTATAAGCATGCCATTCTCTGGCCAGCGCTTCGAACGTGTTATCAATGCTGACTTTCTTGGCCTGTTTATCTGCTTTTTTTTCTTCACCGGGATCACCACCAGCAGCCAATATTCGTTTGGCTTCGTCTCTTTTGGCACGGGCCTCAGCAAGAGTGATATCGGGATAGACCCCGATTGATAGCAGCTTTTCTTTTCCAGCAATCCGATACTTCAACCGCCAGTAACGTGAACCATTTGTGTTTACTAATAAAAATAATCCACCGCCGTCGGAGAGCTTGTAAGGTTTCTCTTTTCGTTTTGCGGTATCCACTTGCCGGGCGTTTAGTTTCATGTGGGGGTATCTCATTCCATTGAACCTAGACTTACCCCCATTTATACCCCCAACTATCTATAGAACTCAGTAGATGCGGATAAACGTAGGGATACTAGGAAGTTCCAGAGATACTGATTATATAAGGGATTTATGGACTTAGATAGACTTCAGGAGACGTAAAGATGGTACGCCCTACAGGGCTCGAACCTGTGACCTACGGCTTAGAAGGCCGTTGCTCTATCCAACTGAGCTAAGGGCGCATTTGATATTTACCGCAGTATAGAACACTGCTGGCAGTCAGTTGCGGGTTGGATTATACGGGCAGTCGCCTTTGAGTCAATGGCTTTTCGCCTTACGGTTTATTAACTGGCTATTTAATCGTTAATTAATCGTTATTATACGCCTGACAGCACGCTCCGCTTCTGACAAAATAGGCTGATTCCCGCTTTTTTAATTGATGGACCCTTCCACTGATGTCAGCGAAAATTATAGATGGTAAAACGATTGCGCAGCAGGTACGAAACGAAGTAGCTGCGTTGGTACAGAAACGTTTAGCTGCGGGTAAACGTGCCCCTGGCCTTGCTGTTGTGTTGGTAGGTGAAAATCCAGCTTCACAAATTTATGTCGCCAGCAAACGTAAAGCCTGTGAAGAAGTGGGTTTCGTTTCCCGCTCTTATGACCTGCCGATGACCACCACGGAAGCCGAGCTGTTAGCATTGATTGATTCACTGAATGACGATAGTGAAATCGATGGAATTCTGGTGCAACTGCCACTGCCCGCGGGTATTGATAATGTCAAAGTCCTGGAACGTATTCACCCGGATAAAGACGTGGATGGCTTCCATCCATACAATGTTGGTCGCTTGTGTCAGCGGGCGCCTAAACTCCGCCCTTGCACCCCACGCGGCATAGTGACACTGCTAGAGCGTTATGACATCCCGACTTACGGTCTGAACGCCGTCGTGGTGGGCGCATCCAATATTGTCGGCCGTCCGATGAGCCTTGAGCTGCTGCTGGCGGGTTGCACCACTACCGTCACGCATCGTTTTACCAAGAACCTGCGCCAGCATGTCGAAAATGCTGATTTATTAGTCGTTGCCGTCGGTAAACCCGGTTTTATTCCCGGTGAGTGGATAAAACCCGGTGCTATCGTGATTGATGTCGGCATTAACCGCCTGGAAAGTGGTAAAGTAGTCGGTGATGTAGAATTTGATGCCGCCGTTGAGCGTGCGGGTTGGATTACACCGGTTCCCGGTGGCGTCGGGCCGATGACCGTTGCAACACTGATACAAAATACCTTGCAAGCCTGCGAGGAATATCATGACATCAACGAAAATAGAGTGAAAGGACAGTAATGGACATTTTTCATTTGGAAAAACACCCGCACGTCGAACTGTGTGACTTATTAAAGTTGCAAGGTTGGAACGATAGCGGTGCCTCAGCAAAAGCCGCTATCGCTGATGGGCAGGTAAAAGTTGACGGGAATGTAGAAACGCGCAAGCGCTGCAAGATCCTGACTGACCAAATTGTTGAGTTTCAAGGTATGAAAGTACAGGTTAAAGCCTAATAACCTCAGCAACGGCGAGTTTTAGCTGGTTATTGCGAAAAACTGCCGTTGCCGCTCTTAGCGACGTAAAATAGGGGCAAAAAAATGCGGTTACTGGTCAGCACCAGAACCGCAATTTTTTTAGTTTGAGTTCGCTGAACAGTCACCCACTCAGCGCCCTAAAACGCGGTATTATTTACGCCGCCAGGTTGTCCCTTGCGGGCCATCTTCCAACACAATCCCCAACTCATTTAACTGATCGCGAGCAGAATCTGCCAGCGCCCAATCTTTACTGCTACGGGCATCATTGCGCTGTTTGATAAGAGCTTCGATTTTTGCCACTTCGTCGTCGTCAGTCTGCGCACCACTTTGCAAAAACAGTTCTGGATCTTGTTCCAATAACCCCAGCACATGCGCCAGTTTACGCAATTCGGCCGCTAACGCATTTGCCGCGGTCATATCTTCAGCTTTGAGGCGGTTCACTTCACGGGCGATATCAAACAGCACCGAGTAGGCCTCTGGAGTATTGAAATCATCATCCATCGCCGCACGGAAACGCGCTTCAAACTCAGCACCACCCGCCGGCGCTGCATTCACGTCAGTCCCGCGCAGCGCGGTGTATAAGCGCTCTAAAGAAGCACGTGCTTGCTTGAGATTTTCTTCGCTGTAATTAAGCTGGCTACGATAATGGCCGGACATCAGGAAATAACGCACTGTTTCCGCATCGTAGTAGGCCAGCACATCGCGGATAGTGAAAAAGTTATTCAGCGATTTCGACATTTTTTCTTTGTCGATCATCACCATACCGGAGTGCATCCAGTAATTCACATAAGGGCCATCATGCGCACAGGTGGATTGTGCAATTTCATTTTCGTGGTGCGGGAACATCAAATCAGAGCCGCCGCCATGAATATCAAAATGCGCGCCTAACTGCTTGCCGTTCATTGCCGAACATTCAATATGCCAACCAGGGCGGCCCGGTCCCCAAGGTGATTCCCAGCTAGGTTCACCGGGCTTGGACATTTTCCACAAGACAAAATCCATCGGATTGCGTTTAACATCAGCCACTTCGACTCGCGCCCCCGCTTGCAACTGGTCCAGATCTTGACGAGATAACAAACCATAATCCGGATCACTTTCAACGGAGAACATAACATCCCCATTGGCAGCCACATAAGCATGTTCACGGGCGATCAAGCGCTCGGTCAGCTCAATAATTTCTGGGATGTGATGGGTAGCGCGCGGTTCTAAATCTGGGCGTTTGAGATTCAATGCATCAAAATCTTTGTGCATCTCAGCCAACATCCGTGTAGTCAGCTGCTCGCAGGTTTCATTGTTCTCAATGGCACGTTTAATAATTTTATCGTCAACGTCGGTGACATTACGGACATACGTCAAAGAATAACCTAAATAACGCAAATAACGCGCAACGACGTCGAAAGCGACAAAAGTACGCCCATGCCCAATGTGACACAGGTCATAGATGGTGATCCCGCATACATACATACCTATTTTACCGGCATGAATAGGCTTGAATTCCTCTTTTTGGCGACTCAGTGTATTAAAAATCTTTAGCATTGGGACATTCCGTGGTTTTTGTTTTTGCGAAACGCATGGTTTAAAAAGATATCATCAGATTATGCGGTAAATCAGCTCTCGATACAGCACTTTTTCGCACATCCTGGCGGCGTTTCGAGTGCTGACTCAATCCCGTAGATATGATATAAGAGCCGTCTAAAGAGTTACGACTCATTTGTGAATACACTTATTACACTAGCAGGAACATTATTATGGTCACTTTTCATACTAATCACGGCGATATCGTCATCAACACCTTCGCGGATAAAGCGCCGGCTACTGTTGAAAACTTCCTGAACTACTGCCGTAAAGGTTTCTATGATAACACTATTTTCCACCGTGTTATTGATGGTTTCATGATTCAGGGCGGTGGTTTTGAGCCGGGCATGAACCAGAAAACAACTGATGCTCCTATCAAGAACGAAGCCAACAACGGTCTGAAAAATACCCGAGGCACCTTGGCAATGGCGCGTACCAACGATCCACACTCTGCCACTGCTCAGTTCTTTATTAACGTTGCAGACAACGACTTCCTGAACTTCCGTTCAGAGCGCCCAGATGGTTGGGGTTACTGCGTGTTTGCTGAAGTGACTGAAGGTCTGGACGTAGTTGATAAAATTAAAAACGTCGCGACTGGCCGCAGCGGTATGCATCAAGATGTGCCAAAAGAAGATGTGATCATTCAAAGCGTTACTGTTAGCGAGTAATAACGGCTTAATGAGCACGCTTTTTATTGCAGATTTGCATCTTAGCGTTCAGGAACCGGCAATCACTGCCGGTTTCCTGCATTTTATACAGCGTGATGCTATTCATGCTGATGCGTTATATATCCTTGGCGATTTATTCGAATCCTGGATTGGCGACGATGATCCCGAACCGCTGTATCGGCAAGTTGCTGCCGCGTTAAAATCACTCCAACAACAGGGCGTGCCCTGCTACTTCATCCACGGTAACCGCGATTTTCTGCTGGGCAAACGCTTTGCACTTGAAAGTGGCATGATCTTGCTGCCGGAAGAGAAAGTTGTTGAATTGTATGGCCGTAAAATCGTTATTTTACATGGCGATACCCTGTGCACTGATGATGCCGATTATCAGCATTTTCGCCGCCGAGTACACAATCCTTTGATCCAGAAACTCTTTCTGTGGCTACCGCTGCGCTTTCGGTTACGCATTGCTGCTTATATGCGCAATCAAAGCCAACAAAATAATAGCGGCAAATCGCAGCTGATTATGGATGTCAATCCACACGCGGTGATTGAGACTTTCGAGCGAAATAATGTCAGTTGGATGATTCATGGGCATACCCACCGCCCTGCGGTTCATACCGTCGAATTAGCAGCGGCAACGGCACACCGTGTGGTTTTAGGTGCCTGGCATGTTGAAGGCTCCATGGTTAAAGTCACGGCTGATAGTGTTGAATTGATTAAATTCCCGTTTTAAGCCGCATACCAACACTCATTGCCACACTATATACTCTCATCGTATCACTAAAAAAACTGATAAAACCCGCTAAAAGCCGCTACGCAACCGTTTTCCTCGCCTTTGGCTCATGATATGCTCTACGCCCTCTTCACCAGTCATGATTTAAATAAGATCATTCTGGCCGACGCTTGCGCAATCACAGGAGCTTTACACTCATGGGAGCTAACCTCGATTCGGCTTACCCAGCCGGGGTTAAAATCGCTATCGTAATGGGGTCCAAGAGTGACTGGGCCACCATGCAGTTCGCCGCCGACGTGCTCACCACGCTCAATGTCCCCTTTCATGTCGAAGTTGTTTCTGCCCATCGCACCCCCGACAAACTGTTCAGTTTTGCCGAGCAAGCCGATGCTAATGGCTTACATGTCATTATTGCAGGCGCGGGCGGTGCTGCCCACCTGCCGGGTATGTTAGCGGCCAAAACATTGGTGCCGGTCTTAGGTGTGCCGGTACAAAGTGCGGCGTTAAGCGGTGTCGATAGCTTGTATTCCATCGTGCAGATGCCACGTGGTATTCCGGTGGGAACACTGGCCATTGGTAAAGCCGGCGCGGCAAATGCCGCATTGCTGGCAGCTCAAATACTGGCGCTGCATGATGTTGAATTGGCAGCACGTTTAGCGGATTGGCGTAAAAACCAAACTGATGAAGTGTTGGAAAATCCCGATCCGAGGGATGAAGCATGAAACCCGTTTGCGTATTAGGTAATGGCCAACTGGGGCGCATGCTGCGTCAGGCCGGTGAGCCACTGGGCATTGCTGTTTATCCGGTGGGTTTAGATGCCGAGCCAGAAGCCGTGCCTTATCAGCACAGTGTGATTACCGCCGAGATTGAGCGCTGGCCGGAAACCGCGTTAACCCGCGAACTCGCCACCCACACCGCTTTCGTTAACCGCGATATTTTCCCTCGTCTGGCTGACCGTCTGACTCAAAAACAGTTGCTCGATAGCTTGAATTTAGCGACCGCACCCTGGCAATTATTGGCCAGCGATAGTGAGTGGCCGCAGGTCTTTGCCACATTGGGTGAGTTAGCCATCGTGAAACGCCGGGTCGGCGGTTATGACGGGCGGGGTCAATGGCGTTTACGCGCTGGTGAACAAGAGAGCTTGCCCGCCGATGCTTACGGCGAATGTATTGTCGAGCAGGGGATTAACTTTTCCGGCGAAGTTTCATTGGTCGGCGCGCGCAGCCATCAAGGCCAATCCGTCTTTTACCCACTGACCCATAATCTGCATGAAGATGGCATCCTGCGTATGAGCGTGGCACTGCCACAGCCCAATAGCAAACTACAGCAGCAAGCAGAAAAAATGCTGTCTGCAATCATGGATGAGCTGAATTATATTGGTGTAATGGCGATGGAGTGCTTTATCGTCGACGACAGTTTATTAATTAATGAGCTGGCACCGCGCGTGCATAACAGTGGTCACTGGACACAAAATGGTGCGTCTATCAGTCAGTTCGAGCTGCATCTGCGCGCTATTTTGGACTTACCGCTGCCCAAACCGGTGGTGAATACTCCCTCAGCGATGGTCAATCTGATTGGCACGCCAGTGAATATCGAGTGGCTTTCACTGCCCTTGGTGCATCTGCATTGGTATGAAAAAGAAGTGCGCGAAGGCCGTAAAGTGGGCCATTTGAATTTAAATGATCCCGACAGCGCAGCATTAAGTGCGGCCCTGGCGACATTAGCGCCTTTGCTACCCGCGGAATACCAAAACGCCCTGCGCTGGGCGCAAGCTAAATTATAACTGAAGCGCGGGCAGCTTATGCCGCCCGCATTATTTTTCTAATCAGTGTAATGACGGAATAATGCCCGCCCCTGCAACAACCTGGCCCCTAACCAACCGCCACAGAGTGACAGCAACAGTGCTGCCGCCAGTGGCAATAACCACCACATCATCCAGTTAGGTTGCCACGGGAAATCAAACACTAAGCGCTGCAATGCCCAAAGTGCCGCTTCAGCTCCGATCGCTGCTGCCATACCCGCCACCAGCCCCAGCAAGGCGAACTCCCACCACAATGTGCCTCGCAGTAAGCTTTTACTCGCGCCGAGTGTCCGGTAAACCACCAGTTCCTGACGGCGCTGGCGCATGCCGACCTGTACCTGCGCTAATAGCAGCAAAGTGCCACAAATAATTACCAACACCACCATCACTTCCAGTGCTCGGCTGACCTGTTGCAGCACCTGCCCGACCTGTTTCAGCATCGCGCCAATATCCAGCAAACTGAGGGTCGGGAACTGGCGATTCAATTGCGTCAGAACCTCGCCGTCACCGTGATAGCGGAAGCTGGTCAGCCAGGTTTGGGGCTGCCCATCCAGCGCACCCGGTGGGAAAATAAAGTAAAAATTAGGGCGCAAACTTTCCCAATCCACCTGGCGAATACTGTTCACAGTCGCACCAAATGACTGCGTATCGCCACTGAATGTCAGTTTATCGCCGATTTTAATTCCCAGCCGGTCAGCAATTCCTTTCTCAATCGACACTTCATCCGCCTTAGCCGGCCACTGCCCGGCGGTCAAAATATTGTGCTCGGGCAAATCCTGCTGCCAGGTCAGATTCAGCTCGCGATTAACGGCCTCCCCGCCAGGCGCATCTTCCGCGACCCGCTCGGTCGCCAATTGTTGATTAATTTCAGTCAGCCGTGCACGAATAATCGGATAAAAAGTCGACGGCGTTATCTGATGCTGCGTGAGGAACTCCGTGACTTGCGACACCTGTTGCGGCGTAATATTCAGCAGGAAATAATTCGGGCTATCCGGCGGCAATTGCTGTTGCCAGCGGTCCAATAAATCGCCGCGTAATACCAATAATAAAGCCAATAACATAAATGACAGTGAGAATGCCGCCAGTTGAGTCAAGGTCATCCAGGGTTGGCGCAACAAGCGGTTAATCGCCAGCCGCAATGACAGGCGAGTCACCGTCAGGCGGCGCAACAGCAATAAACCGCCCCAGCCGATAATGCCCAGCAATAACGCCAATACCACCATGCCGCCCAAAATGGCCCACAGCAGGGAATTCCCCCCCATCAATAAGGCCAGCAAGCCCACCACCACCGCGATCATTACCGGGATAAAGTAGCGCAGCGGCCAGACATTGGCTGAAACATCACGGCGCAATACTCGCAGCGGTTGAGTGGCCAGCAGTTGTCGATAAGGGCGAATACCCACCAGCAATGAAATCAATATCAGCGATCCCATTGACCATATCCATGGCCAGACACCGGCGGCGGGTAATGCAGCCGGCAATACTGGGGACAACAAGCGGATTAACACTTTCTCGAACAATAAGCCAATGACACTACCGCACAAGCCCGCCAGCACCAACACTGAGATCCACTGGCCGATAATCAGCCGCCGTAGCGCACTGCGCCCGGCCCCCAATGTTTTCAACACCGCCACCAAATCATAGCGGCTGCGGCAATAATGCCCCATTGCCACGGCCACGGCGGCAATGGACAGTAATAACGTCAATAACGCCGATAACAGGAGGAATTGCTGGGCGCGTTGCAGTGATTTTCCCAGCGCGCCGCCAGATTCTTGCAAACCATACCAGCGCTGTTCCGGCTTCAATTGTGGGGTCAGCCAGTCACTGAATTTAGCAATAGCCTCCGGTGTCCCGGCAAACATATAGAGATAATTCAAACGGCTACCCGGTTGTATTGCACCGGTTTTATCTACATCCGCCAGATTAATTAAAACCCGCGGCGCAGTTTGGAAGGGGTTAAATCCTGAATCCGGCTCCTGAAGCACTTCGCCAATAATCTTTAGCGAAGTATCACCGACATCCAGTGTATCGCCGACTTTAACCCCGAGCAGTGCCAGTAATCGCGGGGCCGCCAGCGCCGTTCCCGGTTCAAGTTTGACATCCGCCGGTAAGGTTTCTAGCTTGCCATACAGCGGATAAGCTAAGTCTGTGGCTTTCACATCCGCCAGTTGCGGGCGATCACCGGCAAACGTCATTGTCATGAATGAAAGCTGGCGACTGATAGACAGCCCCTGCTGTTTTGCTTCCAGCAACCAGCTCTCCGGCACCGGATGAGCCGTTTTTAGCACGCGGTCGCCAGCCAAAAAATCACGGCTCTGCTGGCTCAGTCCTTGCTCCATCCGGTCACTAATACTGCCCAGCGCCAGCACACAAGCTACCGCCAGTGTTAATGCCAGCCAGACAATTAATAGTGAGGGTGAGCGCCACTCACGCCAAAACCAGCGCCCAATCATGCTTCCTCCCACAATTTACCGTCTTGGAGCCGCAGCCGCCGCTGGCAACGACCCGCCAATTGCACATCATGAGTGACCAAAATTAATGTGGTGCCGTAGTCCCGGTTCAGGGAAAACAACAAATCGGCTATCTTGTCACCCGTGTGCCGGTCAAGATTACCGGTTGGCTCGTCGGCAAATAACACTTTGGGTCTGCCGCTAAAAGCCCGCGCCAACGCCACCCGCTGCTGTTCGCCGCCCGAAAGCTGGGCGGGCAGATGATGCAACCGCTTCTCCAGCCCGACTAATTTTAATAACTCAATGGCATGGGTTTTACTTTCGCGCTCACTTTCCCCGCGCAATAGCGCCGGAAGCTGGACGTTTTCCAGTGTATTGAGAGTCGGTACCAACATAAATGATTGGAAAACAAAACCAATATTTTTTGCCCGCAGTTGCGCGCGCCCCTCTTCATCCATGGCGGTCAAAGACTGTCCGAGTAAACTAACTTCGCCGCTGCTGCCATCATCAAGCCCGGCCAGAATGCCCAGTAAAGTTGATTTACCTGAACCCGACTCACCAATCAGCGCAATTGTCTGCGCGGGTTTGACAACCAGCTCAACTCCGGTAAGGATGGAGAGCTGTTGCTCACCCTGACCGACGTGTTTATTAAGATGATGAACTTCAAGAACGTTTTCCGCTGGCATCTTCCCTTCCTATTACTGTTGGGATTATTCAGTTTGCGTGCCGCCGCAACCGATACACTTTTGATTCTCGGCGACAGTTTAAGCGCCGGTTACCGCCTGCCCATTGCCGAAGCCTGGCCTTCGCGGCTGGATAAAACATGGCAAGCTACACCGTCATTACCGAAGGTGGTTAACGCCAGTATCAGTGGTGATACTGCGGCACAGGGGTTAGCCCGCCTACCTGCCCTGCTAAAACAACATCAGCCCCGCTGGGTGCTGATTGAATTGGGTGCTAATGACGGCCTGCGCGGCTTCCCACCGCAGGATATTCAACGGGATTTAACACACATCATCAATCAGATAAAGGAGGCCAAGGCCCAGCCCTTATTGATGCAAATCCGTATTCCACCTAACTATGGCCGCCGTTATACTGATGCTTTCGCCGCTATGTACCCGCAGTTGGCGCAGCAATTTGGCATCCCGTTGGTGCCTTTCTTTATGGAACAAGTTGCCGTAAAGCCCGAGTGGATGCAGGATGATGGTTTACACCCTAACGCCGAGGCGCAACCTTTCATAGCAGATTGGATGGCGCAACAACTCAAACCGTTAGTCACCAATAAGAAGTAATAACACTTGTCCAAACAAATAGAATCACTCACTAGGTAAAGTTATGCAAAAAGCAGTATTAATTACCGGTTGTTCCAGCGGTATTGGCCTGATTGCGGCGCAAGACTTGAAAAACCGAGGTTATCGCGTGCTGGCGGCCTGTCGTAAACCCGATGATGTCACCAGGATGACTCAGTTGGGTCTGGAAGGTATTGAGCTGGATTTGGATGACAGTGCCAGTGTCGAACGCGCCGCCGCGCAGGTTATCGCGCTGACCGGTGGGCGTTTATATGCTTTGTTTAACAATGGCGGCTTTGGGTTATATGGCCCATTGCAGACGATTTCGCGCCAGCAGTTGGAAAAACAATTTTCCACCAACCTGTTTGGTACCCACCAACTGACGCAACTTTTGCTGCCCGCCATGTTGCCTCACGGCGAAGGGCGCATTATTCAAACCAGCTCAGTGATGGGGTTAGTTTCAACTGCCGGTCGCGGTGCCTATGCCGCCAGTAAATATGCGCTGGAAGCTTGGTCAGATGCACTGCGCATGGAGCTGCATGACAGCGGAATTCATGTCAGTTTGATTGAGCCGGGGCCAATAAGCACCCATTTCACGCAAAATGTGAATCAAGCTCAGGTTGATAAGCCGGTGAATAATCCTGGTATTGCCAAGCGTTTTACACTGCCGCCAGAAGCTATTTTGCCGAAATTGCGCCATGCGTTGGAAAGCCCGCGTCCGCAATTGCGCTATCCGGTCACTTTAGTCGCCCATGCGCTGACGATCTTGCGCCGCATCTTGCCGGGCCGCCTGTTAGACAAAGTCCTGCGTGGCAATTCCTAAGCTTGAGGTTGAAGCGACATAATCTGCCCCCATCTACTGTTAAAACGGATGAGAGAAATAATTCATGCTAGCACCTACTACGATTGATATTACTGAAGCGAACCTACATCAGGTTTTAGAACAATCCATGGCTGTGCCTGTGCTGTTCTATTTTTGGTCTGAACGCAGCCAGCACTGTCTGCAACTGACCCCAGTGCTGGATAAACTGGCCGCAGAATATGCGGGCCAATTCATTCTGGCGCGTGTTGATTGCGATGCACAACAGATGGTGGCGTCACAGTTTGGTTTGCGCTCCATTCCGGCTGTTTATCTCTTTAAGGACGGTCAGCCAGTTGATGGATTCCAAGGGCCACAGCCAGAGGAAGTTATCCGCGAACTACTGCAACGAGTGTTACCGAAACCTGAAGAGTTGAAAGCTGCCGAAGCTGCACAGTTGATGAGTGAGGGTAAAGTGCAGGAAGCATTGCCATTGCTGAAAGACGCCTGGCAGCTAATGCAACAAAGCAATAATCCTCAGACCAGCGATATCGCACTGCAACTGGCGGAAGCACAAATTTTGCAAAACCGCAGTGAAGATGCTGAAGCCGTGCTGGCGACCATCCCACTGCAAGACCGTGATACCCGATATCAGGGGCTAATGGCACAAATTGAGTTACTTAAACAAGCCGCTGACACTCCCGAAATCCAGCTGTTACAACAACAAGTGGCTGAGCAGCCCGATAACGCTGAACTGGCGGTGCAATTAGCCCTGCAACTGCATCAGGTCGGCCGCAATGAAGAGGCTCTTGAGTTGCTGCTGGGCCACTTGAAGAAAGACTTAGCTGCGGCAAATGGCACGGCGCGTAAGACATTAATGGATATTTTGGCCGCATTAGGTACTGGCGATGCGCTGGCGGCCAAATATCGCCGTCAACTTTACTCCTTACTCTACTGACCG
The DNA here is from genome assembly GCF_902170565.1 of Yersinia thracica. Lineage (GTDB taxonomy): Bacteria > Pseudomonadota > Gammaproteobacteria > Enterobacterales > Enterobacteriaceae > Yersinia > Yersinia thracica. The sequence goes on from NZ_CABHXX010000138.1 coordinate 18,203, forward strand.
GCGCGTTTAGCGGCTATTCGCCGTGATACAGTTGCCATTATTTGCTACTGCGCGGAGTCACTCCGCGCTGTTTTATTCTGCCCCGGCCTCACTTTATCTCCTTTACACGCTTTTACCTGCCTTTCGTTAGGCGTTTAGCGCCCGGTCACGTAATATTAAGAAACAAAAATCATTGCTGACAGGAAGTTAAATATGTTTACAGTCATCCCTGTTCTTATCGTCGTTGCCCTGATTGTGGTCTTTTCCTCAATCAAAATCGTCCCGCAAGGTTTTCAATGGACTGTCGAGCGTTTTGGTCGTTATACCAAAACATTGATGCCAGGCCTGAATATCGTTGTGCCATTTATGGATCGTGTTGGTCGCAAAATCAATATGATGGAACAAGTTCTGGATATCCCATCCCAAGAAATCATTTCCCGTGATAATGCCAACGTGGCGATTGATGCCGTTTGCTTTATCCAAGTTATTGATCCCGTAAAAGCAGCCTATGAAGTCAGCAATTTGGAATCGGCCATTATCAATTTGACCATGACCAACTTCCGTACCGTTTTAGGCTCTATGGAGCTGGACGAAATGTTGTCCCAACGTGACAACATCAACGGCCGCCTGCTGCACATTGTTGATGAAGCCACCAACCCGTGGGGCATCAAAGTGACCCGAATTGAAGTCCGTGACGTGCGCCCACCGGCTGAACTAATTTCTGCGATGAATGCTCAGATGAAAGCTGAACGTACCAAACGTGCGGATATTCTGGAAGCTGAAGGGGTTCGTCAGGCGGCTATTTTGCGTGCCGAAGGTGAGAAACAATCACAAATTCTGAAAGCTGAAGGTGAGCGTCAGTCCGCATTCTTACAGGCAGAAGCCCGTGAACGTGGTGCTGAAGCTGAAGCCCAGGCAACCAGAATGGTTTCTGAAGCTATCGCTGCCGGTGATATTCAAGCTATTAACTATTTTGTGGCACAGAAATACACCGACGCCCTGCAACACATTGGTTCGGCCAATAACAGTAAAGTCATTATGATGCCGCTAGAAGCCAGTAGCTTAATGGGCGCTATCGGCGGTATTGCAGAGCTGATTGGTGAGAGTAAAAACAGCCGGGGTAAATAACCATGCTGGAAGCAATTGCAGCAAATCCAAGTTGGTTTTGGCTATCACTCGGTGGGCTACTACTGGCCGCTGAGATGCTGGGTGCCAGTGGTTATATGCTGTGGAGCGGCGTCGCTGCCGTGGTTGTCGGTGCTCTGGTCTGGCTATTTCCCTTTAGTTGGGAGATGCAGGGCGTGTTGTTTGCCGTTCTGACGGTGGTTTCTGCATTTCTATGGTGGTATTGGCTGAGTAAACGTACCAAACCACAGCCAGCCATGCTGAACCAGCGTAGCCATCAATTGTTGGGAACGCGGGCAACGCTGACGGAACCGACAGTTGACGGTTTTGGCCGTATGAGAGTCGGCGACAGCAGTTGGCGTATTTATAGCGCGAATGAGTTGGCTATTGGCACCGAAGTTGAAGTGATATTAGTGGAAGGCAATACCTTACACGTTAGGGCTATTCATCACTAATATATTGATATAATGGCGTATTTATCTAAATGCGCCATTAACCATACGCAAAACGTCAAATGAATATCTCATCATCCAACTTCTTGCTTTTAGTCTCTTGCTTCTCACTCCCGTGACAACACCCCGCCAGGTTATTGATAATCGGGCATTCTGCGCCATCATCCCCTGGGCATTCGTCCGCTAAAGCCAATAAACGTAATCGCATTTGTTTAAGATCATTAATATGGTGTTCTATTTCCGCAACCTTTTGTAACGTCGCGGCTTTTACATCTGCACTGTGACGGGCAGGGTTATGAAACAACGCCAGTAACTCGCGGCATTCATCTAAGGTAAAACCCACCTGCCGCGCCTGACGCAACAAAGTTAACTCTTCAATATGTTTGGCGCTGTAGCTGCGATAACCATTATCCGTGCGGATAGGTGGTGTCACCAGTTTCTTCTCTTCGTAAAAACGGATGGCTTTGCTGGTTAAACCGGTTTTTTTTGCCACATCACTAATATTCATTCGCCCCCTTGACCTTACCCTTGCTGGAAGGTTTAACCTCTATAATTAGTGAAAGGAACGATGCCAGTCAAGCAGAATAAAACCTGCGCATATTAAGGTTCATCATTGCCCTGAATAAAAGCTATGGCTGGGAATACCGACTAAACTTATCCCTACAAAATTTATGGATAGGGTGCTACTCGAGAAGGAGTCAACTATGTTGCAAACCACGGTGCTGGCCCTACACGGCCTTTCCTGTATGAATTGTGCCAAACGTGTAAAAACGGCATTAGAAAGCCGGGAAGATGTTCATCATACAGAAGTGAATGTTCACTATGCCAAAGTGACGGGCGAAGCCGAAACTACGGCTTTAATTGATACCGTCAAGCAAGCCGGTTATCAAGCCGAGGAAGCGCAACATCCTGATATTGAACTACAACTTTCCGGTCTGAGTTGCGGGCATTGTACCGAATCTACCCGTAAAGCGCTGGAAGCCGTTCCCGGTGTTATTGCAGCCGATGTGTCCCTCGATAGCGCCAAAGTGTATGGCAAAGTCGATGCACAAATTCTGATTGATGCCGTAGAGCAAGCGGGCTATCACGCCACATTAACAGGGACGCACGCCCCAAAAACTGAGCCGCTGACTCACTCAGCCCCATCTTCGCCGGAATATCTGGCAGCGGCCTCTTCCTCAATTCCGGCAGCAACCAATATTCCGGCAGCAACCAATAATGTTAAAAAAAGCGAAACCCACCAAACAGCTGAGCCAGCAACCCGTGATAGCGACAGTGTTCAGCTATTGCTGACCGGCATGAGCTGCGCCAGTTGCGTATCCAAAGTACAGAATGCACTGGAAAATGTTGATGGTGTCGAGGTTGCGCGCGTCAATTTAGCGGAGCGCAGTGCATTAGTGACCGGCCACCCAAGCAATGAGGCTTTGATCGCGGCAGTCAAAAATGCCGGTTATGGTGCTGAAATCATTGAAGATGAAGGCGAGCGACGCGAACGTCAGCAACAAATGTCGCACGCCAGTATGAAGCGCTTCCAGTGGCAAGCGGCGCTCGGCCTGTTATTGGGTATCCCATTGATGGGATGGGGGTTATTTGGCGGGAGCATGACGCTCACTCCCGAAACTCAGACGCCTTGGTTGATTATTGGGATAATTACCCTATTGGTAATGATATTTGCCGGTGGGCATTTTTATCGTAATGCTTGGGTCAGTCTGAAGAATGGCAGCGCGACCATGGATACTTTGGTCGCACTGGGGACTGGCGCGGCCTGGGTTTACTCCATCACAGTGAACATCTGGCCGGATGTGTTCCCGATGGAAGCCCGTCATCTCTATTACGAAGCCAGTGCCATGATTATCGGATTAATTAACCTGGGTCATGCTATGGAACAACGCGCCAGACAGCGCTCCTCTAATGCATTGGAGCGCTTGTTGGATTTAGCTCCGCCGACGGCGCGGGTCGTGACGGACGACGGCGAGAAACTCATCCCGCTGGCGGATGTGCAACTGGGCATGACTTTGCGCCTCACCACTGGTGACCGCGTGCCCGTTGATGGGGAAATTGTGCAGGGCGAAGTGTGGATGGACGAAGCCATGTTGACTGGCGAACCCATCCCGCAACAAAAGTCAGCCGGTGATGTCGTTCATGCTGGGACACAAGTGCAGGATGGGTCGGTGTTGTTCCGCGCCAATGCTATCGGCAGCCAGACAACATTAGCGCGAATCATCAAGCTGGTGCGCCAGGCCCAAAGCAGTAAACCCGAAATGGGTAAGCTGGCCGATAGGATCTCCGCCGTCTTTGTGCCGACCGTGGTCGCGATTGCCGTGATTGCCGGGCTGATTTGGTATTTCTTCGGCCCACAACCGCAACTGGTCTATACCCTGGTGGTCGCCACCACGGTGCTGATTATTGCTTGCCCTTGTGCGCTTGGGCTGGCAACGCCGATGTCGATTATCTCCGGTGTGGGGCGGGCGGCTGAATTCGGGGTATTAGTGCGAGATGCCGATGCATTGCAGCAGGCCAGTAACCTCGACACATTGGTGTTCGACAAAACCGGCACCCTGACCGAAGGGCACCCGCAAGTGGTGGCAATTCATACCTTTAACGGGGTCAGTGAGCAGCAAGCGCTGGAGTGGGCAGCCGCGCTGGAAACCGGCTCTAATCACCCGCTGGCGCGCGCTATTTTACAGCGTGCTGAGGGGCTGACACTGGCGACGGTCAACCAATTCCGCACCCTGCGCGGTTTGGGGGTCAGTGGCGAGGTCGACGGCATTCCACTGTTACTGGGCAATAATCGCCTGTTGGAAGAGCAACAGATTGATACCAGTGAGTTGCAATCATTGATGCAGCAAGAAGCTGAAAGTGGTGCGACGCCGGTGATTCTGACCGCGCAAGGGAAACCGGCGGCACTGCTGTCCATCCGCGACCCACTGCGCAGTGACAGCATCAGCGCGCTGCAACGTTTGCATCAGCGGGGATACAACTTGGTGATGTTAACCGGCGATAACCCTATAACTGCGAATGCTATTGCCAAAGAAGCCGGGATTGACCAGGTGATCGCCGGTGTCCTGCCGGATGGTAAAGCCGAAGCAATCAAGCAACTGCAAGCCGCCGGACATAAAGTGGCCATGATTGGTGACGGTATTAATGATGCGCCCGCACTGGCACAAGCCGATGTCGGGATTGCCATGGGCGGCGGCAGTGATATTGCGATTGAAACGGCGGCTATTACCCTGATGCGCCATAGCCTACACGGGGTTGCGGATGCGGTTGAGCTTTCCAAAGCAACATTGCGCAATATGAAGCAAAACCTGTTGGGAGCCTTTTTCTACAATGCACTGGGTATTCCGATTGCGGCGGGTATTTTGTTCCCCTTCACCGGCACATTACTCAGCCCGGTCGTCGCGGGAGCAGCAATGGCACTGTCATCCATTACCGTGGTCAGCAACGCCAACCGCTTATTGCGTTTTAAACCTAAACAGTAACCGTCCCAGTATGCTCAAAGTCATTGGAGATACAGGAAGGCGGCAAGCGAGCCATGCCCATGGACGGGCCGAATAACGAAGGAAGCCAACGCACATACAGCTTTAGGTATGATGGATATAACCTAATGGTGCACAACACTTTCTTGTGCGCCATTTAGCGTTTAGGATACAGAAAACGCTAAAAAGGGAATCAACCGGCATGAGCCCATTATTTCGCCGCATCGCAAAATTTTTAGGAATTGCCACAGCAACGACCTATTCCTATCCCGCGTTGGATGTCACCATACCCGGTGAGCGCCACTTTCATTTGGTTGGCAGTATCCATATGGGAACCGAAGGTATGTTTCCCCTCCCCCACGAATTGCTGAATAAATTGAATCAAGCGGATGCACTTATTGTGGAAGCTGATATCACTGAAGCGGCCTCACCCTTTGGTAACGAAACTCTGGCCGAGCCGCTAATTGACAGATTATCTGAAGAACACTATCAACAGTTGCTACAGCGCTGCGAAGAACTGAATAATGACCCACTGTCCATGGCCCTTTTGCCCGCATGGCAAGTCGCCTTGATGCTTCAGGCGCGCCAGGCGCAACGTCTAGGATTACGCGGTGAATACGGTATCGACTATCAATTACTGAAAGCGGCCGCAGCACAGAAGAAAACCGTCATTGAGCTGGAGGGCGCACAAATGCAGCTCGATTTGCTGGAGACATTACCCGATAACGGCATGTCTTTACTGCTCGATACCTTGGCCCATTGGCATACTAATGCCCGCCTGCTGCAAACCATGATGAGCTGGTGGCTGGAGCATCACCCGATAAATGACCTGTCCACACTGGCCCCTACCTTTAGCCAAGGTCTGTATGACGTGCTGATGATTCAACGCAACAAACGCTGGCAGCAGCAGCTTGAACAGCTACCTGGCGGGCGCTATGTGGTGTCGGTTGGCGCATTGCATTTATATGGCGAGGGTAATCTTCCCGAACTATTGAAGCCTAACCTACAGTAAAAACACAAAAAAATGGCCAATATTGCTATCGGCCAGTCAAAGAGGAACTTTCATTATTTTAGTTATTCAGCTCTCATATTCCTTGCGGATAATATAAGCAGCAAGTACAGGGTAACAACCCGACGATTAGATTAGCAACAGACATTCGCCCTGTATCATTCCACAATGAATCATTATACTGATTTTGCTAGGTTAATTTTTAAGCCTACAACAATGATTGCGTGTAGGATATTCCACTTGAATAAATTTTCATTTTTAATTGGACGTTTATTATGACACCTGCGGTCGTTTTGCTGGAAAAACAAAAAGTTCCTTTCACATTGCACCCTTACCACCATAATGCAGCAGAAACTAACTTCGGTGATGAAGCGGTTAAAAAACTGGGGCTTAATGCGGACCAGGTTTATAAAACTTTACTGGTGGCGTTAAATGGCGATGCCAAAAATCTGGCGGTGGCAGTCACGCCTGTCGCCACCCAGCTTGACCTAAAAAAAGTCGCACGCGCATTGGGGGCCAAAAAAGCTGAGATGGCCGACCCACAATTGGCACAACGCAGCACCGGCTATTTAGTTGGCGGTATTAGCCCATTGGGGCAGAAAAAGCGCTTACCCACGGTGATTGATAGCCCGGCTCAAGAATATGCCACCATATTTGTTTCCGGCGGCAAACGCGGTTTAGATATTGAATTAGCTGCAACAGACTTATGCCGCTTACTGCAAGGCACATTCGCGGATATCGCCAAGCGGGATTGATACTAAAAAGTTGTGACCAGAAGCCTCCACTCACTACATGGAGGCTTCTGTATTTACAGGTTACTTATAAACAACTTTATTTATAGATACCTTTATTTATAAATAATTATGTAATCACTTTATAAATTAGGCTCATTAACATTCAGATATCTTCGGCATACTGACTTTACCAATTAAGAAGAGCGTCATGAATAAAGCACATTAGGCAGACTGGGACGAATTTGATATATCGTTATTTCCCGCGCACTCTACGGCCGCACGAATGACTTATAGAGGGAATTTTTCCGATGAAAAAATCAACTAAAACAATAAATCAGGAATAAAATATTGCTCCTGGAAATGAATAGAGAAATATTACCTCTTGGAATAGTGAGTGCCCCATTCACTAAAGCGAGATGGAAGTATCATTCTTACGTGATATTGAACTTGCTGCTGGTGACAATAGCTTTTGTGATCAATACTACAATAGTTTTAAACTTCGATTTTCGAAATCTACCTTGCGGCTAATTGGTGTTCAGAAAGATCATGTCATTTGCTTTCCAGCCCATGGAAATAGCATGGAGCCGATTTAGCTAAAAGGTACGACTGTAGATGTTGATTGCGCAAATAAAAAAATTGCCGATGGCAAGATATATGCAATCAATCAAGACAGATTAAAACATCTTAAACTTTTATATTGCATGCCAGGAAATAAACTCAGTATCCGCAGCCTTAATAAAGTTGAGCGCCCAGATAAAGATGCTGATGGAGATACCGTAGAAATTATTGACCGCATGTTTTTGTGGTCAGTTCTGGATTATTGATTGCTCTCACTTCTAAGTAGTTCAATGAGGGTAAGAGTGTCATTCAACCTAAGAGTTAAAGGAAAACATGAAGATATTCTCTGAAAAATTAAGAGCGCACTCTGATCACGTAAAAAAAGTGAGCCATCATTGTTCTACCGAAGAAACTACTAAACAAGCATTAATATTGCCAATGTTAGATATTCTTGGTTTTAACTCTTATGACCCAACTAAGGTTAAAGCAGAATATGGCGCTGACTTCCCTGGTGTTAAAGTCGGTGAACGAGTCGACTATGCTCTATTTTGCCACGGTGTTCCTGTCATGTTCATTGAGGCCAAGGGCTATAATCAAAAACTTGATAACCATTGCCCTCAACTTTCTAGATATTTTAACGCAACACCTGAAGTCACCATTGCAGCCATAACTAATGGCACCCAATGGCGTTTCTTTACTGACCTTAAGCAAAGAAATATTATGGATGCTGCTCCATTCCTACAGATTAATGTAGATGAAACATCGGACTCTGATGCTCATCAGCTCTATCAATTCCGTCATGATCAGTTCCAACCGGAAGCACTTCGAACCTTAGCTGAAGAAAGCATTTATTTATCAGCATTTACTGATGTTATTAGTGATAGCTTAAGAAATGTCGATGCTGACTTTGTCCGCTATGTTGCAAGTCGCTCTAGCGTACAACGGCAGTTAAACCAAAAATTTCTCGACACAATTACACCGCTAGTAAAAATGGCAGTAGAGCGAGCTGTTAGTGCAATGGTTGTTTCTGGGCTATCAATGGCTTCTAACAAAGACAAAGATATTGAAACTGCACTAGCACCAGAGCTAAAAAAAATAGATGAAACAGCACCAGTCGTAGACCCTGAAAATTCAAATATCGTCACTACGCATAACGAAAGGCAATTTTTTAGCAATATTCAACTTTTACTTGGTGAACAAGCGGATATTTCAGCAAAAGACACAGCTAGTTATTACAATATTCTTTGCCAAGGAAAATCAAACCGTTGGATTGTGCGTTATTTTGATAGCAAACAACGACCATCGATAATTTTACCAATTGAATTAGATGAAAAAGCTATCGCAGAGGTTGAGCGGGCAGGACTTGAGCTAGCTCCCGGTAATCAAATTATAATAGATCGTCCTGAAAATATTTTACGATTGTCAGGGCTAGTTTTGGATTCATACAACTATTGCATGGACGATGATAATTTTAGAAACAAGAAAAAATAGTAATCTATTTCCTGCCCCTTCTCGCTGGAGGGGCGCATACAAGAACCCTGCGCCATAAACTCCTATCTAAACTGAGCCTCATTACTTGATTAACTTCTAAAACATTCGAAAAACACACCCAAACTCAAGCTAATAAAATACAAATAAACCAATACGATACTATTTTGCAGCAGAGTTTTTTTGGGTTTTAAAATGGGATGAAGTACATCTTTAAAAATGCACTTTATCCCGATTAATTACAGTTACTTATAAACAATTTCGCCTTTCGGCTGATACTGATTAGCATCTAGCGGAGAATGCTTTTCAATATATTGTTTCAAAACTTCTGCATCAATAAAACCGGTATTCACATAACCCGGTAAGGTATCAATCTTCGGATAGCCATCACCGCCTAATGCGTTGAAATTCAAGGTCGCCAGACGATAAGTTTTATTCGGATCTAACGGCTTACCCTGTATTTTCACGTCGCTGACACCCTTACCATCAGCCACTAAGCTAACATTGGCAAATTGCGCATAAGCTCCTGAATCAACTTTCTTATTGGCCACAACCGCCAGATATTTCTCCACTTCACTGCCTTTCATATCGGCATAAACCAGGGTATTACCAAATGGCTGAACTTTGAGAACATTTTTATAGGTGATATCGCCGGCATCGATAGAGTCACGAACCCCACCGCCACTCATTACCGCAAAGTCAGCACCCGCGCGTTCCATTTGTGCCGCCAATAACATACGCGCCAGATTAGTTTGCTCGAAACGGACTTTACTGCGATCCCCCTCAAGCCGGCCATTCACACTGCCGATTTTAACATCCAGCTGCGCCTTGCCTTGCTCTTCAAATGGCGTCAACAGCTTCAGCATTGCTGGGTCTTGGGCAATTTCTTGGGTATAAAATACGCGTTCACTGGTGCCATCGGCTTTCTCAACTTTTTTCTTTAAATTGATCGGGATTAACTGATAGCTTACTAACTTCAGCTCGCCATTACGGAATTTGAAGTCTGCCCGGCCCACATATTTACCCCATTCATGCGCCTGCACGATCCAAGTGCCATTCTGCCGATCAGGAGCACAAGGGGTGCCTGGTACATAATCAGCCTGCTTATGGTTTTCACTGGCCATACAGACGGGATCTTGCGAGTGCCCGCCCACAATCATATCCAGGTAACCCGCCGGTAGGCTGCGCGCCATCTCGACATCACCCGGAGCATTAGATCCATGCAGGCCATCATCGTAATGCCCCATATGAGTCGCCGCGATAATAATGTCAGGCTTTTCTGTTTTTCTCAGTTGCTCGACAACTTGCTTGGCTTCTGCTGCGGGGGCATGGAATTCGATATCAGTGAAATACTCGGGATTCCCGATCTTCGCGGTGTCATCGGTGGTTAAACCAATCACCGCAATTTTCACACCTTGCTTATCAAACAGTACATAAGGTTTGAATAATCGCTGCTGAGTGCTTTTCTGGTAAATATTGGCGGATAATAATGGGAAAGTCGCCCATTTTTCCTGCTGACGTAACACACTCAGAGGGTTATCAAACTCATGGTTACCGATGGCCATAGCATCATAACCGACCAAATTCATACCACGGAAATCCGGTTCGGCATCTTGCAAATCAGATTCCGGTACGCCGGTATTAATATCGCCACCAGAAAGTAGTAACAGGCTTCCTCCCTCTGCGGCGACGTGTTTGCGGATATCATCAACTAAGGTTTTTTGTGCAGCCAACCCATACTCACCGTGATCATTTTGCCAAAAGTGCCCATGGTGGTCGTTGGTGTGCAATATGGTGATATCGTAAGTTTTATCTTTTTCCCAGGCAGCTGCCCATCCTGGTGAAAACGCCAGCGACACAGCCAAAGCACATGCTGTGGTCGATAATGAAAAACGCATGGCAAATCTCCATGTTGTCGTTAAAACCAGCCCATTCAGTGCCAGTTTAATAAGTGAAAATGGGGTGATGCATATCAATATCATGAAAAATCAAGGTCATACTGTGATGCAACTTGCATTGTAATGTAATAACGCATGCTTGAATTTCAGGATATTGGAATATATATCAAATTGTATCTGCTGTAGTAAAAATCATTCGAACTGCATAATATGTATTCATTACCAAGATACTATTAACAGTGAAAATTATTAGGCGAATACTCACTATGACCGATCGTTCTGAGACTGGACCCCAGCCCTCCGTCAATACCCAGCCCTTCGATAAGAGCAAGGTAAAACGCACGTCTTTCTCTATTTTGGGTGCTATTAGCGTATCTCACTTGCTCAACGATATGATCCAGTCGCTGATTCTGGCGATTTATCCTCTATTACAAGCCGAATTTTCACTGAGTTTTGCACAAATTGGATTAATCACACTCACCTACCAATTGACTGCCTCACTATTACAGCCCCTCATTGGCCTCTATACCGATAAGCATCCAAAACCCTATTCATTGCCAATTGGCATGGGTTTTACTCTGTCGGGCATCTTGCTGCTCGCAGTCGCCACCACCTTCCCCGTGGTTTTATTGGCGGCGGCATTGGTCGGAACCGGTTCTTCGGTTTTCCACCCAGAATCCTCGCGGGTAGCCCGCATGGCCTCCGGTGGTCGTCATGGTATGGCTCAGTCCATTTTTCAGGTGGGGGGCAACTTCGGTAGTGCTCTTGGCCCGTTATTGGCCGCAATCCTTATTGCACCTTACGGCAAAGGCAATGTTGGCTGGTTTTCTCTCGCGGCATTGCTGGCAATTGTGGTGTTATTACAGGTCAGTAAATGGTATCAGCAGCAACAAAGAGCCACACATGGCAAGGTACTAAAAACTTCATCGGTAAAAGTACTGCCTAAAAAAACGGTTATTAAGGCGTTAGCAATCTTGATGGTGCTGATATTCTCTAAATACTTCTACTTGACCAGCATTAGCAGCTATTACACCTTTTATCTGATGCATAGGTTCGGTGTTTCGATACAAAATGCCCAAATACATTTATTTGTATTCTTATTCGCAGTTGCCGCTGGCACCATAATCGGCGGACCTATTGGCGATCGGATCGGTCGTAAATATGTTATTTGGGGGTCAATATTGGGTGTAGCACCTTTTACCCTTGTTTTACCCCACGCATCTTTGTATTGGACAGGGGTTTTAACCGTGATCATTGGGGTTATCCTCGCCTCGGCCTTCTCAGCAATACTGGTGTATGCGCAGGAGCTTATTCCAGGAAAAGTCGGGATGGTATCCGGTTTATTCTTCGGTTTTGCTTTCGGTATGGGGGGTTTAGGTGCGGCTGTACTAGGGTATGTTGCTGATTTGACCAGTATTGAACTGGTTTATCAAATCTGCGCATTCTTACCATTACTGGGGATAATAACGGTCTTCCTACCTAATATAGAAGATAAGTAATAGTAATAACCTTATAATCCCGATTGAAATATGTGTTTCAGTCGGGAGAGTTCCCTGTGTAATAGAGATAGAAACAGCAAATCCACCACAAACAACCACTTCAAACAATTTCCATGCCAAAGCAGACTTTTATCGATAAAAAATTAATTTTTATCGCGCATTGATCGCATAAATGCAATAAACTGATGTTATTGCTGTGAAATGCTTGCCGCCCTTGCATATACCCAAAAGATTTCAAAATGCAGGAAGGCGACAAGCGAATGAATCCCGATGAACTTACTCAGGTAAGCGATTCGGGTGATTGAGCGCAGCCAACACACCTGCGACTTGAAAGATGACGGGAATAACTAGAAGGAGTCTGGATGCACCACTCAACACCCTTAATTACCACGATCGTCGGAGGCCTTGTTCTCGCCTTCCTCTTGGGTACCTTGGCTCACCGCCTGCGCATCTCACCACTGGTGGGGTACCTTGCCGCAGGGGTGCTGGCCGGGCCATTCACGCCAGGTTTTGTTGCTGATACCTCATTAGCACCAGAATTGGCTGAAATTGGTGTTATTTTGTTGATGTTTGGTGTCGGACTTCACTTCTCGCTTAAAGACCTCCTCGCAGTAAAAGCTATCGCCATACCCGGTGCCGTCGCACAAATTGCTGTCGCCACCTTACTCGGGATGGGATTATCTCATTTATTGGGCTGGGATTTGATGACTGGATTTGTCTTCGGTCTTTGCCTATCAACAGCGAGTACAGTGGTATTACTGCGAGCATTAGAAGAACGGCAACTCATTGATAGCCAACGAGGGCAAATTGCCATTGGCTGGTTAATTGTTGAAGATTTGGCGATGGTGCTCACATTGGTGCTATTACCGGCCTTTGCTGGCGTGATGGGGAACGAAACCACCAGTCTGAGCCAATTATTCACTGAATTGGCGATTACCATCGGTAAAGTAATTGCATTCATTACTCTGATGATTGTTGTCGGCCGTCGCCTGGTGCCCTGGATTCTGGCTAAAACCGCCAGTACTGGCTCCCGTGAGCTATTTACCTTGGCGGTGCTGGTATTAGCACTCGGGATTGCATACGGTGCTGTAGGGCTGTTCGATGTATCCTTTGCTCTCGGTGCATTCTTCGCCGGAATGGTATTGAATGAGTCTGAACTCAGCCATCGTGCCGCGCAAGATACTCTGCCATTACGTGATGCATTCGCCGTCCTATTCTTCGTTTCGGTCGGGATGTTGTTCGACCCAATGATTTTGCTACATGAGCCCTTAGCTGTGCTGGCCTCACTGGCTATCATCATCTTCGGTAAATCAGCCGCAGCATTCATATTAGTGCGGATGTTTGGCCACTCAAAACGCACCGCACTCACCATTTCGGTCAGCTTGGCACAAATCGGTGAATTCGCCTTTATTCTGGCAGGACTTGGGATTTCTCTCGGTTTAATGTCAGAACATGGCCGCAATCTGGTACTGGCAGGGGCGATTCTGTCCATCATGCTTAATCCGTTGCTTTTCACACTGTTAGATCGCTATTTGGCCAAGAATGAGACCATGGAAGATCTGATTCTGGAAGAAGCAGTAGAAGAGGAAAAGCAGATCCCTGTCGATTTATGCAATCATGCATTATTAGTGGGTTATGGTCGGGTTGGCAGCTTATTAGGTGCCAAACTGCATGCGGAAGGTATTCCATTAGTGGTCATCGAGAACTCCCGACCAAGAGTGGAAGCACTGCGTGAACAAGGTATTAATGCGGTATTAGGCAATGCTGCAAGCGCAGATATTATGTCGCTGGCTCGTTTAGATTGCGCACGCTGGTTATTACTGACAATTCCGAATGGCTACGAAGCCGGAGAGATTGTCGCTTCAGCCAGAATTAAACGACCGGATCTTGAGATAATTGCGCGCGCACATTATGACGATGAAGTCGTTTATATCTCGGATCGTGGTGCGAATCAGGTTGTTATGGGCGAACGTGAAATTGCCAACAGTATGCTTAATATGCTGAAGATAGAAACGCTGACGGAAGAAGATAAGCGCCCGCTTTGCCCGATTTAAAAGTATTACTGTGTTAGCACAATATAAATAGGGCCAGCATATGCTGGCCCTATTTATATTGTTCTCTTATCTATCCCAGTAGGACTCTTCCAAACTATCTTCTCGCTCAGGCAAGCCACGAGTTAAACGTGGTGAATGTTGATTCAACACCTGATAACTGACCCGATTAGCATATTTACATACTTGTGCCAATGAAGAGTAACTAAGGCAACTACGAACATGTTTACTTGAGTTAGGAACATTATTACGATGAAAGCCATTAGCAGCAATATCATGTAGCACGGCAGATAAGGCACCATCCCCTGCTCCATTAGTATTCATTATTTTCTCTGGCCCCCCCATATAAGGGGCAATATGAGAATAAATACGTAATGGATTCTCACAATGCTCTTTGCGCATCGCTCGACTGAACTCATACAGATTAAATTCAGCAATAGCGCCAGGTAATAAAGGATGTTGAGTTTGGCGCTTATTGGCCTCTTCCGTATAGCCCGCCATATAAAGTCCATTAGGGCCTGCGGTACAAAGCACTAAATCAACCCAACTCAACGCCCTATCTGAAGCCATTAACGGGTCATTTAGGCCAGTCAGCTCATAAGCTTCATCTTCATTCATCGCAACGATAGAAACATGCTCTTTAAGAAAATCACGCCACCACTGCGGATTATCTGCAATGACATATTTGGTTCCAAGTGTCATCACCACAGGAACATTATATTTCTTCGCATAATTGATTGCCTGCATGGTCGCCTCAGGCATTGGCTCACCCGGTTTACAACGCACCAGATAAGCTGTAAGAACCAATGCTGAAGCGCCAGCGATAATATCTTCAGGAATACTTTCTGGTCGCAGTTGATTCATTTGACCAGGGCTGATCGCAAATGTCCGCTCACCATTATCTGTAATTAAAGTAAAACAGCGGCCAATGGCACCATCAACAGCCTGTAGATAGTTTAAATCTGTCCGGCTCGAGGTATTACATAAGTAACGATAGGCATAACTGCCGATTTTGATATTGCTGCACATCGTCCCTAGCAAAATAGAACGGTCATCGGCCAGAACAGAATAATTGTGCAATGTATTACCAATGGTACCACCGGCAAATTCATGAGTTATCAACCCATTAGCTGTTAGCTCCTGATAAAGACGCTCAGCGACATCATCCTCGATAACCAAAGAATGCCCTTGGCTAAGACCATAACGCGTAATAAAGTCCTCATCGACTTTCGCTTCAATATCAACCAGCGTCTGATCAATACCGACGATATAAGATGTACTCACCTCATTTTCTGTCTGCGCCGGTTGCAGTAAAGGATCTCGGGCATTAACAGGAAAATAGTGTTTAGATTTGCGTTTACCAGGAAATTTCATTGTTGTTTGTTACAAATTTAGGAATGAAGAGATAAAGAATTTTAGCACAAATACCCAATATTCAGCGAACATAGCCATTGGGATTAGATTGCTGCCAATTCCAAGCGTCTTTTAACATATCCGTTAAAGATCTTTTAGCTTTCCATTCTAATTCTTTCAAGGCAAGTTCTGCACTCGCCCAACATTCTGCAATATCTCCAGAACGGCGAGCAACAATTTCATAAGGAATTTTTTTACCTGATATGCGTTCAAATTCCGCGATCATCTGTAACACTGAATACCCAACACCCGAGCCAAGATTATAAACCTTAAATCCTGGTGTTAGCTTATTAAGCGCACAAATATGCCCTTCAGCGAGATCCATGACATGAATATAATCTCGTACACCGGAACCATCTGCCGTAGGATAATCATTACCATAAACAGCTAATTTCGGGAGTTTACCAATCGCAACCTGAGTAATAAAAGGCAATAAGTTATTAGGTTTACCATTTGGATCCTCACCGATTAGACCTGAAATATGGGCACCAACAGGATTAAAGTACCGCAGCGCTCTTATGGAAAAATCAGGATGAGCAAAAGAGAAGTCCTTCAATATTTGCTCAACCATGACCTTTGATGAACCATAAGGGTTGGTTGTGCCGCCAATACGAGCATCTTCAGTCAGAGGAACAAATTCAGGATCACCATACACAGTGGCAGAAGAGCTAAATATTAATTTTTTGACGTCAGCAATGACCATTTCTTCAAGTAAGACAATCGAACCAGTAACATTATTTTGGTAATATTCAATCGGCTTAACGACTGACTCACCGACTGATTTCAAACCTGCGAAATGAATCACGGCATCAATTTTATGCTCAGAAAATATCTGCTTAAGACAATCTCTATCTAATATATCACCTTGGTAAAATGTTGCCATACGACCTGTGATTTGAGATACACGCAACAAGGACTCAGCAGAAGCGTTAGATAAATTATCTAATACAGCAACATCCTCGCCATTCTCTAAGAGCGTTAATACGGTGTGTGAACCAATATACCCCGCACCGCCAGTCACTAAAATAGTCATAACTTACCTATTAAATTTAAGGAGTCGAAATAGATTCCATCACCCAAGAATAATTGCCCTGCACTTATCTTTAACATTGTTTATATCAAATTTATTTTTCTGTTTTTGCGCGGCTTTATAGAATAAATCATAATTTGAAAAAACCCTATTAAGAGCAGCATCTAATTCTTCTGTTGTATTCCCAATTAAAATACCATTTTGGTCAACAACCTCACTACAACCACCTACATTACTCAAAATAACGGGTAAACTGGCACTAGTCGCTTCAATTGCTGCCATCGGTAAACCTTCGCTTTCTGATGTTAATACAAATACATCATACTCATTAAATTTATCGAATCCTTTAATCTCACCATAGAAATGAATATTGTCATAACTGCCATATTCATTTTTAAGATCTTGGTAATATTCACCATCACCAACAATATCGAGATCAAATTTAGGATTAGCAGCAACAACTTTTAAGATCAAATCAGGACGTTTTGGATAAGCTAGGCGGCAAACATAAATAATTTTATTTTGGCAGGGGCGATCTGCACGCTCAGCTAAGGGGGTTATAGCATTAAGCTGAGTCACTATTTTATCAGGTTTAATACCAATAATTTCAATTGCTTTATCCGCATCACTTTGGGACACACACCATACAACATCGGTAATATGTGACAATAGCTTTTCAATATAACAAAATATAAACTTCAGTACATGACCATTGTAAATACATGACCATCCATGAGAAACATACACACCGCGAAAACGTAGGAATAAGCGAGCTAATCGACTATAAAGTCCTGCGTTGGCCGAACTGGATACAACAATATCAATTTTATTTTCTTTAAGCGCTTTATATAAACTGTAAATAGCCTTAATACTGGCCATTTTTTTGATCTCTGGAATAATAACAATTTTATCACAGACAATTGTTTCGGTTAACCAACCAGGTTCAGAGGTTATCAAAATAATATTACAATCATCTTTAAGTAGCTTAACTTGCTCTAAAACCCAGCCTTGAGCACCACCAATGATTGATTTAGTAATTACAAATGCAACATTCTTCATATGATTTCCGTAAATAATAAAATGCAAATATGATTAGAGAGCGTTCTCAAAGCCATTAATTAACAATAGTATTTTTTGCATTTTCATCGTGATTTTTTTGCCAAACGATATCACAGATACCATCTGTTGGTTGAAATCCGGCGGGCGCTTCTACTAATAAAGAACGAATACATTCATAATCAAAGTCATTACAGGCAGTTTCAATTTTATTTAGTAAAGTATTCAAATTGTCCCATTCAAGCATAACTTCAGTTGCTGTCATAATTCTAGGATGATAGGTATTCTGTACAGATTCACCTATTAATAACTCTTCATATAATTTTTCACCTGGTCGCAAACCCAAAATTTCTATCGCGATATCACCATCAGGATTTTCTTCGCTCTTAATTGAAAGACCTGAAAGATTAATCATCCGTTTGGCCAAATCAATGATCTTAACAGGATCGCCCATATCTAATACAAAGACATCGCCACCCTGCCCCATAGCACCGGCTTGAATAACAAGTTGAGCAGCTTCAGGAATAGTCATAAAGTAACGAATAATGTCTTTATGCGTGAGAGTCACTGGGCCTCCCTCTGCAATTTGTTTCTTAAAGAGAGGGACAACAGAACCGGAAGACCCCAAAACATTACCAAAACGAACCATGCAAAATTTTGTATTATTTTGTTCTTTTGATAACGCCTGCAACACAAGTTCTGCCATTCTCTTGGTGGCTCCCATGGTATTGGTTGGCCGTACCGCTTTATCTGTAGAAATTAAAACAAATTTTTCTACCTTAGATTTTATTGCCGCTTTTGCACAATAAAGTGTACCGAATATATTGTTCTTGACCCCCTCAATCACGTTATTTTCAACAAGGGGGACATGCTTATAGGCGGCAGCATGATAAACAGTATTAACCTGAAAACCAGACATTATCTGAACTAGTCTGGTTTCACTTTGTACCGAGCCAAGTAATGCAACAAACTCTGTATCAATTTTATTATTTTTACATATTGCGGCTATTTCATTCTCAATGGAATAAAGTGAAAACTCAGATATATCAAAAAGAATTAATAACTTTGGTTTTTCCACAATAATTTGGCGACACAGCTCAGATCCAATTGACCCGCCCGCCCCCGTCACCATCACGATTTTTCCTGTAATATTTTTGGCTAATAACTTCTTATTTGGCTCTACGGGATCTCTTCCAAGTAATTCCTCGATTGAGACTTTCTTTAAGGTACTGATTTGTGCCCTACCTTCAACTAAGTCGGACATACCAGGAATAGATAAAACTTCACAAGAAAGATTCTCAAGTTTAGCGACAACAGCTCTACGCTGGCTTTGGCTAACACTTGGCATCGCCAGTAACACTTTTTTAATACCATAGCGCTCGATTAAATATTCAAGTTTTTCTGAAGGATAAACTGTAACTCCATGAATAACGGCTTTATTTAATTTTGGATTATCATCAATAAATGCAATTGGAAAATATTCACTAGCTTGCATAAGTGCAGGCAATAATTGTCGACCAGAAGCACCAGCACCATATATAACTACCGGGATCTTCCCTCTAACACCATAGTTTAATAGCATTCTAAAAAACAACCGAGAACCACATATCAGTACTAGCGAGAAAACAAAGAACATAACAGCGACGGTTCTTGGTAAATATATTCCCAAGAAGTAGGAACCCAGTACCAGTAATCCAGAGGATAATACGACGCCAACCATTACAGTAGTGACAATTTTTGCACTGACATAACGTAATACAGTTCGATACAAGCCAAGTCGCACATACACTAAAAGGGTTGGAGGTATAATCGCAGCCAAAGCAACCCATTGTTCAATACTGGTAAAAGGACTGTCTACATCCAGCCGTACCCAGAAAGCACCCCAATATGCCAAAACAATTAGAATTGTATCTAACAATAGCATAATGATTCGTTTAATAGGCCTTGGTAACGATAATAGAAATACGAGCGACATAAGATTAACCCTAAGACAGAACATGCCATTTTAAGCAATGCGAATTAAACTCAGTTATTTGGCTATAAATTAAAGCCGATTAGTTATTATTAATTCCGGCATTGATTTTATAATCAATATATAAAAGAGGGATATATGAAATAATGAGTGCTATTATTGGGTTTACAATATCAATCCCTACCAGCACCGCAATTGGAAATAACCAAATGACATTTATACCAATCGCAGATAACGTTACGGGTAAATGGCGTTTAAATTTTCTGGACGCGATTTGATAGCCATGGCTTCGATGAGCTTCATATACTTTAAAACCGCCAATGACTCTACGTACTAGAGTCCATGTAGCATCAACAATAAATAAACCCAATAAAATTAGCCAACAGAAGAAAAATTTTGTTTCTATCCAACCCGCACTTATCGCTAAAGAACCGATAATTAACCCCAGAAAACCACTCCCTGCATCGCCCATGAATATTTTAGCTGGTGGGAAGTTCCAAAGTAAAAAACCTAGCACAGTACTAGCAAGCAACCCAGGAACCAAATAACTGTTCAACTCGATGTGATTACCGCTTATAAAATAAATGATAATTGCACCAATACAGGTTGTTACCGCTTGCGAGCTTGCTAAACCATCAATACCATCCATAAAATTATAGAGATTTAACATCCACACTAAAAATAACAAGCCAAATAAGTTTCCTAAAATTCCAAGATTGATAACAACCCCAGAGATAACTAATACCGGGAAACCACCTAAGCAAAATAATAAAAATGCTGCTGCAGAGAAATGGGCTAAAAGACGCCAGCGGGCAGCAATATGCCCATGATCATCCCAAAAACCAACCAATGCAATTACTCCACCAGATACCACTAACCCAATAACAGTTAAAGGCGGTAGATAGCCTTGGAAATAGAATAAAAATATCCCACAGAGGAAGCTAACAACTATAGCTACACCGCCCCCTCTTGGAGTTGGGACGACGTGTGAGCTACGTGAGTTAGGTTTATCTATAATATTATTATTAATAGCATATTGACGTAATAAATACGTTAACCCTACGGACGCCAGAAAGA
>NZ_CABHXX010000139.1 GCF_902170565.1 Yersinia thracica
ACTTAAATGATATTAAGTTTCAGATTTTAATGCTAAATATTGCGCTTTCTGCAATATTTTTTTACATATAGTAAATGTTGTTCTAAATTTTAAATATCCGTATAAATAATTAAATGCGAATAAAAAATTATTAGATATGAATTTTATAGTGGTTGGTAGATAGCATGATGTAAAACACAGCCTTCCGGGTGAATTCGCCTACCGCGAGTCTAGAAACACCCTAAGTTTAAAACGAAAAGTGCTGACTTATTAAAACGATAATTATCTGTCGCTTGATGGGTAGCGACCACTATTGTTTGTGTCTTTCAATAAGATTTCGAGCTTTTAAGGATTTATATGAATGCAATTTTTAAAGTTATTTGGAATAGGTCATTGAATGTATGGGTTGCTGTGGGAGAATTCGCTAAAGGAAAACAAAAATCAACAACTGCCCAGCGTTCTTTTACTTCTCAATATATCGGCGATACATTAAATCAGTATATTCCACCTAAAATAGCTGTTTTAGCTGTTGCCATAATGAGCGCATTTGGCATTCAACCTGCATTGGCTATTACTGCCGCACAATGTACTGCAATGGGCGCGAGTTGCGTGGCAGTGGGAACTGCGGCAAGTTTAGCGACTGCATTAAGTAATACTGGGGTGGGCAGTGCAGCGACGACCATTTTATTAACCGCGAATATTGATCTTTCAACGGCATATTCTGGGGGGATTACAGTAAACCAAGCCGCAAATGCACGACAGAATTTGGTGATTGATGGGGGTGGCTATGACTTAAAATTTGCGGGTTATGCTTTCAATATGTTTGCGGGCAGCACCAATAATGCGGCCTGGGCTGCAGAGAATGCAACACTCGAACTCACTAACTTTAAAGACATCACCTCAACGCTAGCAACCACCAGCGGCACCGTTTCCCGATTGGTGTATGTGCAAGATGCTACCACTCGGTTATCCGTGACTTTGGATAATATTAACTCAGTACCCAATGGCAAATTGGTTGCTATGGGGGCTGATGGTGCTGCGCTCACACCCAATAATTTTGGTAGAGTGATATTTGGCAATATCACCCAGCCAATAACCTTGAATTTTGGTACTTATCGGCAAGCGGTATTAGCTAACAATATTGCCTTTACCGGAAAGTTTTACTTAACCGGGATAACCAGCCCTGACTATCCGGCGGTCTTCTGGAGTAATGGCACCGCCGCGAATAGTGTGCTCACTTTTGCCAATGGTTCTGATGTCAGTCTTACCGGCACGCGGCTGACTAATGGCCCAGGTGTTGTCGGTGCTGGTGTGGCCTCGTATAGCTATATGATTGAAGATGGCGCCAAACTGCGGCTGAATATTGGTAACCAAAACCCGTTGGGTGTCGCCAACTATGGTGTGCAGATAGGTTCTTATAACACGGTTAACAACACATTTGGTGCTGGTGCGACTGTCATCATCAATAGTCAGCCGGGTGATGTTATCAGTAATGCCCCCAGTACTGTTGCCACTTCATATATTTATAATGGCCCAGCCTCAACGAATAATGTTATCTATAATCTGGCCGCTGGCTCAAGCCTCGAGACTACTAACGGCACCGGTATTCTGGCCAGCAAAACGGGTGTAGCAAACGGCGGTGGGATTTATATTAGCTCTGGCGGTACCATTGCCGCAGCGACGGGAGGTATTACCGCCACCCATGCCGGTACTGGTAACACTCGAATAGAAAATAAAACGTCAGGAGTGATTAACTCAGCGGGGACGGGTATTGCCGCCTCCCATACCGGTACCGCTGGCGGTAACATATTGATAGAAAATGGCACGTTGGGAGTGATTAATGCTGCAACAGGGATGGCGGCATTCAGTTACGGAACGGGAACAACGAATATTGTTAATAAGGGCACGATTACTGCTACGGCTTCAGGGATAACTATCGGCGGTTCAGCGGTGAAAGTCGCTAATATTGATAATACTGGCGGTACAATTATTACCTCCGGTACTGCCACTGGCCTAACCGGTATTACTGTTAGCGATAGTGCGTTGCTGAATCTGGTCGGGGGCACTCTCAATCTAACCGGTGCGGCGTATGGTGTGGTCTTCACTCAATCTGCTCCCGCTGGTGCGCATAATATCGCTGATTTGATAGTGAATCTGGGGGATGCCGGGCGTGCTTTCCTAAAATCTGATGCGACCAATGTGACATTGAGAAACGTCAAGCTCAATACCGTGAATGGTACGGCGCTAAATAGCCTGGCCGGTTTGACCTTCGCCACTAGCGCTAATGGCCGCAATGAGATTAATGTCACGGGCACCGGTACTGGGATTGCAACGGTTAACACGGCGTTAACGGGCTGGAGCCCGGCGGCATTAGATATCAATGTTTCTGGTGCTGGAACCGGGATCAACGCCAGTGGCGGTGGCGTTGATCTTTCCAGCGCTAATCTGAATGTCAGTGTCACTAACAGCGGCGGTACTGGTTTACGTGTCGCTGATGGCGCAGTGGCGGTCACTACTATTGGTGCGAATGCCAAGATCAATGCAGCGGGTGCAACGGCGATTAATTTTGCAGGAACTACCGCCAAGACTTTGAATAACAACGGAACCATTAATGGCGCGGTGACTTTCGCCGGTTCCGCGGCCAACACAATCAATAACAATGGGATTTTGAACGGCACCTTAACGACCGGTGCCGGTAACGATACCTTGGTGCTTGCCAGCACCTCGCAAAGCAATGAATTAATTAATCTGGGTGATGGCAATAATAACGTGACCATCCAGAATGGCGCGCGAGTGTCATCCATTGCCGCTGGTGCGGGGGATGATATTGTCACCATCAATAATATGACGGCGGGAAGTACCTATTTAGGTGCTCTCAATGCTGGCTCAGGCAGCAATACACTCAATTTCAATCAATCTGTTGACACTCTGGCGACAGCAACTTCGTTACAGGGCTTTACTAATATAAACCTGACTAACAGTCAGATTGGACTATCCTCCGTCAATAATGTGGGTAGCGGCAGCGCTATCAATATTGACAGTAACAGCAAGATCCTCTTTAACAGCACATTCAATGGCACGCTAAATGCGTCACTAGGCCATGTCGTGGCAGGGGATGGTTTGGCCGTTGTTAATAACGGCGCTAACGTCACCCTAAATCAGGCGAATACCTTTGAAGGTGGTTGGCAGGTTGTTCAAGGGGGGATCCTGACGGCCAGTAACAGTAATCAGCTCGGTACGGCCACTATTGCGCTGGACGGTACGTTAAACCTGAATGGAGTACCAAACTCAAATAATGCCCTGACTGGCAACGGCACACTGAATATCGATACGACCAATAACACGTTCAATTTTGGTGTGAATACCGGCAGCGCATTTGCCGGTACGGTAGATATGAAAAACAGTATTTTTGCTCTGAGTGGTGATAATACCGCTGCATTGGGCAATGCTTCATTTATTGCTTCTGCGGGTACCGCGGTGGCAGTCGGTAATGGCAATCAGGCAGTGGGTAATTTTGTCCTCAATGGCGGCACTGCCGCATTTGCCAGCGGCAGCTTAATCAGCGCTGGCACACTGGCGGTGACGAACAACAGTAACATCAGGGTTGATCCCACTCTCACCACTGGTGGGAATTTACTTGATCAGGATACTGGCACTTCAACGCAGTTAATTAACAGCAGCAATGTGTTGTCGACCACCGAATTGGCGCGGCTGACCTTGCGGAATATCCAGGGTGACGTCCTGGGCGCGAATGCTTCGGTAAATGTCATTCAGGGCGCTAATACTGTGGCGCAGGCGATTTATAACTACGGCTTATCGGGCGTGGGCGGCGGCTTGAGTGTGACCTCAGCGTTGACCCAGTTAGCGTTACTCTCCGGCCAGACATTGACCCTGACGTCACAAGGTGCGGTCAATGGCGATCACAGCTTGCTGGCACAACTGACTGGCGTGGGTAATCTGGCCATTGGTGCTGATAACAGCGACATGACGCTGAATAATGCGACCAATGATTATACCGGCAGCACTTCAGTCAATGGCGGTATTTTGAATCTGGGCAGTAATAATGCGCTGGGCCAGACCTCGGCGCTGAATACTGCGGCGGGCACTACCACCAATATCAATGGTCACAGCCAGACGGTGGGCGCGCTGACCAACGCCGGGACAGTCACATTAGGCACTGGCGCGGCGTTAACCAGCGGTTTGTTGACCAACAATAATATCCTGAATATCGCTGGCGGCACCTTGAACCTGAGTGCGGGGGGGGCTTCCACCGCGACTGGCGGTTTGACCGGCTCCGGCATTCTCAATATCAATGGTGGCGATTTAGCCATCAGTGCCGCCAACAGCGGTTTGGCGGGGCAAACCAATATTGCCAGCGGTGCCACCGCCACCCTGAGCGGTGCGGGCACACTGGGCACCAGCGCTGTCAATGTGCTGGGTAATCTGAACCTGAACGGGGCCAATGCGGCGCTGGCGAATGTGTTGAGCGGCAATGGCAATATCAATACCAACGCCGCAGTGACTTTGACCGGTACGAGCAGCTTCAGTGGTGCGCATCATATTGGTACCAACGGCGCTCTGACGGTGACACAGGCCAGTAATCTGGGGGCCTCGGCGGCGACTGTCGGGCTGGACACCGCCACCTCGCATCTGGTGCTGAAAGGGGTTAATGGCACCATCGCCAATGCGCTCAGCGGCGTTGCCGGCTCGACGGTGGACGTTACCACTGGCGCGAATACCACTCTGACCGGCAATAACAGCAACTTCCTCGGCCAGTATGCGGTGGCAGGGAACAGCAAGCTAACTGTCGGCTCAACGAATAATCTGGGGGCCAGTTCCAATGTCACACTGGCGGGCGCGCAGGATATTCTGGCGCTGAGTGGTTTTAGCGGCACCTTTGCCAATGCGGTGACGGGCAGCGGGATATTGCAGGTGACCGGCGGTTCGAATGCCGTCCTGACCGGCAGTAATGCGGTCGATAATACGGTGGCGGTGGATATCGCGGATGCCACGTTGAACCTGATTGACCTCGCGTTGTTTGACCACGCGCTGACCGGCAACGGCACCCTGAATGTGTCGAAAAACCTGGCCAGCACGGCGTTTGACTTCGGCAGCTCGGTGGGCGGGGCATTCAGCGGCATTGTAAACCTGCAAAATAGCACTTTTGATCTGGGTGGGGTGAACACCTCGGCCCTGACGAATGCTACGCTGAAACTGTCCAGTGGCAATCTGACTTCTGTGGCTGATGGTGTCCAGAATATCGGCGCACTGGTGATGAACCGCGGGACGATATTATTCAATAACATCATTGATAACGCGGGGATAATCACCTCTGAGGGGACCTTCGCGGCGAATAGCATCAATACCACTGATGGAGGAGATGTTCGGGTTAACTTACCTGCCAACCTCGCGCCAAGTCTTGCTGGGATACCGGTGATGGAACTGGACGAAGGCGAAATAATTGTTACGTTGGGCACCGGGGCAGCTACCGGTTCCGGGCACGAACTGACGCTATCTGATGGGAGCGGTAGCCCAATAGGCTCTGTTTTCTATCAGCAAATCAATAATCCTGGCGAGGTTAGCGCCGCGGCGAACGGTTCATTTAATTACGGCCTGACGACCGGTAATGCTTATGACGGCCTGTATGTCAATTATGGGCTGACAGCATTAGAGCTGTTGAGCACCGGCAATGATGCTTTGATCTTGACGTCAACGCTGGCTAACAATAATAAGCAATCTAACGATCTGTCTGTCCAGATTAGCGGCAGTGGCGATTTGGCGTTTGATTCCGTTAATAACGGTAGCATCGCCTCGTTATCGAACGAGACCAATAATTACACTGGGGCCACGTGGGTACGTTCAGGGGGATTACGTCTGGATGCCGATTCTGCTCTGGGGCAAACCTCGCTGCTGGATATGTTAAATGCCACCACAGTGGACCTCAATGGGACTCAGCAGACGGTGGGCCAATTAGCCACGGAAACCGGCAGCACCCTGAATTTCAATAATGGCAAATTAACGCTAACTGGCGGCGGTCAGGCGGACGGTGCGCTCAGTGGCGCAGGGGAGTTGGTTCTGAGCGGTGGTACACTCAATGTCACGCAGGGGAATACCGGCTTTACGGCTAGCACGGATATTGCCAGCGGTGCCACCGCCACCTTGAGCGGCGCGGGAACACTGGGCACTAGCGTGGTGAATGTGCTGGGTAATCTGAACCTGAATGGGGCCAATGCGGTGCTGGCGAATGTGCTGAGTGGCAATGGCAATATCAATACCAACGCCGCAGTGACTTTGACCGGTACGAGCAGCTTCAGTGGTGCGCATCATATTGGTACCAACGGCGCTCTGACGGTGACACAGGCCAGTAATCTGGGGGCCTCGGCGGCGACTGTCGGGCTGGACACCGCCACTTCGCATCTGGTGCTGAACGGGTTCAATGACACGGTCGCCAATGTCCTCAGCGGCGTTGCCGGTTCGACGGTGGACGTCACCACCGGCGCGAATGCCACTCTGACCGGCAATAACAGCGGGTTCCTCGGCCAGTATGCGGTGGCGGGGGACAGCAAACTGACGGTGAGCACCACCGCCAATCTGGGCGCGGCGGCCAACATTGCACTAGCGGGCGCACAGGATATTCTGGCGCTGAGTGGTTTTAACGGCACCTTTGGCAATACGGTCACCGGCAGTGGGATATTGCAGGTCACGGGCGGTTCGAATGCCGCGCTGACCGGCAGTAATGCGGTCGCCAATGCAGTAGCGGTGGATATCGCGGATGCCACGTTGAACCTGATTGACATCGCGCTGTTTGATCACGCCCTGACCGGCAACGGCACCTTGAATGTGGCGAAAAACCTGGCTAGCACGGCGTTTGATTTCGGCAGCTCGGTGGGTGGGGCATTCAGCGGCACGGCAAATCTGACGAACTCTACTTTTGCTTTAACGGCGGACAACACGGCAGCACTGGCGAATGCCACACTGAAACTGTCGGCTAACAACGTCACCACCGTAGGCTCCACTGACCGCACATTGCATGGGCTAAATCTGAACGGCGGCACCCTGATTTTTGACGGCGCAGCCCCGCAGTCACAGGCCAAGGGGGTGGTCACGGTTGCTGATCTGGCGCTGAACAGCGGCACGGTCAGTGTCACTGGCACGAGCGACTGGAATAATACTAACCCGGTCGTCGCACCAAACTTGTCGATCCTCGCGCAAGATCGGGGCGATATCATGCTGAAGCTGATGGATGCCGCCAGAGTGACTGGCGATGTCAATGTACTTAATCTGATGATCAACGGCACGGCGGTGACATCCGGTGGTCAGGGGGTACTGTCCACCATCCAGCAGGGCGGGGTGGTGGTCGCCAATGCCACTCATAATTATGGCCTGACCAGCAGTGACGGTAGCACCGGCACGGGGTTGTACGTCAATTACACCCTTAACGCGCTAGAATTGTTAACCGACGGCAATGATGCCTTATTGCTGGCGACGGAAAGCGGGGCGACGGCCAACCGGGTATTGAATGCGACTTTGTCGGGCAGCGGCGGTTTGCAGGTAGATGCCAGCAATGGCGCGCTGACACTGGCGAATAGCACCAATACTTACAACGGGGCGACCAGGGTCAATGCGGGTACGCTGATTCTGGGGGCTAACAATGCTTTTGGGCGCACCTCATTGCTGAATGTGCTTAGCGGGGCCAGCACCAATATTAACGGGCATAGCCAGACGGTGGGCGCGCTGACCAATGCCGGAACAGTCACATTAGGCACTGGCGCGGCGTTAACCAGCGGTTTGTTGACCAACAACAATATCCTGAATATCGCCGGCGGCACCTTGAACCTGAGTGCGGGCGGGGCGTCCACTGCGACTGGCGGTTTGACTGGCTCCGGCATTCTCAATATCAATGGTGGCGATTTAGCTATCAGTGCCGCCAACAGCGGTCTGGCGGGGCAAACTAATATTGCCAGTGTTGCTTCCGCCACTCTGACCGGTGCGGGCACACTGGGCACCAGCGCGGTGAATGTGCTGGGTAATTTGAATCTGAATGGGGCCAATGCGGTGCTGGCGAATGTGCTGAGCGGCAATGGCAATATCAATACCAACGGCGCAGTGACTTTGACCGGTACGAGCAGCTTCAGTGGTGCGCATCATATTGGTACCAACGGCGCTCTGACGGTGACACAGGCCAGTAATCTGGGGGCCTCGGCGGCGACTGTCGGGCTGGACACCGCCACCTCGCATCTGGTGCTGAAAGGGGTTAATGGCACCATCGCCAATGCGCTCAGCGGCGTTGCCGGCTCGACGGTGGACGTTACCACTGGCGCGAATACCACTCTGACCGGCAATAACAGCAACTTCCTCGGCCAGTATGCGGTGGCAGGGAACAGCAAGCTAACTGTCGGCTCAACGAATAATCTGGGGGCCAGTTCCAATATCACATTGGCGGGCGCACAGGACACTCTGGCGCTGAATGGTTTTAACGGCACCTTCAGTAACACGGTGACGGGCAGCGGAATATTGCAGGTCACGGGCGGTTCGAATGCCACGCTGACCAGCAGTAATGCGCTCGCCAATGCAGTGGCGGTGGATATCGCGGATGCCACTTTGAATCTGGACGATATTGCGCTGTTTGATCATGCGCTGACCGGCAACGGCACCTTGAATGTGGCGAAGAACTCGGCTAGCACGGCGTTTGATTTCGGTAGCTCGGTGGGCGGGGCATTCAGCGGCACGGCAAATCTGACGAACTCCACTTTTGATCTTAATGGCATGAACTCATCGGCCCTGACGAATGCCACGCTAAAACTGTCCAGCGGCAATATGACTTCTGTGGCCGATGGTGTCCAGAATATCGGCGCACTGGCGATGAATGGCGGTACGATGCTGTTCAATCACGTGGTGGATAACGCCGGTATTATCTCCTCGGAAGGAACTTTCGCGGCGAATAGTATCAATACCACCGGTGGGGGAAATGTTCGGGTCAATTTACCTGTCAGTCTTGCACCAAGTCTGGATGGTTTACCGGTGATGGAGCTGGATGAAGGCGAAATAATTGTTAAGTTGGGCACCGGGGCTGCTACCGGTTCCGGGCGCGAATTGACACTCACTGATCAGAACGGTGGCCCAATAAGTGCTGTTTTCTATCAGGGCGTCTATAACCCCGGTGGGAGCAATGCCGCGGCGATCGGTTCCTTTAATTATGGCCTGACGACCGGTAATGATTATGACGGCCTGTATGTTAATTATGGGCTGACAGGATTAGAGCTACAGAGCACCGGCAGTGATGCTTTGATCTTGACGGCAACGCTGGCTAACAATGGTAAGCAATCTAACGATCTGTCTACCCAGATTAGCGGCAGTGGTGATTTGGCGTTTGTTTCCGCAGATGACGGTGGCATTGCTTCGTTATCGAATGCGACCAATAATTACACTGGGGCTACGTGGGTGCGTTCAGGGATTTTACGTCTGAATGCCAATTCTGCGCTGGGGCAAACCTCGCAGCTGGCGATGAGCAATGCTACCACCGTGGATCTCAATGGGACTCAGCAAACAGTGGGCCAATTAACCACGGAAACCGGCAGCACCCTGAATTTCAATAATGGCAAATTAGCAGTAACAAATGGCGGCCAAGTGGATGGTGCGCTTAGCGGTGCAGGGGAGCTGGCTCTGAGCGGCGGTTCACTCAGTGTCACACAAGGGAATACTGGCTTTACCGGTAGTACGGATATTGCCAGCGGTGCCACGGCGCATCTGTATCAGGCCCAAGGTCTGGGAAGCGGGGCGATTAATAATAATGGTGTCCTTAACCTGGATAATACCACCGGCGTATTGTCGAACAATCTGGCCGGTGCCAGCGGTAACACCCAACTGACTAACAATGCCAATATCCGACTGGCGGGAGATAACAGTGGCTATTCGGGCCTATTTACCACGGATTTCGGGGCTGTTTTGACCGGGAATAGCGCCCAAAATCTCGGGAATAGTCGAATTGCCAATAGTGGTGAATTGATTCTGGATACGGCGTCAGTCTGGGAGCTGACTAACGCCATCAGCGGGAGGGGTGCGCTGATTAAACGTGGTAGCGGAACGGTTAAAATTGAAGGGAGCACGGTCAGTGCTAGCCAGACCACCATTGAGAATGGATTACTGCAATTGGGCAGTTTACCGGTGATATCGGCGCTTTATGTGGAAGAATCACCGTTAGCGCGTTCACTGTCAGTCTCGCTGGCCTCGACTATCGCCAATCTGACCAGCAATGTGCTGATTACCACCACCGGTTCATTAGGTGGCTACGGCAAGGTGACCGGAAATGTTGAAAACAACGGCCGTCTGATTATGCCGAATGCTTTAACCGGCGGTGATTTTGGAACATTTACCATTGACGGTAATTATACCGGTAATAATGGCACAGTGGTCTTCAATACCGTTCTGGCGGGGGATTCGTCAAACAGTGACCGGTTATTGATTACCGGTAATACCGCAGGGCAGAGTTATGTCACAGTGAATAACATTGGCGGTAATGGTGGGCGAACGTCTGACGGCATCAAAATTATCAATGTCGGCGGTGATTCGGCGGGGCAATTTACCCTTAATGGCCGTGCGGTTGCTGGCGCATATGAGTATTTCTTGTATCAGGGCAGCATTAGCTCGCCAACCGATGGCGACTGGTATTTGCGTACTGAAGTCGATGAGCGGCGTCCAGAGCCGGCCAGCTACACTGCAAACCTGGCGGCGGCGAACACGATGTTTGTCACCACTTTGGCCGACCGTGCGGGCGAAACACTGTACACCGATGTTTTCACTGGTGAAGAGAAAACCACCAGTCTGTGGTTGCGCAATGAAGGCACTCATAACCGCTCCCGTGATGACAGTGGTGAATTGAAAACTCAAGATAACCGCTATGTCATGCAGCTCGGTGGGGATGTGGCGCAATGGAGCCGTAATGCGCAAGATTTGTGGCGTGTCGGTGTTATGGCTGGTTACGCCAACAGCAGCAGCTCTAGCGTGGCACAGATGACGGGTTATCGCTCCAATGGCTCGGTTGATGGTTACAGTGTCGGGGTGTATGGCACATGGTTTGCTAATGATCAGCAAAATAATAGCCAGGCAAATACCGGTGCTTACGTTGATTCATGGCTGCAATATAGCTGGTTTAACAATCAGGTTGATGGGCAGGATCTCACCGCGGAGAAATATGATTCTAAAGGTTTTACCGCTGCGATTGAGAGCGGTTATACCTTCAAAGTGAGAGAAAGTGCTTATAGCAACTTCTTTATCCAGCCGAAAGCTCAGGTGGTGTGGATGGGCGTAAAAGCCGATTCTCATACCGAAACCAATGGCACCCTGGTCACTGGCGAGGGGAATAACAATATTCAAACTCGTTTGGGCGCGAAAGCTTTCATCAGCCCGATTCAGTCCGCCAACAAGGCGAAAGAACCGGCGTTTAAACCTTATGTTGAAGCCAATTGGATCCACAATACTAAAGATTTCGGCACCACATTGGATGGCATAACGGTGAAGCAAGCAGGAGCCGCTAATATTGCCGAATTGAAATTAGGTGTTGAAGGCCAGATAAATAAAAAGCTGAACCTGTGGGGGAATGTTGGCCAGCAACTGGGTAATAATGGTTACAGTGATAGCAGCATCACGTTAGGGGTTAAATATAATTTCTAACGGAAGCTAATACTTATTAGTGACCAACGGCACATATCAGCGGGTATGTGCCGTTTTTTATGATTTAATCCAGCGCTTCTTCCTGCACTTCCAGCACATGATAGGCAGTTGAGCAGAACAATGAGTTCAAGCGCTTCATATCCCCCAATAGCCCCATATGCAGACTGCTGGTTTCAATGCTCAGAACGTTTTGTTGATGCAAACGCTCGACGTGGGCGTGGGAATATCGGCGGTTCAGTAAGCGGAAACGATGCTTGGCACGGCGCAGACGCTTGGCGTTATTAATATCTCGGGATAAAAATACCGACATACCCAAATCGAGATTGGTGACCAATCGGGCATGCAAGGTATTTAATTCCTCAAATCCTTCGGCTGAAAACGGCTTGCGCGCATTGAGTGATTTAGCGGCGACATCCGAAGTCATGCGGCCAATAATATCGCCTGCCTGCTGGAGATTGACTGCGGTATCAATGATTTCCGCCCAGCGGCGTGAGTCAATCTCGCCTAACTCATCTTGTTGAATTTGGGCTAAATACAGTTTTATCGCGCTGTACAGCATGTCGACTTCATCTTCCAACAAGCTGACTTCATGTTTTTGCTGTTTATTCCCCTCCAACACTTCTTTAAAGCGAAACAGCATTTGCTCCAGTACGTCACCCATGCGCAGGGTTTCCCGCACGGCGTTGGCTAAGGCCAGTGACGGGGTGTCGATAGCGGTAATATCGAGATAGCGTGGCGCTGAAGGCTGGGCGGTATTGGGGTCATCACTGATCAACCGGCTGCAAATTCGGGCCATCACTCCAACAAATGGCAGCATCAGCAAACAGCGCAGCAGGTTATAGAAAACGTGGAAGTAAATGACCACTTCGGCGGCGGGTAAGCTGCGCCCGAACAGCCATTTGCCTAACATATTGACCCAAGGGACAATTAAGATACAACCGATAACTTTAAAGAGCAGGCTCCCCAGCACCACTTGGCGAGAGACGGCATTCTGCCCACGGCTGCTGACCAGGGCCAGCAACCCGCTGCCGAGATTTGAACCAATCACAATGCAGAGCGCGATGTTCAGTGGCACTAAGCCGGTAGCAGCGAGTGTCGCGGTCAGTAGCACGGCAGCCAAACTGGAATAACTGATCATGGCGAACAGCGCGCCAATCAACAGCGCCAGAATGGTATCGCCAGTCAGAGAGGAGAAAATGGCCTGAACTGCGGTCGCCTGTGTAATCGGCCCGGCAGCCGTCACAATCAGTTGCAGCGCCAGAATAATCAGCCCGAGGCCAATACACACCCGGCCCATTTGGCCTACACGGGCTTTGCGCTGACCGAGGAAGACAATCACCCCGCCCAAAATCAGCAATGGTGACAGCCAGGAGAGATCAAAGGTGAGCACCCGCGCCATCAGCGCAGTCCCGACATCAGCCCCGAGCATAATCACCAGGGCCGGAGACAATGAAATCAGCCCTTGCGACACAAACGAAATGACCAGCAACGCGGTCGCATTACTGCTTTGCACCAGTGCGGTGACGCCAATCCCGGCCATAAACGCCGTCGGTTTTTTCTGGATGCTGGCACTCAGTACCCGGCGCAAATCGGCACCATAAACTCGCATGATACCGGTGCGGACGATGTGTGTGCCCCACACCAGCAGGGCAACAGAAGAAAGCAGGTGAAGCAGTGTCAGCATAGTTAGTCTCAGTTGGGGTGAGTGGCTCCAATCAGATTATGCCCGTCATTCTTCAAGCTGCATGCGCGTTAGCTGCCTTCGCTAACCCCAGTCACTTACTTGTGTAAGTTCCTGAGGATTTACTCACTTGCCGCCTTCCTGCAACTCGAATTATTTTGGGTATAGGTGAAATTGCTCAAGGATTGGTAAA
The DNA here is from genome assembly GCF_902170565.1 of Yersinia thracica. GTDB lineage: Bacteria > Pseudomonadota > Gammaproteobacteria > Enterobacterales > Enterobacteriaceae > Yersinia > Yersinia thracica. Next base: position 13,524 of record NZ_CABHXX010000139.1, read on the forward strand.
TGATATCCAAGAGTTTTTTATTATCAACGGACTGTAAAATTTTTACGGGTTTGCCCTGTGGTGCCGGAATGCCGACATTCAAACGCAGATTCTCTGGGCTAAAGCGCAAAGTCATCCCGCGAGTTAGTGCCCCCTCCAGCGCAACATCGACATAGTCGCTGGTGGTGGTCACGATGCTTTTATCCAGCAACCATGCGACGACCAAGGCATCATGAACCCAGCAACCCGGCAGTTGCCGTGTTTGCATTGAGTAACTTATCCACGGGCGCAAAGTTTCTACCAGATAACGGCTGAGTACAGAGTCAATTTGTGCAATCTTATCTAAATCCTGATGCAGCAGTTGGGTCTGCGTGGTGACATCCAAAGGTGCCAATGTAATGTTAGCACCGCTGGTCAGTACCACATGCGCGGCTTCGGGATCGATACCAAAATTGGTGTCTTTAAGGTAGCCCTCGACATTAAACACACCGCCCATGATAGCAATTTCTGCCACCGATGACGCCATTTGTGGGTAAAGCTGCATGGCATGGGCGATATTTGTCAGTGGGCCGATAGCCACCAAGGTTATTTCGCCAGGGCTATTGCAAATTAATTCGCCGATAGCATGGGCCGCTAAAGGCGCATTGGAGGCCACCATGGGCGGCAGGGGCGTTTGGTGCCAAAGTGCCGTTAATCCATTTCTGGCCGCACCATTATCTAGCTTGTCGCGCCAGAGTGCAGCTGACTCTACCAGCGCTTGTGACGCGCCCCGCATGATGGGGATATTCAACCCCAGACGGGTCACTAAATCATGGGCGACAGAAAATCCGACTTCGCTTGGGGTATTCCCCGCCACGATAGTCACTAATTCTAGCGCTATTTCTGGGGCGGCGATGGCCAGCGCTAATGCTAAACCATCATCGACATTGGCGCCGGGTACGCCATTTCCTGGGTCACAATCAATAATTAAACGCATATTTTTTATCTTTTTATTATGGGAAATCAATCTCTTTGAATCTAGAACAGCCGCAGGATTCGCCGAGTTGCAGCGAAAAATCAAACTCGCGAATAGTCGGTTCACCGCTCCAGTTTTTGAGCATCTCGATGGCGGTTTTCGCCATGATATCCAACGGCTGGCGCACTGTTGTCAAGGACGGCACGTTATATTCAGACTCAATGGTGCCGTTAAAACAAACCAGCGCCAGATCTTTCGGGGCACTCAGATTATGCTCGGACATGGCCCGCAAACAACCAAACGCCTGTAATTCGTTAGTTGTGAATAGCGCCTGCGGCAATGGCCCTTTTAACATCTGCTGTGCGGCCTGATAACCCCCTGGGCGGGTGTATGTGGTTGGGAAAATCCACTCATTGCGCACCTTTAGCCCCGCTTGTTGCAATGCATCGCGCCAGCCATTCAACCTATCTTGAGTATTGAGCATATCCAGCGGGCCGCAAATAATGGCGATATCGCGATGGCCATGTTCAATGAGATGCTGAGTTGCTTGCAACGCGGCGGCGCGTTCATCCACACGAATGGCACAGATTTGTTGCGCAGCATCGACGCGGTCGAGCATAACAAAGGGGGTGCCAGTAGCTTGAATTAATTCAATATAAGGATGGCGGTCAACACTGGTATACAACAAACCATCAACCTGACGATGTAGCAGATTATTGATAAGTTCGCGCTCGCGCTGTCGGTCATCGCCCGCATCTCCCAATAACAACACTTGCCCGTTAGCAAAGGCTTCACGTTGCAGGGCATGGGCCATGGAAGAAATAAACGGGTTAGAAATATTGGGAACAATCAGACCATATGTTTGAGTGGTGCCGCGAGCTAATGATCGGGCAATCTCATTGGGGCGGTAACCGGTTTTTTGAATCGCATCAAGCACACGCTGTTTGGTGGCCGGGGCAACTGGCCGTGGCCCATTATTGATGACGTAACTGACTACCGCGACAGAAGTACCTGCTTCGCGCGCGACATCAGAACGTGTAATACGACGAGACTGCGGGTTAACCAAAGTTACCTCGATGCTAAACGTCCCTGAAAAATATATCCGGGAAAATCCCCAGTAAAATGATGTAAACCACTTTACTGGGAATAACAGACAGTTACATCAGAGAATGGCGTTTTCTGCTATTAAATCGCATCTTCTGGCAAGTTGAGGTCACGCCCGCGCGTTTCTGGGGCAAAGAACGTGGTGACGAACCCTATCCCGGCCATTACGGCGAAGTACAACGCAATTGGCCACCAGTGGCCGGTGAATGTCAACATGGCCGCTGCTATCAATGGCGCAGTCCCACCGGATAAAATGGAGCCTAATTCTTTGGCGACGGCCATTTTGGTATAGCGGTTAGTCACACCAAACAGCTCCACACCCCATGCTGCTTGCACACCGAAGATACCCAGTGAGGCTAAACCCATACCAACAATGATAGTCCCCATCACGAGAATAGGCTCGCGGGTTTCCAGCAGCATAAATGCCGGGAAAGCATAGATAATCAATAACAGACAGAACCAGCGGTAGGTAATACGGCGGCCAAAGCGGTCTGACAGATAACCCGCCAGTGGAATAATCAGGAAGCCCAGACAGGACGCGATGAACACCGCCATGGTTGGCACCGATTTATCCACCATCAGCACTTTGGCAACATAACCAATCATAAAGCCCTGAGCCAGATAAGACGGGCCGTTCTCGCCGATACGCAAGCCCACCATGATCCAGAATGATTTGCTGCGCTGCCAGAAAGTGCGGTTATCCACTTCAGTCGTATGCTCGCGCCCCTGTGCCAATGCTTGTTGGCGCTGTTGTTCCAATACCCGTTTTTGGCGTTCAAATACCGGGGTTTCGCGCATATGGCGACGAATAAACAGCGCAGCACCGGCGATTAAGATGCTGGACAGGAATGGAATACGCCAGCCCCAATCGAGCAGAGTTTGTTTGTCCATTTGTAAGACCAGCAACCACACGAGTGCCGCCAGCAGCGTACCGCTGTTAGAACCTAAAGCAATAATAGACGAGACCAAACCGCGCCTTTTGGCAGGGGCATATTCCCCCAACATCACCGCACCACCAGACAGCTCGGCACCGGCTCCCAACCCTTGCATAAAGCGCAAGAAAGCCAGACAGGCCGGAGCCCACAAGCCGATAGAGGCATAACTTGGAATTAGGCCAATCAGGGTGGTGGAGGCACCCATCAAGGTGATGGTGGTAATCATGACCACTTTCCGGCCCTTGCGATCCCCTAATCTACCGAACAGCAGCGCGCCAATAGGGCGGGCAATAAAGCCGACAGAGTAGGTGGCAAAGCTGGATAATAACGCGATTGCAGGTGTTGCTTCAGGGAAGAAGACATCACCAAATATTATGCCAGCCGCTAAACCATAAAGTGCAAAGTCTGCATACTCCATGGCCGTACCGAGCCAGCACGAAAAGGTTGCGCGCCAAAAGTCTTTACGACCCTCGGGCGTAGCCAAACGCTCTTCTGCAGCCATGCTCTCTGATGGAACATTGTCTGCCGCCGAGCTATTTAGTGAAGTCATTAAAAAGGTTCCCCTGGTGTTGAAGCATCATGTTCACGCGCCAATGCGTGTTTATTGGCCTTTTACTCAGTTGCCGGGGTCAAACAAGCGACACTGAGTTTGATGAGGAAATATTAGATAAAATTAATATTAACTCGTCATTTTAGTGTATCTACCCGCGTAGATAGGTCAAATTAATTATCCTTACTTTAGTGATTGTTCACGAAATTGTCATATATGTGTTCAATGTTTGCACGATTTTTGCGAGGTAGCACACCACATACCAGCACCAGTTTTAGCCCCGTTCACTGGAAAGATCCTGACGATTTCTCCCCGATCACTATCTTAAAGTACCCACTAGCGCTGAAATAACAGAAGAAAAATGTCAACAAATTGGCCTTGCTGGTTGCCCGTTTGATATCGCCTCACTGGAGGTAAAAGATGGCCCCAATGCCGTCATTGATGACAATATTGGTTTTAGTCGCTAAGTCTCATATTCCTGTCAAGTCCGCATTCGCGGACTTTTATCTTCTGTTAATTACGGGCATATGTCGGTATTATCCTGATATTAGTAATGCAAATCATTGGCGTTCCCAATCAAGGATATCCACATCCCCACTTTTCAGGAGAGAAAATGCGATTACGTTTAGCTTTATTTTCATCATTACTGGCACTCACTGCTGTGCTGACCGGGTGTGATAATTCCTCTGTGACCCCTGAAGAAACATCAAAAATCAGCATCGAACATGCGCAAGGCACCACTCAGGTTCCGCTTAATCCGCAAAAAGTCATCATATTGAACCCCTCGACATTGGATATTGCCGACGCCCTGAATATCAAAGTGGCCGGTGTACCCCAAACCAGCACCCATCTTCCGGCCTTTTTATCCAAATACACTGGTGCAGAATATCTGAATGCGGGTACATTATTTGAACCGGATTATGAAGCTCTTAGCCAGGCTAAACCTGACCTAATTATTGCGGGCGGCCGTGCTCAAGATGCCTATGACAAACTTAGCGCTCTTGCCCCGACCATCTCATTGGATATCGATCCTAAGAATTTTACCCAAAGTCTGACTCAGCGTACGGAGCAATTAGCCTCTATCTTTGGTAAAGAAGAAGAAGCGAAAACCCTGCTGGGTAAATTTACCGCTCAGATTAATGCTATCAAACAGAAATCAGCTAACGCCGGATCTGCCATGTTGGTGATGGTCAGTGGTGGAAAAATGTCTGCTTATACGCCAGGCTCGCGTTTTGGTTTTATTTTTGATGAGTTAGGATTTACGCCAGCGGCCAGCTTCACTGAAGCCGGTAATCATGGCAATGTGGTGACCTCCGAATTTATTCTTGATGCCAATCCTGAATGGCTGTTTGTCCTTGATCGTGATAACGCGATTGGACGTACTGAAAACCAGTCGGCACAACAGGTTCTGGATAACCCGCTGATTCATAAAACCAAAGCATGGCAAAATAATCACGTGATTTATCTTGATTCTGCCTCGCTCTATATTGCCGGTGGTGTGCAGAGTTATATGCAACTGATGGATAAAATCAGTTCAGTGTTGGATAAACAAGCCTCCGCGCAGTAATTCTTACTAATGAAAAATCTTAGTTTTATTGCGGGCCTGGTTATTTTACTGGGCCTAATGACATGCAGTCTGTTTATTGGTGTTGGGAATGTCACATTGGCCGAAGTCTGGTCAGACCCCGACATGCGCGATATTTTTTTGATAAGTCGCGTGCCGCGAACGCTAGCATTGGTTTTAGCCGGCAGTGCCATGAGTGTTGCAGGCCTTATTATGCAGATGCTCACTCAGAACCGCTTTGTCGAACCCTCGATTGCAGGCACCACCCAGTCGGCCAGTCTCGGATTATTATTAGTCATGGTGTTTAGCCCCGCGGCTCCGGTAATGGTTAAGATGTTGGTTGCCACTGTATTCGCCATGGGCGGGACTGCAGTGTTTATGCTGTTGCTGGCGCGAATGAGAATGAAATCGGCGCTGATGGTACCGCTGACCGGCATTATGCTAGGGGCGGTATTTAGTGCGGTGACGACCTTCCTGGCAATGGAGTTTGATCTGCTGCAATCATTGGGCAGTTGGGAATCGGGTGATTTCTCCGGCGTGTTGCAGGGCCGTTATGAACTGCTGTGGATCGTGGGCGCATTGACGCTAGTTGCCTGCTTAATCGCAGACCGTTTTACTGTCGCCGGAATGGGGCGGGATTTTTCCGTCAATGTTGGCCTGAATTATCAGCGAGTTATGCTGATAGGAATGTCCATTATTGCCATTGTCAGTGGCGTGGTGGTGGTGGTGATTGGCGTATTACCTTTCCTCGGATTAATTGTACCCAATATAGTCAGTATGGCGATGGGCGATAATCTGCGTCGAACCATTCCTTGGGTGGCGTTGTGTGGCGGTGGTCTGGTGGTGTTATGTGACATTATTGGTCGGTTAGTCAGTTATCCGTTTGAAATACCTGCCAGCGTTATTCTGGGCGCAATTGGCGCACTCGTTTTCCTATTATTAATCGTTAGGACAAAACGTCATGCAGGCTAATGAGTATTCTTCCTCACGCTCTCTTCCCCAAGAGAACAGCAAAACATTCAGCTCGCCAGCAAAGCGATTATTGTTATTGAGTATTATCGCCCTTGCCGCGATTATCATTTTTATGACAATTAATCTGCGGGGCAATATCCAGTATGTTCTGGTGCATCGCGGTCTTATTTTAGCCACTATGGTATTGGTCGCGTTTGCTGCCGGTATTGCTACCGTGTTATTCCAAACAGTGACTAATAACCGTATTTTGACGCCGTCAGTGATGGGGCTTGAAGCGCTGTTTATCCTAATTCAAACGATGTTGATCTTTTTTGTCGATGCCAATGGGTTTAGGGTGCTAGGAATAACAGGAAAATTCCTTTGTGAGTCGGCCTTGCTGCTGCTGTTCTCGGTATTTCTGTATCGCTGGTTGCTGACCGGTGTCGGGATCAATCTTCACAAGGTATTATTGGTCGGGTTGGTTTGTGGCACTTTATTCCGCAGTTTATCCAGCTTGATGCAGCGCCTGCTCTCCCCCGGGGAGTTTGCTATTTTGCAGGGCAGGGTCTTTGCCACCTTTACGCGAGCTGCGCCGGAAATTATTGCCCTTTCTACTGGGATAATTATTATCGTGGCGATTGTCATTTGGCGTATGCGCCATTCCCTCGATATTATTGCGTTGGGTAGAAATACCGCGATTAATCTGGGTGTTGCCTACCAGAAAAGAATTACCGCTATTTTGCTGCTGGTTTCCTTGCTGGTAGCTATATCGACGGCACTGGTTGGGCCGTTAACCTTTTTAGGTTTGCTTATCGCTAATCTGGCTTATCCACTGGTGGGGTCATTCCGGCATCAATATTTGCTGCCGGGGGTCTTTCTGCTGGGGGTGATTACGCTGGTCGGTGGGCAATTAATCCTCGAACGTTTACTGAACATGTCGGGAACGCTTTCCGTAGTCATTGAGTTTGTGGGTGGCGCGCTGTTTATTTATCTTTTAATAAAAAAGGCTCCGGTGTGATTGAAATAACTGATATTAATAAAAAATACCAGAATACAACGGTACTCAATAATATAAATGAGAGCATTCCATCCGGTGGCGTCACATCAATCATCGGGCCAAATGGTGCGGGTAAGTCGACGTTATTGTCGATTATGAGCCGTTTACTGACGCCAGATCTCGGGCGTGTCCAATATAATGGGCTGGATGTTGCCACCACTTCTGGCGATAAGTTGGCGACTATTCTCTCCGTCTTACGGCAGGAAAATCATTTTACCAGCCGGCTGACAGTCGCGGATTTAGTTGGCTTTGGCCGTTACCCTTATTCGAAAGGGCGGCTCAATGAAAATGATCGCCAACATATTGATGCAGCAATGGAATTCCTCAATTTGATGCCGCTGAAAGACCGCTATCTTGATGAACTGTCAGGTGGGCAACGGCAACGCGCCTATGTTGCCATGGTGCTGTGTCAGGATACGAAATACATCCTGCTGGATGAGCCATTAAATAATCTGGATATGAAGCATTGTGTCGCGATGATGAAGCAATTGCGACGTGCGGCTGATGAATTGAATAAAACCATCATATTGGTTATTCATGATATCAACTTCGCTTCTGCGTATTCTGACCATATTATTGCGATGAAAGACGGCGAAGTTATCTATCGCGGAGCACCCGAAGAAATAATGCAGCCGGATATCCTGGAAGAAATTTTTGATATAAAAATCAGGATAGAAAAAGTGCAAGATCAGCATATTGCGGTTTATTACCGCTAAGGCACTGAGCGGCGATTTTTCCCTTATTCGTGGCCAATTGTTTTTCCCTTATTCGTGGCTAATTGTTTGCCACGAATAAGGTGATTATTAGATTGCGGCGTATTCTCCGGTGCCCTCTGGCCACGGCGTCAGCAGGTCGTAGCCGGTTTCCGTCACAGCAATGGTGTGTTCCCACTGGGCTGAAAGGGAGCGGTCTTTGGTGACGACCGTCCAACCATCCGCCAGTACGCTGGTGGCCGCTTTACCGGCATTAATCATCGGCTCGATGGTAAAAATCATCCCCGCTTTAAGCGGCATGCCCATTCCTGGTGTCCCGTAGTGCAGAATTTGTGGTGCAGTATGATATTCTTGGCCCACACCGTGACCACAATATTCCCTCACGACGGAAAACCCAGCGCCCTCCGCCACCTGTTGAATCGCCGCGCCAATATCCCCGAGTGTTGCCCCTGGATGTACTGCCTTAATCCCCGCCACCATCGATAAATAAGTGATATCCACCAGTCGTTTAGCTCTCACGGACGGTTCACCAACAAAGTACATTCTGCTGGTGTCGCCATACCAACCATCTTTAATAATGGCGACATCAATGTTCACAATATCACCATTTTTGAGTTTTTTATCGGACGGAATTCCGTGGCAAACCACATGATTTACCGAGGTGCAAACTGTGCGCGTATAGCCGTGATAGCCAATATTGGCAGGAATAACTTTTAGTTCGTTAACAATGTAATCGTGACACAACCGGTCAATCTCATCCGTTGTGACCCCAGCAAGGACGTAGGGTGTAATCATTTCCAGCACTTTTGCGGCGGTTTGGCCGGCGGCACGCGCCATTTCAATTTCTGCAGGTGAGTGGATTTTTACTGCTGTCATTGCGCATTCTCTTCTTTATTAAGCTTATGGGGTTCACTCTGGATGATTCTGGCAATGTCCGCTCCACCTTGTAATTCCACCTGAACCAGTGCGCGAGCAAGTTCGTGATGGCTCAACTGAGGATAAAGCTCAGCCAGCATACCCATTTTGAGCCAGTGCTCCGCCTGTGCATTGATTGAGCGGCTCATGGCATTACTGGCGATGCGGAGATTCTCATGCATCAAATCAGAGATTTTAACAATTCCCATAAAACACCTATACGAAACATATATGTTATGTATATTGTCATAAATAATTCTAGGTTGCCAGAGCTTGATATGATCTAGGGTAGCAAGTTGAGCAAATAACATACCATCTGCATTTTTGCCTAATATGGGAAATAAAGCCGACCCTATCGACTCATTCCAGAAAATAATAAAAATACTATTATTGGAGTTATCAGGTCAGGATAAGAATTCCAACATTATTTCTGGTCAACTTTTTTCATAAAAATAAGCTGTTATGAGAAAATTTGTTCTATGATCGAGAGCGCGCCCTCTGATTTTTTATTGGGGGACTGTTCATTAAGGAGAACTTTATGTCTCACATGCCATTAATTCAGCTCCCCCACACACATGGCGAAGGTTGCCTCTGTAATAGCCCGGCATTCGTGCGTATTAATACAGTGTTTTCCCAGAAAGCGGCCCAATCAACACCTATCACCGCGGCCACTGTTGCGGCGGCGGTACCGGGAGCAAAACCACAAGAAAGAGACGCTGCTGCCAATGCGGTGCGTGTGGTCGCTTTTATCAATGTTCGCATTTTTGATGGTATTTCAGATCACTTGCGCGATGGGTTACGAGTATTAGTCGAAGGCAACAAAATCAAATCGGTTGAGCCTGCGGATACACCGCTTTCGCCTGATGTGGAGCTTATTGATGGTGGTGGCGGCGTATTGATGCCGGGGCTGATTGATGCCCACTGGCATGCCATTATGGCTCGCCCGTCGATGATGACCGCCATGACGGCGGATTTTAATTATATTCAGGCGCTGGCCATTGCTGAAGCTGATGCCACCTTGATGCGCGGTTTTACCACTGTGCGTGATATGGGCGGGCCGGTTTTTGGCTTGAAACGCGCGATTGATGAGCATGTCGCCACTGGTCCGCGAATTTTCCCTTCGGGCGCATTCATCACTCAGACCGGTGGGCATGGCGATTTTCGTTTACTTGGTGAATTGCCGCACGCCCCCTCAGACCCACTAAGTTATGCCGAGCGCGTGGGTATGACGGCAATTGCCGATGGTGCTGATCAGGTATTATTGCGGGCCAGAGAGCAATTAATGCGGGGCGCTTCGCAACTCAAATACATGGCGGGTGGCGGTGTAGCCTCCATGTATGATTCTATTAGTGTGACGGAAGGTTCAGTGCCAGAAATTCAGGCGGCGGTGACGGCAGCTGAAAACTGGGGCACTTATGTCACTGTCCACGCCTACACCGCCCGGGCGGTGACCATGGCGATTAAAGGCGGGGTTAAGTGCATTGAACACGGTCAGTTGGTGGATGAAGAAACCGTCCAGTTAATGGCAGAAAAAGGTATCTGGTGGAGTCTACAACCTTTCCTTGATGACGAGGATGCGGTGCCAATGGCAAGCCCGGCGTCACGCGCCAAGCAACTCGAAATGGTGGCGGGCACGGATACTGCCTATATGTTGGCGAAAAAATATAACATCAAGACGGCGTGGGGCACTGACACTCTGTTTGACGCCCGGTTGGCAACCCGGCAAGGCGCGCAATTAGCCAAGTTGACCCGGTGGTATTCACCGATTGAAATCCTCAAAATGGCCACCAGCGTTAATGCTGAACTTTGCGCCTTTTCTGGCCCCAGAAATCCTTACCCAGGAAAATTGGGTGTTGTAGAAAATGGTGCACTGGCTGACCTGATTCTGGTCGATGGTAATCCTCTGGATGATATTCAACTCGTTGCCCAACCAGAGAAAACATTTCGGGTCATTATGAAAGATGGGCAAATTTTCAAAAACACTTTGGGAAGCCATCCATAGCCGCTGTTTATAGTCATAAACTGGAATTTCCGCTGGGATGTCGCGAGTTAATTGAGGTTGTTCAATGAATAATATGACTTCCCTCAGGAAGCAGCAGGGGCTTTTCTTTATGTTTTTAAGTGCCATAAAACAGAATCTATGGCGTGGGCGATGGGTTCTGTTATCGGCTATCGCCCTGAGTGGCTGTTCAGGTGCCGCAGCTCCCTCATTTTCCTTGGTGGGTTCCTATTTCCCCTCCTGGATGGCTTGCGCTTTTATCGGAATAATCACGGCGGTGATTGCCCGTGTCGTATTTATTCGCGTTGGTATTGATGATGTGCTGCCATGGCGGCTGTTGGTGTATGTCTGCCTGGCGCTGGCTGTGGCATTCATCTGTTCCCTATTACTGTTTTCGCGATGAATAATAAATATGAATAAACTACAGGGGAGTGGGCGCAAGCGGCAACTGGCGCTAATTGTTGCTGGTGTTATCATTGTTGCAGCCGCGATATCCGGCTGGCTTTCAGTGCGGCAGACCACACTGAACCCATTGTCTGAGGATGCAGAGCTGGGGGCCAGTGTGGTGCATGTTGTCAGCGCGGTTCCGGGCCGTATTATCTCGATTAATGTCGAGGAAAACAGCAAAGTTCAGCGGGGCGACCTGTTATTTACCATTGAGCCGGATCTTTATCGGCTACAAGTCGAACAGGCGCAGGCCGAGTTGAAAATGGCGGAGGCCGCCCGCGATACTCAGCAACGGACCGTGGTCGCTGAGCAATCCAACGCGGCCATTACCAATGAACAAATTGTCCGAGCGCAGGCCAATCTCAAGTTAGCCACTCAGACATTGGCCCGTCTGCAACCTTTGCTCCCAAAAGGCTATGTTACCGCGCAGCAGGTCGATGATGCGGCGACGGCGAAGCACGATGCCGAGGTCAGCCTAAAACAAGCATTAAAACAGTCATTTGCTGCGGAGGCTTTGGTTAGCAGCACCGCCGCCTCTGAAGCGCTGGTGGTGGCACGCCGAGCAGCACTGGCAATTGCCGAACGCGAACTGGCGAATACACAAGTTCGTGCGCCCCACGATGGCCGGGTTGTCGGGTTGACGGTCTCCGCTGGGGAGTTTGTCGTCCCGGATCAGGCTATTTTTACTCTCATTAATACTGAACATTGGCATGCCTCGGCATTTTTCCGCGAGACAGAATTGAAGCATATCAAGGTGGGTGATTGCGCCACCGTGTATGTCATGGCGGACAGACAGCGCGCGATTCAGGGGCGGGTCGAGGGGATTGGCTGGGGCGTGAGTTCTGAAGATATGTTGAATATCCCGCGTGGTCTGCCTTATGTACCGAAGTCATTAAATTGGGTGCGCGTTGTCCAGCGTTTCCCGGTGAGAATCAGTCTGGAAAAACCGCCGGAGGACCTGATGCGAGTTGGGGCGACTGCTGTGGTTATCGTGCGTAATGACGACGGTTGCTGACGGTACCCTTGGCGGTATCATCCGCCAGGCAAAAGCTGATTTAGCCTATTTCCCCGGGCGAATGGCGATGGCCTGGCGCGTTGCTGCGCTCTGTGCATTGATGGCTCTGGTGGCCATGGTGTACGGCATCCCAGAATCCGCGCTCAGCTGTTATCTTATTATTTTCGTGATGAAACCGGACGGCGTAGAGAGCATGGTGATGGCTATTGCTATCACCATATTGGTGTCGCTGGTCGTCGGCTTGGTATTCCTGCTTATCCACTTCACGTTGGAAGCTGCACCACTGCGCATGGCAGCTTTGATTGTCAGCTCATTTTTGTTTCTCTATCTCGGCTCGGCCAGCAAACTCGGCCCGGTCGGCAGTATTATTGCGCTGGTGATTGCTTTTGTGATGACGTTGCTGAGCAATATTCCTATGGGGGAAGTGGCAACGCGGGGGCTGTTGTATGCCTGGCTAATGGCCGTTTCCCCAATGTTGTTGATTATTGGTTTTAACCTTTTCTTTGGCCGGGCACCTCAGACGTTATTGCGCGCCAGTTTATCCGAGCGGCTATCTACTGTGGCGGAGGCATTGCGCGAACCTGGTGTCGCCAACCTCGCCCGTGTTGGGGATTTGCTACAAGAAGGGCAAAATGAACATCAACAACGGGCGCTTTTTGTGCGCATTTTTCATCTGCGGCCCGCAGCAGAGGCGGCCTGGCTGGAGAGCGCGGTAAAAAGCAGTTACCGGTTGCTGCTGGCAACCTCGGCTTTACCTGCGGCCTCACCGGAGAATGTGCGCCTCGAACTGGCGAGCTACTGTAGTGCTGCGGCACAGGCGATTTTGGCGAGCAATGTGGTTGATATACCTCACTTTGCTAATGAAAATGCCAGTGATGAAATCAAGGAAATCAGCAGCGCGCTGATAGCCTTGGCGACGGGGAATAGTGGACAAGATTTGGATGCGCCGAAATCCTCATTCTTTGCCGCAGATGCCCTCACCAATCCTGTTCATCAGCAGTTTGCCCTGAAAACGACTGCCGCGGCGCTGATTTGCTATCTGATTTACACCGCATTGGACTGGCAGGATATTCATACCGCCATGATCACCTGCTATGTTGCGGCGCTGGGCACCACCGGCGAGACGGTGCATAAACTGGTTTTACGGATTATTGGTTGCTTGATTGGGGCACTGATGGGGGTGCTGTCGATTATCTTCATTATTCCCCATCTGAATGATATTGGGCAATTGATGGCGCTGGTGTTTGGCTGCATCCTATTGGCCGCTTGGGTATCATGTGGCAGTGAGCGCATCGCGTATGCCGGTGTGCAGGTAGGACTGGCCTTCCTGCTGACGGTATTGCAAGGTTTTGGGCCGAGTACCGATCTGGGCGTGGCTCTTGATAGGGTGCTGGGTATTTTGCTGGGTAATCTGGTGGTGTATTTAATCTTTACCCTGCTGTGGCCGGTGGCGATTACAGATGCGGTGCGTGTCCATGTCAATAATGCCTTGAAATCACTAACAAATTTGGCGGCATTATCGCCCGATGCACGGCCTGCGGCACTAAGAGAGGCCACCACTGTTGAGGCTGAGATTAACCGTGCGCGAGAAGAGCTGGCGCTGATCCCTTTCGAACCCGTGCAATTACGCCCCTCGCGAGAAGAGTGTGCGCGCTTACAAGCAATACTGGCAGAAATGGACAAGTTGTGCCCGGTGTTGTTTCTCCCCACTGAAAAATCGGCGTCCGATGTCGAACAATTGCGTCGGCTTTCGGCAGGTGGCGATGCTACGGCATTATCTAATGAGCAAAAACAGAATGGCGCATCATTACGGCAAGAGTTATTACAAAAAGAGTTATTGCCAATTGATCTGACTATTCAACAACGTATAAAGCGGCTTGAGGAACTTCTGGGAATTGGATGACATGATGACGCACGTTGTATTGACGGCCCGGATAGTCAAAATAAGTTTGATTAGCTCGGTATTGAGTCTGAGCATGTTGATCGCCGGTTGTGCTACAGACAGCTTGGATCTTGCACCTGCATCTTATACCGAACCTTGGTCGCCTGATGCCAATGCTTCGGTGGGGAGCGGTAACTTTTCTGTCCCACCGAATCCGCGGGTGGCGGAATTGGCCCCGCCGCCGACCCTAAAAAGTGATCGTGCTTATTCATTACCAGAATTGATTGATATCGCCCAAAGTCAGAATCCGGATACTCGAATTGCCTGGCAACAAGCGCGGCAAGCAGCACTGGCGGTAGGAATGGGGGAGGCGATATTTTTACCGATCATTTCAGCGAGTGTGATTGGCGGCTACCAGAGTACCACCACGCCGTTACCTTACGCGATTGGCGGTGATAAGGATCTAAAAACCTCCGGCAGTGCGGTGGTTCCTGCTTTAGCATTACAGTGGCTTATCTTTGATTTCGGTCAGCGCAGCGCGCTGCTTGATGCCGCTAAACAGACTTCCTATGCCGCTAATGTGACCTTCAATGGTATGCACCAAAAGCTCATTTATGATGTCACCCGCAGTTACTTCCAATATGGCGTGGCACAAACTCAGCGCCAGATAGCAGAGCAAACGCTGAAAAATAGCCTAAAAATTCAGGATGCTGCCGAAGAACGGCACAAAAATGGGGTCGCGACGACAGTTGAAGTGGCGCTGGCGCAACAGCAGGTTGCGCAGTCTGAGTTACGTCGCGTGATGGCAAAGGGCACTGAACGTGATACTTATCAGGCATTGCTGGGCGCGATGGGCGTTTCTCCATCATTGGATATCAAAGTTGGGTATGCCGAGGATCGTGCTTTGCCAAAGGGGATCAGTGCACCTACCGAAAAAATGATTCAGCTGGCGCTTTCCCAGCGGCCAGATGTGTTAGCCAGTTATGCGGCGGTTGAAGCCGCCAAAGCGGGTATCAAAGCAACAGAAGCTGATTTCTTGCCCAAAGTCTATCTGGCCGGAGCTGTGGCGGGGGGGGATGGGCGTTTTGATATTCAGGGCTTGCCCGGCATCAGCCCGCAGACCTCATCCTCCAGCATTCTGATTGGCGTCACTGTGCCGATTTACGATGGCGGGATCCGCGCGGCGCGGGTGAAAGAGGCGGAATCCCGAGCCGCAGTTGCTGCTGAAGGGTTTAAGAAAACGCAGGAGTTGGCAGTGCGTGAAATTGTGGTGGCGGCAGATACATTGCGCTCTGCGCTTGAATCCAATCAGGCTGCATTAAATCTGGTGAAAACCTCGTTTATTACCTATGACGCCGCACTGGAATCTTATCGCAATGGTGTCGGCACAATCACAGTAGCTAATGAGACTGCCAATGGGTTGTTGAATGCGCAGCAAATGAGCGCTGACGCGCATGCCGCTTCTTTGGTCGCTGCCGCTAATCTGGCTTTTGTGATGGGTAAAATGACAAATACTTCAGAATCATTGGCACTGCTGCATTAGCGGCTGGAGCAGTGAGTCATGTAGTTTATGGTGCAAATAAACAGGGGGAGAATAGCGCTATGCTAATAGCATTAATTCTCTTGCAATAAATTATATTTAGGTTAATAGAGGTTAATAGAGGTTAATAGAGGTTAATAGAGGTTAACTGGTTCACAGCAATAATAGAT
>NZ_CABHXX010000140.1 GCF_902170565.1 Yersinia thracica
AAGTGAAACGCCGTAGCGCCGATGGTAGTGTGGGGTCTCCCCATGCGAGAGTAGGACACTGCCAGGCATCAAATAAAGCCGAGACCCCATGCCAAAAGCGTGGGGTTTTTGCTATGTGCGCGAATAGCTAAATAATAAAAGAGGAGGCTGCCCTGACGGGTGGCCTTTTTTGCGTTTGGTTAGGATGAAACTTAATATAAGCAATAGTGCTGATTAAATACTTTCTTCAGTCATTCTGATTTTCTCTAACCAGCTACAAATAAACTCTGCAATCTGTTCTGGCTGATTAATATCCAGCTGTACGACATCAGTAGCAATCGGTTTATCACTTGCTAATGCGATAACATATTCATCAATCAAGCTTGAGAACGGCTTGCCCACAGCTTCTCTATATAGAGCGATTTTATTGATTGGCTCATGCTTAAAGCCTTCAACCAAGATTAAATCGATAGTTGAGGTATCCAACCTGCTGGCAAGATAGTGCAGATCCAACGGCTTTTGTTCCGGTGTTTCGGTCATTAATGCCCAGCGGCAATCACTGGCAACTAACGTCTGGTGGGCGCCTGCCTTGCGTAATTCATAGCTATCCTTGCCTGGCGTATCAATTTCCATATTATGATGTGTATGTTTGATCAGACCCACCCGGATTTGGCGCTGTTGTAATAAAGGAATTAGGCTTTTGAGTAATGTTGTTTTTCCTGTACCACTGTATGCGGTAATCCCTAATAGTGGTGATATTTTTCGGCTCATAACTCACCTCTTTTACTTTGTTCCCATAAATCGCAGTCGGTGGGGGTATTTAGGTTACTGAATTGCTCTCCTTGCCCTCTGAATATTACGGATTGAGCATTAACACTCTCCATAAATATCATTAGTTTGCGATCGCCTTTTGCTAAATATTCCGCAAGCAGTGATTTCAGGCTAACATGCATTAGCGCTAATGTCGGGTGTGCTCGCTGGCCATCGTGAACATAAGCCGCCAGTGCTTGCTGCTTTCCTTGCCAAAGTTGAGACACTAAATTGCTTGGAAGCGCAGGAACGTCACAAGGAGCAAATACAACCCATTCCGTAGCTGAATAGCTTAACCCTGTATGCATACCCGCCAATGGCCCTACAAAGCCAGTAATGATATCGTTAATGACAGTAATTCCACTTTTTTGGTAGATCTCTTGATTACGATTAGCATTAATAAGGAGATTGTTAACTTGAGGTTTTAATCTATCAATGACATGTTGAAACAACGGTTTATTGTGAAGAAGAATAAGTCCTTTATCATTACCTCCCATTCGGGAAGAACGGCCTCCTGCAAGAATAACACCTGTAATATTGGGCTGCATTTTTATCACTCCGTTGCATTCAACCGACGGACGAATTGTATCTTTAAATAGCACGGCTGGTCAGGATTTACTTTTATTGACAATAGGCTCTCTTTCCCTGTGTGAATATCCCTGTTACTTTGTCAGCATATTTTGAATAGGATAAATTTGCTATGAAATGCCATCGTGTTAATGAACTGATTGAGCTTTTACATCCCGCCTGGCAGCAAGAGCCCGATTTAAATCTGGTGCAGTTTTTACAAAAACTATCAAATGAGGCCGGTTTTGAAGGTGGGCTTTCAGAGCTCACGGACGATATTCTTATTTATCATCTAAAAATGCGTGGTTCAGCATCAACGGAAGTCATTCCTGGTCTGAAAAAGGATTACGAGGAAGACTTTAAGTCTGCCATATTGCGTGCCCGTGGCATCATTAAAGATTAGTCATGCTCCTGTCTGCGGAGATAGGGGTTTTTGATGATACTATTTATTATTCTCAGCGCGCCGCTGTCACTTATAAAGACTGAATGTTGTTATGAACAGCTCTGCTTTTAATTTTCAGACCTTGTCTCCAGACCTGATTATGGATGCCCTTGAAGGGGTAGGACTGCGGGTGGATTCAGGGTTAACTGCGCTTAACAGCTATGAGAACCGCGTTTATCAGTTTATGGATGAAGATCGTAAACGGTACGTGGTGAAGTTTTATCGCCCTGAGCGCTGGAGCAGTGAGCAAATCATAGAAGAGCATCAATTCTCGCTTGATTTGGCTGAAGCGGAAATCCCGGTAATAGCCCCATTGCAGCTCAACGGACTCACCTTGCATACTCACGGTGGCTTTTTCTTTACTGTTTTTCCGAGTGTTGGCGGGCGACAGTATGAAATAGATAATCTTGACCAATTAGAGTGGGTTGGGCGTTATTTAGGCCGAATTCATCAGGTAGGTAGTGATGCTCTTTTTGTCGCTCGCTCAACAATAGGTATTGAGGAGTATCTAACAGAACCGCGCCAGTTACTGGCCAGTAGTGAGTTAGTGCCAGCAAAGCAGCGAGATAAATTTCTGGCGGCAACTGACCTACTGATTAGCACCATCAAGCAGTATTGGCATACTGATTGGCGGCCATTGCGGTTACATGGCGATTGTCACCCAGGGAATATTTTGTGGCGTGATGGGCCGATGTTTGTTGATTTGGATGATGCCCGAAATGGCCCGGCGGTTCAGGATCTTTGGATGTTGTTACATGGTGAACGCAGTGAGCAATTAATCCAACTGGATATTTTGCTTGAAGCCTATGGTGAGTTTGCTGATTTTGATCAGCGCGAGCTTGCACTCATTGAACCGTTACGCGCGATGCGGATGGTTTATTACCTTGCATGGGTTGCCAGGCGTTGGCAAGACCCTGCATTTCCTAAAAGTTTTCCGTGGATGGCGGAGTCTGATTTCTGGTTACAACAGACTGCCTCATTTACAGAACAGGTTAAGCTGTTGCAGGCACCCCCTCTGCAGCTAATGCCAATGTACTAAAGCTAAGATAATGGAGATTGTTATAGTATGAAAAATGTATGGTTAGCACTTGTTGGTATGGTGATGGCATTCAGTGCATCGGCAGCACAATTTACTGATGGCACCCAGTATCAGACGTTAAACAAACCATTAACCGGTGAGCCTCAGGTTTTAGAGTTTTTCTCTTTCTATTGCCCGCACTGTTACCAGTTTGAAGAGGTTTATCATGTTCCTCAGGCAGTCAAAAAAGCATTGCCAGAAGGGACTAAAATGACCCGTTACCATGTTGATTTCCTCGGCCCATTGGGCAAGGAACTGACTCAAGCATGGGCTGTCGCTATGGCGTTGGGTGTTGAGGAAAAAGTCACTCCATTGATGTTTGAAGGTGTACAGAAAACACAAACTGTACAAACACCGGGTGACATCCGTAATGTATTTATCAAAGCAGGTGTGAGTGGTGAAGACTATGACGCCGCATTAAACAGCTTTGTGGTTAAATCACTGGTTGTTCAGCAGCAAAAAGCCGCTGAAGATTTGCAATTACGTGGTGTGCCAGCAATGTTTGTTAATGGCAAATATATGATTAAGAACGATGGCATGGATACCAGCTCAATGGATATCTATGTTAAACAGTATGCGGATGTTGTTAAGTTCCTACTGACTCAAAAGTAATCGTATAAAAAGAGGGGCTGAATTTTATTAGCCTCTTTTTCACTTATCCTATATCTGTATATTTCAAGTTTGTTTCTCTCTCTGCCATGAAAATATCACCTTCTCTAATGTGATATTCATGCGGCTGAGTGATGATTTTTATTTGTCATGGTGTTGTTTTTAGTTAACTCATCTATTTTAGTGATAGGTAATGGACCATATTCATGGTAAAAAAAAGATAGAATGAGTTTGCAT